>NZ_JBQFUV010000001.1:0-1014675 GCF_056539365.1 Ruegeria sp. BB7 | reverse complement strand
CCAAAGGATACTGAACAGGCATCTCCCAACCAGCAAAATCAACCATCTTACCACCCAACTCAACGTGGAGTGAATAAAGAGGCGTGCGTTTCGGTGTGGTCATCGTTCTAACCTTTCAATCAGCGGGACTGGTCGCGAACAACCATGACAGTGCAATGCGCGTTGCGCACGACACGGGCCAGGTTCGGGCCAATCTCATAATTCGGGAAATCGCCTTTGGTCGATGCCATGACGATCAGGTCGAAGCCGTCTTTGTAAGCGAGCTTCAGGATTTCGCGGTAAACGCTGCCTTCTTCAATGTGGATTGCCACGTCGGAGGCATTGCCATGATCCAGAATGGCCTGAACCGCTTTGCGCACGTGCTCTTTGGCACCGGCGCCATAGTTGGCCGGCAGGTTCGGCAGCTGGATGATCTCGGGGATGACGGCAACCGCGTGTAATTCGGCACCGTAGAATTTTGCCTGTTCCAATGCGACTGGCAGGGCATTTTTCCACGAACGGTCGTCGGTGTGATCAATAGGCAGCAGGATTTTCGTGGCCATCACGTCTCTCCTCGAGATAGGGGAATTTGTTTCAAAGGCGGGGGGCCGGGCTTGGCCCCCCGTTTTGTCAGGGCCGGGTTTATTCGGCAGGCTTGCCGCCGGGCTCTTCGGACTGACCGCCCGATGCGAAGAACTCTTTCGTCAGCTTGAAGACGATCGGGCTCAGCAAGGCCAAGGCGATCAGGTTCGGGATTGCCATCATGGCGTTCAGCGTATCCGCCAGCAGCCAGACAAAGCCCAGATCCGCGGTTGCACCAAAGTAGATCGCGACGATCCACAGCACCCGGTAGGGAAGCAGGGATTTGACACCCAGCAGGAACTCGACGCATTTCTCGCCATAGAACGACCAACCTAGGATGGTGGTGAAGGCAAAGATCGACAGCGCGATTGCGATCAGGTGACCACCGCCCGGCAGAGAGGTTGCAAATGCCAGAGAGGTCAGGGCAGCGCCCGATTCACCTGAGGTCCATGCGCCTGTCGAGATGATCGCCAGACCGGTGATCGAGCAGACGATGATGGTGTCGATGAACGTACCCAGCATCGCGATCAGGCCCTGGTTAACCGGACCTTTGGTCTCAGCCGCTGCGTGTGCAATCGGAGCCGAGCCCAGACCAGCTTCGTTCGAGAACACGCCACGTGCCACACCAAAGCGGATAGCGGCCCAGACGGCTGCGCCTGCGAAGCCACCTTCGGCGGCGGATGGGGTGAAGGCATAGGTGAAGACCAGCGACAGGGCGTTGCCGATTTCGCCGATGTTGATGATCAGAACTAGCAGACCAGCGACAATGTATGCGATTGCCATGGCCGGAACCAGCTTACCGGCAACTGCACCGATGCGGGTAATGCCACCCAGGATAACGGCTGCGGTCAGGACCATCAGAACAACTCCGGTGACCGAAGTGTTTACGCCGAAGTTTGCTTCCAGAACCTGTGCCACACCGTTGGCCTGAACACCGTTGCCGATGCCGAAAGCCGCGATTGCGCCGAACAGGGCGAATGCGACGCCCAGCCAGGCCCATTTCGCGCCGAGGCCGTTTTTGATATAGTACATCGGGCCGCCGACATAGTTGCCCAGTTCATCTTTTTCACGGTATTTAACCGCGCAGACGGCTTCGGCATATTTGGTGGCCATGCCCACCAGGGCGGTCATCCACATCCAGAACAATGCGCCTGGACCGCCCAGGAAGACAGCAGTGGCCACACCGGCAATATTACCTGTACCGATGGTCGCCGACAGTGAGGTCATCAGCGCGTTGAACGGGCTGATCTGCCCTTCGCCCTGACCCTCACGGCCTTTGAATAGCAGGCTAAAGCCTGTGCCAATGCGCAGGATCGGCATGAATTTCAGGCCGACCTGCAGGAAGAAGCCAACGCCAAGAATGAGGACCAGCATCAGCGGCCCCCACACGACGCCATTGATGGCCCCTACGATTGAATTTAACGCTTCCATGGTTTCCCTCCCATTTGCGTTTGGTTAAGCCCCGTTTGCGATGGCCCGCTGGCGGGCTTGCTTGAGAGCAGCGAAATCTTCGTCCGCGTGGAACGATGAACGGGTCAGCGGCGTGGCCGACACGTGCAGAAAGCCCTTGGAGCGTGCGATCCGTTCCAGTTGGGCGAACTCTTCCGGTGACCAGAAACGGTCGATTGGATGGTGTTTCGGGGTCGGTTGCAAATACTGGCCGACCGTCAGAAAATCGACATTGGCCGCGCGAAGGTCGTCCATCACTTGACGCACGTCGTCTAGGGTTTCTCCTAACCCTACCATAAGACCAGATTTACTGAAAATTCCGGGGTTTGCGCGTTTTGCGTCGTCCAGCAGCCGCAGCGATGTGTAGTAGCGCGCGCCGGGACGAACCGATGGGTAAAGGTGTGGAACAGTTTCCAGATTGTGGTTGAACACGTCCGGGGCTGCTTCGAAGACGATATCGGCAGCGTCGCCTTTGCCCAAGAAGTCCGGGGTCAGAACCTCGACCGTGGTGCCGGGGTTCTGATGGCGCACGGCGCGGATCGTCTGGGCGATATGTTCCGCTCCGCCATCGGCCAGATCATCGCGATCGACCGAGGTGATCACCACATGGCGCAGTCCCAGTTTCTTGACCGCCGCTGCAACCCGACCCGGCTCAAACGCGTCCAGCGCATCGGGGCGGCCGGTGGCCACGTTGCAGAAGGAACAGCCACGGGTGCAGATCTCACCCATGATCATCATCGTCGCGTGACGCTTGGACCAGCACTCACCGATATTGGGGCAGGCGGCCTCTTCGCACACCGTTGCCAGATTGTGGTCGCGCATCAGGCGACGGGTTTCGTAATACTCGGCGCTGTCACCCTTTTTCTTTCGAATCCACTTGGGTTTGCGCGGGATGACACTGTCAGCCTTCTTGGCTTTTTCCGGGTGGCGGGGGCGAAGCTGGATAGTCATCTGGCGGTTCCCTCTTAGGCGTGGATTGCGCGGCCCATGGCGTCAAGGCAGGCCTCTTTGACCGCCTCGCCCATGGCCGGGTGTGCATGACAGGTGGCGGCGACCTCGGCGACGGTGGCGCCTTTGGTCATGGCCAGAACCAGTTCTGCGATCAGATCACCACCATGAGCGCCGCAAATGTGTGCGCCCAGGATTTTGCCGTTCGGATCAGCCAGAACCTTGACCGCGCCGTCGGTTTCGCCGGTCGAGCGGGCGCGCGAGTTGGCCATGAAGGCGAACTTTCCGACCGAGTACTCGGTGCCTGCCTCTTTCAGCGCCTCTTCGGTCAGACCAACTGACGCGACCTCGGGGTCGGTGTAGACGACGCCCGGTACTGTGTTGTAATCGACATGACCAGCTTGACCTGCCAGAGTTTCCACGCACGCGACGCCATCTTCTTCGGCCTTGTGTGCGAGCATCGGGCCGGGCACGCAGTCGCCAATAGCGTAAATTGCGGGAACCGAGGTCTGGAACGTCTCATCCACCTCGATGAAACCGCGCTGGTTTACCGCAACGCCCAGTTCTTCCAGGCCCAGCCCACGGGTGACCGGACGGCGGCCAACGGCGATCAGAACCTTGTCGGCCTCGATCACCTCTTCCTTGTCCTTACCAACACGATCAACGGTCAGGGTCAGGCCAGCATCAGTCTTATCGACCGATTTCAATGCACGGCCCAGTTGGAATTTCAACCCACGCTTGGATAGCGCGCGCTGCGCCAGCTTGGCGATCTCACCATCAATGCCCGGCAGAACGCGGTCCAGATACTCGACCACGGTGACCTTTGCGCCCAAACGGGCCCAAACCTGACCCAGCTCCAGACCGATCACGCCTGCGCCGATCACAACCAGATGCTCCGGTACGTTTTCGAGCGCAATCGCACCGGTTGAACTCAGGATGTCCTGTTCGTCAATCTCGATCCCAGGCAAAGAGGTCGGTTCGGATCCGGTGGCGATCAGGATATTCTTGGCTTCATGTACTTCATCGCCCACCTTGACCTGACCGGCCGCAGGAATACTTGCCCAGCCTTCAATCAGATCAACACCGTTTTTCTTAAACAGAAACGCGATGCCCTTGGTCAGGTCGCCTACGATCTTGTCTTTGCGTCCCATCATCGCGGGTACGTCGATGCTGGCCCCCTCGACCGCAATGCCGTGGGAGGAGAGATGTGCAAGTTCGGCATACTTGGCCGAGGAGGTCAGCAACGCTTTGGAGGGGATGCATCCCACATTCAGACAGGTTCCACCAAGTGCCCCGCGTCCTTCGACGCAGGCCACTTTCAGTCCCAGCTGAGCCGCGCGGATCGCGGCGACATAGCCGCCCGGTCCGCCTCCGATAACGATAAGATCGTAGGTCATGTGGTCGTCTTTCAGTAGATCGGGTGGCTTGCGCACAGGGTGCGGACCTTGTCGCGGGTTGCTTTTCCGACGGCCTCATCACCGTTCGGGTTCTCTGCCAGCGCATCCAGCACGTCACCAATCAGGTGGCCGATTTGTTTGAACTCTTCCGGTCCGAAACCGCGACTGCAGCCAGCTGCAGTACCCAGACGGATACCGCTGGTGATTGTGGGCTTTTCAGGGTCGCCCGGCACGCTGTTCTTGTTGCAGGTAAAGCCAGCACGTTCCAAAGCAGCCTCGGCGTCCTTGCCGGTCACGCCAACTGGGCGAAGGTCGACCAGCATCAGGTGGTTTTCGGTGCCACCCGAGACGATGTCGCAACCGCGTGCCATCATCACGTTCGCCAGAGCTGAGGCGCTGTCGACAACGCGCTGCATGTATTCCTTGAACTCAGGCTGCAGCGCCTCTCCGAAGGCAACCGCCTTGCCTGCGATCACGTGCATCAGCGGACCGCCCTGCAGTCCGGGGAAGACGGCCGAATTGATCTTTTTGGCCAGTGCCTCGTCATTTGTCAGGATGATGCCACCGCGCGGACCGCGCAGGGTCTTATGTGTGGTCGATGTCACGATATGTGCATGTCCGATAGGCGAGGGGTGCAGGCCGGTCGCAACCAGACCAGCGATATGAGCCATATCGGCCAGCAACCAGGCGCCAACTTCATCGGCAATTGCGCGGAAGCGGGCAAAGTCAATTTTTTGCGAATAGGCAGATGCACCGGCAATGATCAGTTGGGGCTTTTCAGCCTTTGCCAGTTCTTCAACTTGATCATAGTCGATCAACCCTGCTTCGGTCAGGCCATACTGGATCGGACGGAACCACTTGCCAGACTGTGCCGGTTTCGCGCCGTGGGTCAGGTGACCGCCCGCGTCCAGCGACATGCCCAGAATGGTGTCCCCGGGGCTGAGCAGCGCCAGTTTGACTGCTCCGTTGGCCTGTGCGCCCGAATGCGGCTGAACGTTCGCATATTCACAGCCAAACAGTTGCTTCAATCGGTCGATGGCTTCCTGCTCGACCTCATCCACATATTCACAACCACCATAATAGCGGCGACCGGGATACCCTTCGGCATATTTGTTGGTCAGCACCGAGCCCTGGGCGTCAATCACAGCCTGAGAGACGATGTTCTCTGATGCGATCAGTTCGATCTGTTCGGCCTGACGTGCGCCCTCGCGTGCAATCGATGCAGCGATGGTCGGATCGGCCTGTGTAAGCGACGTTTTGAACATGGTCATCTCCTCTGATTTCGAATCTCCGGTCCGAAATTAAGTTTCCTATAGTGGAAATGATTCCCTTAAGTCAATAAAAGTCTCCTATTCACGTAGTTGCGTGTAACTAAGGGAATATGTAGACTTTGAAAGAACAGGGGGGATTTCATGGGCGAAGACCAAAGAAACGAAGGTGTTCCACCCGAAGAGCTGGACGAAGGGGCGGCCTTGGGGCGTTCCATCCGCGAAGCGCGTCGGGAAAAAGGCTGGACGCTGGAAGAGGCCGGGCGCGCGGCGGGCATCGGTCGCTCGACCCTGTCGAAGATCGAAAACAATCAGACCAAACCCAGCTTCGAAATTGTTCGGCGTTTGACCCAGGCGCTGGACTTGAAGCCGCCGCAACTGTTTTTTCAATCGGGTCAAACCGGGATCACGGGGCGTCGCGATTTTACGCCAAAGGGGCAGGGCGAATTTCGGGAAACGGCAACTTATGTGCACGAGCTGTTGTGCTCTGACCTGACAAGCAAACGCATGCTGCCCTACGTCGCAACGATCCGGGCACGCGATATTTCCGAATTTGACCCCTGGATTCGCCATTCGGGTGAAGAATTCATGTACGTCCTAAGAGGTGAGTTGATTTTCATCTCGGAACATTATCGCCCGCTGCCGATGAAAGCCGGAGATTCGCTTTATTATGACAGCAGCATGGGGCACGGCTGTGTGTCGACCAGTGAGGAAGACGCTCAGGTTCTATGGGTGTCCTTGGAGTGAACAAATCAAGCCTGCAATGAGTGAGGCCATTCCTGCCCCTTGTGTAGGTATTATCGAAACCTGGCTGAGATGCGTCGAATTAAACTGACAGTTCACTCGACTTTGTTTTCGACAAAGCCTCGGAAAAGGTAAGCAGGCGTTGATTGTTTTCATCCCAAAGGTGCAGCCGTGCGCAATGAAGGCTCTCGAACAAGGTGATGCGTTGGCAATCCCTTAACTCAGCGTGGTCACGTAAAACTTCATCCAGTCGGTAAAAAGGAATGCGACTGGCCAGGTGGTGGACATGGTGCACTCCGATATTGCCGGAAAACCAGCGCAGGATGGCGGGTAGTGCATAGTGAGAGCTACCGAAGAAAGCGGCGTCCTGAAGGCTCCAACCCTCTTCGCGCTCCCAGGTTGTGTGCTCGAACTGATGCTGAACGTAGAAAAGCCAAACTCCGATTGAGGCTGCCACCATCACGGTTGGTAGGAAAACATAAACCAGCACATCCAAACCTCCGGCCCAGAACATCAGGACCAAAAGGCCTGCAATCGCCGCGTTTGTTCCCATCGCGCTTGCCCAGAACAGCCAACCGGACTGCATGAAGCCAAGCGGCAGGCGATTTTGCAGAAGGAATACGTAAATCGGGGCAATGCCGAAAAGAAAGACGGGATTGCGGACCAATCGATATGCGACCCGCCCGGCCCACTTGCGCTGCACGTATTCCTGGACCGTCAGTGTGGGGATGTCACCCATGCCACGCCGGTCCAGATTGCCAGTGGAAGAGTGATGAATTGCGTGACTTTGGCGCCAGACATCATAGGGCGTAACGGCAAAAACGCCCAGAATTCGACCTGTCCAATTGCAAGCAGTTCGGTTTTTAAAGAAAGAACCGTGGCCGCAATCATGCATGATTATGAATATTCGCACCAGAAACGCCGCATTCAGTATAGCCAATAACACGGCGGCCCAGACACTGACGGACAGTGCAAACCACGCTGCAGCCCATAACGCAAAAAAAGGGATCACAGTGACTGCTAGTTCGATAACACTGCGCTTTGTATCGGGCACGCGGTACTTCGCAAGCGTCCGAGTCCATTCCTGAGGGTGCAACTGCTTGATCTCCAACGGCTCTTTAGGGCCTGTTTAGCAAACGGGCGCCCCTGAGGGCGCCCATCAGTGGTTAGGCGAGTGCCAGATTGGCGGCGCTTTCGCGCCCGTCCCGTCCTGCTTCCACGTCGAAAGTGACCTTCTGGCCATCTTTCAATTCGCTGATGCCCGAACGTTCAAGTGCCGAGATGTGCACGAACACGTCACGCTTGCCATCTTCGGGTTGAATAAAGCCAAAACCTTTGGTCGAGTTGAACCACTTTACGGTGCCTTTTGCCATGGTCGAAGTCTCCTAATATTTTGTCGCCCGCATCATTGCGGCGACTCGGCGTGGTCGGTCTGAATCGAAAGACTGAACGCCGAATTTGGGAGACAGCAGGTCGAAAAAGAAAAACGTTAGCACCTGTCATATGGGCCTCAGCTGTGTTTCATGCAAGCCTTTAAATCGTGACGCATGCCTGCTGCATACAGCCCTTGCAAAACTCTGTACAACATATTGAATTGGTGGGGTGGCAATGGCACCCTCGCCAAATAATGACAGATTTGGCTGCCAGAGAGCATCTCAACGACCTTCATCGATATTGGCTTTGATCTCAATGCAGGCTTTCTGCGAGAGAGGGCTCTTCCGCATTTGTTGCCCTGCATTAAAAGGGCGGTTCGAATGCTGAAAAAGTCAAACCATTTCAAGAAACCCGGTACAGTTCATTTCATCTTGCATGACACGCAATGAAAACTGCGCAGTCTTTCCGCATAACGCGTTTAAGCGCCAATAAATTGTGCAATCCTGTAGCTTGCTGCAGAAGCCCAAGGCTTTCTGGTTGAGGCCGAAGAAATCTGACCCCAGCTGAGTCCGCATGACCCAAAACCTCACAGTTGTTGTAGTTGAGCAAAACCAAGAACGAGCTTTCGCAATCGTTGATGCCTTGAAAGAGTCCGGAGACGCAGATGTCTTTGTAATCGGTAATGTTTCAGGGCTGGCACGTCAAATTGCGACGCATATCCCGGACATTGTTCTGATCGATATAGACAATCCATCACGCGATATGCTGGAAGAGTTGACCGTTGCTTCGGGTCCAATGGAACGCCCCGTGGCAATGTTTGTGTCCGGAGCGGCAGGTGGATTGGCGAAGGCAGCAGTTGAAGCTGGCATGTCCGCATATGTTGTAGATGGCCTTCAAGCCGATCGAATTAAACCCGTCATGGATATCGCTATCGCAAGGTTTCAGGTGCTGCGTCAGATGCGCTTGGAATTGGAGGAAACGCGACGCGCACTTGAAGAGCGTAAGTTGATCGATCGAGCCAAGGGATTGATCATGAGGGCAAAGGGTCTCCAGGAGGATGAAGCCTATGCCCTGCTGCGCAAAACCGCGATGAACCAGAACCGGCGCGTAGCCGATGTCGCCGAAGCCTTAGTAACCGCGTCAGGGTTGCTGTCGTGAGAACAGTAACTTTGCCCGTAGCCTATATGCCTTTGGTCGATGCAGCGCCATTGATCGTGGCGCGTGAGATGGGGTTTGATCATGCTGAAGGCATCTCATTAGACCTGCAGCCGGCTCCCTCGTGGTCATCACTGCGCGATATGCTAGCCTTTGGCCACGTCGATGCGGCGCATTTGCTTTCCCCGATCCCTGTGGCGATGGCATTGGATTTGGGTGGCATCTCTACTCCGCTGTCCGCCGTTTCCGTCCTGTCCCTGAATGGCAACGTGATTGGCGTTGGTACTAAATTGGCGAGACGGCTAGCCGATCTGGGGTATGATTTCGATTTCATGAATGCCGAATTAGCGGCAGCAGTCTTAGCCAAAGCTGCCGATGATATTCTTGTCTTCGGGGTACCTTTCCCATTTTCCATGCATGTTGAATTGGTCCGTTACTGGGTTGCAGGAACCGAGCTTGCCTCGAAAAAAGTTGAAATTCGGACAGTTCCACCGCCTTTGATGGCTCAGGCCCTTGCGAGCGGAGAAATCGATGCGTTTTGCGTAGGGGAGCCTTGGGGGTCTTTCGCCGTTGATGACAATGTTGGGGCTTTGCTACTGCCGGGTCATGCGATTTGGACTTGCGCACCGGAAAAAGTTTTGGCGGTTAGAAACGATTGGGCCGAAACCGAACCCCGTCTATTGGGCAGTCTCATGCGGGCCGTTTGGCACGCGGCGCGTTGGCTTTCCAACCCAGAAAGTCGGACTACCGCGTCTGAGATGCTATCGCGCAAGGCTTACCTGAATGTCTCACCCGAGTTGATCGATAGAGCTCTTACCGGAGAATTTACGATTTTACCGAGCGGAGAGCAGCGTCAGGTGGAAGGGTTTGTAGAGTTCTTCGATGGTGCCGCCACTTTCCCCTGGCGTAGTCAGGCGAAATGGGTTGCGCATCAACTCGCGATTCGAAACGGACTGGGCGCTAGTACTGCAGAGCGTCAGGCAGCAAAGGTATTTCGTAGCGATCTGTATCGTCGTGAGTTGCACAGTTTGGGGGTCGAAACACCGGGTGCATCAGAGAAACTGGAAGGTGCGTTGCCCGAGTCAACCGCTGTCGCTTCGACCAATGGCAGTCTGATTCTACCACGAAACGTGTTTTTCGACCGGCGCATTTTCGAGCCGGTCGGATAAGTCTGCACATTTTTTTTGCACTGCAGCATTGATTTGCGCTGCATCGCAGAATTTTCCGCGCTGAACTCGCGAAAACTGATGACGCCTCGATGCGTGACTGTCTTAATGAGCCCATCGGAAGGCAACGACGCTCACCGACAGAATTCGCCCAAAATCTAGGGCAACTCACAAGAGCAAAGCCGCTCGACCAACCGCCATCTCCTCCCGGCGGTTTGTGTCGGCGGCTTTTTTGTTTGCCCAAGGGGTTGGGCTGAACCGAAAGGGATCGAAATGAAAAAGCTACTTCTGAGCTTGGCTGCAGCGACAGCACTTGTGTCTCCGGCCATTGCCGAGCTGGAGCTTGAGAAAGACGAACTGACCTTTGGCTTTATCAAACTGACCGATATGGCACCTTTGGCCGTCGCCTATGAACAGGGTTATTTTCTGGACGAAGGTCTGTTCGTGACGCTCGAGGCCCAGGCCAACTGGAAGGTTCTTCTGGATGGCGTGATCGATGGGCAGCTGGACGGTGCGCACATGCTGGCTGGCCAACCTTTGGCAGCGACAATTGGCTATGGGACAGAGGCGCATATCGTAACTCCGTTTTCAATGGATCTGAACGGTAACGGTATCACCGTGTCCAACGAAATCTGGGAAAAGATGAAGCCGAACATTCCGCTGATGGATGATGGGCGACCGCAACACCCGATCAGCGCCGAGGCATTGGCACCGGTTGTCGAGAAGTACAAATCTGAAGGAAAGCCTTTCAACATGGGCATGGTTTTCCCAGTCTCGACGCACAATTACGAGCTACGATATTGGCTGGCCGCAGGTGGTCTGCACCCGGGTTACTACAGCCCTGAAAACGTGACCGGCCAGATTGGCGCGGATGTCTTCTTGTCGGTTACGCCTCCGCCGCAAATGCCTGCCACGTTGGAGGCTGGTACAATCTATGGATATTGCGTGGGTGAACCATGGAACCAGCAAGCCGTGTTCAAGGGCATCGGCGTTCCGGTCGTCACCGACTATGAACTGTGGAAGAACAATCCTGAAAAGGTCTTCGGCATCACAGCCGAGTTCGCCGAAGAGTATCCAAACACCACGTTGGCGGTGACCAAGGCCTTGATCCGCGCCGCCCAGTGGTTGGATGAGAACGACAACGCCAACCGGCCCGAAGCAGTCGAAATCCTCAGCCGAGCAGAATATGTGGGCGCTGATTATGACGTCATCGCCAATTCGATGACCGGCACCTTTGAATATGAAAAGGGTGACAAGCGCGACGTCCCCGATTTCAACGTGTTCTTCCGCTACAATGCGACATACCCGTTTTATTCGGACGCTGTCTGGTACCTGACCCAGATGCGCCGCTGGGGTCAGATCGCCGATGCCAAGCCTGACAACTGGTATGACGAAGTGGCCAAGTCCGTCTACAAGCCCGAGATCTACCTGGAGGCCGCGCGCCTGCTGGTGGATGAAGGGCTGGCAAATGAGGCCGACTTCCCTTGGGACAGCGACGGCTACAAACCACCTACCCCGGCTGAAGATATCATCGATGGTATCGCCTACGACGGCCGCACACCCAACGCCTATCTCGAAAGCCTGTCCATCGGACTGAAGGGCGATCAGAAAATCGTCGGTTCAGACGTTCAAGGATAATCCAGCAAACTTCACGCCCGACAATTGTCGGGCGTGACCCCAACAGTGCCCTGCCAGCGCAAGGATACATGAGATGACAACGGTCGCCCCCGAATTCAACGCAGACGCCGCCCGAGAGGAGCGTCGTGCCCGCCTTTTCACCCGCATCAATGCCGCCGACAAATGGTTCCAGGTTCTGGGTCTCAGCTGGGCCACGCCAGTCCTGAAGGCCGCCGCCGGAGACAATCCTAGCGCTCAGATGACTGAGATCTGGCGATTGCTGATTGTCCCGCTGTTATCGATCTGTGCCTTCTTATTGCTCTGGGGGACTTTGGCACCCAAGGTTCAGACCTCTCTCGGCGCGGTTCCGGGACCGGCGCAGGTTTGGGAGGAAATGGTCAGCCTGAACGAGGACGCCAAGGCCAAAGCGGCCAAACGCGCGAAGTTCGAGGCAATGGTAGAGAAGCGTAATCAAAAATTTATTGATGCTGGACAACCGGAGAAAGTGAAAGACGTCGCCTTCACAGGTGCACCGACCTATTACCAGCAAATCTGGACCTCAATTAAAACCGTGTTCTTTGGATTTTTGATCGCGACAGCTGTCGCGGTTCCGCTTGGTATCGCAGCTGGCTTGTCTCCGACTGCAAATGCCGCCCTAAATCCGCTGATCCAGATATTCAAACCGGTCTCGCCTCTGGCATGGTTGCCGATCGTCACCATGATCGTATCGGCCGTTTACGTCACCAACGACGGCTGGTTCGCCAAGTCCTTTCTGATTTCGGCCATCACTGTAACTTTGTGTTCCTTGTGGCCCACACTGATCAATACGGCGCTTGGTGTGGCATCCATCGACAAAGACCTGGTGAATGTTTCCAAGGTTCTGAAAATGAACACCTATACCAAAATCACCAAATTGGTGCTGCCCTCTGCCCTACCCCTAATCTTCACCGGCCTGCGCCTGTCGCTTGGTGTTGGCTGGATGGTTCTGATCGCGGCTGAAATGCTGGCGCAGAACCCCGGTCTGGGCAAATTTGTCTGGGATGAGTTCCAGAACGGATCGTCCAGCTCGCTCGCCAAGATCATGGTTGCAGTTTTCACCATAGGCATCATCGGCTTCCTGCTGGATCGGGTGATGTTCGCGCTGCAATCCCTGTTTACCTTCACGAATAACCGGTGATCGAGATGAGCATTCTGAGCTTCAAGAACGCCTCGAAATCCTTCGGTGAAGGCACCGCGCGCACGGATGTGTTGAAAGGCATAGACCTTGACGTGCAAGAGGGTGAGTTTCTGGTGATCCTCGGTTTTTCCGGCACCGGCAAGACCACCCTGATCAACCTGATGGCTGGGCTGGATACGCCCTCCGGCGGGGATGTCACGTTCAAATGCGCCCCGATCAAAGGACCGGGTCCTGAGCGTGGCGTGATCTTCCAGAACTATTCGCTGATGCCATGGTTGACCGTTAGCGGCAACGTTGGCTTGGCTGTGGATACGGTCTTTCCCGGCCTCACCAAGGCCGAGAAAGCCGAAAAAGTGGCGCATTTTGTCAAAATGGTAGGTCTCAACCATGCTGCCACGCGCCGCCCAGCCGAGCTGTCTGGTGGGATGCGTCAACGGGTCAACGTCGCGCGCGCACTGGCTATGAACCCTGAGGTATTATTGCTGGACGAGCCTCTGTCGGCGCTTGACGCGCTCACCCGCGCCAATCTGGCCGACGAAATCGAACATATCTGGCAAGCCGACAAGAAAACCTGCGTTCTGATCACCAATGACGTGGACGAGGCGATCATTCTGGCAGATCGCATCATCGCCCTGAACCCCGATGGCACGTTGGGGCAAGAATTCCGCGTTTCGATCCCCCGCCCCCGTGATCGGGGCGCAATGAACAACGATGAGACCTTCAAGAGCCTGCGCGCGGACGTCACCAAGTACCTGATGGATGTTGGGATCGAGGCCAAGGTCGAAGGCTCTCGTATTCTTCCGGATGTCACTCCAATACACGGGGTTCCAACGGCGGTGGCCGAGGCGCAAAAGGGGTTGATCGAGAGCCGTTTCCTCGACTTCTCGCAACTGCACAAGGTTTACCCGACGCCCAAAGGTCCGTTGACTGTGGTCGAGGATTTTGACCTGAAGATCGACAAGGGTGAGTTCATCTCGCTGATCGGCCATTCCGGCTGCGGCAAGTCCACGGTTTTGACCATGGCGGCAGGGCTGAACGACATCTCGAAAGGCGCGATCAAGCTGGATGGCCGTCACGTCGAGGGGGCCGATCCTGAGCGCGCTGTAGTGTTCCAATCGCCGAACCTGTTCCCATGGCTGACCGCCAAGGAGAACGTCGCGATTGGCGTCGACAAGGTCTATCCCAAGGCCAGCATGGCCGAGCGGCAGGATGTTGTTGAATACTATCTGGAACGCGTCGGCCTGGCTGACGCGATGGACAAATCTGCAGGCGACCTGTCGAACGGTATGAAGCAACGCGTCGGCATCGCCCGCGCTTTTGCCCTGTCTCCTAAACTGCTGTTGCTGGACGAGCCGTTTGGAATGCTCGACAGCCTCACACGCTGGGAATTGCAGGAAGTGCTGATGGAGGTCTGGTCCCGCACCAAGGTGACCGCGATCTGCGTTACCCATGACGTGGACGAGGCGATCCTTCTGGCCGACCGTGTCGTGATGATGACCAACGGCCCGCAGGCAACGATCGGCAAGATCACCAAGGTCGACCTGCCGCGTCCGCGCACGCGCAAAGCCCTGCTGGAGCACCCGGATTACTATGCTTACCGGCAGGAAGTCCTCGATTTCCTTGAAGAATATGAACATGGCGCCAAGCCAAAAACACCCGCCCCCAAGGCGATTGCAGCGGAGTGAACCCATGAAACAAAGACTTGTTGTCATAGGTGCCGGAATGGCATCAGGCCGGATGCTGGAACACCTGACCGACGCCGCACCAGATGCGTTCGAAATCACCCTTTTCAACGCAGAGCCACGCGGCAACTACAACCGCATCATGCTCAGCCCGGTTCTATCGGGTGAGAAAACCTATGAAGAGATCGTCACCCATGACGACGCCTGGTATGCCGAACGCAGAATTGCCTGCCGCTTTGGCGAACAGGTGATCAATGTCGATTGCGAGATGAAGGTAGTCGAGAGCGAGAATGGGCATGTGCCCTACGATAAACTGGTGATCGCGACCGGATCGAACCCGTTCATGATTCCGCTGCCCGGCCACGATCTGGAGGGAGTGATCGCCTATCGCGATCTGGAAGACACCCAGCGGATGATGGGCATGGGCCCTGACAATAAGGTGGTCGTCATTGGCGGCGGGTTACTGGGTCTTGAGGCCGCGGCCGGTATGGCAGCACATGGCGTTGATGTCACCGTGGTGCACATCATGGGCCACCTCATGGAGCGCCAGTTGGACGAAGCCGCAGGCTACCTGCTGAAGAAATCACTGGAAGACAAAGGCATCAAGATTTGCCTGCAGGCGAACTCCAAAGAAATCCTCGGCCGGAATGGAAAGGTCCGCGCGCTATTGCTGGAAGACGGAACCGAACTGCCCTGTGACCTGTTGGTCATGGCAGTGGGTATCAGACCCAACACCACACTGGCGCAAGAGACCGGCCTCGCCACCGCTCGCGGCATACACGTGGATGACCAAATGTTGACCTCGGACCCGGACGTCTATGCGGTGGGTGAATGTGTCGAACACGACGGAGAGGTCTTCGGCCTTGTCGCGCCGCTCTATGATCAGGCGAAGGTTGCAGCGCAGGCATTGATGGCGGAGGACACCGCTTTTGTTCAAAAAACGCTCTCAACCAAGCTGAAAGTCACCGGCTGTGATCTTTTCAGCGCAGGGGACTTCGCCGAGGGCCCCGAACGAGAGGACATCGTATTCCGAGACCCGTCGCGCGGGGTCTACAAGCGGCTTGTGATCGAACAGGACCGTCTGATCGGCGCCGTGATGTACGGCGACACCGCTGACGGCAACTGGTTCTTCGGCCTGATTAAGGACGGCACCAGCATCGAAGACACGCGTGAGACGTTGATCTTCGGCCCGGCTTATCAGGGAGGCGACACCTCGGACCCTCTCTCAGCCGTTGCAGCATTGTCGCTTGAGGCGGAGATTTGCGGCTGCAACGGCATATGCAAAGGCGAGATTGTTGAGGCGATCAATGCAGGGGCCAGCGATCTGGGCGCGGTGCGTGCAAGCACCAAGGCCAGCGCTTCCTGCGGGACGTGTACGGGGCTGGTTGAGCAAGTCTTGCAAGTCACTCTGGGCGATGACTTCCAGATGCCAGCGGCGCAACCGA
The DNA here is from genome assembly GCF_056539365.1 of Ruegeria sp. BB7. Taxonomy (NCBI): domain Bacteria; kingdom Pseudomonadati; phylum Pseudomonadota; class Alphaproteobacteria; order Rhodobacterales; family Roseobacteraceae; genus Ruegeria; species Ruegeria sp. BB7. The sequence continues at coordinate 998,692 of NZ_JBQFUV010000001.1, read as the reverse complement.
TCTGTGGTTGCACCGATCTGACGCATGAGGATGTGCGCCGTTTGATCAAAGGGCAAGAACTGAAGAGTCAGGCCGCTGTCTGGCAGGAACTCGGATGGACCACACCAAACGGCTGCCATGTCTGCCGCCCAGCGATCAACTACTACCTACTGGCGGACTGGCCACTGGAATATCAGGACGATCCACAAAGCCGGTTCGTCAACGAACGCAAACACGCCAACATCCAGAAGGATGGCACCTTCAGCGTCGTGCCGCGTATGTGGGGTGGTATCACGACACCCGAGGAATTACGCGCCATCGCCGATGCTGCCGACAAGTATGACGTTCCAACTGTCAAGGTAACCGGTGGTCAGCGGATCGATTTGCTGGGGGTCAAGGGAGAAGATCTGCCTGCGATATGGTTGGATCTGAACAAGGCTGGCTTGGTTTCGGGCCACGCCTATTCGAAGGGATTGCGAACGGTAAAAACCTGCGTTGGTACCGCTCATTGTCGGTTTGGCACACAGGACAGTACGGGTCTCGGTATCAAACTTGAGAAAATCTTGTGGGGATCCTGGACACCTCACAAACTGAAGTTGGCCGTGTCCGGTTGCCCGCGCAACTGCGCCGAGGCGACCTGCAAGGATATCGGCGTGGTCTGCGTGGACTCCGGCTATCAGATCAGCATCGGTGGTGCCGCCGGAATGGATGTGAAAGAGACCGAGTTTCTGTGTCAAGTGCCAACTGAAGATGAGGCGATCAAAGTTGTGATGGCCGTCACGCAGGCCTATCGTGAAGGTGGTAAGTATCTGGATCGTCTGTACAAATGGCTGGATAAGATCGGCTTGGATTGGGTCAGAACCCATGTGATCGAAGATCTGGAAAACCGTGCTGCGTTGGTCGCTCGGTTCGAATTGTCCCAAAACATCTATCGCAAGGACCCATGGGCAGAACACGTGCGCGACAAGGCGCAGACTTACGCGCCAATAGCTGATTTTACATTGGAGGCCGCAGAATGAGCTGGATCGACATCGGACACATCGACGAGGTGCCTCTGCGCGGCGCGCGATTGGTAAAAACACAACTAGGCTGTATTGCGGTCTTCCGCACAGCCGAAACTAAGGTGTTTGCGGCCACTAATAGCTGCCCGCACAAAGGTGGGCCACTTTCCGAAGGCATCGTGCATGGTCAATCGGTTACCTGTCCACTTCACAATTGGGTGTTCGATCTGAATACAGGTGCAGCGCAGGGTGCCGATAAGGGGCGGATCGCCACCTATCCTGTGCGCCTCGAAGATGGGCGCATCCTGCTGGACGACAGCGCCGTAACCCAGCGGAGTGCGGCCTGATGGACGGAACCGGTCTGCCAAAGGTTCGGTCAACTTGTGCGTATTGCGGCGTTGGTTGTGGGGTTCTGCTTCGCCCCGACGGTGCCGGAGGGCTGACCGTCGAAGGCGATCCGGATCATCCGGCGAACTATGGCCGCCTGTGTTCCAAGGGTATGTCTTTGGGAGAAACAGTAGGGCTGAACCACCGTTTGTTGGCTCCACGTGTTTTTGGGGAGGACGCCAAGTGGGACGATGCATTGCAGTTGGTAGCTGATCGGTTTTCAGCAACGATTGCCGAGCATGGACCGGACAGCGTCGCACTCTACGTCTCGGGACAATTGCTGACTGAAGACTACTACGTTGCCAACAAGCTGATGAAAGGGTTCATCGGGTCCGCCAATATCGACACCAATTCCAGGCTTTGCATGGCATCGACAGTAGCAGGGCATAAACGTGCCTTCGGGACAGATACAGTGCCCGGCACCTACGAGGATTTGGATCAGGCTGATCTTGTCGTATTGGTTGGCTCCAACCTCGCTTGGTGCCATCCGGTTCTCTATCAGCGGGTTCTAGCCGCGCGTCAGGCTCGTGGCACCAAGATTGTAGTCGTCGATCCTCGCAGAACTGCCAGCTGCGATCAGGCGGATCTCCATCTAGCCTTAGAACCCGGCAGTGATGTCGCCTTGTTCAACTGCTTGTTGAACAAAATTTCCGATGGGGGACATGTCGCGCCTGACTTCTTGGCTCACACGGTTGGGTTTTCGGAAGCGTTAATCGCCGCGCAAGAGGGTGATGAGACGGCAACGGGCCTCGATCCAGTCGAGATCAAAGCGTTCTGCGATCTCTGGCTTAGAACCGAGCGAGTTGTCACCATATTTAGCCAAGGCGTAAACCAATCCTCAAGCGGAACGGACAAGGTAAATTCAATATTGAATTGCCATCTGGCTACGGGTCGTATCGGGCGCCCTGGTATGGGACCGTTTTCGGTTACCGGCCAGCCCAACGCCATGGGCGGACGAGAGGTCGGCGGTTTGGCTAATATGCTCGCCTGTCATCTGGATATCGAAAACGAAAACCATCGCGATGCTGTTCAAAGGTTCTGGAATGCTCCTGCCATTCCGCAAAAACAGGGCCTGAAAGCGGTCGATCTGTTTCTCGCGATTGAGAGCGGTCAGATCAAGGCGCTTTGGGTAATACACACCAACCCGGCTGTCACAATGCCAGACGCTGACAGAGTACGATCAGCAATCGAACACTGCCCCTTCACTGTTGTCAGCGATCTTACCGAGTGCACGGATACAGCGCGGCTTGCAGATGTCTTGCTGCCTGCTGCGGGTTGGGCCGAAAAAAGTGGAACGGTAACTAATTCAGATCGCACTATCAGTAGACAGCGCGCAGTTTTGACACCACCGGGGCAATCGCGGGCTGATTGGGATATTCTGGCCGAAGTGGGCCGTCGCATGGGCTGGACGAAGCCCTTCAGTTACGAGTCTCCAGCCCAAATTTTTCGCGAATATGCTGCAATGTCTTCTCTGTCCAAAGCCTTTGGCAAAGACTTCGATATTTCAAAGTTCTCAATGATCGATGACCAAGACTATGAAACACTGAGCCCAACACGGTGGCCAATAACGACGCGTTCTTCAGGCGGGCGGTTCTTCGGCGACGGAGAGTTCTTTTATTCCGACGGAAAAGCGCGTTTTGTTCCCGTAACCCACAAGCCACCGAAAGCAGAAACATCAGTGCAATACCCGTTTCTGTTGAACACGGGGCGGAACCGGGATCAGTGGCATACTATGACCCGCTCTGGTCTTTCACCTCGCCTTTCAGCGCATCTTGCCGAACCTTATGTGGAAATTAACCCTGAGGATGTCAGGAGGCTTGATCTCAATTCTGCCGATTTGGTCGAAATCAGAAGCGCCATTGGGACCGGCATATTTCGTCTCCGCATCACAGATAAAATCGCGCCCGGCCAAGTGTTTGCACCAATTCACTGGACAGGTGAAACTTCCGCGGCAGCCCGCGTAGATGTGCTTGTTCCAAGCGTGACTGACCCAATTTCCGGACAACCAGAGAGTAAGGCAACAGCAGTTTCTATTAGCCGCATGAATGCCGCGTGGTATGGGTTCGCGGTATCTGTCGCTGCTATTTCGCCCAAGGCAGAGTACTGGGCAATGGCCAAAACGGACAAGGGTTGCAGGATCGAGCTGGCCGGATATTGCGCCGTCGATGATTGGGAGACTACGGCCCGAGAATGGTTCAGCTTACCCCATGCGTCGGCCACTACAGTTGAAGATTCAAAGCGTGGGTCATTTAGAATTGCGTTCTCAGAAGGGCGACGCCTATCGGCGGCACTATTTGTATCCCGCAACCCCTTATTGCTGATGCGAGACTACCTAGCAACTTTGCCCGAAGCCCCCTTCCAACAGATGTTATCCGGTCGTCCACCTGCGGATTTGGAAGATTGCGGGCCAATAGTCTGTTCGTGCTTGGGAGTTGGATTGAAATCCATTATTCGGGCTATTCAAGGCCAAAATTTGATCGATGTGGACGAAGTCGGTAAAGCTCTTCTAGCTGGAACGAACTGCGGTTCATGTCGGCCGGAACTCGCTGATTTGATCAGTGTGCATTCGAAAAATTCAAACAAGAACTCAGATTATTGCCTGCAGGACTAGGTCGCACAAATTCCTTAGTTTCTTGTCGCAATTGAGATGCCAGTGTTACGAAACATATGAATTGACAACTACACGGGATTAAGTGGTTTCACACGGTATTACCCGGAAGCCTAACAAAACAAGGCGATTGTGGGCATATTGCTCGGAAACCTATCAAGGCGCGCGAAAAACTTGAACTGGAAACACAGGGCGAAATCCGGGCGATGGCAAACTTGATCTGTCATTTTCACTTCAGCTTCGAGCGGCTTTTGAAGACATTTCAAAACGGTTTCAAAAGGCAGTGAAATAAGGCGTTCAGAAGGCCAATAGCCTTTCAAAACCACGCAGGGCTTTGAAAGGTCGCCGCTGACAAGGTAGCAACTGAGTTGCCACCCGCGAATGCGCATCGCGAAACTCGCCAATGTATCAATAGCACAAGGCGCAAACCGTCCCGACAAATCTGAAGTCGACCATATGAAGGTTGCAACTAATTCTTCGACTATGTGGGCCAAGTTCTAGACGACCAGACAACCCTGCCGAGGATTTCGAAGTCAGTGTCGTCGGTTTGCAGGAAGTGATAGGTTGGCAGGCCTAGCTTGTCACTATGCAGAAATAGACAGTTGTCCCGCAAGCTGCGCTAAACTCTGCGAACACCTAACGCATCACTGATCCTCCCCCTCTGAAGTGGTCCGCCGTTATGGTTAAGAAAACGGAGGAACCACATGGCGAACAAGCGACCGAAGCCGGAAGAGATTGTCTCGAAGTTACGGCAGGTTGAAGTTCTGATGGGGCAAGGCATGTCCCGTCTTGATGCGATCAGGCAGATTGGCGTTGTTGAACAAACCTATTACCGCTGGCGAAAGAAGTACGGCGGAATGGGCGTAGATCAGTTGAAAGAACTGAAGCGGCTTCAGAAAGAGAACGAGCGGCTGCGGCGGGCGGTTTCTGATCTGACGTTGGACAAGCTGATCCTGACGGAAGCCGCAAAGTGAAACTATTGAGCCCCGCTCGTCGTCGCGCCTGCATCGATCATGTCCGCGGCCATATCAGAGTACCCGAGTTGGAGAAGTGAAGCGGGTGATGGCCAAGGCTTCGGAGGAAGTGGCCGGTGCTCCGTTGCCAACGTCGAACCAGTTCTATGGGCTGGACGAACAGGCCGACCCCAATGCCGACCATGTGAAAGACTACGTGATTTGGCGGCAGACGGCCCGGTCAGAGGGGTATCTTCAACGGTTGGCGGAACATGAGCGAAGAACGGGGCGAGAGGTGGTGCCGTTTGCCACTCATAATTGACGCGGCTAAATTAAGTGGATCGAGATAGCCAATAAACAATGGGGTGAGTCACGGGAAAGGCCGCCGTTTGACTGAACGGAAGATCTGAGTGCAATTCTTGGTTGCTCGAGGCAAACACTCAAGCAAGCCCAAGTCAGAGAGGTTCCTGCAAATGAACGAGAACGAAAAACATATCGCCGGAGGCTGCCATTGTGGCGCAGTCAGATATGAAGCGATTGGAGAACCGCTCTACGTACCGTACTGCCATTGCAATTCTTGTCGCCGAACTACTGGCGCGCCAATTGTGCTTTTTGTGAATTTTGACGCCAGATCAGTGCGATTTACCAAGGGGGAGCGTAATAACTACCATTCGTCTCCCGACGTTAATCGAACGTTCTGCGGGGATTGCGGGACTCCCCTTTCTTATGAGGGCGAGTGGGGAGGGCATTCCATCATCGAATTTTATGTGAGCACGTTGGATTATCCAGAAAAATTCACTCCTGACAGACACGTGATGTTCGGAGAACGCCTAAATTGGTTCGACGTTGTTGATCAACTCCCGAGATACAACGGTTCAAGTCATAATGCCGAGCCTGATTGCTACGGCCCTATAGTTACTTCATAGGCTGCAGCAATGCTAAGTGATCAAGACGCACCTGCGAAAGAGCAGACGTCCGAATTGGGTTCGGAACTTGCGTCTCTAGGTGCCTTTTCCACCCCCATTCAAAACAGGCGCTCATACCAGATGCGGTCGACCAAGTCAGCGACCTCTAGGTGATCCGACCAGCGGTGAACGTCGATCGGTCGCGAGTGCCACGGGTCCTCTATCTCCCCCATAACCTCCTCCTCCCTCTATGTATTATGGATCAGGAACGAGGATACTCGGGTCTCTCTATCCTCCGGTTTCTATTCATTACTTATACCTATTCCCCACCCCCATAGAACCTCCGCTAGCGATCAGGAAAGAGGAGAGGTCAGAGGACGTCAGAACACCCGAAACCACTGGGGCATAAACGGGGGCATTTCTCGGAGGGTTTAGCCCCAAGTGCCTGTCGTCGTTCCATGTTCTGATGAACTGGCTGTGCAGGCAGTTTGCAGCTACCCAGTCTCGCCTAAAAATTCCTTAAAAACAGAGATTTTTACAGGGAAAACGCACCGTTTTGGCGGTAATTGCAGCGCGCAGACCAGAAACGTGTAGATAAATCTGTGCGTTGCGGGCGACTTCCCTGAGCATCGGAACAGGGAAATTCTGACGTACCTTCAGTGAAAATTTGTGCTCTTGCAGGGAAAGGCTAGCTTCTTCAGGCATATCTCCCTACGATTTCCTCCGCCGTTTTCAGTATTTGAACAAGCAGCCTAGAGCTCCTGCCCATCTCATGGCCCTCTTCATTGTCTTGTATGATCCTCCAAACTCCTGTTTTACCACCGCCGCTATTTTCGGTTGGTAGTGCGGGTTGGGATAGTGGTGTTCCCGCGCAGGGGTCTCCCGGCCGAGGTTAAGGCTATTTGCCAGACAGGCGCTAAATCCATGAAGGTCAAAAGTCTGCAACAGAGCCCATTCGCACTACCTCTCACAATACCAAAGCCTCTTACATTAAGTTGTTTCCGGTGATGCCTACTCTTCCCAAAGGTGTTCACGTGAAAGAAAAATCGTGGCTCAATCGTCGTTGCAACGTCAGAGAGATTGCAGCTGTCGTGACGAAAAATATAGACTTATAAGTGCGTTGACCTAAGACTTTGACAAACGAAAGAATGCAAAATGGCCAAAGCGCTTGAAGCTATTCTGAGCCTCTCCGAGCCCTCTGAACTAGATCCTGTTGCTGTAGTTAACCAGGCAAATAAGTACCTGCCGAACGGCAGTGAGTTTCGTGCCTTGTTGCCTGTAGGGGCATCAATCGCCACGATGATCGGTTACGGCACCGTTACTATTTCCGTAAGAATGTTCACCACGCCTGTCCCTGCTGAATTGACGGGCGGTGCGGTGTCACTGGATCGTCGTCCGGAAGTTGCCGCAGACTTGTTCGAAAGCGATCAGGCGCACGTTTATCTGAGTGTTGTTTCTTCAATAGAAGACCACAAAGCGGCGCTGGAAGCTGCCAAAGCACTTTCAATTCTTGCAGCGGTAACTGCTCAGGTTTTGGACTCGACTCATGGAATCTGGTTGCCTGCACGCAAAGTGTGGGTGGCCGAGGATTTGGGCAGGGCCAGTCAGATTGAGTTGCAGGGTGAAAATCCTGACTTCCTCTGGGTCAATCCACAATTCTTCAAAGGATCGGCCAGCACCGCCAGGGCGTTGCATGTCGGCGGGTACACATTTGGCCTGGAGCCATTTGTTGGACGTGAGATTGAAATGGAACCCGTTAGCGGTGATCCGCAGGAGATCATGCTGCGGATGACCGGGCTGATAGCGTGGATACTTCAGGATGGGATGTTCATGAAAGATGGCGATACGATCGGAGATCGAAAAGAGGCAATCCGTTTGACGTTCCAGGATCAGGGTCGAAGGGTCAATGCGCCGATTATTCGGATGGAGATCAATGGAGTAGTCGGGGTTGAGGGTGAGTAATGGCTTATAACGTCTGGGGGACAGTTAACCCGCCTTGGTATGTCAATATTGAGTTCGATGGCGATAAGCCGGGCAATGCTGGTAAGCTAGGTTTGGAGAGCGCTACGGCCTATAGTCCAGAAGCTGGTCCGTTGCCGACCAGTGGATACACTGAAAAGCCGCGTAAGCGTATTCCAGACTATATTGATCGTTGGGATCTCCAATTTGTTTCCGAGAATTTCCGGCAGATTGTTGAGGAACTGGAACCGGGCCTCCATGAATTTTTCCCATTCCAGTTGCGCAACGGAAAACGTGGTGATCCCGCTCCACAGCAGTACTATGTCATGAATATCATGACCCTGTGTGACTGTATTGACTACGAACAGGGCGGTGTCAGTGTGGATCGTTGGGAAGATGGCAGAATTGCATACTTCTCCCCTGAAAAAATATCCCATGAAGGAATGGTGCTGAAGAAAGATATTATCTCTGGAAAGCATCTTTGGCGGGCGAAGTATCTTCGCGCCAGTTTCTTCATCTCTGATGACTTCATGGGGCTCTACAGGAAGCGAAAGCTTCAATATCTAGAGCGCGCTCCCGCAGAAGAGCGGTAAGCATCTAAAATACATCAAAAAAAGTTTAATATAGGGACTGTGTTATGGAAACTCAGGCGCATCACATTTGGCCGAAATCTGTTTGGAAGCGTTCGGAACTAATTGACCAACTGAAAGAACTAAATCTCATCGACGGCAAAGATCAGGACTCTGCCCAAAACCTGATCGACCTCCCCTCAGAGACGCCGCTTGATTGGAAATGGCGTTGAGCGGATCACACTGCTGCGCGCGTCAAACATTACATGACGACTTGCCAATGGTACCAGCCTTGGAAAAGCCTGCTCCAGATGTCTTTCGCAACTAAATGTGCGAGCGCTGCGAAGGTCCTCTATCCGCCATTTTACCGTAAACAACTGGACTTTGGGCTGTTCGGAAGCGGTACTGACGACGGTCAAGATTCGCCCGGGGCGCCTGGGCTCCACTCAGTACAGGGCGCAGGATCGGTCTGTGTCTGCAAAGTGGAGAAAACGATGACAATTGCATCCGGAACAAAAACCAAAACGTCACCTGCCAAATTGGCCCGAAGTGGTCCCACGCGTCAGCAACAGTTACAGAAACTGCTGTCCCGTATAGCAGGTGCCACAATTGCGCAGATTCAGAAGGCCTTTGGCTGGCAACCGCATTCTGCACGCGCGGCGATTTCGATGATGCGCAAGGCGGGACATAATGTTGAGCGATCAGGATCTGACAAAGGTACGGTCTATCGGATCGTGAAGGAGGTGTGATCGCCATGGATGCCACTCACGCGGATCGTGACCTTGCGAAGGAATTCTGTGATATTGAACACTTGGATCGCCCTAGGTGCCTCTATCGATGGCGGGCGGTGTTCGGTCGGCCCCCGCCAAAATACCTGTCGCCACAATTCATGAAAAGAGTGTTGATCTGGGAACTACAGAAACGGGAACTGGGTGGGTTGTCTGCGAAAACAGAGCGTCGACTGCAGCAAATCGCGTTGGGAAAAACACCGCCACCTGCTCTGAAACCGGGATCACATCTGGTGCGGGAATGGAACGGACGCACCTATCAGGTCGAAGTTGTGGATGGTGGTTTCATCATGGGCGGCAAGATGTGGCGCTCCCTGTCAGCCATCGCAAAGCACATTACCGGAGCACACTGGTCAGGTCCGCGCTTCTTCGGAGTTCAGTGATGCGACGTATCCGCTGCGCCGTATACACTCGGAAAAGCTCGGAGGAGGGGTTGGAGCAGGATTTCAACTCACTCGATGCCCAGCGGGAAGCCTGCGAATCCTATATAGCCAGCCAAATACATGAGGGTTGGGAGTTACTGCCGGATCACTATGATGATGGCGGTATCTCGGGTGGTCATCTTGACCGCCCGGCGTTGCGGCGACTGATACAGGCTGTTGACGAGAAACGCGTGGACCAGATCGTTGTCTACAAGATCGACCGGCTGACGCGCTCGCTGGCAGACTTCGCGAAACTGGTCGAACGTCTCGACGCAGCCGACGCATCGTTTGTGTCCGTTACCCAGTCCTTTAATACGTCTACCAGTATGGGGCGCCTGACACTCAACGTATTGCTTAGCTTCGCTCAGTTCGAACGTGAAGTGACTGCTGAACGTATCCGGGATAAAATTGCAGCCTCGAAACGCAGGGGGCTTTGGATGGGCGGGAATGTTCCGCTTGGGTATCAGGCGGATGGCCGGACGCTTAAAATCGACGAAAAGGAATCGGCAACAATAAGGGCACTCTACGATCTCTATCTGGAGCATCAGAGCATTCTGGATGTGAAAGAGCAGGCAGAGGCGCTGGGTCTCCGTTCGCGCCGCCGGGAATGCCCGGGCGGACGCGTGACATGCGGTAAGTTCTTTGATCGCGGACACATCCATCATTTGCTCAGCAATCCGATCTATGCCGGCCGTATCCGACACAAGGGTCAGGTCTTTGAGGGGCAGCACCCTGCCATCATCGACCCGGAAGTCTGGAGCCACGTGCAACGGTTGTTGACAGATAGAGCGGCCAGGGAGCGTGGCGTAAAGCAGAAAGCAACGCGATCCCTATTGGCTGGAAAGCTCTTTGATGAGACCGGAGATAGGCTGACGCCCAGCCATAGCCGGAAGAACGGCAAACGTCTGCGTTACTACATCTCCGGACGCTTGGTGACGGATCGCAGTCAGAAGCATCCGGATGCGTGGCGGCTGCCGGCAGAACAGCTTGAGAGCCTCCTGGCCGAAGTGGTCAGACAACATCTGAGCCGATCGAACGTCGTAACATCAATGGCGCTGGATATGCCGGCGGCCGAAATTGCTTCAGCAGCGGAGCATCTCAGAGATTGCCAGTCCATCAGGAAATGCCTCGGCCTGATTGCGCGGGCAGATCTGCGACAGGGGTCCCTGGCCGTGCAACTGGATCCCCGGGCACTCGCCCGAACGATGGAGTGCAGGGCGGATCAGGTCGATGCCAAAGAACTAACGATCGAAGCGCCATTCCGGATGCGCCGTAGAGGCGTGGAGCTGAAACTGCACCTGGGCGATGCACCGCCTGAGATCGATCAAACACTTGTCCGCAATGTCATCAAAGCGCGCCGGTGGTTGGCGATGATCATTGATGGCAGAACTTTTCCAGAAATCGCGGAAGAAGAAGGCACGTCCAAACGCCGGGTGCAGGATGTGATCGATCTGGCAATGCTGGCGCCTGATGTTCTGGATGCCATCGCTGCGGGCGAACAACCTGATGGCCTGACAACGGACTACCTGATCAAGTCGGGCTTCCCGGCTATCTGGTCAGATCAGCACAAGCAGTTCTCTGCACTCTGATCTACAGACTCATCCATAGCCACCAAACTCGTACCGGCGGAATCGCGAACTGAGACTGCGGCCCGAAATCGACCATTGTTGCGCATAAACTCGGGTCTCAGCTGGAATAGCCGGATGATAACCTGCGGAAAACACGCGGTAATAGGCGACCAATTATTCAGTGCGTGATTTAAGGGGAAATCGTGGCTGGGCAAGTAGGACGCGAACCTGCGACATTCGAACTTCTAGGTCTTTGATTTTCGTTGAAACTTCAAACGTCGAATAAAGTAACCATTGGAAATATCTAAATATTTCTGTCTCCCAGTGCTCGTCTAGCAGCAGGCATGGAGCTACGGCGCTCCCTATGGGATTAATCGCCTTTTTCTTTCGCGGCGTCCGGTACCAATGGATCGAATTCATCAATTTTGCCTGACACCCAATCAAGGAACTCACCCCGTGGCATCCCATCAATGTCACCTGAGCCATGTGTCGCGCTGTCGAGTGCAGTTAAGAACGACCGAAGGATCTCTGCTTCCCGCCACTGGGCGGCGCTTGCACGAAATCGTTCCCAGCGCTCATTCTCCAACCTGGCTAGGCGCTGAGCCTCCAGCCTTTTCGCGTCTTCCCTTTGCCTCTCAAGCCGCTGTTCCTCGAGACGATTGTACCATTCTTCGCGGATGGCTACAGCTTCGAGGATCTGCTCGATGAAATGTGGGATCATCTGTCCCGCGGGGAATTTGTCGCTCGCAACCCACTCGTTTGTGTGGCTGCCGCCAAAGTAGGTGACGATCGCGAAGCGCAGCTTCCCTGTTGGTGACAATGCTGAATTGTGATGCTCGGGAAAAGCTGTCCAGCTCTCATCCTCCGGCGCCCGTCTGAGAACCTGGCGCATCTTCTGGACAATCTTGATTTCGAAATTATGACCGGAAACGCTGATGTTCAGCGTACCATTTACTTTGCCACCAAGAACCCGAATTTCGGTGTCACTTGCTGCCTGCAGGAAGGCACTTGTCACCCGAAAGCGATACAGGTCTTTGTCGGTCAGATCGGCGAGTTCGCGTGGTCTGAGCCACATATCGTTCCTGCTTCGACGATTTTCTTTTTGGCGCTTCGCCTGCTCAGCTTTATGGTCTTTGATCCATCTGGCCACCACCGGATGCAAACGGTTCAGGTCTGCCGAAATCTTGACCGATATTCTGCCCGACGATTTCTCCGTTTTGGGCGCGGGTTTCAGCATTGGCCTGGGCTCTGTGGCCCGAATAGTGATCTTAGTCTTGCTGACGCGAAGATGCGTGGAAAGCGGTGGTACATGGACCTGTTTGCCAGCCTGAAGCTTGGCCCAGTATCCTCTCTCAGGCGTTGGGATGCCATTCCGGCGACAGATCTTTGCCAGTCCCTGATCGGAGATTCGAAACTCCTTTGCCAGCACTGACATGGGTTTGGACCACACGAGGTCGTACAGTTCGGACGGGCTGAAGCTTTGGCTTTTTGTCATTCAAGTCTCGGTAAATCGGATTTCGGCCCGGTGAAATAAGTCGGGCGCAACTGCAATGTGGCAAACTACCGGATTGCCCGCAAACTCGTACCGTGGGAATTCAAAACAGAGACTCGGGGCCATTTCAGGCCTGGTTTTGGCGTGAATCGGCGTCTCTGTTCCGAACCGGCTTCCGTAACCCGCGGACATGTCGCGAGAATACCGGGAGAGGTATTTTATTGTTTAATTTCAAGGATATACTGGCTGGGGTGGTAGGATTCGAACCTACGATACACGGTACCAAAAACCGCTGCCTTACCACTTGGCTACACCCCAACGGTGAGGCGCTATCTACGATTGTTGGTTGGAGGGTTCAAGAGCTTTTCGGCGAAAAAAACGGCTTGGAGTAAATTTTATTTTCGGATGCTCTTCGGTGTTTGGAGCTTGGATTGAATTGCGTCTGTTAGAGTAGCGTCTTACGGAAAATTGCTCGCTGACTGTTCTAACGCTCACTTACATCTGGGTGCTATGGGGTGGCTCCAGTATGATAAGAGCGGGTGGAGATAAATTTCTTCAACTCATTAATATTGAAACAGAAAAATAGTTATCGGGGCGTCGATGGCAATCCCTGAACTCATCGAGAATTATGGCGAAGGGCAGAAGACGTGAAGTGAACTTGCTACTCGCGGATTTCTGACGGATCAACGCCCCAAAGGTTCGACTTCTGGGCCCAGCCGCGATAGCCGCCAGCCGAGATGTGGCACCAGTCCACGCTGCAACTGCCCAACCGTGCCACAACTCCGGATTCGAATTGCGCGGCGATCTGCGAGTTGGAATCGGGATTGGTGTAAACGGGCAGCAACTCGGATTCGATCAGCACGGTACGAACACCCGATAACAATGCGTAGTGTACCCATCCTCCGGCACCGTCACGGTCCTGAACCTTGCGCCAATTACCGTATTCGGCCGTGATTTGCAGCGGCATACCGCGCCGTTTGAAGACCCAGTCGATTCGATGCGTCAGAGACGGACCTCGACGGACGTTACCCTCGGCGGCCTTCATCGAGACGTAACGCGGCAAGGGCAAGTTGGTCACCGGGCCACGCTTGTCTTGCGCGCTGGCAGCCAGACTGCCCAGCACCATAAGAAATACGGACGAAACCACCAAAAGGCGGCGTTTAACCGTTAGAAAACCACTCACTGACTGCCTGCTCTTATGCCCGTTGATCTGGTTTCGAAAAAAGGTCGTTTCAATGCAATAGGGGTTCTTGTGCCCCGCCTTATCCTGCGCCACGATGCCATGGCGCGCGAAGTTTTGCAAAGCGATGGGAGGACGAAGGTGCCAAGAGAACGTCTGAGTGTTGTCGTTACGCGACGGTTGCCCGAGGCCGTGGAAACCAGACTGTGCGAATTGTTCGATGTGCAACTGCGCGACGATGATTCCCCAATGTCACGAGAAGAACTCATCGCAGCGGTTCAAACCGCGGATGTGCTTGTGCCGACGGTTACCGATACGATTGATGGTGGGCTGCTGGGGCAGGCAGGTGAAAACCTGCGTCTGATTGCCAACTATGGGGCCGGGGTAGATAATATCGATGTCTCGACGGCAAGGCAGCGGGGCATTCTGGTGTCGAACACGCCCGGCGTTTTGACCGATGACACCGCCGATATGACAATGGCTCTGATCCTTGCTGTAACGCGGCGTATTCCGGAAGGCGTGAGCCTGATGCAGCAGGGCGATTGGTCAGGCTGGGCGCCAACTGCGCTGCTAGGCGGGCGAATTGGTGGGCGTCGACTGGGAATTCTGGGCATGGGGCGGATCGGTCAGGCCGTGGCGCGCCGCGCAAGTGTGTTCGGGATGCAGGTGCATTACCACAATCGCCGCAGGCTACGTCCCGAGATCGAGCAGGAACTGGACGCCACTTATTGGGAAAGCCTTGACCAGATGGTGGCGCGCATGGACGTGATTTCGATCCATTGTCCGTCGACCCCATCGACCTTCCATCTTATGAACGCCCGGAGGCTTAAGTTGCTGAAACCATCCGCCGTGGTCATCAATACCTCTCGGGGTGAAGTGATCGACGAAAATGCCCTAACGCGTCTCATCCGGTCGGGTGAAATCGCGGGTGCGGGGCTGGACGTTTATGAACACGGCACCCAGGTGAATCCACGTTTGCGGCAACTGCCCAACGTTGTGCTGCTGCCCCATATGGGTTCGGCCACGCTGGAAGGGCGGATAGAGATGGGCGAAAAAGTCATTATCAACATCAAGACCTTTGAAGACGGGCACCGCCCGCCGGATCAAGTTGTACCATCCATGTTGTGACGCATCAGCGCCGCAGGACCAGTTTTCAGGAGGATACGATGAAACGAAATCTGATTTCGGGAGTTTTTGTTACGGCCCTGACCTTTGGCGGCGCAGCATTCGCACAGGAAACTGCGGATGCGGTTGCCCCCGAAGGCGCCACGGACGGGCAGGTGCAGGGCCTGACCGAAGAAGTGATCGCCTCGCTAGAGGCAAAGATGACCGGGCAGCCGGTTACCTCTGAAAACTGGATGGTTGCAGCGGCCAATCCTCTGGCCGTCGAGGCCGGGGCCAAGGTGTTGCGGGCCGGTGGTTCGGCTGCGGATGCGATGGTTGCAGTGCAGGTTGTGCTGGGGCTGGTTGAACCGCAGTCATCTGGCCTTGGTGGTGGGGCATTTCTGGTCTGGTATGACGCCGCAACCGGCAAGTTGACCACGCTCGATGGGCGCGAGACGGCGCCACTTGAGGCGAACCACCGGCTGTTTCAGAATGAAAACGGAGAGCCTTTGAAATTCTATGACGCAGTGGTCGGTGGCCTTTCGGTTGGTACGCCCGGTACACCGGCGCTGCTGGAAGAGGCACACCGTCGCTGGGGCCGTAGCCCTTGGCCCAGCCTGTTCGAGGATGGAATAGCACTTGCGGACGAGGGGTTTCTTGTTTCTCCACGTCTGGCCACTCTGGTTGCAGCAGACGCCGAACGCCTGTCACGCTTTCCGGTGACGGCCGAGTATTTTTTGCCCGGCGGTGAGCCGTTGCAGCAGGGGCAGCGCCTCATGAATCCTGACTATGCCGAAACATTGCGTGTTCTGGCCAGTGAAGGGTCTGCCGGGTTCTATGGTGGTGAGATCGCCGCTGGTATCGTAGGCACTGTACGGAACGCGCCGGGGAACCCCGGTGTTTTGTCCGGTGTTGATCTGGCGCTCTATCAGGTGATCGAGCGTGAGCCGGTCTGTGCGGCCTACCGCGCCTATGAGGTCTGCGGCATGGGACCACCATCGTCTGGCGCGCTGACTGTCGGGCAGATTCTGGGCATGTTGGATGGCTTTGATCTGGCGGCGATGGGGCCAGAGGATGCCAATGCCTGGCGTTTGATCGGTGATGCCTCACGCTTGGCCTTTGCCGATCGGGGGCGGTACATGGCCGATCACGATTTTGTCCCCATGCCCACGCAGGGCCTGCTCGATCCGGGCTACTTGTCCGAGCGTGGTCAGCTACTGGACGGTGACGGCGCATTGAACAAGGTTGCACCGGGCAATCCGGAGTTTGATCACGCTTTGAACTGGGCGGATGATGTTTCGCTGGAACTGCCCTCGACCTCGCATATCTCGATCGTGGATCAATATGGCAATGTGCTGTCCATGACCACGACGATCGAAAACGGCTTTGGTTCGCGGTTGATGACCAACGGGTTTCTGCTGAATAATGAGCTCACGGATTTCTCGTTCAAAACCCACAGTGACGGCATTCCGATTGCCAACCGGCTTGAGCCGGGTAAACGCCCGCGTTCCTCAATGAGCCCGTCGATCGTGATGCAGGATGATGTGCCGGTGCTGGCCATCGGATCACCCGGAGGCAGCCGCATCATTGGCTATGTGGCCAAGTCGATCATCGCTTGGGCGGATTGGGATATGGACGTGCAGCAGGCGCTGTCATTGCCGCATCTGGTCAATCGCTTCGGTACATATGACGTCGAACAGGGCACAGCGGCCGAGGGGCTCTCGGATGCACTGATCGAACTGGGTTTTGAGGTGAACGCACGTGACCTGACCTCGGGTCTGCACGCGATTGAGATCGGCGAAGTCCTGATCGGTGGTGCTGATCCGCGCCGTGAAGGCATAGCGCTGGGCGAATAAGAGGGTATCAAGATGGTGCAGGCAGCTGCGTTACCGCGAAACGAGGCCGGAATTGAAACGGCTATCGGTATCCTCAAGCAGAAGTTCGGCGATCGCCTGCAAACTGGTCAGGCGACCCGCGAACAGCACGGTCATACCACCACCTGGATCAATAATCAGGCGCCGGACGCGGTGGTATACCCTCATTCAACCGCAGAAGTGTCTGAGATCGTCAAAACCTGCGCTCAGCATAAGGTGCCCGTAATTGCCTTTGGCACCGGTACTTCGCTGGAAGGGCACGTGAATGCTCCTGCGGGCGGGATTTCAGTCGATCTGACACAGATGAACAAGGTGCTGGCCGTACATGCCGGTGATCTTGACTGTGTCGTGCAACCCGGAGTGACACGCGAAGATCTGAACACCCATCTGCGTGATCAGGGCCTGTTCTTTCCAATCGATCCGGGGGCCAACGCGTCATTGGGTGGGATGGCCGCGACACGGGCGTCAGGCACCAATGCGGTGCGCTATGGAACGATGAAAGACAACATCCTCAGCCTTGAGGCGGTGATGCCGGACGGGCAGATTATCCGCACCGGTCATCGGGCGCGGAAATCGTCTGCCGGGTACGACCTGACCCGCCTTCTGGTTGGGGCGGAAGGCACGTTGGGAATCATCACCGAACTCACATTGCGTCTGCAGGGTATCCCCGAGGCGATCACCTCCGCCCGGTGTTCCTTTTCGTCAGTCGATGCAGCCTGTCAGGCGGTTATGATGACGATTCAGTACGGTGTGACCGTAGCCCGGATCGAGCTGCTGGACGAGTTGTCGGTAAAAGCCGCTAACGCGTACTCCGGCCTTAACTTACCGGAAACGCCACTGTTGCTTCTGGAATTCCACGGCTCGGAAACTGGTGCTGTCGAACAGGCCGAGACCTTTGGCCAAATTGCAGACGATTTTGGAGGTTCAGACTTTGCCGCGACCTCTACCATCGAAGAACGCAACAAATTATGGCAGGCCCGGCATGATATGTATTGGGCCTGCCTTCAACTACGCCCCGGCACGCGGGGAATTTCCACAGATGTCTGCGTTCCGATCTCGCGTCTGGCGGAATGTGTCACTGCAACGCAGTTAAAGGCGGAAAAGCTAGGCCTGATTGCGCCTGTCGTCGGGCACGTCGGCGACGGAAATTTCCACACTTTGCTGCTGATTGACATGGAGGATGCAGACGAAGTCGCCTGTGCCGACGGGTTTGTCGGGTGGTTGAATGACATGGCAATCTCGATGGAGGGAACCTGTACGGGTGAGCATGGTATCGGTCAGGGCAAGCGGCCATACCTCGAAAAGGAACTTGGTGCTGCGACCCGATATATGGCGGCCATCAAAGCCGCGCTGGATCCGGACAATATCATGAACCCCGGAAAGATCCTCTGAACTGCAATCCTTCGAAGGAAGAATTTGTGCCAAAGATGAAGCCGCATTTTCCCTTCATCTTTTCAGAAATACTCAATTAAGACAGATGCCAGTTGAACAAACGCCCAGAATGGCATGCCTTACGTCGGTTTTGCGCTTTTTTGCGTCGGATGGACTTGGCGGATTTCTGCGGGCTTGGGCATAAACCTTGCCAAACAGACTCAATCCGGAGAGCGGGCATATGAAAACCCAAGTCAAAGCACTGGTCGTCGGCGGTGGCGCCGTCGGGACCTCGATCGCCTATCATCTGGCCAAGGCGGGCTGGGATGATGTGATGCTGATCGAACGGGACGAGCTGACGTCCGGGTCCACCTGGCATGCGGCGGGTCTGCTGCCGCTGTTCAACATGTCCTACGCGACGACCCACATCCATAAGTATTCGGTCGACTTCTACAAGACGCTTGAGGAAGAAACCGGCCTGAATGCGGGCTTTGCTGTGGTCGGCAACCTGCGTATGGCGCAAACGCAGGAGCGTATGGATGAATACATGCTCTATGCGTCCACCGCCGAGACCTGCGATGTCGCCTACGAATGGCTGACGCCTGAGCAGATCAAGGAACGCTGGCCGCTGATCGAGACCTCGGACCTGAAGGGCGCGATCTACCACACCGAAGACGGCTATATTAACCCCGCCGATGTGACCCAGGCGATGGCAAAGGGTGCCCGCCAGCGCGGTGTCGATATCGTGCGCAAGATGCAGGCTGATGCCTTCCACTGGAACGGCACCCATTGGGAAGTCACCTGCACCAAGATGGTCGAAAAGGGCGGCAACCTTGTTCCGTCAGATGAGCAGGTGGTGATCACCACCGAGCATGTCGTTACCGCATCGGGCAACCACGCGCAGCGCACCGCCAAGATGCTAGGCATCAAGATGCCTGCCATCCCGGTGGAGCACACCTTCATCGTCATGGACAAAGACCCCGAGCTGGTCAAATGGCGCGAAGCCGGTAACCCCGAGCACCCCGTTGTGCGTGACGCCGATAACGAATCCTACGCGCGTGAAGAGCGCGGCGGCTGGATTCTGGGGATTTACGAACACGGCGCGCCCGCGCAGTTCGAACATGGCGTGCCGGACAGTTTCCGCGCCGACCTGTTCCCGTTGGATCTGGACCGGATCGCCGATCAGTACATGGCAATGGCTGAACGTGTGCCGTCCTGTGCTGAATCCGGTCTTAAGGACGATTTCAACGGCCCGATCTGCTACACGCCCGACGGCAACCCGTTGGTTGGTCCGGCTCCGGGTCTGCGCAACATGTGGCTGGCCGAGGGTTTCTCGTTCGGTATCACCGCCGCAGGCGGCACCGGCTATTATCTGGCGCAGATGATGGTCGATGGCGAAGCTGAGATCGATATGGCGTCGCTGGACCCTAAGCGTTACTCGTCCAACTGGATGACCACCGAGTTCGCGGCGCGCAAGAATGAAGAGTGCTATGAGCACGTCTACATCCTGCACCACCCCGACGAAGAACGGGAAGCTTGCCGTCCGCTGCGCACCGTTCCGGCGTATGAACGTCAGAAAGCCCGTGGCGCGCAGTTCGGCTGGGTCAACGGTTGGGAACGTCCGAACTATTTCGGTCCCGTCGATGCACCGGACAACTTCGACAAGGAAAGCCGCTCGTTCCGCCGTGGCGGCTGGTGGCAATATGCCGTCGAAGAAGCCAAAGCGGTTCGCGAAGGCGTTGGTCTGATCGACGCGTCGGCATTCACCAAGCACGTCGTCAAAGGCCCCGGTGCGACCCAATTCCTGGATTGGTTCACCTGCAACAAGCTGCCCAAGGTCGGTCGTATCAACCTGACCTACGCGCTGACGTCGCACGGCACCACCCGCACCGAATACACCATCGTCCGCAACGGCGAGAACAACTACTACATCGTCTCCGCCGGTGCCTGGACCGAGTACGACGCCGACTATCTGCGCAAAGCGGCCGAGGACAAGATGGAGGAGTTCGGTTACATCGAGATCCAGGATGTGACCACTCAGTGGGGCGTCTTCGCCATCGCCGGACCCAAGTCGCGTGACGTTCTGAAAGAGGTCATCAAAGACGCCGATCCGGAAACCGCTCTGTCCAACAAGCGCTTCCCGTGGCTGTCGGCCCGTCAGATCGAACTGGGCATGTGTCCGGTCAACGCGATCCGCGTGGCTTATACCGGTGAGCTGGGTTGGGAACTGCACCACCCGATCGAGATGCAGAACTACCTGTTCGACCTGCTGGAAAAAGCCGGTGAGAAGCACGGTATGAAGCTGGTCGGTGCGCGCGCGCAGAACTGGCTGCGTCAGGAGAAATCCTATCGCGCCTTCGGCACCGAGCTGGGCCGCGACGCGAGCCCGCTGGAAGCCGACCTGCCGCGTTTTGTCGACCTGTCCAAGGACTTCAACGGCAAGGCCAAGCTGGAAGAGACCGGCGTGCGCGTGAAATGCTGCACTCTGCTGATCGACGGCCCAGACGATGCCGACCCGTGGGGCCGCGAGGCTCTGTACACACCGGAAGGTGAACGCGTTGGGCGTCTGACCTCGGGCGGTTACTCGGTCGCTTTCGAGAAGTCCATCGGTATGGGTTACGTAAAGCCTGAGCTGGCGGTCGAAGGCACCAAGCTGAAGGTCAAGATTCAGGATAAACTGTGGAATGCGGTCGTCACCTGCGACAGCCCCTACGATCCAAAGAACGAAACCATCCGCAAGGACGGTTAAACAAACAAAGGCCCCGGATAAGTCCGGGGCCTTATGCTTTTGGAGTCAGGCAGGTTTCCCGCCTGTCACAACATGCCAGTGTTGCCTAGTTGTACAGCTTCAAGCGCGCCAGTAAGTCCTCGGTCGCGTTTACCAAGGGGCGGCAATTTAGCGAAACGACCTGAGAGAAACGTCCGCTGACATAGGTCTGAACGTAGTGGCCTGACCATCCGGCGCTGCAGGATCGTTTGATGTTCAATTGGTCGGCGCCTTTGTAGTTCACCGAAAACTTACCAAGAGATACCTCGCTAAAGGTCGAACGGTATTCTGCCTTGCGGGTAATCTTTGATATCCCTTTGAAACTGGATTCGGGAAATGGCTCCTCGATCAGGATATTCACCCGGTTCGGCTCCCCGAGATAGATCGTCAGGCCGCTTGCCGGGTCATGCGTATAGTCAACGATCAGAGTCGTGCCGGGCGCGTAACTTTCAGGAAGCTCGCCCTTGGAAATTGTCTGGTCATTGTCAGAGGGTACAAATCGATTGGCCAGAACGTCACAGTGAAATCTGCCCCTGATCGGATCATCCTGGGCCAGTAACTGTGCGGGATACAGCGTTAACAGTATAGCTAGTATGAGTTTCATCGCGGCTACACCTCTTTGCGCATTCTAGCAAGAAAGCGCGAAAAAGTCATCATCGCGCACCGAATTCAAACTCGTTGATGCGTTCAGCAAAGTTGGCTTGAGTTTGGCAAATTTTTGAATTCAAAAGTTTAAAGGACGGCAGAAAAGGGCGGGACTTTACGTAGCCGCCCTGGGATGACCTGCGTTTGCCAAGCCTTTTTAGGAGTTCAATTCATCAAAACACTCCAACGCTTTTGCAGCATACATCATCGAAGGACCACCACCCATCTGAATGGCCATGGCCAATACATCCGAGAACTCTTCACGGGATGCGCCTGCCTTGATCAAGGCTTCGGTATGCAAAGTGATGCAGGGTTCACACCGGATCGCAATAGACATGCCCAACGCGACATACTCTTTGGTCTTGTAATCCAGCGTTCCGCCTTGTTTGACGGCCGCACCCAGCGCTCCGAAAGCGCGGGTGGCGTCAGGTATCGCGCCGTTGAGGTTGCGCAGACCATTGCGCGTGTCTTTGATCTTGTCCTGCCAGCTCATGTCATCATTCCATTTAGTATTCGATAAGCGGAATGTGATGCAATGCGTTAATCCGATCCTTGATCTTGATCAGGTGCCAGATTTTTCCACGACAAAGGCCAGATTATTCGCAGGCATTTCGACCACCTTGAGGATAGTTAGGTTTTGGGCGGCCATCCAACTGGCGATGTCCCTATCATCCTTATAGCCAATCTCGGGGTCCTGCTGAACCAGCGCGTCATGGAACCTCTGGTCACCGTCGCTTGTCAGTTGGCCCGACCGTTTGAAAGGCCCATAGAGGATAAAGCGCCCCCGAAGAGCTAACGCTTGTGCGACCTCGGATATCAGCGTCTGAGCTTCTGGCCAGCTGATCAGATGTAGCAAGTTTATCAGAACAATCAGGTTCTGACCTATGAAGCCCTCGTGCCATCCCTGCGCCGTAGCGTCCAGCATGACCGAGGCAGCGACATTGGGCAAATCAGCGGTGTAGGCGTTGATACTAGCGCGGCGCTCGGGGTCAACTTCAGTTGGTTGCCAGTAAAGGTCAGGAAGGGAGCGGCCAAAGGCGCTGACGTGCTGGCCAGTGCCGCTTGCGATTTCCAGTGCCTGCCCGGTTTTTGGGGCCCAGTGCTGCAGCAGGTCGCACAGCGCCTCGGCATTGCGGGTGGCAGCGGGGGCAATCAGCCGTCCGTCGTGACCCTCGGTGGCCACGCTGGCGTTTGAAGGCAGGGTTCTCTTGCTCATCGGCGTAACCTTTCCGGCCTGAGGGCGGCTATGGTTTCGGCGTCTAGTTCGGGTGTCGCGCCTGTTGTGAGGTCTGCAACCAACTGTGACGCGGCCGGAGAGGTCTGGAACCCGTACCCACCCTGACCCGCAGACCAGATAAACGAGGGATCGGCCGGATCGGGGCCAAGCACCAATGTTCCGTCAGATACAAAGCTGCGCAGCCCGGCCCAGTTTGTTTCTACTCGGGTGACGGGCTCGGTGACCATCTCTTCGTAGCGGGCCAAACCCTCGGCCAGCACCATGTCATCTGCATAGGCATCCTGCGGCGGCACGGGGTCAGCCTCGGATGGGGAAACGATCCATTTTCCCGCATCTGGCTTGGCGTACCACGCCTCGTTGACGCCAAACAACATTGGCCAGCCGCTGACGTCATACCCACCCGGTGCCGGCAGGCGCGCCATCGACCTACGTTTTGGTGTGATTCCGATTGGTGCAATCCCAGCCAATACCGCGATCTCATCCACCCAAGCCCCTGCGGCATTGACCAGATTTCGGGCTTCGAAAACTCGACCGGCATCGGCAACCCAGTGGCTGTCCTTGCGGATGGAAATGACCCTGGCCTTGGTCACGATCTCGCCTCCATTTGTGCGGATGATCCGGGCGAAATCCTGCATCAACCGGTCTGTATCGATATCGAAGGCAGAGGTGCTGATGGCCGCATGGGCAACCTTATTGGCGTCCAGTATCGGGACGCGGGTTAATGCCTCTTCCGCAGGTAAAATCTGCATGTTCAGCATTGTGGCATCATGTTCAAAGTCCGGGCGCTGATCTTTGCGACCGATCAGTAATATACCCCGTGGTGTAAGATATCCGCCGTTCTGGTGGCGCAGGTAAGCCGCGCTGGCCTTGTTCAGTGCAACCACCGAAGGCGGGCCATAGCTTTCCTCGAACATGGCAGCTGATCGACCGGACGTGTGATAGCCAAGGGCATCCTCCGCTTCAATAAGGGCTACGCGTCCGTGATGTGATAGGCGTGCCCCGACGCTGAGTCCGGCGATGCCTCCGCCTATGATAAGGAAATCAATCATATAGCCTCAATTGAGCGGGCGCCCTGCGCCTTGACTGCCAGTCTGGTGAACGTGTCCAAATTGTATTCACAACTTTAAGCAGGCTTGAATTTAGGCATCAACCCATCCAAAGAGGAACAATCATAAACAGGAGGGTAGGGTGAGTACCGCAGATTTACACCCGATGGCCACGGGGCATATTCCGTCCTACGTGACCCAGGCGGACGGCAGTGATTTTCTTTTAACGTTCATGTTTGTTTTTACCGTTTTGGTGATCGTTCTGATCGGGGTGGGATATTTCACCCTGCATTCGATCCCCGAAAAAATCGCGCATGAATCCAATCACCCTCAGTTTCAGTTGGTCGGCATTCTGGCCCTGCTGGCGCTGTTCACCCATAACGGGTTGTTTTGGGTTGCCGCTATTCTGGTGGCCGGGTTCCAGTTTCCCGATGTTGGCGCGCCGCTTAGGGCTATTGCGGATGCGATCCGATCTTTGGGCAATCAGCGCCCGGAAGATCCCGCCCCCACCCAGACCACCGAACCTACGGCGCAGCAGGAGCAGTAAGATATGCTTGAGACATTGATGTGCGCCCTGGTGACGGTGCTGCCTGACTATTTATTTCGCCGCTATGTGCAGGGTAAGCGGATCGGGCATGAGATCACGCTGTTCACCATGTGGTACGAGCTGCGCTGGGGGCTGACCACCTGCGCCATTCTGGCGCTGACCGTGATCACTACGTTGTTTTATTTTCATCCCGCCAGCAAAACGGCGGCCTCATACTTCCGCACCGTTACGATCCTGCCGCAGTTGGGCGGGCGTGTTTCCGAGGTTTATGTTTCTAATAATCAGCAGGTCGTGGCCGGGCAGCCAATCTTCCGGATCGAAGATTTCACCCAAACCGCCATGGTCGAAGCCGCACATGCCGAGATTGCGCAGGTTCAGGCGTCTCTCAAGGTGGCCCAGACCGATCTGGCCGAAGCTGAGGCGGGCATAGCTGGGGCCCGCGCTGCGCTGGATCAGTCTCTGGAAGATTTGGAGCGCAACACCACCCTGCGTGACGAAGGCTCCAGCGCTGTGCGCTTGGCCGAGATCGACCGTTTGGAAAATCTGGTAGCAGAGCGTGAGGCTCAATTGCGAGCTGCCGAGTCCCAACGTGCCGCAGTCGTGCAGCAGATCGAGGAATTGATCCCCGCTCAGTTGGCCAGCGCCAATGCGCAATTGGACGCGGCGCTGACCGAACTGGAAAAGACCGTGATCAGTGCCGGAGTGACAGGTCGGGTTGAACAGTTCGGCCTTCAGGTCGGTGACTATGTCAGCCCTCTGCTGCGCCCTGCGGGTATTCTGGTGCCGTCGCATTCCGGTCATAACCGGTTCCAGGCTGCGTTTAACCAGATGTCAGCTCAGGTCATCAAACCCGGCATGATCGGAGAGCTGGGCTGCATGACCAAACCTTTCACCGTGATTCCGATGGTCGTGGTCGAGGTGCAGGATGTGATCCCCTCTGGCCAAATCCGCCCTTCGGACGAGTTGCGGGACGTGCAATCCAACACCAATCCGGGCTCGATATTGGTGTACATGGAGCCGCTCTATAAGAACATGGCTGATGACATCCCGCCGGGCAGCAACTGTTTGGCCAATGTCTATACCGACAATCATGAACGGTTGGAGCATGAGGAGCTTGGCTTTTGGCAGACTGCGGTTCTGCATGTGATCGATACGATCGGCGTCGTGCATGCTGCTGGTCTGCGTCTGCGCCTGATCCTGATGCCGGTGAACACGCTAGTGCTGACGGGGCATTGATTTCAACGTCCTAAAGCTTTGTCTACTACGGCGGGTCAATCGGCTGATGAGTTGACCCGCCGGCAACTGGATATCGAAACGCCCGCAGTTTTAGTTGTTTGCTGGCCGATGCTTTCGGGTCTCTGGAAAGGCTGACCACACAGTGGATGTTCGCTGCGGTTGCAGCACTAGTTATCGTTGACCGCAGCTACCCGGACAAAGCAGTCGTTCATTATTTGTTGCAGAAAACCGAAGTGACTAACTTAAGATCAAATAAATCGTTCATTTGGATCGATTGATTGAGCTACTTTTATCGACCGGTGGTGCGAACTCTGGAAGAGTAAAGACCTGTGTTGATTGTGACATACCTGCTAACTGGTGCCGCCCCAAGGGCTCAAGCCGCGTTGCAACATCTGCTGCGAATTCCGAGGACATTACCAAAGGTGTATTTAGAGACTTACACAGACCCTCAAGCCGATTGACTTGGTTTACCGCCGGGCCAATCGTGGTGAAATCCAGCCGACGTTCCGTGCCGACGTTTCCATACATTACGGAACCCCGATGTAAGGCAATTCCAAATTCAATTCTGCCGCCGTGCTTTTGCCAGGTGATGTTTTTTTCCCTCGCGCGAGCTAAGCACTCCAACACTGAAGACAATGCGGCACGGCTCATGTCGACTGCCGGCCTCGACTTTTCGTCCACTGGGAAGATTGCCATAACCGCGTCGCCGATAAATTTAAGGATCTCACCGCCGTGATCTTCTACTGCCCCGGCCGTGCAATCAAAATAGTCGTTAATTAACGCAAGATATCTGTTCAATGGCATGTTTTCTGCCATCCGACTGGAGTTTCTTAGGTCGCAATAAAACAAAATGCAGTCGATTGCCCCTCCATCGCCGCGCTCAATTACGCCATCCAGGACACGGTTTCCAGAGTAGCTTCCCAGGTAGGCATCCATGAGACCTTGCGCAAGAATGCGCGATTGAGCGTTTTTTATAACCAGCGCAAGGGCAGGCATGAGTGCTCGGATATAGTTGATTTCAGAGTCGCTAAATCCGCCTATACGTCGTGTAGAAATCGACATCATAACGCCCTCCATTCCAGGCGGAAAATCCGACCAGCGGCTAGCGTCATCGCGATGATAGCTTTCAAATTGAACCAGATAATCCGTTGCACCATCTGAACGAAGGTCTTCCAGGATCGGAAAACTGTTCTCGACGGTCCCATCCTCCAATTTGTAACGCCTATAGGAACCGCCGTTATGCGCCAAATCGAAAAACGGTGTATTGCGGAATCCAGGTGTCGCAAGCTGGTCTCTGGGCGTAAGTTCGGCCTTGGCTTGGTCGTCGCGGACCGTCCAAAGCACATTCAAGGCGCCAAAAATTGGGTGCAGGACCATGCCCCCGACGTTGATCCGAGCTACAGGGACACCAGCGGTAACCAGACGGTTGCCAAAGCCTTGCACCACATCTTCGGCCTTAGTATCGCGAAGACCGCACCCCATCAGCCAAGCAGCAACACTATCTAAAAGTGGAGACCTGCTGAACTCAATCATACTGAGACACTTTCTTGTCAAAAAAAGCGTAATGAACCAGCTCGGTACTGAAACCTTAGACCGATAGGACACAATGAGCGCAGGGAGCCTTGTACCGAGCGTTCAGTCCTCTTGTATCACAGCACTGCCATTGTCTCCTAGCTTGGTGCGCTAAACAACAAGCTTCACCCCTCTACTCCAAGGTCGGCTACGGGCTCAGAACTGCCAAATGCACGCGCAGCATCCAGTTCTCATGGTGGCGACGGTTCCAGATTTAACTTTCAAATGAGAACAAAAAAGGCCCGCAAGAACATGCGGGCCTCTCTGATGATTTTCGGAGCAGGTTTTACTGCGGAATTTCGCCTTCCAGCCCTTCAACATAGAAGTTCATGCCTGCCAGCGTTCCGTCATCGGCGGTCTCGCCTTCAGCCAGCCAGTCGCTGCCGTCCTGTTTCTTGAGCGGGCCGGTGAAGGGGTGGTACTCACCTGCTGCCATCGCGGCCTTCAGTGCCAGCGCTTCTTCCTTGACGTCGGCAGGAACAGCGTCCGAGATTTCGCCGATTTCAACCATGCCCTCGGCAATTCCGTCCCATGTGTTCACGGTTTCCCACGAACCGTCCATGACGGCCTGGGTCCGCGCGATGTAGTAGGGTGCCCAGTTGTCGATGATCGATGACACACGCGGATGCGGTGCGTACTCGCTCATGTCCGAAGCCTGACCGAAGGTGATCACATTGCCAGCCTCTTGTGCGGCGGCCTGCGGTGCGGTCGAGTCGGTGTGCTGCAGGATCACGTCCGCGCCTTGTTCAATCAGAACGCTGGCGGCGTCGGCTTCTTTTGCAGGATCAAACCATGTGTAGGCCCAGATGATCTTGAACTCGACATCCGGGTTCACTTTCTTGGCGTGAATATAGGCCGAGTTGATACCCCGGATCACTTCGGGGATCGGGTAAGACCCGATATAGCCGATGATGTTCGACTCGGTCATTTTTCCTGCGATGTGGCCCTGGACTGCGCGACCTTCATAGAAGCGCGCCGAATAGACCGACACGTTGTCGGCGGTCTTATAGCCGGTGGCGTGCTCGAATTTCACGTTCGGGAACTTCTTGGCCACGTTGATGGTAGGGTCCATGTAACCAAACGAGGTGGTGAAGATCAGGTCAGCGCCCTCCAGCGCCATCTGAGTCATCACGCGCTCTGCGTCGGGGCCTTCGGGCACCGATTCTACGAACACGGTTTCCACCTTGCCGCCGAATTTTTCTTCGACGGCCAGTCGGCCCTTGTTGTGCTCAAAGGTCCAGCCGCCGTCGCCCACGGGGCCGACATAGACAAAGCCGACCTTGGTCTTGTCTTCGGCCATGGCACCTGTCGCCAGACCCAGCGCCATGGCGGCGCTTGTCAAAAGTGTTGTGAATTTCATGTGGTTACTCCCCAAGTTGGTTCAGTTGGCCCCGTCTAGTGCGAGGCGTGGAAAATACGGCCCAGTGAGGCAGGTGCGCTGCTCTTGTCGGCCGAAAGGATCACAAGCACAAGGATCGTGATGATATAGGGCGACATTGCCAGATACTCGACAGGGATGGCAACGCCCGCTGCCTGCAAATTAAGCTGCAACACGGTGATACCGCCGAACAAATAGGCACCCAGCAGGGCCCGCCATGGCTTCCAACTGGCAAACACCACCAGGGCCAAAGCGATCCAGCCAACACCGGCGGTCATGCCCTCGGTCCACTGTGGGACGCGGATCAGGCTGATATAGGCGCCGCCAAGGCCCGCGCACGCGCCACCAAACAGAATCGCCAGGACGCGGATCTTGATGACCTTGTAGCCCAATGCGTGAGCGGCATCGTGGTTTTCGCCAACCGCGCGCAGGATCAGACCGACGCGGGTGTATTTCAATGTTGCCCAGACCGCGGCTGTCAAAGCAATGCCGACATAGAGGATCGGGTCATGCTGGAACAGGATTGGACCGATCACCGGAATATCGCTGATCAACGGGATATGGATGTCGCCCATACTGGGCGGTTTGATCCCGACATAGCTTTGACCCAGAAGGGCGCTGAAGCCCAAGCCAAAGAGGGTCAGGGCAAGGCCACTTGCCACCTGATTGGCCAGCGCAACTTGCGTTAGCAGTACGAAGAGCAGTGACAAGACGGCTCCGCCTATAGCGGCCGCTATAAAGCCCAACCAGGGCGAGCCGGTCTCGACCGAGATTGCAAAGCCACTGATCGCGCCGACGATCATCATACCCTCGACGCCAAGGTTCAGGACGCCTGCTTTCTCGACGACCAGCTCTCCGATCGCGGCCAGCAGCAGGGGGGTTGCCGCCACCATCAGCGAGGCGACCAAAAGGACGGGGTTAATCTCACCAAGGTCCATATCACGCTACCTCGCTACGGGCCGCACGGATGCGGTAGTTTGTCAGAAGATCGAAAGCCAGCAGGAAGAATAGGAGCATACCCTGGAACACCTGAATTGCAGCGGCAGGCAGGCCCAGCTGAGATTGCGCGATTTCACCGCCAATATAGGTCAGCGCCATCAGGCCCCCGGCCAGCAAGATACCCACCGGGTGCAGGCGTCCCAGAAAGGCCACGATGATCGCGGTAAAGCCATAGCCCACGTTAAAGTCGATGCTGACCACGCCCGACGGGCCAGAGACTTCAAACATCCCGGCCAGACCCGCCAGTGCGCCGGACAGACCCAGGCAGAACAGGATTAGGCGGGCAGGGTTCACACCGGCGAATTTAGCCGCGCGGGGTGCCTCACCCGTCAAACGGATGTGAAATCCCAGCATGTGCCGGTTCAGCAGAACATAGGCAAAGATTACGGCGATCAGAGCCGTGACAACACCCCAATGCATCCCCGATCCAGCAATCAGCTCAGCATTATGTGCGCTGTCATAGGATTGCAGGTTGCGTGAGCCAGGAAAGCCGAACCCTTCGGGGTTCTTCAGCAGCCCCAGCGAGACCGAGGCCAGCATCTGCTCGGCCACATAAACCAGCATCAGCGAGACGAGGATTTCGTTAGTGCCAAAGCGGACCTTCAGAAGGGCCGGTATACTTGCCCAGAGCCAGCCACCAAGCGCGCCCGCAATCACCATAATCGGGAAAATGTACCACGCATCCAAGGGGTAAAAGGCCAGACCAGCGCCCGCGCCGAAAATGGCCCCCATGATGTATTGGCCCTCGGCCCCGATATTCCAGATACCCGCACGGAAACCGAGCGACAGGCCTATCGCGATCAACACCAACGGCGCACCCTTCACCAACAATTGCGGACGGTAGTAAAAGGCAAATTCACCAAACAGGGGCTCCCAAAAGATGGTGCCGATGGCCTGAATTGGGTTTTTGCCCAGAATGGCGAACAACACGCCACCAAAAAACATCGTTGCCAGAACCGCGACCAATGGGGTGGCATAAGACCACGCCTTGGATGGCTGAGGCCGTTTCTCCAACACAATCATCCCCTCATCCCCCAGCGTTTTTCATCTTTTTCCAAATACTCTCGCCGAAGGCGGCACCACAGATCACACATGCGCCACCTCCATTCCGTGCGCGCCACCCATCATCAGGCCGATTTCATCAACCGTCAGGCCGGTGGTAGGACGCGGAGCACTCAGGCGACCTTCGTTCAACGCGGCAAAGCTGTCCGATATTTCCATCAACTCGTCCAGATCCTGCGAAATGCAGATCACCGCCGTTCCCTTGGCGGCCAGATCCAGAATGGCCTGCCGGATCGAGGCCGCAGCCGCAGCATCCACACCCCATGTTGGCTGGTTCACCACCAGCACGTCAGGGTTTTGCAGCACTTCGCGACCGATCACGAACTTCTGCAGGTTGCCGCCGGACAGCGACCGGGCTGCATTCTCTGGCCCTGGCGTTCGGACATCGAAGGCGCTGATGATCTTTTCAGCAAAGCTTTTTGTCTCAGCCCATTTCAGGAAGCCGTTGCTTTCCAACCCTTCACGCACCGACCCGGTCAGCAGGGCGTTCTCGGTCAGACTCATGTCCGGAGCAGCCGCGTGGCCCAGACGTTCCTCTGGTGCCGTCAAAATACCCAGCTTTCGCCTTGCGGTTGGGCCGAATTTACCGATCTGCTGCCCGTTGAACTTGATCGCGTCGGCGGTTGTCGGGATTTCACCCGACAAAACACCAAGCAATTCGTCCTGGCCGTTACCGGCAACACCGCCGATACCTAGTACTTCGCCTTTTCGCACCGTCATGTGGACGTTTTTCAAGGTGGTTCCAAATTCCGACGGAGACGGTACAGACAACCCGCTGACATCCAGTGCGACCTCGCCGAACTCACGGCCCGAACGCTCTGGCGTCTGTAGGGTCGAACCGACCATCATCTCGGCCATGTCGCGTGCTGAGGTCTCGGATGGAACACATTCACCCACATTCTTGCCAAGCCGCAGGATCGTGGCGTGGTCACACAGGGTGCGGATTTCTTCCAGCTTGTGCGAGATATACAGGATCGAGGTCCCCTCGGACCGCAATTTGTTCAGCGTTTCAAAAAGGATATCGACCTCTTGCGGGGTCAGAACCGAGGTTGGCTCATCCATGATCAGCAGCTTGGGGTCCTGCAGTAGGCAGCGGATGATCTCGACCCGCTGACGCTCACCGGCGGACAGGTCGCCAACCGTGCGATACGGGTCCAGAGGCAAGCCGTAAGTCTCAGACACTTCGCGGATACGCGAGGCCAGATCGCTCATCGGTGGAGGGTTCTCCATTCCCAGCGCTATATTCTCGGCCACGTTCAACGCGTCGAATAGCGAGAAATGCTGGAACACCATTGCAATCCCGTCGGCCCGTGCCGCACGGGGCTCGGGTGGCGAAAAGGGTTGTCCACGCAGCAGCATCGTGCCGCTGTCGGGCTTCACCAGACCGTAGATCATTTTTACCAGCGTGGATTTCCCCGCGCCGTTTTCACCCAGCAGGGCGTGAACTTCGCCTTCACCGATGTCGAAAGACACCTGATCATTGGCCACGACGCCGGGATAGGCCTTGGTCAGCCCTTGCAAGCTTAACAGTGGAGTAGTCACGCGCTCAGGTCCTTCTTCAATTCGTTATGTCGGGCCGGGCGCAAGAGCTGCGCTGCGACGCCAACGGCGATCATCTGCGGGTGTTTGCCCAAACCGGGTTCGCCGATTGGACAGGTGATCCGGCTGATCCGTTCGGGCGAATGCCCAAGTGTCGCTAGCCGCGATCGGAATCGCGCCCATTTCGTAGCCGAGCCGATCAGGCCAGCAAAGCGAAAATCATGCGAAAGCAGCCGGTTGCACAGCTCTAAATCCAGAATGTGTGAATAAGTCAGCACTAGATGCTCGGCATCGCGTGGCGCGTGACGGACCAGTTCGGCTGGTTTTGCGGCTGGCACCGGAGTCACTCCGGCTGGAATCGCACCCGGAAACCGTGCCGGCCCGGTATCGACCCATGTGATTGCAAGATCGGGCAGTGGGGACAGAACATCCACCAACGCACGGCCGACATGGCCTGCGCCCCAGATCCACAAATTACGGGTGGGTTTATGTACCGGTTCCACCATCCAACCGTCCACCAGTTGCGGTTCCGGCGCGATGCCCTGACCTCGCGCCGCTGCCTGCAGGCGTTTATCCGACAGGGGCATGTCTTTGCATGTCTGAGACCGCGCGATAACTGTATCGTCCAGCGCATCAACGGCCTCTAGGTTATAAACCTCGCTCAGTAGTGAGACCACGCCGCCGCAGCATTGGCCCATATCAGGCCCAAGGGCATGATGCGTCAGCTTGGCTGGCGCGGTTTGGGATCGTGCAGCCTCTGTTGCTTGGTATTCCAGCGTGCCGCCTCCGATAGTCCCGCTTTGCCCGTTCTCCCAAACCAGCATGGCGGCGCCGACTTCGCGCGGGGAGGACCCCTTGATGGCAGCGATGACCACCCGAGTGACTTTCCCGTGGGTTTTGACCGCCTCCCTCAAAGCCTCTCGATCAAATCCCATCAGGTTCCTCCTTTTACCCTTTGGACGCCGCGCCAGATTTCCTCGGCAGTTGCTGGCGCATCCAATGCAGGGTAGCTGTCACCGCAGGCCGCCACCGCATTGGACAGCGCCAGCCATGCCGATATGCCAAGCATAAAGGGCGGTTCACCCACCGCTTTTGAGCGATAGATCGTGTCTTCGCGGTTCTCACCATGCCAAAGCGCGACGTTGAAGATATCAGGCCGGTCCGAGCAGGCCGGAATCTTGTAGGTCGAGGGCGCGTGGGTCCGCAGATTGCCCTTGCCGTCCCAGACCAGTTCTTCGGTCGTCAGCCAGCCCGCGCCTTGTACGTAACCGCCTTCGACTTGTCCGATGTCCAGCGCCGGGTTCAGAGATGCGCCCGCGTCATGCAAGATATCCGTGCGCAGGATGCGGTTCTCGCCGGTCAGAGTATCGACGGCAACCTCGGTTATTGATGCGCCATAAGCGAAGTAGAAGAACGGACGACCGCGGCCTTTGATCCGGTCCCATTCGATTCTCGGCGTTTTGTAGTATCCGGTCGCCGACAGGCTGACCCGGCCTTGATAGGTCAGTGCTGCAGCTTCTGCGAAGGTATAGCGTTCGTCGCCAACTGATACGTGGCCATCCGAGAAGACGACCGTCGATGGATCAGCCTGATGCCGTTCGGCCAGATAGTCGGCCATCCGGATGCGGATCGTATCACAGGCGGCTTTGACCGCCATACCATTCAAGTCACTGCCCGAGGATGCCGCCGTTGCCGACGTGTTGGGAACCTTGGCCGTATCGGTGGCAGTGATCTTGACCATCTCCAGCGGGATGCCAAAGCGCGACGCGGCCACCTGCGCAACCTTCTGAAAAAGACCCTGACCCATTTCGGTACCGCCATGGTTCAGGTGGACCGAGCCATCCTGATACACATGCACCAGTGCCCCGGCCTGGTTCAGGTGCGTCAGCGTGAAAGAAATGCCGAACTTGACTGGTGAAAAAGCGATGCCCTTTTTGATTACACTGTTTTCGGTGTTCCATTTCTCGATGGCGACTTTGCGCGCGGCATAGTCGCTGGACTTCAGCAGGGCTTCGGTCATGCCATGTAGTTCGAAATCGGTGACTTCCATACCATAAGGCGTTGTGTTGCCGCCTGCCGGCACCGGACGGACGGGCGGTGCAATCTCAACCTGCTCGACAGCGCCCAGGCTCGTTAGATCCTCACGTGGATCGACACGTACCAATGGGCGCTTCGTCAGATGCTCAGGTTCCATGGTCGGCGTATGGGCGGGCTCGTAATAGTTCCGACGGCGCAGCTCGACCGGGTCCAGCCCAAGTTCATTGGCGGCGTGGTCCATGACCCTTTCAATCCCGACCATGCCCTGCGGGCCGCCAAACCCGCGATAGGCGGTGGCGGATTGGGTGTTGGTCTTCAGCCGGTGGCTCTCGATCCGCGCGTTCGGTAGCAGGTAGGCATTGTCCGAATGCAGCATCGCGCGGTCAGCGACGGGCAGGGACAGGTCCTGCGCCCAGCCGCAGATGGCGTATTGATGGAAAGACACGCCTTGAATGTGCCCGTCCTCATCAAACCCGGCTTTGTACGAAATCCGGAACGCATGGCGCTTGCCGGTGATGATCATGTCATCGTCACGGTGATAGCGCATCTTGCAGGCCTTGCCGGTTGCGCGGGCGGCCACGGCGCAGCCGACCGCCAGCGCATTGCCCTGACTTTCCTTGCCGCCAAAGCCTCCTCCCATACGACGGGTCTCGACACGAACTGCATGCATGGGAACGCCCAAGGCGTCGGCAACTTTGTGTTGTATCTCGGTTGGGTGCTGGGTTGAGCTATGGACCAGCATATCCGAGCCTTCATTCGGCACGGCCAAAGCGGCCTGACCTTCCAGATAAAAATGCTCCTGCCCGCCGAGTTCAAAGGACCCTTCGATCACATGGGCCGCGCTTGCGATGGCGGCATCCGCGTCACCCTTGGCATAGATGCGGGGGCCGTCCTCAAACCGGCTATCAGCCGCTAGTGCCTCTTCGACGGTCAGAATGGGTGTTTCTTCGGCATAGTCGATCTTACCGAGACGGGCGGCCTTGCGGGCGGCTAGATGGCTGCTGGCGACGACCAGGAACACCGGCTGACCGATATAGTGAACGGTTCCGTCCGATAGCAACGGTTCATCATGGATCGAGGGCGAGACGTCATTGGCAAAGGGTAAATCCTCAGCGGTCATGACCATTACGACACCCTCCGCGGCCTTTACTGCCGACAGGTCCATTGCTGCGATCTTGCCCTTGGCAATTGGGCTCAGGCCAAAGGCTAAGTGCAAGCTGCCTTTGGGGGTGGGGATGTC
Source organism: Ruegeria sp. BB7 (assembly GCF_056539365.1). Lineage (NCBI taxonomy): Bacteria > Pseudomonadati > Pseudomonadota > Alphaproteobacteria > Rhodobacterales > Roseobacteraceae > Ruegeria > Ruegeria sp. BB7. The sequence continues at coordinate 963,227 of NZ_JBQFUV010000001.1, read as the reverse complement.
ATCCACGTAACGGGCCGAACCGGACACATGCAACGGTGCCGCGTCATGGGGAAGGGGCTTGGTTACGCTCATGCCGACACCTCCAGCACATTGGTCACTTCGCCCTGATCCTCAAGGTAATACCGCTCAAGCATCGCTTTGGCGGTTTCCAGACGATAGGTGGCCGAGGCGCGCATGTCCGTCATTGGGGTGAAGTCGTCGGAAAATGCTGGCAGAGCGGATTGAACGGTCTTATGCGTCCACGTGTTTCCGACTAACGCTGCCTCCACGTTTGCGGCTCGTTTGGGAATACCCGCCAAGCCGCCAAACGCAATCCGCGCTTGCGTGACGGTGCCGTCCGAAACGGTGATATTGAAGCAGCCGCAAACGGCCGAGATATCCTGATCGAACCGCTTGCTGAGTTTGTACGTCTTCAACCGATCGACCTGACGCGGAAAGCTGACGGCCTCGACAAATTCGCCGGGGGCGCGGTCTTGTTTGCCGTAGTCGAGGAAGAACTCCTCCAACGGGATCGAGCGCCGCTCATCGCCTTTGCGTAGATGTAGGGTCGCGCCTAGAGCAATCAGGGCTGGCGGGTTGTCTCCGATAGGTGAACCGTTTGCGATGTTGCCGCCGACAGTGGCCGCATGACGCACCTGAACGCTGGCGTAGCGGCGGATCATCTCGGCATAGGATGGGTAGTGGTCGGCCAGCGCCTCGCCCATACGGTTCATGTCGACCATGGCACCGAAACGGATTTCTTCATCTGCAATCGTAACCTGTTTCAGATCTTCGCAGCGATTGAGGAAGATCACCGGATCCAGATCGCGCAGTTGCTTGGTGACCCACAGGCCAACGTCGGTTGCCCCGGCAACCAGAGTTGCATTCGGGTTCTCAGAGTAAACCGCCGCCAACTCGTCGGACGAGCCGGGCAGCATGGGTGATGCGGCTGATGTCGCGATTGGTTTGTCTTTGACCCACACAGGTACGGGCTGCTCTTCGGCCGCTTTCGCGGCGCGGATGATCGGCGCATAGCCAGTGCAGCGGCACAGATTGCCCGCAAGCTGCGTGTCGTGGTCGGTTGCACCATTGGCATGGCTGGCCACCATCGACATGATGAATCCGGGGGTGCAGAAACCGCATTGCGAACCATGGAGGTCCACCATCGCCTGTTGCACTGGGTGGGCTTCGCCATTCGGGCCGCTGGCACCTTCGACAGTGCGCACAGCTTTACCATGCAACTGCGGCAGAAACAGGATGCAAGAGTTCAGGGCCTTGGCACCGCCCTCATCCGTCACCATGACAGTGCAGGCCCCGCAATCGCCTTCGTTGCAGCCTTCCTTGGTGCCGGTCAGACCGCGATCTTCGCGCAACCAATCCAGCAGGGTTGCTGTCGGATCGACATCCGCCAGTTCCACGGTCTCTCCGTTCAGAAGAAACGTGATATTCATACGAGAAACCCGTCGCCTTACCCGGTTGCGCCCTTCAGTGCCCTCCTTCGATGCGACGTAGAAAGAGTAGCGGGCGGATAGCTTGCTTTCAGATGTTAGAAACACGGCGGCTTATCTGGCAAGAAAAACTGCCTATATGATGTATCATTACCCCTGATCTGCGCGAATATACAGCAATTGTGTAGCGACCATGCTTCTGAAATTAAAGTGTTTTCCTGCGGAGTGCTGTAAACGCTCCCGAAGCACCTTCTAAAAAAGCCGAATAATCCAAGTCGATATTTTAAGCATCCAAAAGCGTCGGTTCCCGCTTTTGCCGCGCTGCCGGGTGGGATAGCGTAGGCGGTATGAGCAGTTCCCCTCGATTCATTCACCTCCGCGTTCACACCGAGTATTCTCTGCTGGAAGGTGCCGTGCGGCTGAAAAAATTGCCAGCGCTGTGCGAGAAGATGGAGATGCCCGCCGTCGCCGTTACCGACACCAACAGCATGTTCTCGGCCTTGGAATTTTCCGTGACTGCCAGCGGGGCAGGGGTGCAGCCGATTATGGGCTGTCAGGTCGACCTGACCTATCTGCAGGCGCAGCCTGGTGAAAAGCCTAAAGCGCCGGCGCCGCTGGTGCTGCTGGCGCAGTCCGAGGTGGGGTATGAGAACCTGATGAAGCTGAGTTCCTGCCTTTACGTCGATAAAGGTGGGCAGCTACCGCAGGTCACACTGGAAGAACTCGCGGACCGATCGGACGGCCTAATCTGCCTGACCGGCGGGCCGGATGGACCGGTTGGGATGCTTTTGCAGCAGGGGCAACGCCCGGCGGCGGAGTCTCTGGTGGATCGGTTGGCTGGGATGTTCCCAGACCGCCTCTACGTCGAACTGCAACGCCATCCCGGCGAAGGCGGCCAGCCTGAGGTGGAACGCCTGACCGAACGCGGTCATGTCGAGATGGCATATGCCAAGAACCTGCCGCTGGTCGCCACCAATGACGTCTACTTCCCTACATCAGATATGTATGAGGCTCACGACGCGCTGATCTGTATTGCCGAGGGTGCCTATGTTGATCAGCAGGAGGGCCGCCGCCGCCTGACCGCGCAGCACTATTTCAAATCGCAGCAGGAAATGGTGACGCTGTTCGCCGATCTACCCGAAGCGATTGAGAACACCGTCGAGATCGCCAAACGCTGCGCCTTCATGGCTTATCGCCGTGATCCGATCCTGCCGAAATTTGCCGATGACGAAGTTGCGGAGCTGCGCCGGATCGCCAATGAGGGTTTGCAAAAACGTCTGGCGGTGATCCCTCATGCGGTGACACCCGAGGAATATCAGGAACGGTTGGATTTCGAGCTGGGGATCATCGAAGGGATGGGATTCCCCGGTTATTTCCTGATCGTTGCGGACTTTATCCAATGGGCCAAGGACCACGATATTCCGGTGGGGCCGGGGCGGGGGTCGGGCGCGGGGTCGCTGGTGGCTTATGCATTGACGATCACCGACCTTGACCCACTGCGCTATTCACTGCTGTTCGAACGGTTCCTGAACCCCGAGCGGGTCTCGATGCCCGACTTCGATATCGACTTCTGCATGGATCGCCGAGAAGAGGTGATCCGCTACGTGCAGCAGAAATACGGCCGCGATAAGGTGGGGCAGATCATCACTTTCGGTGCTTTGCTGTCGAAAGCCGCCGTGCGCGATATCGGGCGGGTTCTGCAGATGCCTTACGGTCAGGTGGACCGTCTGTCCAAGATGATCCCGGTCGAGGGCGTTAAACCTGTTTCCATCGAAAAGGCGCTGAAAGACGAACCCCGATTGCGTGAAGAGGCGAGGAGCGAAGAAGTCGTCGACCGCTTGCTGACATACGGTCAGCAGGTGGAAGGGCTGTTGCGAAATGCCTCGACCCACGCGGCGGGTGTGGTGATCGGGGACCGGCCCTTGGACGCGCTGGTGCCGCTCTATCAGGACCCCAGGTCCGACATGCCTGCCACCCAGTTCAATATGAAATGGGTGGAACAGGCCGGGTTGGTGAAGTTCGACTTTCTGGGTCTGAAGACGCTGACCGTGATCCAGAACGCGATGGATCTGATCTTCAAATCCGGGCGGTCTTTGCACATCGCGGCGGATGGCACCGAGCTTTACGAACCGGCCGATGGAGCCGAGAACCAGATCAACGCCATCCCATTGGATGATGAGGCGACGTACAAGCTCTATTCAGCGGCCAAGACCGTTGCGGTGTTCCAGGTTGAATCCTCGGGCATGATGGATGCGCTCAAGCGCATGAAGCCGACCTGTATCGAGGATATCGTGGCCCTCGTGGCACTCTATCGTCCGGGTCCGATGGAGAACATCCCGACCTATTGCGAAGTCAAGAACGGGCTGCGTGAGATCACCTCGGTTCATCCGCTGATTGACCATATCCTTGAGGAAACTCAGGGCATCATCGTTTATCAGGAGCAGGTGATGCAGATTGCGCAGGTGATGGCAGGGTACAGCCTTGGCGGTGCTGACCTTTTGCGCCGCGCGATGGGTAAGAAGATCAAAGAGGCGATGGACGCCGAGCGCCCGAAATTTGAAAAGGGCGCGGGTGAGAATGGCGTGGACGCCAAAAAGGCTAGCGAAGTCTTCGACCTGCTGGAGAAATTCGCCAACTACGGCTTCAACAAATCCCACGCCGCCGCCTATGCGGTGGTCAGCTATCAAACTGGTTGGTTGAAGGCGAACCATCCGGTCGAGTTCATGGCTGGCGTTATGAACTGCGATATCCATCTGACCGACAAGCTGGCCGTCTATTTTGAAGAGGTCCGCAAGGGGCTGGAATTGCCCTATGTCCCGCCATGCGTAAACCGTTCTTTGTCGACGTTTGACGTGGTGAATGGCGAACTGGTCTACGCGCTGGGCGCGTTGAAAAATGTCGGTGTTGAGGCGATGAACCTCGTGGTCGATGGACGCGGGGATAAGCCTTTTGTCAACTTGTTCGACTTCGCTCGTCGGGTTGACCTCAAGAAAGTTGGTAAACGTCCGCTTGAGATGCTGGCCCGCGCCGGGGCGTTTGATCAGCTCGACAAGAACCGCCGCCGGGTCTTCGAAAGCCTTGATCCTCTGGTGCAGTATTCCGCGGCCATCCACGATCAGAAGAACTCGAACCAAGTGTCGCTTTTTGGAGAGGCGGGTGATGACCTGCCCGAACCCCGGCTGTCGCCCACACCCGACTGGTTGCCGGCGGAACGTCTGAGCGAAGAATTCAAGGCAATCGGGTTCTATTTGTCCGGCCACCCGCTGGACGACTACATGCCCGCGCTGAAACGCAAGAAAGTCATGACGTTAGACGAGGTGACGGAAAAGGCGCGCTCGGGTCCTTTCATCGCGAAGATGGCCGGTGTGGTTTCCGGGCGGCAGGAGCGGAAGTCAGCCAAGGGCAACCGCTTTGCTTTTGCGCAATTGTCCGACCCGTCGGGGGCGTATGAGGTCACGTTGTTCTCGGAAACGCTGGAGAAATCGCGTGAGTTTCTGGAGAGTGGGTCGCAAGTGGCGCTGACCGTCAAAGCCGAAATGGAATCTGATCAGCTCAAGCTGCTTGCGAATTCTGTCGGGCCCGTGGACGCGGTTGTTGCTGAGGCCGGAGCAACAGGTTTGCGGATTTTCGTGGATGTGCCGGAGGTGTTACCAACGGTTGCCAAGGTCCTTGAAGAGGCCGCCGGGGCAGCCAAACGGGCAGCCAAGGGACCGATCTCCATCTGCTTGCTGGACCCGGGCCTGCCAGGTGATGTCGAAATGGACCTGGGGCAGGATTTCCCGATCAACCCGCAGATCAAGGGCGCGATTAAATCGCTGGATGGCGTGATGTCGGTAGAGGAAATCTGAGCCAGCCATTTGTTGCCACAGCGTTTTTGCACCGCTAGGCTGAGGGCATGCCCCGTTTCGGGGCGTGTCACGGGAGGGCACAGCTATGGCAATTTCAGCTATTGGATTGAGAACGCTATTCGTCGCGACAGCGACGTCGCTGACTTTGGCGTCTGCCGGATGGGCGGATGACAAGGACGACAAAAAGAAAAAGCAAACGATCGAGGGCGCTTTGATAGGCGCTGGCGTGGGTGCGTTGATCGGTGACGGTAAGGGCGCGGCGATCGGCGGCGTCGCAGGGGCAATTATCGGGCATAACTGGAAGTGAATGCGATGCGGTTTTTTAGTCTCAGAACGCCCGTTTGCGCCGCAATCCTTGTGACCCCGTTTATGGCGACTGCCGATGACGTGGCTGATCAGATGGTTCAGGATGCATTGCCCGTGATGCACTATACTTGCGCCTCGATTGCCGAGGAGGCGAATGGTGACGAAGCCTTTGTTGTGTCTGTAGTCGAAAAGATGACGGCTCTATCGCTCTACAATCGCCAGATCAACATTGAAGATCATGCAAGCACTGACGAGGAAAAGGCCCAACTACGTGAAGCATTCATCGGCGCGCTGTCGGAAGGATGCGCTGCGGACAAGCATGCCCTCTTGGGCGGAGTGGTCGACAATGCTGTAAAGACGTCGCTGGGGCAGTGATCGATCAATAATGCGGGGGGCGTTCGTCTCCGAAGACAACCCCTCCCAAGCCTTCCTGTGCCCGTTCGGCCTCGCGCTGTAACAGCATCTCGACACGGCGGGTCAGGCGGTCGATCTCTGACTGTTGGCGGGTGACGACCGTGTTCAGCTCTTCGACCGTACGGGTCAGATGGGTGATCTGTTCTTCCAGCTGCTGCATTTTGGGCTCCTGTTCCTGCGCTGGTCATAGCGACCCTGTGACGCCGTGGCCAGAGAAACCCCGCCTTGCCCCGATGCGGACCATGGGATAGACCGCGCGCGGAACATGAAAATCCCAAGGACGCCCCACATGGCCAAGCCCAAGAAACAGCCCCGCCCCAAGGCAATTACGCCGAAAGGGTTCCGCGACTATTTCGGCCAGGAAGTCACGCAGCGCACCGAGATGCTGCGGGCTATCGCGGATGTTTATCATCGGTACGGGTTTGATGCCTTGGAGAGCAGCGCGGTTGAAACGGTCGAGGCACTGGGCAAGTTCCTGCCCGACGTCGACCGCCCGAACGAGGGCGTGTTTGCGTGGCAGGAAGTGGACGAGAATGACAAGGGCGACTGGATGGCCCTGCGTTATGACCTGACCGCGCCTTTGGCCCGTGTCTACGCGCAGCACCGCAATGATCTGCCGACGCCTTATCGCCGCTATGCGATGGGCCCGGTCTGGCGCAACGAAAAGCCGGGGCCGGGGCGGTATCGTCAGTTTTATCAGTGTGATGCGGATACGGTGGGTACGGCCTCGATGGCCGCTGACGCCGAGATTTGTGCGATGCTGTTGGACACGTTGGAGGCAGTTGGAATTGATAAGGATGACTATTTAATTAGAGTCAACAACCGCAAGGTTCTGAATGGTGTGCTTGAGGCGATGGGCCTTGGCGAAGACGCCGCTGCTCGTGACAACGTTTTGCGCACCATCGACAAGTTCGACAAGGTGGGCGAGCAAGGTGTGCGCGAGCTTCTTGGCAAAGGTCGTCTTGATGCCTCGGGCGCTTTCATCGACGGTGTGGGTTTGGCCGACTACCAAGTTGAATTGGTTCTAGACTACGTATTGTCTCGGCAGCGTGTGGAGCAGGAACTGCACGACATCCGCACCATTATGAAAGACAGCGATGATTGGGAAGCTGCGCGTGGTTTGACTAAGAAAATGGAAACTGGTGGAGCGCTTACGGCTAATGATCCTCAAATCGACCAATTCCGAGATGATATGCTTTTCAAGCATCTTCGGCGCTTGGTGGGCCAATCCGAAATTGGCCAGGAGGGTATCGAAGAATTGGAGGATATTTCTTCTCTGGTACGCGCCCAGGGATATGGGTCTTCAAGGATTCTGATTGATCCTTCTGTGGTACGGGGTTTGGGATATTACACTGGCCCAGTATTCGAGGCCGAATTGACCTTCGAGATATTCGACGAGAAAGGCCGTAAACGACAATTTGGCTCCGTTGCCGGTGGTGGACGCTATGACGATCTGGTAGCCCGATTCACGGGTCAGAAAGTGCCCGCTGTTGGCGTGTCTATCGGCGTTGACCGCCTGCTGGCCGCTCTGCGGGAAAAGGGTCGGATAAGCGCGCAGGCAACGGGTCCCGTGGTTGTGACCGTCATGGATCGAGATCGGATGGCCGATTACCAAGCGATGGTGGCCGAACTGCGTAATGCTGGTATTCGGGCCGAGGTTTATTTGGGCAACCCCAAGAACTTTGGCAATCAACTGAAATATGCGGATAAGCGGAACTCGCCCATCGCGGTGATCGAAGGCGGCGATGAAAAAGCCAACGGCATCGTGCAGATCAAGGACCTGATCCTTGGTGCCAAAATCGCCGAAAGCGCCACGCTGGAGGAATGGAAAGAACGCCCCAGCCAGTTCGAAGTGCCGCGCGGCGATCTGGTCGCAAAGGTGCGCGAAATACTGGACAGTCAGGACTAAGCCATGCCCAACCGTTCCCAGATACAGGCCCGCGCCGCGATGATGCGCGTCCGGTTTGAGGCCGCAGGCGCTCAGGTTGTCGACACGCCACTGCTGCAACCGGCCGAAACACTGTTGGACCTTTATGGCGAAGATATCCGTGCCCGCGCCTATGTGACCTCGGACGCTCTGCGCGGTGAACAGATGCTGCGCCCGGACTTCACCCTGCCTGTCGTGCAGATGCACATGACCGAAGGGGCCGAGCCCGCGCGCTACACCTATTCGGGTGAGGTGTTCCGGCGGCAGGAGCATGACCCGGACCGGTCCAATGAATACATTCAGGTCGGCTATGAAGTCTTTGACCGTGACGACCCCTCTGGTGCGGATGCCGAGGTATTCTCGCTGTTCGCATTACAACTGCGGGGCCTGCCGCTACGTGCGGCAACCGGCGATATCGGAATCCTAACAGCGGCAGTTCAGGGGCTGCGGACCACGGACCGGCGTAAGACGGCGCTGATGCGTCACCTTTGGCGGCCACGTCGGTTCCGTATTCTTCTGGATCGTTTCGCGGGCCGCAAACCCGGCCCCGAGGGGCGCGATGACCTCCTGAATGTCGAGGATCCTCTGGACAACGACATTCCGATGATCGGCAAACGCCGCGCGGCCGAGATTGAGGCCAGGATCGAAGCTCTGCGCGAAGATCGCGACACGCCGCCGATCTCAGACAACGAACTGGCCGGGTTGGAAACGCTGTTGAATGTGCGCGAAACCATGCCCTTTGCGTTGGAGCAGTTGCGCGATGTAGCGGTGGACCTGCCGCAGATCACACCGGCGCTAGACAGGCTCGAGGCGCGCGTGGCCGCACTGCAGGCGCGCGGTGTCGATGTTGAACGGCTGGATTTCGAGGCCGCATATGGCCGGACCTCGATGGAGTATTACGACGGGTTCGTGTTTGGCTTCTATGCCGAAGGCCGCCCTGACTTGCCTCCCATTGCCACTGGCGGCCGCTATGACGCGCTCACCCGGCAACTGGGGAACGGGGCTGAAATCCCTGCGGTGGGTGGCGTTCTGCGCCCCGACCTGATGCTGGAAGTCGAGGAGGCCGTACAATGAGCCTGAAACTGGGCGTGCCCTCGAAGGGCCGGTTGATGGAAAAGACCTTCTCGTGGTTCGAAAAAAACGGCATCACCCTGTCGCGCAGCGGATCGGACCGGGAATATGCGGGTAAGGTCGAAGGAATCGATGGGGTTTCCCTGATCCTGCTCTCCGCTGGTGAAATCCCGCGCGAGCTGGCCGCTGGGCGCATTCACCTGGGCGTCACTGGTATCGACCTAGTGCAGGAAAAACTGCCACGCTGGGAGCAGCAGGTTGAAGAAATCTCGCAACTTGGTTTCGGCAAGGCTGATTTGATTATTGCCACACCCGCCTGCTGGGTGGATGTTGACACGCTAGACGATCTGGATGCAGTCGCCGCCGCCTTTCGTAAGACCCACGGCCACCGTTTGCGGATCGCCACCAAGTATCACCGGCTGGTACGCGAGTTCCTGACCGACGCGGGCGTGGCCGATTACACGCTGGTCGACAGTCAGGGCGCGACCGAAGGCACTGTGATGAACGAAACGGCCGAAGCGATTGCGGATATCACCTCGACCGGGGAAACTCTGCGCGCCAATCACCTGAAGATTCTTGCGGACGGGTTGATCCTGAAATCGCAGGCCACACTGTGGCGGAGCCGGGTGCCCAAGTACGGGCCGAATGACAAAGCGGTTCTTTCCGAATTGTTGGATCGCTTGAGTTAAAGCACCCCGATTTCCGCCAACGCGCGGTTCAGGTCGTCGGGCAGGGCGTCGTCCTGCTCTCGGCCTTTGGGTAGGTCGGCTGGCGTATCTTCGGGTTTCAGATAACGCCATCCTTGAAACGGGCGCTTCAGTGCGGTCTGGGTGCGATGTACCTCGGGGTCCAGCACGATAGCACAGCGGCGGATGCCGTCTTCGCCACGTACCTCATCCAGCCGCAGGATACGTTGACGGCATTGGATCACGCCTTTGATCACCCAATAAATTGATCCGCCGTTCAGAATCTCGGCCTCGCGTTTGGGCCACATGCGGGTGACATGGCGCGGGCATCCGTCTTCATACAGCGGCTTGCGGTTATCCTGCCACGCGATCAGTGTGTCGACGCTTTCGGAACCAACCGAAAGTTTTATGAGGTTTACGTACTTATCCACAGCTTTCCCACAGAGTCGTCCCAAGGCACACCTTTATATTGTAGCCTCACTTATACCTTCATCAAGGTGTTGTGGCATTGGGTGGCGCTGCTGTAATGTAGAGTCTCGACAAAGAATCAACAATCACGTGGCGTAGCTCAACGGATAGAGCGCCTCGCTTTCTAGTAGCAGGTTTCGACACCTATCAGGCTACGGCGAGGAGAATGCGGGTTCAAGTCCCGCCGCCATGCCTATCCAACTTTTTCAACTGGAGCACCAATGAGTCGCTTTGCCGCCCCCATCGCCGAGCAGATCTGGGACATGAAATACCGCTTTAAAAAGGCGGATGGCACGCCCATCGACCAGACGGTTGAAGACAGCTGGCGGCGTATCGCCCGCGATTTGGCGCGGGTCGAGGAAGACCCTGCGCATTGGGAGGAGGAATTCTACGAGGCGCTGGAGGATTTCAAATACCTACCTGCTGGGCGTATCACCGCAGGGGCGGGTACCGCGCGTCAGGTGACCCTGTTCAACTGCTTTGTTATGGGCACGGTACCCGACAGCATGGGTGGCATCTTTGACATGTTGAAAGAGGCCGCGTTGACCATGCAGCAGGGTGGGGGTATCGGCTATGATTTCTCGACCATCCGTCCGCGTGGCGCGGATGTGCATGGTGTGGCGGCGGACGCTTCGGGCCCGTTGAGCTTTATGGATGTGTGGGACGCGATGTGCCGGACGATCATGTCCGCAGGCTCGCGTCGTGGGGCAATGATGGCGACCATGCGCTGTGATCATCCTGACATAGAACAATTCATTACCGCGAAATCTGACCCGGCCCGGCTGCGCATGTTCAATATGTCTGTGCTGGTGACGGATCCTTTCATGGAAGCGGTCAAAGCGGACGGGCCATGGGAACTGGTGTTCGGTGACAAGGTCTATCACACTGTTCAGGCGCGTGATCTGTGGAATAAGATCATGCAGGCCACCTATGACTATGCCGAACCGGGCGTGATTTTCATTGACCGGATCAATCAGGCCAACAACCTGAGCTATGTCGAGACCATCGCTGCGACCAATCCCTGTGGTGAGCAGCCATTGCCGCCCTATGGGGCGTGCTTGCTGGGCTCGATCAATCTTGCTCGGTTGGTGGCTGACCCGTTCGAGGACGCGGCGCATCTGGACGAAGAGGCCCTGCAAAAGCTTGTCGCCACATCGGTACGGATGATGGACAACGTCGTCGACGCGTCAAAATTCCCGCTGGTCGAACAAGAGGCCGAAGCGCAAGACAAACGCCGCATCGGGCTGGGTGTGACCGGTCTGGCGGATGCGCTGCTGATGCTGGGCCTGCGCTATGGCTCGGACGAGGCGGCGCGTCAGACCGAGCGCTGGTTGCATGCGATCGCTCGCGCCGCGTATCTGGCGTCGGTGGACTTGGCGAAGGAAAAGGGGGCTTTTCCCCTGTTCGACGCCGAGAAGTATTTGGCCAGCGGCACCATGCAGCAGATGGACGAGGATGTGCGGGACGCAATCCGCGAACATGGCATCCGCAACGCGCTGCTGACCTCGATCGCGCCGACGGGGACGATTTCGCTGTACGCTGGGAATGTTTCTTCTGGGATCGAGCCTGTCTTCGCCTATGCGTATACCCGCAAAGTTCTGCAAAAGGATGGTTCGCGAACTGAAGAAGAGGTCGTGGACTACGCTGTGCAAATGTGGCGCGACAAGTTCGGGGATGCGGAATTGCCCGATTATTTCGTGAACGCGCAGACTTTGTCTCCGTCTGATCACGTCAAGATGCAGGCGGCAGCCCAAAAATGGATCGACAGTTCGATCTCCAAAACGATCAACTGTCCCGAAGATATCAGCTTTGATGCTTTCAAGGACGTCTACATGCAGGCCTGGGATCAGGGATGCAAAGGCTGTACTACGTACCGCCCAAATGACGTAACCGGATCAGTTCTGACCGTCTCGGAAAGCGACGACAAAGCACCCGGTGAAAGCGCCAGTGCTCCGCATGAGGTGGATGGAGGTGAGGTCGTCTACATGTCCGAACCGCTTGACCGTCCGCAGTCGCTTGAGGGTTCGACTTACAAATTGAAATGGCCCGATAGCGAGCACGCCATTTATCTGACCATCAACGATATCGTTATTGGTGGCCGCCGCCGTCCGTTTGAAGTGTTCATCAACTCGAAGAACATGGAACATTACGCTTGGACGCTGGCGCTGACGCGAATGATCTCGGCGGTATTCCGTCGGGGTGGCGATGTGTCGTTTGTTGTCGAAGAACTGAAGGCCGTGTTCGATCCGCGTGGCGGGGCGTGGGTGCAAGGCAAGTATATCCCTTCGATTTTGGCTGCGATTGGCGGTGTGATTGAACAGCACCTGATTAATATCGGTTTTCTCGAAGGTGAGGGCATGGGGCTGAAGTCTGATCCGCAGGCGCAAGTGGTCAACATGGATGCACCTCGCGGCAAGGCGTGCCCGTCGTGCGGCCAGTTTGACATGGTGATGATCGAAGGGTGTATGACCTGCCGTAGCTGTGGCCATTCCAAGTGTGGATAAGTGCTATGAGCACATCTTCACAATGTTGGGTTTAGTATAGTCAGATATTCTCCCGCTAAGGGTAGAGTATCTGATTCTCTCAAGCCACATTTTCGTTAACTCTGTATTAACGTCTCTTTTCCGCCTTATTTTACATTGATAAGACGGTCTTGTGAGCAGTGATGGGTAGAAGGTGCGGGCGGTACAATGAGAGCCGGACAAAGCGGTCGTGTAGCGATACAGTGGGGGCAAACGGAAATTGACGGTCTAGAGGCTGCGCCTCTGTCCTTTTTGAGTGTCGGGGCAGCTTGGTCCTGGCGCGGTCAAGTGCAATTTCTGGCCGAAGCAACCGAACAAGCGATAGGGCGTTCAAGAGGCGCCCATGGCTGCGTAGCGAAAAATCTGGGACACTATAAACAACTTCAGATACTGCCTGAGGCCGCAAGAGGTTTGCTTGTTTTGACCAATGGTGCGCAAACCTTCTCGGCAATTTTATTCCAAGTTGCGGGGGAAACAGTGCCGGTTCTGGTCTTTGATGGCGATTACCCGGCGCGTGACCAAGAGTTTTGGATCAGCGAGTTCACCGAGATTGAAATCGAAAATGGCGAAGTAACCGAAGTGAACACTTCGGTTGTCGCCTTTCCACACAGACAGATTCCGAACCTGGGTAACCAGGGCGAGCGGCGGGCGGTCTCTGCCTGCCTTGGAGCTGATTGAGTCATTGGCAAGCCCCGCCTTTTAGCGGAAATTCCAATATGAGGCGGAACGGTGTGTTGACTCTGCCGGTTCCGCAGATATAAGCGCGGCTTCATTGGTGTTGGTGGCCCCCGCAAGGGGATGCCTGTCATGGGGGAAACCTCAAGAGGACAACGCCCTTCATAGTGGCCTTTCAGGGCCTCGACCTAAACGAAGGAGATCAGCCGTGACCAAACGCACGTCTGCCAAGTACAAAATCGACCGCCGGATGGGCGAAAACATCTGGGGTCGTCCGAAATCCCCGGTCAACCGTCGTGAATACGGCCCCGGCCAGCACGGCCAGCGCCGCAAGGGCAAACTGTCGGACTTTGGTCTGCAGCTGCGCGCCAAGCAGAAGCTGAAAGGCTACTACGGCGACCTGACCGAGAAGCAGTTCCGCCGCATCTATGCCGAAGCCGAGCGTGTCAAAGGCGACACCGGTGAAAACCTGATCGGTCTGCTGGAGCGCCGCCTGGACGCCGTAGTCTACCGCGCCAAGTTCGTACCGACCGTCTTCGCTGCACGTCAGTTCGTGAACCACGGCCACGTCAAAGTTAACGGCAAGCGGGTCAACATCCCGTCCTACCGTGTCAAAGAAGGCGACGTGATCGAAGTTCGTGACAAATCCAAGCAACTGGCTCTTGTTCTGGAAGCTGCTGCTCTGGCTGAACGTGATGTGCCTGACTACATCGACGCCGATCACTCGAAAATGACCGCGACCTTCGTGCGCGCACCGGGCCTGAGCGATGTACCTTACCCGGTCATGATGGAACCGAACCTGGTGGTCGAATTCTACGCGAAGAACTAATCTTCGCTGATCCGATTGAAATTCAGGGCCGCGCTGACAAGCGCGGCTCTTTTCGTTTCAGCCAAGCAAATTGATGTCCGAATCGCCTGCGTTTCCGTAGAACGTGAAGATTCCTCAGGCTGGGGTCGTTGAGCTAATTCAGCGCTGACTTTTTGCTGGGACTGATACAATGGCGCGGTGGGCTGGGTTGACGCGGATCTGGATGTCCGGCCGTCACTAAGGCTCGGAGCATTTCGTCGGATTGCTTTTCTCAATTCCGCGAAAACCGTTCCTTGTTTAGGACCTGATCAGATAGGCAACGGTCGCCCTTCGGCTATGGCTTCCATTGCAAAGTACGAGGTCACGCTGTCCAACTCGACCTTCTCGATCAGTCGTTGATAGACCTTGTCGTATGAGGCCATGTCCTGCGTGACGACTTTCAACTGATAATCATAGTCGCCGCCGATGCGATGGAAATCCACTACCTCGGGGATGGTCAGGACATGGCTGCGAAAGGCTTGCAACCATTCGGCGGAATGATGCCGCGTGCGAAGCATAACAAACACCACAAGGTTCAGCCCCAATTCCTCGCGCGCGATCCGCGCGGTCGAGCCGACGATCACACCATCGTCATTCAACGCCTTGAGGCGACGCCAGCAGGCGTTCTGTGATAGTCCGACCCGATCCGCCAATTCGCGTTGGGACAGCGTGGCGTCCGTTTGCAGTTCGCGCAGAATGCGTTTGTCAATTTGATCTATTTTTTTCGACATACCCAATCATATGACACAAAAAGTTAGAAAGCCATCAAAAGAAAGGTGGAGTTTCCTCGGGTGTATCCAATCATATTGGTGGGAACAGTATGGAGACCATATCATGACCCTGTCCAAATTTCGCGAAGACATTCTTTCCACCACTCGCAATTCACGCCTAAGCGATGGTCTGATCGGAGAGAATGTTCTGATCCCAGGTCTGCATGGGGATGTGCCGCTGGTTTATGCGGATTATGTCGCTTCGGGACGCGCGCTGCGGCAGGTTGAAGATTTTGTGGCCGAACAGGTGTTGCCATTCTATGCTAACAGTCATACCGAGGCTTCATATTGCGGATCTTTCATGACCCGGTTACGCCGTGAAGCTCGCGCAGAAATAGCCCGCATCGTTGGTGCGAAGGGAGCGGACGCGGTGATTTTCACCGGGTCCGGCGCCACTGCGGGTCTAAACCGGCTGGTCAGCTTGTTGGGAGTGGAAGCGGCTGACCGGCCGGTCGTTTTGATTGGCCCGTATGAGCATCACTCGAACATCTTGCCCTGGCGAGAAAGCGAGGCGCGGGTGATCGAAATTCCCGAGGCACCTGAGGGTGGTGTTGATCTTGTTGTACTAGAGCGGATGTTGGTGGACCATGCTGCGTCCGATCTGATCATCGGTTCCTTTTCGGCGGCATCCAACGTGACAGGCATTGTAACGGACCCGGATCCGGTCACGCGGTTGCTCAAGGCACATGGCGCGGTTTCGGTCTGGGATTATGCTGGCGGCGGGCCTTACTTGCCGGTGGATATGGGGCCTGCCGATGCCCGTAAGGACGCGATCGTGGTCTCTCCGCATAAGTTCCCCGGCGGACCGGGCGCATCTGGTGTTCTGGTCGTGAATCAGAATGTGGTAAAGCGCACATGCCCCAGTTGGCCCGGTGGCGGCACGGTCAGTTTCGTCTCACCGTGGCGGCATGATTACAGCGAGAATCTGGCCACCCGCGAAGAGGCCGGAACACCAAACGTGATAGGCGACATCCGTGCGGCGCTGGCCTTCATCGTCAAAGACGTGGTTGGCACCGATGAGATTGCCCACCGTGAGGCGCAGTACAATCGCATGGCGCTGGAAGGGTGGGGCGACAATCCGAACCTGACCCTACTGGGCACGGACAACCCGCATCGCCTGCCGATCTATTCCTTTCTCGTGCATGATAACTCGGGTCAGCCGGTTCACCAGCAACTGTTCACCCGGATGCTCAGCGATATCTACGGCATTCAGGCCCGTGGCGGCTGTGCCTGCGCTGGGCCCTATGCGCATCGCCTGTTGGGGATCGACCGTGAGACGTCGGACGAGTTGCACGCGGCATTGTCTGCTGGGGAAGAGATGAAGAAACCCGGTTGGGTGCGCCTGAACTTCTCGTACCTGATGAGCGAGGAAACTGTTCAGTTCATCATCGACAGCGTCAATGACCTGTCGCGCCGAACCGAAGAGTTCGCGCCGTTTTACAGCGCTGACCCGGCGACGGCCCGCTTCAAAGCGGCGTGACGGAATTGCCGCTTTTCTCAACGCGTTGAGACAGGTATGAGAGGCTCCAATCAACGGAGCCTCTTATGAACAAGATCACCCCTCAACCCGGCATTATGGACATCGCGCTGTATCAGGGCGGTCAGTCGCATGTGGCCGGGGTCGAGCATGTGATCAAGCTCAGCTCGAATGAAAACCCGTTCGGCCCCAGTCCCAAGGCGATAGAGGCCGTGCGCGAAAGTGCCGTCACCCTTCATCGCTATCCCAGCACCGACCATGCCAGCCTGCGGGCTGCGATTGGCGAACGCCACAATTTGGACCCAGCACGAATCATCTGCGGCGTGGGCAGTGACGAAGTGCTGCAATTCATCGCTCAGGCCTATGCCGGGCCGGGGGATGAGGTGATATATACCGAGCATGGATTTTCCATGTACCCGATCATCGCCCGCATGGCCGGCGCGACCCCGGTCATGGTGCCCGAGCGGGACCGGCATGTGGATGTCGACAACATCCTTGCTGCGGTGACCGAACAAACCCGGATCGTGTTTGTGACCAATCCGGGCAATCCGACCTCGACCATGATCCCCGAGGTCGAACTGGTGCGGCTGGCCGAGGCGCTGCCGCAGACCTGTCTGATGGTGATTGACGGCGCCTATGCCGAATTTGTCGACGGCTTTGACGGCGGCGCTTCACTGGTAGATCGGTTCGACAATGTAATCATGACCCGAACCTTCTCGAAGGTTTACGGTTTGGGCGGCATGCGTGTCGGTTGGGGGTATGCGACGCAGCCGATCATCGACGTTCTGAACAGGGTGCGCCAGCCGTTCAACCTGTCTCTAACCGCGTTGGCGGCGGCAGAGGCAGCGGTGAAAGATGTGGAATTCCTGACCTTCTGTCAGGCTGAAAACGCGCGCCTGCGTGTGTGGTTGTCCGAAGAATTGGGCAAGATCGGCGTACCGTCAGATACGTCCTGCACCAATTTCATCCTCGCCCGTTTCTCGGATCAGGCCGAGGCTGAGGCTTGTGACGATTACCTCAAAACTCAGGGTCTGATCGTGCGTCGCGTGGCGGGGTACAACCTGCCAAATGCTCTGCGGATCACAGTCGGTGATGAGGAAGCCTGCCGCCGCGTCGTTGTGGCCATCACCGTGTTCAAAGGGGGTTCGGCATGACCCAGATATACGACCGCGTCGCGCTGATCGGGCTGGGCCTGATCGCTTCGTCCATGTTCTGGGCGATCAAACGCTCGGGCCTTGCGGGTGAGGTCACAGGCTATGCCCGCTCCGAGGCGACCCGTGAAACTGCCCGCCGGATTGGTCTGTGTGACCGGGTATGCGACACAGCGCAAGAGGCTGTTCAGGATGCCGATCTGGTTGTTCTTTGCGTGCCTGTCGGTGCTATGGGCACGGTTGCAGCAGATATCGCGCCGGTATTGAAGACGGGTGCGACGGTGACGGATGTGGGCTCAGTCAAACGCCACGTGATTCAGGCGGTCTCGCCGCATATCCCCGAAGGCGTGCACTTCATTCCCGCACACCCGCTTGCTGGGACCGAGCATTCTGGTCCCGAATCCGGGTTTGCCGAGTTGTTCGACAATCGCTGGTGTTTGGTGGTGCCGGTCGAAGGCTCGGAACCTGATGCCATTGCCCGCCTGCGCGCGCTGTGGGAGGGCATGGGCGCGAATGTGGACGAAATGGATGCCGATCACCATGATCTGGTTCTGGCGGTGACGTCCCATGCGCCTCACCTGATTGCGTATACTATGGTGGGTGTCGCCGACGATCTGCGCCGGGTGACTGACAGTGAGGTCATCAAATACTCCGCCGCCGGTTTCCGGGATTTCACACGGATCGCGGCCTCGGACCCGACCATGTGGCGTGACGTATTTCTGACCAATAAAGACGCGACGCTGGAAATCCTTGGGCGCTTCACCGAAGAGCTGTTCGCCTTGCAGCGGGCCATCCGTACAGGCGATGGTGAGCATCTGTTCGACTATTTCACCCACACGCGCGCGATCCGGCGCGGGATCATCGACGCAGGGCAGGATACGGATGCGCCTGATTTCGGACGGGGAAAAGTAAGCTCATGAGGCGCGTCTGGAGGGGCATGATGATTGGCTGCGTGGCTTTCAGCGCCACCGCAGCCATCGCGGCACCTCTGGATCAATCTCTGGTTCCCGTGGCACGACCAGCGGTAGAACCCGTATTGCCAAGTTCCGCATCGGCACCCAACGCTGAAGTTCGGCCAGAACTGCGCCCGGTGTCGCCGCAGATGCTGGCGTTTGCCGCGCGCCCTTCGGATTTACCCCTGCTGGGGCCGGACACTTCTCTGATGCCGTACCTGCGGCCAAAATCGGTGGAACAGGAAGCGTTGTTTAAAAAACGCAAGCTGCGCAAAGGTTCGGTCTGTGGAGACATCGACATTCAGGGCAAACCCGTCGGCAACGTGCCCGGCAGAATCAAGGCATGCGGGATCAAGGAGGCGGTTCAGATCACCTCGGTTTCAGGTGTGGCGCTCAGCCGTCCGTCGACCATGGATTGCGGCACGGCCATCGCGTTGAACAAATGGGTCGACAAGACGGTCAAACCCACCTTCAAGCGACGCGGGCCGGTAGCCGAGATTCAGGTTGCCGCCCACTATGCATGCCGGACCCGGAATAACCAAAAAGGGGCCAAGATTTCTGAACACGGTAAAGGCCGTGCGATAGATATATCAGGCTTCAAAATGGCGGACGGAGAAGTCGTGACCGTTCTGAATGGCTGGCGCAAGAACCCTTCAAAGCGCCAATTGACCAAGATTTGGCGCGGGGCGTGCGGCCCGTTTGGTACGGTGCTGGGGCCAAATGCGGATCGCTATCACCGCGATCATTTCCATCTGGACACGGCACGCCACCGCCGTGGACCTTACTGTCGTTAACGCAGGATCAGACGCGGGGCAGGGCCAAGAGGCAGTGGTCCCAATGCCACAAATCCGTCACGGAAATTCAGCTGCAAATCCAGCGCATTTGGATTGCCACCTAGACCGGCCATAAAGTTCAGTGCCCGTGTTACTGTGTCGACGGCCTGATCGGGCAGGGCACCTGCTGCGTTGGCCATGGCGATCATGTCCCGCCAATTCTCGGCCCGGATCGCGATCTCGCCTGTTGGAATACCCTGTGCGTCGATGTCCAACTCTCCGGTGGCAAACAATCGCAGCGCGCCCCACTTGATTTCGGCCAGCCGCAGGTCGATCTCGACCAGTTGTGGTCTGCTCAGCTCCAAGGCGGACCGATCCCAGACCTTGTCGAACGTGGCTGTCATGTCCAGTTCCAGCGTGTCAAATGCCTGCGGCAGTGTGGTGGCTGACCGCATCAGGTCGCGCAATTCGTCTCCGGGTGTGAAGCCGTCGGCCCGTGCGCTGATCACGTAAGCTTCGGGGGTGGCCGTCTGTTCCATCACAAGGGCCAACGTGTCGCCGGCGGCCAGCGCCTCGGTTTCGTCAGCGATCGACCAGGCTCCGCTGGTGAGCGCCATCTTTTCCAGCACAAGTGCAACGCCGGGCTGCAGTTGCAATTCGGCCTGCAGATCGTTGGCCTCGATGGTGGCCGTCTGATCGTAGTAGGATAGCCGCTGGGGCGTATCGGCGAACCGCAACACCTGACGACCGGGCCAGATTGCAGGGCTTTGGAATTCGATCCAGTCGGCGCTCCAGGCGGTGCCGTTCACCGGATCGGCCAGCGCCGGGCTGTTCAGTCGGGTCACGTGGTGAAACGGGTATCCGGCTGTCTCGGCGTCCGAGAATTCGGCCTGCCAACCCCGGTCCTGCTGTGCGTCGAACCAGGCGGTGATCGCATTGCGCAGCCCGAAACCGGCGACGAACCAATAGGCGCTCCAGATCACAACTATGAAAATGACAACTCGTATCAGGCCGCGCATGGCAGTTCGCCCTTTTTCCCACCTTGGTTTTGATGTTTATAGGCGCAAACAGGCAAGGACCAGTGCTATGACGATGTGGGTTTTCGGATATGGATCGCTGCTGTGGAATCCGGGCTTTCCGGTGGCCCGCAGCGAACTTGCTACGTTGCATGGCTATGCCCGATCCTTTTGCATGAGCTCGATCCATCACCGCGGTACCGAAGACCATCCCGGCTTGGTTCTTGCGCTTGATGAACAGGATGACTCGCATTGTACAGGTCTGGCGCTGGCGGTCGAAGCCGGTCACGAAGACCGTACCCTGCACGAGCTGCGCCAGCGCGAGCTGATCTCTTCTGCCTATATCGAGAAGATGCTGGATGTGCATCTGGACGATGGCGAGGTGGTCAACGCAGTGACCTATGTGATTGATGCTGACCACGTGCAGTATTGCGGTGGCATACCGCTTGAGGAACAGGCCCAGATCATCGCGCATGCGGTTGGCGGGCGCGGGCCGAATACCGAATACCTGTATAATACCGCCGAACATCTGGCCGAGATTGACCTGCGCGACCCCGATCTTGAGTGGTTGGCGCAACGGGTGCGTAACATTACCGCATAAACCCTTGGCGTCACCGGCGGATTTTCGCTAGATTCAGCCCAGAGCAGATAAAAACCGGGAACAACGCGCATGGCGCAGGCACATCAGGGCGCGAGACCCCAATTCTCGCATCCCATTCGTCAGATTGTGATGATGTTGGTCGCAATAGGTCTGGCAGGGCTGGGCGTGTTCATGGCGTTGCCATATGTGATGCCGGTGGTTCAGGCCAACCCATACCTGAACGGCTTTATCCTATTGGTGTTTGTCATCGGTGTGTTTGCCTGTTTCTATCAGGTCACGCAGCTGATTGGCTCGGTTCGCTGGATCGAGGCTTTTGTCGGCGGTGTCGTTCGCGAGGATGCGCGCACGCCACAATTGCTGGCCCCCTTGGCGTCATTGCTGCGCGACCGTGGTGCGCGATCGCAGATCAGTTCGACTTCGACACGGTCCATTTTGGATTCCGTGGCCGAACGCGTCGAAGAAGAGCGCGAGATCACGCGCTATATCACCAACGTTCTGATCTATCTGGGTCTTTTGGGTACGTTCTTTGGCCTCGCCACGACTGTTCCGGCGATTGTCGACACCATCCGTAGCCTCAATCCGCAAGAGGGCGAAGAGGGGCTGGCTGTCTTCAACCGCCTGATGGTCGGGCTGGAGGCGCAACTACAAGGTATGGGTGTGGCCTTCGGGTCGTCCCTGTTGGGGTTGGCCGGGTCGCTGATTGTGGGTCTGCTGGAATTGTTCGCGGGCCATGGCCAAAACCGATTTTATCGAGAGTTGGAGGAATGGCTCTCTTCGATCACGCGTGTTGGCTTTGCTGCCGGGGACGAAGGCGGCGCCGAGCTGGCGGTACTGACGCCTGTTCTGGATGCAATGTCTGAACAGATGAACGCGTTGCAGGATTTGTTTGCTGCGCAGGAAGCGGATCGTGCTTCGGTGTCTTCCAGGTTGGGCCAGTTGGCGGACTCGATTGGTCAAATGAACCAGCGTCAGGAAAACAACGATGGTGTGACAGCAGCCTTGGAACGGGTGGCACTTGGGCAGGATGCCTTGCTGGATCACATGCGTGAACAAGGCAGTGGCGAAGGGATCGACGCTGAGAGCCGCATGCGTTTGCGGTCGATGGACGTTCAACTGTTGCGCATCCTCGAAGAAATCTCGGCCGGTCGTCAGGAAAGCATGAGCGAACTGCGCAAGGATATCGAGCTTCTGGTCAAAGCCCTGACATTACCCCGAGGCGCTGTACGTACCGCTCCGGAAGGAGAGTAGTCGATGGCTCTTTCCCGACGCACAGGTCAGCGGTTTCAGGGGTCGGTCTGGCCCGGCTTTGTGGATGCAATCACCGGGCTTTTGATGGTGCTGACCTTTGTACTGACTATTTTTATGGTTGTGCAGTACGTGTTGCGGGAGACTATTTCGGGTCAGGAGGATGAGCTAAGCGCCTTGTCAGATGAGGTCGCAGCGCTGGCCGGAGCATTGGGGCTGGAGGAACGGGAAAACAGCCGGTTGCAGGCGCGGCTGGGTGTGTTGAACTCGACGTTGAATCAAGTCGAGACAGAGCTGGCACAGGCGCAGACCCAGTTGACCGATTTCGAAGCTCAGGTTGCGGCCCTGCTGCTAGCGCAGGAGCGCGCGCAGGGTGAAATTGCCGACTTGCAAAGCGAACAGAATGCCTTGAACCGGGCCTTGGCACAAAGCCGGGCAGAAATTGACGAACAAACCGAGGCAGCCCGCTTGGCCGCAGCCCAACGAGAAGCGCTAGAGGCCCTCGTGGCTGATCTGGAACAGAGTGATGCGGCGCAGACCACTCGGATATCCGAGCTTGAAGAACAGCTGAGCGCAGAAGAGGCCGCCAAGCTAGCCGAAGCTGCTGCCGCTGAAAACCTGCGCAACCGGCTTCAGAATGCAGACGCCGAGCTGACGGCGATGACTCTTGCCTTGGAAGCCCAGCGTAAAGAGGCCGAAGAAACTTTGACACTTTTGGCGGCGGCACAGGCCGCCAAAGCGGAATTGGAGAGGCAGTTCGGCGAGCTGAAGAAAGAAGACCTGAAAGCCCAGCTTGAGGCAGCGCTTGCGGCGCGAACAGAGGCACAGGTTGAGGCACAGGAACAACGCACTCTGGCCGAAGAGCGTGCGGTCTTGTTGGCTGTGGCGCGTGACACATTGTCGGCTGAACAGGCCATTTCCGAAAAAGCGCAGCGCGAGACTGCGTTACTCAATCAGCAAATGGCCGCGCTGCGCGAGCAATTGGGCGGGTTACAGGCCCTGCTGGACGATTACGCAGAGCGCAACGCCGCTGCCGATATCCGTATTCAGACGCTGGGCCAAGACCTGAACGCTGCGTTGGCCCGTGCGGCCTCGGAAGAGCGCCGCCGCCGTCTGTTGGAAGAAGCCGAACGTGTCCGTCTTGAGGCGGAAGCTGAAGAATTGGCAGCACAGGCCGAGGATTTGCAGCGATATAGATCCGAGTTCTTTGGCAGGCTGCGTGACGTTCTGGGCGATGAGGAAGGCGTTCGAATCGAAGGCGACCGGTTCGTTTTCTCGTCCGAGGTGTTGTTTGATACCGGGTCAGCAGTCTTGTCACCGGCTGGTCAGCAGGATGTCGCAAAAGTAGCCAATATCCTGCGCAGCGTCGCCGCCGAAATCCCTGATGGTTTGAACTGGGTGATCCGGGTTGATGGCCACACAGACAACGTACCCTTGGCCGGGTCTGGGCGGTATCGCGACAATTGGGAGCTCAGTCAGGGGCGGGCGTTGTCGGTCGTGCGCTACATGGTCGAAGCGCTGGACATCCCGCCGAACAGATTGGCGGCCAATGGCTTTGGCGAGTTCCAACCCGTCAATCCAGCCGATACGCCCGAAGCCCGCGCGCAGAACCGGCGGATTGAATTGAAGCTGACGGAACGCTAAGCGTTATTCGACTAATACCACGACGGTTTTTTCGCTGATTGCTTCACCGGAACGGATTATGGTGACCTTGCCGTGATACTCCCCGGCAGGCCAGTTGGGCTTTGACAGACGTCGACCCGAGGCGCGAAATACCTGCGCCTGAGTTTTTTCCAACGTTACGTCCTGCGACAGAATCCCGCCTTCGGGGCCAGTGATTTCCAGCCGTAGTACATCGCCCTTGCGGTTGCCGTATGCGTGACCGAACAGAACAATCGCTGCGGCATCGACAGGTAAAACCGCATGTGCAGCGGTTCCGGCGCGGACGTCATCATAGTTGGGCACGTCATCGGAAAACCCTACAGATAACAGCCCCCCGGGAACGTAAGGTATCGGTTGCTCCCACAGGCTGGAATTGGGGGCGGAGCAGTCACCGCTGGTTTGTGGCGCAAAAGGGTCGATGCGCTTTCCGTCCTTTCGCACAGACAGGTGGAGATGTGGGAACTGAGTTGCTCCGCTAAGACCAATTTCACCCAACACTGCGCCAGCTGAGACCCGGTCGCCGGGTGAGACCCGGACCGATCCCATGCGCATATGGCAATACTGCGTCTGCCACTTGTTTTCATGGTCGATGACAACGCCATTGCCGCATTCCTGACCGGAAATGCTCTGATCGAAACCACCGTCTGCTACGCCGTCACGGGTATTCTTGACGATACCTGCTGCAGCGGCCAAGACCGCGACACGGCTATCAAGGTCGGCATGGGTTGGCAGAGCAAAATCTGTTCCCTTGTGGCCATCATAACTTAGTTCGCCGCAGCGGAAATCGCGGAAAACTCCTGCGTCGGGATCTTGATCGAAATAATTCTGGATATAGCAAGTTTCCCCCAACACGCAGTCAACGGGTTGGCGTAAAACGAATTCGCTCGCCGCCGGTGTGGCAGCGAGCGTTATCAATACCGTCAGAATGGATCGCATTCAGTCGGCGGTCAGCAACGGAGGCTTGTCCCCCGGAATGCGGGGCTGATCGGGGCCGAAGATTTGCAAATCCAACTCGCCCTTTTTGACCGAGACACGGACAACCCCTCCTTTGGCCAGTTTGCCGAACAACAGTTCCTCGGCCAGCGGTTTCTTGATGTGCTCCTGAATGACACGGCCAAGCGGGCGTGCGCCCATCTTGTCATCATATCCCTTGTCGGCCAGCCACTCGGCAGCTTTCGGCGTCAGATCTATGGTCACGCCACGATCCAATAACTGCGCTTCAAGCTGCAGGACGAATTTCTCGACCACTTGCAGGATGACCTCTTTCGGCAGCGATGCGAAGGAAATCACTGCATCCAGTCGGTTGCGGAACTCCGGGGTGAACATGCGCTCGATCGCGGCAGTATCCTCACCTTCACGGCGGTCACGGGCAAAGCCGATAGCGGCCTTGGCCTGTTCCTGCGCGCCCGCGTTCGACGTCATGATCAGCACCACGTTGCGGAAATTAACCGTGCGTCCGTTGTGATCAGTCAGTTCGCCATGGTCCATCACCTGCAATAGGATGTTGAACACGTCTGGGTGCGCCTTCTCGATCTCATCCAGAAGAAGCACGCAATGCGGATGTTGGTCGACGCCATCGGTCAGCAGACCGCCCTGATCGAACCCTACATAACCCGGAGGCGCGCCGATCAGACGGGAAACCGCGTGTTTCTCCATGTATTCCGACATATCGAAACGCAGCAGTTCAACACCCAGCGTGTCGGCTAGCTGTTTCGCCACCTCGGTTTTACCCACACCGGTCGGACCGGCGAACAGATAGTTGCCGATGGGTTTTTCAGGCTCACGCAGGCCAGCGCGCGCCAGCTTGATTGCACTGGCAAGCGCTTCGATGGCTACGTCCTGACCAAACACAACCCGTTTTAGCGAGGCTTCGAGGTCTTTCAGAACCTCTGCATCGTCCTTGGTGACGTTCTTGGGCGGAATGCGGGCGATCTTTGCGACGACCGCCTCGATCTCTTTCACGCCGATGGTTTTGCGGCGTTTGCTTTCCGCGACCAGATGCTGTGCGGCACCGGCCTCATCAATCACGTCGATGGCCTTATCCGGCAGCTTGCGGTCGTTGATATACCGCGCCGACAGTTCAACAGCGGTTTTGATCGCGTCTGCCGTATATTTGATCTCGTGATGCTTTTCGAAATAGGGCTTGAGACCGCGCAGGATCTTCACGCTGTCTTCGACCGAAGGTTCGTTCACGTCGATCTTCTGGAACCGGCGGCTCAGCGCTCGGTCTTTTTCGAAATGCTGACGGAATTCTTTATACGTTGTCGAACCCATGGTGCGAAGCTTGCCGCCCTGCAGGGCAGGCTTCAGCAAGTTCGACGCATCCATCGCGCCGCCCGAGGTAGCACCTGCACCGATTACAGTGTGGATCTCATCAATGAACAGCACCGCATCCGGGTGATCTTCCAACTCGGTCACGACGGCCTTCAAGCGCTCCTCGAAATCGCCGCGATAGCGGGTTCCGGCCAGCAATGCGCCCATATCCAGCGAATAGATTGTGGTATTGGACAGTACATCCGGCGCTTCGCCGCCCACGATTTTGTGGGCCAGACCCTCGGCAATGGCTGTTTTGCCCACGCCCGGATCACCCACCAGCAGAGGGTTGTTCTTGCGGCGGCGGCATAGCACCTGAATGCAGCGCTCAACTTCATCGGCGCGGCCGATCAGAGGGTCAACGTCGCCTGCGCGCGACTTCGCGTTCAGATCAATGCAATATTTGCCAAGCGCGCTTTCTTTCTGATCGGCGTCGCTCGGCGTGGCTTGTTCTTCTTCTTCGACCTGATCCGCACCAGAAACCGAGCGGCTTTCGCCATAAGCCGGGTCTTTCGCCACGCCATGTGCGATGAAGTTCACCGCGTCATAACGGGTCATGTCCTGTTCTTGCAGGAAATAAGCGGCGTTGCTTTCGCGCTCGGCAAAAATAGCGACCAACACATTAGCGCCTGTCACTTCGGTTCGGCCCGAACTTTGTACGTGGATCGCGGCGCGCTGTATCACGCGTTGGAAGGCGGCAGTTGGAACCGCTTCGGACCCGTCGATATCCGTCACCAGATTCGACAGATCTTCGTCGATGAATTCGACCAGCGTGCTGCGTAGTTCATCCAGATCAACGCTGCAGGCCTTCATGACGCGGATGGCATCAGGTTCTTCAAGCAGCGCCAGCAGCAAGTGCTCCAGCGTTGCAAATTCGTGGCGCCGTTCATTCGCAGCCGCCAAGGCCGCGTGAATGGCTTGTTCTAATGTGCTCGAGAATGAAGGCACGCGGGTGCTCCTCTGTCTTGGGTCGAAAGGGGCAGGTTTTCGGCCGGAACCCCATTCCAACCATGTCCTCATACTATTAGAGTTTGGTTGATCGTGGCCCGGCTTCAAGGGTTTTCTTTCACTTGACAGTCACATTTAACGTGACCGTTGCCATGAAGAGAGCGAATTAGGCATTAAAATCGGTCTTTTCTAGCCCTGATTTCGGCAAAAACCGTAGCCGGATCGGCGTTTTCCATGCCCAGTTCGGCCTGAATCGCCGGATCAGTGGCGCGCAAGAACGGGTTCGTCGCTTTCTCCAGCGCCAAGGTTGACGGCACTGTGGGCTGTCCGGCTGCACGGGCTTTCTCGATTTCGGCCATGCGCTGCTGCAGTGCGGCATTGTCCGGGTCGACTGTTATGGCGAATTTCGCGTTGGATTGCGTGTATTCATGGCCGGAACACACCAGTGTGTTGTCGGGCAGGGCGGCCAGCTTGGACAGCGAGGCCCACATTTGTGGCGCGGTGCCTTCGAACAGGCGGCCACATCCAAGCGCCATCAGGCTGTCTGCGGTAAATACGGCATCGCTTTGCGGCATATAGTATGCAACATGGCCGTCTGTGTGCCCCGAGACATCCAGCACTTGCACGGGTTCGCCGCCGATCTCAAACTCATCGCCTTCGGCCACGCGTTCATCCAGCGGGGGCAGGCGGTGGGCGTCGGCGGCGGCGCCGATAACCTTGGCGGGCTGTTTTTCCAGAATACCCGCCAAGCCGTCTACATGGTCCCAATGGTGGTGCGTCAGCAGAACGTGGCTGAGCGTCCATCCGCGCTTGTCCAGCGCGGCTAGAATCGGGGCCGCCTCGGGCGCGTCGACAAGGGCGGTCTGGCCACTGGCAGGATCATGGGCCAGAAATGCGTAATTGTCGCTGAGGCACGGGATGGTGACGATCTCAAGAGGCATGGCCTTTTGCCCTTTCGTTGCTAGAGTGTGCTCAGCTAAGCCGATTGACAGGGTGTCCGCAATGCATCTTGACGTGCAGGATCTGAGGAATTTCTACTACCGCAGCACATTGGGTCGCGCTGCGCAGGCGGCCATTCGTGGTCGGCTGACCGAAATGTGGCCTGAAGCCAAGGGTCAGACTGTAGTGGGGTTTGGATTTGCCGTGCCTCTGCTGCGGCCGTATTTGGCGGATGCGCGGCGGGTGATTGGTCTCATGCCCGGTCCGCAGGGCGTGATGCCCTGGCCGGCGGGGATGCCCAATGTCTCGGTCCTGGCTGAAGAGACACTGTGGCCGATTGAAACCGGCCATGTCGACAAGCTGGTTGTCATGCACGGGCTAGAAACCTCTGGCCGCCCCAGCGATTTGCTGAATGAATGCTGGAGGGTTCTAGGTCCCGGTGGGCGGGCTCTGTTCGTTGTGCCGAACCGGGCGGGTCTTTGGTCTCGGACGGATAGAACGCCATTCGGGTTTGGGCGCCCCTATTCGGCGTCGCAATTAGAAAGCCAGTTAAAGGCACATCACTTTCTGCCGGAAAGGCATTGCTCGGCTCTATACATGCCGCCGTCGTTTCGACGCTTTTGGCTAAAATCGGGAAGCCTGATTGAAAAAACCGGGCAACGTGTCCCCACGGTTATGGCTGGGGGCGTTCTGATGGTCGAGGTTACCAAACATATCCAGCCACCCAGTGGCAGCGTCACCAAAGAGACCGAGCGGCGACCCATCAAGGCCCTGGATGGGTTGTTGAAGCCCGCGTGAAATTTCATCCTCCTGGGGCGGAAAAAATGCGGGAAATAGGTCACAGGAATCGCAAAAAACTGCATATTCGTAACATTTTTCAACTGGGCCAATGGGTTCAAACCGTCGCACTTATGGTAAGTGTATGAAAAATATAGATTTGTGGATAAATCTGTTACCGCTATAGCGTATTGCTAGGTTGGTTCGGCTCTGCTACATCCCCGGTGATTTTGATCCCCGCCCTAAATGGACGGGGTTTCCTCACGCCCCAAAGTAGCGGCCGCTACTCAAAATTAGGGCCTCAAATATCGGAAGGGTGGACGTGTCCGAACCAGCTTCGATTTCCACAGGCATTGCCGAGCGCTATGCCACAGCGATCTTCGAGATCGCCAAAGAGAATAATGACCTTGCAGGTCTGGAAACCGGCATCAACGATTTGGCAGCAGCTTTGGGCGAAAGCGCCGACTTGCGCGACCTGATTGCATCGCCGCTGGTATCCCGCGCCGAACAGGAAGCAGCGATTACCGCGATTGCCGACAAGATGGGTCTGCATACCATCCTGCGCAACACGCTGGGTCTGATGGCCGAAAAGCGCCGCCTGTTTGTTATTCCGCAACTGGTGCAGGTTCTGCGCGACATGCTGACAGACGAACGCGGCGAAGTGACCGCCGATGTCGCCTCGGCCAAGGCGCTGACCAAGACGCAACTGGATAAACTGTCCAAAACGCTGTCCGAGCGTGTGGGCAAGACCGTGACAATCAATGCGACCGTTGATGAAAGCCTCATCGGCGGTCTTGTCGTTAAAGTGGGCTCGAAAATGATCGATAGCTCGATCCGTTCGAAGCTGAACTCCCTACAGAATGCAATGAAAGAGGTCGGATAAATGGGAATCCAAGCTGCAGAGATTTCTGCAATCCTGAAGGACCAGATCAAGAATTTTGGTCAGGAAGCCGAAGTGGCCGAAATCGGCCGCGTGCTGAGCGTCGGTGACGGGATTGCCCGTGTATACGGCCTGGACAACGTACAAGCCGGTGAGATGGTCGAATTCCCCGGTGGCATCATGGGCATGGCGCTGAACCTGGAAAGCGACAACGTCGGTGTCGTTATCTTCGGTTCTGACCGTGACATTAAAGAAGGTGACACCGTCAAGCGCACCAACTCGATCGTGGACGTTCCGATCGGCGACGAGTTGCTGGGCCGCGTTGTTGACGGTCTGGGTAACCCGCTGGACGGCAAGGGCCCGATCAACGCAACCAAGCGTGGCGTCGCGGACGTTAAGGCGCCGGGCATCATTCCTCGTAAGTCGGTTCATGAGCCGATGGCAACCGGCCTGAAATCGGTTGACGCGATGATCCCGATTGGCCGTGGCCAGCGTGAGCTGATCATTGGTGACCGTCAGACCGGTAAAACCGCCGTTGCTCTGGACGCGATCCTGAACCAGAAAACCTACAACGACGCAGCAGGCGACGACGAGTCGAAGAAACTGTACTGCGTGTACGTTGCGATCGGTCAAAAGCGTTCGACCGTTGCGCAGTTGGTAAAGAAACTGGAAGAATCCGGTGCGATTGAATACTCGATCGTTGTGGCTGCAACCGCGTCCGACCCGGCACCGATGCAGTTCCTGGCACCCTACGCCGCAACCGCGATGGCCGAGTACTTTCGCGACAACGGCCGTCACGCGCTGATCATCTATGATGACCTGTCCAAGCAGGCTGTGTCCTATCGTCAGATGTCGCTGCTGCTGCGCCGTCCGCCCGGACGTGAAGCCTATCCTGGTGACGTTTTCTACCTCCATTCGCGCCTGCTGGAGCGTTCGGCAAAGCTGAATGAAGATTTCGGTGCGGGCTCGCTGACCGCTCTGCCGGTTATCGAAACTCAGGGTGGTGACGTTTCGGCGTTTATTCCGACCAACGTGATTTCGATCACCGACGGTCAGATCTTCCTGGAAACTGAACTGTTCTATCAGGGCATCCGTCCTGCTGTGAACACCGGTCTGTCGGTTTCGCGTGTGGGCTCTTCGGCTCAGACCAACTCGATGAAATCGGTTGCGGGTCCGGTGAAACTGGAACTGGCGCAGTACCGCGAAATGGCTGCGTTTGCGCAGTTCGGTTCCGACCTCGACGCCGCAACTCAGCAGCTGCTGAACCGTGGTGCGCGTCTGACCGAGCTGATGAAACAGCCGCAGTATTCGCCGTTGACCAACGCTGAAATCGTCTGCGTTATCTTCGCCGGTACCAACGGTTACCTCGACAAGATCGAAGTATCTGATGTTGGACGTTACGAAGCTGGCCTGCTGGCGCACCTGCGTGGCAAACACGCGGATCTGCTTCAGTGGATCACGGACGAAGATCCCAAGATCAAGGGTGACGCTTCCGACAAGATCAAGGCTGCGCTGGACGAATACGCCGCAACCTTCGCTTAAGGGAGAGGCGGGCATATGCCAAATCTTAAGGACCTTAAAAACAGGATCGAGTCGGTCAAATCGACCCGAAAGATCACCAAGGCCATGCAGATGGTCGCGGCTGCAAAACTGCGCCGCGCCCAGGAATCTGCCGAAGCCTCGCGCCCCTATGCCGAGCGGTTCAATGCCGTGATGGCGGGGCTGGCGGCATCGGTCGGGGGTAGCGACAGCGCCCCCAAGCTGCTCCGTGGTACGGGCAGTGATGATGTCCATCTGCTGGTTGTGATGACAGCTGAACGCGGCCTCTGCGGCGGCTTCAACTCGAACATCGCCAAGCTGGCCCGCCAAAAGGCGGAAGAGCTGCGCGGCAAAGGCAAGACGGTCAAGGTTCTGACCGTCGGCAAGAAAGGCCGCGACGCGCTCAAGCGTGATTTAGGCGATCTGTTCGTTGGACATATCGACCTGAGCGAGGTCAAGCGTCTGGGTTATTCCAACGCGCAAGACATCGCCAAGGACATCCTGTCTCGCTTTGACGGGGGTGAGTTCGACGTTGCCACGATCTTCTACTCGAAGTTCGTCAACGTAGTGACCCAGATCCCAACGGCACAGCAGGTCATTCCCGCCTCGTTCGAGGAAACCGAGGGTGACGATAGCGGTGCCATCTTCGATTACGAGCCCAGCGAAGAGGCCATTCTGGCCGACCTGCTGCCCAAGGGGGTTGCGACCGCGATCTTCTCGGCTCTGCTCGAAAACGGAGCGTCTGAACAGGGTGCACGGATGTCCGCGATGGACAACGCGACACGTAACGCGGGTGAGATGATCGACAAGCTGACGATCCAGTTCAACCGTTCGCGTCAGGCCGTGATCACCAACGAGCTGATTGAAATTATTTCCGGCGCCGAAGCGCTGTAAGAAAACCGGAGACAACAATATGGCGAATGCAAAAGGCAAAGTCACACAGATCATCGGGGCCGTCGTCGACGTGCACTTCGAAGATCAGCTGCCTGAAATTCTGAACGCGCTGGAAACCGAAAACAACGGCAAGCGTCTGGTACTGGAAGTTGCCCAGCACCTGGGTGAAAACACTGTCCGCACCATCGCGATGGACGCGACCGAAGGTCTGGTCCGTGGTGCAGAAGTGACCGACATGGGCGCACCGATCTCGGTTCCCGTTGGTAACGCCACCCTGGGCCGTATCCTGAACGTTGTCGGCGAGCCGATCGACGAAAAGGGCCCGGTTGAAGCAACCGAAACCCGCGGGATCCACCAGCCTGCGCCGACTTTCGCGGAACAGTCGACTGAGTCGGAAGTTCTGGTGACCGGCATCAAGGTTGTTGACCTGCTGGCCCCTTACGCCAAAGGCGGTAAGATCGGCCTGTTCGGCGGTGCCGGCGTTGGTAAAACCGTTCTGATCATGGAACTGATCAACAACATCGCAAAAGTGCACTCGGGCTTCTCGGTGTTCGCGGGTGTTGGTGAACGGACCCGCGAAGGGAACGACCTGTACCACGAGATGATCGAATCGAACGTGATCAAGCCGGACAACCTGTCGGAATCGCAGGTGGCCCTGGTTTACGGCCAGATGAACGAACCTCCGGGAGCGCGTGCGCGTGTTGCTCTGACCGGTCTGACGCTGGCCGAGCAGTTCCGCGACCAGTCCGGTACCGACGTTCTGTTCTTCGTCGACAACATCTTCCGCTTCACGCAGGCGGGCTCCGAGGTTTCGGCTCTGCTGGGTCGTATTCCTTCGGCTGTGGGCTACCAGCCGACGCTGGCCACCGATATGGGCGCCCTGCAGGAACGCATCACCTCGACCAAATCTGGCTCGATCACATCCGTGCAGGCGATCTACGTGCCTGCGGACGACCTTACCGACCCTGCGCCGGCAACCTCGTTCGCTCACTTGGACGCGACCACCGTTCTTAACCGTGCGATCTCGGAAAAGGGTATCTACCCTGCGGTTGACCCGCTCGACTCGACCTCGCGTCTGCTCGACCCGGCCATCGTTGGTGAAGAGCACTACAAGGTTGCGACCGACGTTCAGCAGATCCTCCAGCGCTACAAATCGCTGCAGGACATCATCGCCATCCTCGGCATGGACGAACTGTCGGAAGAGGACAAACTGACCGTGGCCCGTGCCCGTAAGATCGAACGCTTCCTGTCGCAGCCGTTTGACGTGGCCGAAGTCTTCACCGGTTCGCCGGGCGTTCAGGTTGCCCTGGATGTCACCATCTCGTCGTTCAAGGCCGTTGTGGCTGGCGAATACGATCACCTGCCCGAGGCAGCCTTCCTGATGGTTGGCGGTATCGACGACGTGATCGCCAAAGCCGAGAAGATGGCAGCAGAAGCCGCCTAAGGAGCACACCTGATGGCAAACACGATGCAATTCGACCTCGTCAGCCCCGAGCGGAGCCTAGCTTCGCTCGCGGTTACCGCGGTCCAGATTCCCGGCGCGGACGGGGATATGACGGCGATGCCCGATCATGCTCCCACCATCACCACGCTGCGCCCCGGTCTGCTGAAGGTTGAGGCACCCGAAGGGTCCAGCGAATACCTGGTCACCGGCGGGTTTGCCCAGATCAACGGCGATGGCCTGTCGGTTCTGGCCGAAAAGGCCATTCCGGTAGCTGAAGTGACCCGGTCGCATCTGGACGTCCTGATCGCTGACGCACGCGCCTCGCACGAAGCGGCCAAGGCAGGCGACGATCAAACCATCGTCGACGACGCCGCCAAGCTGCTGGCCGATATGGAAGCCCTTGGGACGCATATGAGCCTATAAGGCTCTGGAAGTGCTAAAGAACAAAAACGGCTCCGCCTGCGCGGGGCCGTTTTTTTGTCGTGATTTTGCCGGGGGCGCAGGATAAGTGTAAGGAATAAATAGACAAAGATTACCAGAATAAAGACATTTCGAACCCACCCGATTGGTATTGACCAAGGCGAGGTCGTACTCTTTTCAGATTTCGCCGACGGCGGCGATATGTGGACAGGTGAGGGACCGCGTGAGCGGCATTCAGCCATTAAGTTCAGCCAGCCGTTCCGCTCGGCACCCGTGGTTCAGATCGGCGTGTCACTTTGGGATGTGGATACGTCCTCGGCCCTGCGGGCCGAAGTAACGACTGCTGACATTACACCCGAAGGGTTCAGCGCGGTCTTTCGGACCTGGTCTGACACCCGGATTGCTCGAATTCGGGTGAACTGGACCGCGATCGGAGAGGTCGCGCACGAGGATGACTGGGATATTTCCTAGCGCGCCGTGAGTAGCGCGCTGGAAATGGTGTCAGCTGTCCTGTGCCTCGATCATGTCCACGCGCGTTGCGTGACGGCCGCCTTCGAACTCGGCGGTCAGAAACGCATCCACGATGTCCAAGGCCTGACCTTCGCCGACAACACGCGCACCAATGGACAGCATATTGGCGTTATTGTGCTGGCGGATCATCCGGGCCGAGAACGCATCCGAGCACACGCCACAACGGATGCCCGGCACTTTGTTTGCTGCCATCATGATGCCCTGACCGGTGCCGCACAGAACGATCCCAAGATGGCAATCACCCGATGCGACGGCCTGTGCTGCGGCTTTGCCGTGCAGTGGGTAATGTGTGCTTTCAGGGGTGGTGGGGCCGATGTCGACCACGTCCCAGCCCAGCGCGGCGATGTGGTTTGCTACAGCTTGGCGCAGCTCAATGGCTGCGTGGTCGCTGGATAGGACAATGCGTTTGCTGGCGGTCACGGAAAAGTCCTGCCTTTGTGTCGGTGAATGTAAAAAAGGGCGACCAAGCGGGCCGCCCATCGGGTTTAGTCCATATTGTACATGGATTCGTAGATCGGTGTCAGGGTCTTATCCTCGAACAGGGAAGATACGCTGGTACCATTCCAGATGTTCAGGATCGCCTGCGTAAAGATCGGTGCGGTCGGCACGATACGGATGTTCTTGGCCTTGTTGATCTCGGGCGTCGGCTGGATCGTGTCGGTCAACACCAGAGATTTCATCACCGAGTTGGTTACACGCTCAACCGCGGGGCCGCTCATGACGCCGTGAGTGATGTAGGAGTGTACCTCCTTCGCGCCGTTATCCAGCAGCACTTGAGCCGCCTTGCACAGCGTTCCGGCGGTGTCGCACATGTCGTCCACGATCAGGCAGATTTTGTCTTTGACGTCACCAATTACGGTCATCTCGGCCACTTCACCGGCTTTCTCGCGGCGCTTGTCGACGATCGACAGCGGTGCGTTTATCCGCTTGGCCAGTTCGCGGGCCCGGGCCACGCCGCCCACGTCAGGAGAGACAACCATGATTTCGTCCATCTGCCCCTTGAACTGGTTTTTCACATCCAGCGCAAAAATCGGCGAGGCATAGAGGTTGTCCACCGGAATATCGAAAAAGCCCTGAATCTGGGCCGCGTGCAGGTCCATGGTCAGGACGCGCTCGATCCCGGCGCCGGTTAGCATGTTGGCGACCAGCTTGGCGCTGATCGGTGTGCGGGCCTTGGTGCGGCGGTCCTGTCGGGCATAGCCGAAATAGGGGATCACGGCTGTAATCCGCTGGGCCGACGACCGGCGCAGAGCATCGGCGATGATCAGCAGCTCCATCAGGTTGTCATTGGCTGGGTTCGACGTCGGCTGGACGATGAACATATCCTCGCCACGCACATTTTCGAACACTTCGACGAAAATCTCACCGTCGTTGAACCGCTCGACTCGCGCATCGACCAGACCCTGATCGACACCGCGATACAGACTCATGCGGCGAGCAATGGATTCGGCAAGCGGAAGGTTCGCGTTCCCAGCGATTAGCTTGGGTTCGTGGAGTGTCGGCATCGGCTGAGGTCCCCGGGCAGCTATGGCAAATGTGACAGATTCGTGATTTTGACACCGCTTAGCATGGCCTTACCGTCCAGCAAAGGTAACGCAGCGGAGAAAGTGCACATGGCCCAAATTGACTACTTTTTTGCGACAATCTCGCCATACACTTATCTGGCGGGTTCGAGGCTAGAAGAGATTGCGGCCAAGCATGGCGCTACGATCAATTACAAACCGCTGGATATCATGGCGCTGTTCGGACGTACCGGGGGAACTCCGCCGAAAGATCGCCATCCCTCGCGCATTGAATACAGGGTCCAGGAATTGCTGCGGCAGTCAAAAGCCCTAGGCATGGATTTTAACCTGCAGCCCGCGCATTGGCCAACCAATATGGCACTGTCGTCCTATGCGGTAATTGCGGCGGTGAAGGATGGATCAGGGGATGTTGGCAAACTGGTTCAATCTTTTCTGCGGGCCTGCTGGGCCGAGGAAAAGGACATCGCACAAGATGACGTGATCCGTGATTGCCTGTCGCAGGCCGGGTTCGATCCAAGCCTTGCCGATAGTGGATTGTTGGTTGGGGCCGAGACCTATGCCGCCAATCTGGAAGAGGCCGTTGAACGCGGGGCCTTTGGCGCTCCGTTCTACATCACTGAAGACGATCAGAGGTTCTGGGGGCAGGACCGGTTGGATGACCTGGACCGCCACCTGACCGAATTGAGCGGCTGACAGACCTTTCGTCAGAGTAGGGCGAGGAAGCGGTCGATATCTTCGTTGCTGATCGACCAGTCGCAGACAAGGCGGCAGGCAAGGATTTCTTCGTCGTTTGCCCCGTCCAGTTCGGCCCCCCACAGGTGATAGACGGCCCCGGCCTCGTGCAGTTGCTTATGCCGGGCGCGGGAAAACTGTGCAAAGATCATGTTCGCCTGTGGTTCATGCAGAAAACTCGCGCCCTTTTCACGCAGACCGTCGGCCAGCCGGGCGCATTTGGCGTTAGCCTCGCGTGCCGACTGCAGCCAAAGGTCATCTTGTAGATACGCTGCCATCTGAGCAGACAGATAGCGATGTTTTGAGAACAGATGCGCGCCCCTTTTCCGGCGCAACTCGAATTCCCAGGCTTTCGTTTCGTCAAAGAATACGACTGCCTCTACACCCATCAACCCGTTCTTGGTACCGCCAAAGCTGACGGCATCCACGCCCGCCTTCCATGTCATCTCGGCAGGGGAACAATTCAGCGCCACCAGAGCGTTGGTAAATCGCGCACCGTCCAAGTGGACCGGCAACCCATATTCCTTGGCGACGCCGCACAGCGCGTGCAATTCACTCAGCGAATAGACCGAGCCGCGTTCAGTCACTTGCGTGATCGACACTGGACCCCGTTGCGGACCATGTACGCCGCGCGTTTCTTCGGCAAGGATAGACTGGCGCAGGGCCTCAGGCTCCATCTTGTCGCCGCCGGGTACCAGCGACAGCTTGGCACCGCTGTAAAATTCCGGCGCGTTGCACTCGTCTTCATGGATGTGGGCGACAGGAGAGCAAAAGATCGTCTCCCAGGGGTTTGCCAGTGTCGACAATGCCAGCACGTTTGCCGCCGTCCCGGTGGCCACCAGATAAACCGCCGCGCCGGGGGCCTCGAAGATGCCGCGAATGCGATCCCGCACTTCGTTCATCACGGTGTCGGCCCCGTAGGCCATCTGATAGCCCTGATTTGCTTCGTTCAAAGCGGCCATGACCTGAGGGTGAACCGGGCCGGAATTGTCAGAAGCGAAATACATCAGTTGGGCTCCTCGATGATATAGTCTTCCCACTCTTCGATGGGTGTTTCAAACTCGGATACCGTGCGCCCCTGAACCGAAATACCTGCGGCGTGCACGCTGTCTGGCGTACCAGATATCAAAGGGTGCCAGTCGTAAAGCGGTTTCCCTTCCCACAGCAGCCGATAGGCGCAGGTCTGCGGCAACCAATAGGCGTGATCGTCGATATTCTCGGGCTTCATCACGATACATTCCGGCACGAATTGGTGGCGGATGTCGTATTGCGTGCAGCGGCAGCTCGCGTCGTCCAGCAGGCGGCAGGCGACGCAGGTTAGGGCAACCTCGCCAGTGTCTTCGTCCTCAAGCTTGTTCAGGCAACATTTGCCGCAACCGTCACAAAGCGCCTCCCATTCCTGCTGGTTCATCTTGGTCAGCGGTTTGCGTTCCCAGAACCGAGGAGCGAGGCCGTTTCGATCAATCGGGTCAGTGGTCATAGCGCCGCCAGCACGGTGCGGGCCTTGTCGCAATCGGAATCCATTTGTGCGATCAGACCGTCGAGGCCATCAAAGGTCATCTCGGGGCGCAGGTATTCGACCAGCCCGACCGAAAGGGTCGCGCCATACAGGTCGCCCGAGAAATCAAAGAGGAAAGTCTCGATATTGGGTACTTCGCCATTGAACATCGGACGTGTCCCAACCGAGGCTGCGCCGTGATAGCTGCCGTGATGCGGCCCGTCCAAGACGTCAACCAGCACTGCATAGACGCCAAATTTCGGCGGGTGCAGACCTTCGATAGACATGTTGGCCGTGGGAAAGCCCAACTCGCGCCCGCGCTGTTCACCGCCGATCACCTCACCCTCGATCCGGTGCCAGTGGCCCAGCATGTTGGCTGCGTCACTGGGGCGGCCTTCGGTCAGGGCGGTGCGGATGGCCGTAGACGACACGACATTCTCAGAGCGTTCCATCAGTGGCGCGATGGTGACGCCAAACCCCAATTGTTGCCCAAATCGAACCATGTCCTCAGCCGAGCCGCTGCGCCCTTTGCCGAAGCAGAAATCGGCACCAACCACCACATGCGACAGGCCCAGCCCGTCGCAAATTACGTTTCGCGCGAACTCTTCCGGGGTCAGCCCAGCCAAGGCGGCGTTGAAGGGCAGTTCATACAGTTTCTTGACACCCAGCTTCTCTAGCCGGTGCGCGCGGGCATTGCCGCGCATCAGTCGAAAAGGGGGGGCATCCGGCGCAAAATACTCACGTGGATGAGGCTCAAATGTCAGCACGCCTAGGGGGGCATCCGGCGCGGCATTTCGCGCCAGCTCGATCACCGATTGGTGGCCGATATGAACGCCGTCAAAGTTCCCGATCGCCACGCTGGCGCCGCGGTCTTCAGGCTCGATAAATTGAAAATCCCGGATGATGCGCATGAGAGTTTGCGTAACCGGGCAGGGACACATGTTCAAGCTCCAGAATGAACTTTGACGGTGCGTTGGCGCACTTACCGACAGCCCTTTTCGGTTTGGTCAAGGTTGGCTGTGTTCCTGCGAAGTCAGTGGTTGGTCCACAACTGCTTGAGTTAAAAAAAAACCTGAGTGTAGACTGAAAGTTCGACCACCGGGAATGAAATGTTCCGGGTTAGCGTCCTGACGAGGTTCAGGTGAACCCAGCAGAGGAGGCAGAGTTGTGTATAGATTGCGTTTGTTCGCGATACGCCATGCCCGCACTTTCGAGTGGATTTATAAGTGCGTCGAACGCTCTATGGTCTCGCTGGATCCGGTATTCGCGAAAATCGGTTACAACCGGGTTGAACGCCCAATCGCGTTGGTCGAAAAAGGTGTGAAGACTTTGCTGTTCGACTGCAAGATGTGTGGGCAATGTGTCCTGTCTTCGACTGGAATGTCCTGCCCAATGAATTGTCCGAAACAATTGCGAAACGGACCATGTGGAGGCGTTCGACCCGGCGAATATTGCGAAGTAAAGCCCGACATGAAATGTGTTTGGGCTTTGGCTTGGGACGGGGCCAGCCGCATGCGGGACGGCGGGGACAAGATAAAAGAAGTCCTTCCTCCGGTCGAGCACACGTTACGCGGATCATCGTCGTGGCTGCGCGTCAGTCGAGAAATCGCCGCGAAAGAACGAGAGGCGCGGGATGCTGCGCGCGAGACACTGGCGCAGGCCTTTCCCGAGGCGCGCAAAAATGAGCCTTCTGCGGCACCGCTGGCCGCTGAGCCGCCCAATGCGATTAACCGGGATCTGAAGAAATGAGTGATACGCGCAGAGGCGAAATAGAAACCACGGGCTATGTCCCAACGCCCGAGGGGTATGTTTCGCATAGTCGGTTAGAGAAAGTTCTGCGCTCGGGCCGTTTTGCAGTAACAGCGGAATTGAACCCACCCGACAGTGCCGACCCAGAGGATGTTTTTCAGGCTGCTCAGCCGTTGGGAGAAGTTGCAGATGCAATCAATGCGACGGACGCTTCGGGCGCCAATTGCCATATGTCATCGATCGGGATCTGTGCTTTGTTAACGCGGGCGGGATATTCGCCCGTCTATCAGATCTCTTGCCGTGACCGAAACCGGATCGCCATCCAGGGTGATGTTCTCGGAGCCGCTGCATTGGGCGTTAGCAATGTTTTGTGCCTGACGGGTGACGGGGTCGGCGTCGGGGATCAGCCTGGGGCCAAGCCGGTATTCGACTTTGACTCTCTTACATTGTTACGCACCATCCGAACCATGCGCGATCAAGGGACGTTTCTGTCCGGTCGAAAGATCACGCGCCCGCCGCAACTGTTTCTGGGGGCGGCAGAGAATCCCTGTATTCCTCCATATGATTGGCGTCCGGATCGGTTAGCGAAGAAGGTCGAGGCCGGTGCTGAGTATATTCAGACTAATTATATTTACGACATTCCGCTATTTGAAAAATTCATGGCGCGTGTACGGGATAGCGGTTTGGACAAGAAGGTATTCATAATCGCTGGCGTTGGCCCGATTGCGTCCGCACGCTCGGCCCGTTGGATGCGTAGCAACGTGCCGGGTATTCACGTCCCAGACGAAGTCATCGACCGGATGGAAAAAGCGAGCGACCCAGCTGAAGAAGGTAAAATGATTTGCATCGAATTGATCCAACAAATTCGGGAAATCGCCGGAGTCTCAGGCGTGCATGTTATGGCCTACCGGCGCGAACACTTGGTTTCTAAAATTATTCTGGAATCCGGCGCGTTAAAGGGACGCAAGCGTACGCGACTAGCCTGATAATCCTATGATCAGCGACGCTGTTGTTTTGGACAACAAAAAGGCGCCACTTGGCGCCTTCCGATAGTGCAATTAAGCCGATCAGTCGAATTTGCGGGACGGGGCCAGAACCATCGCCTCGCCGATCAGCACTTTCTTACCGTCGACGGCGCAATGGCAATCCAGCTTC
Source organism: Ruegeria sp. BB7 (assembly GCF_056539365.1). NCBI lineage: Bacteria > Pseudomonadati > Pseudomonadota > Alphaproteobacteria > Rhodobacterales > Roseobacteraceae > Ruegeria > Ruegeria sp. BB7. The sequence continues at coordinate 922,046 of NZ_JBQFUV010000001.1, read as the reverse complement.
ACGCGGCGCTTGGCAAAGTCGATGTCGATCACCTTGACCTCGGCATATACCATGTCGCCGGGGCGCACAGGGGCCAGGAATTTCAACGACTGACCCATGTAAACCGTGCCGTGACCGGGCAACTGTTCACCAATCACGGCCGAGATCAGCCCCGCAGTCAGCATTCCGTGCGCGATGCGGCCTTCAAAGATCGTATCGCGAGCGTAGTCGTCATCCAGGTGAACCGGATTCCGGTCGGTCGACACCTGCGCGAACATCTCGATATCTTCGTCCGTCACCACTTTGCGCAGGTGACGGGTCATGCCCATTTCGATGTCTTCAATACAGATCGTGCCGCGCGGAAGATTGTCCAACATGTCGCCCTCACTTGCAATCATTGAGCAACAAAAAGATCAATGTCGCCCAGGTTCGGCAACTTTATTACTTCGCAAGCGCAGAAAATCAAGTCTTTTCTGACTATCTCAAGCGGCCGATTGTGTAGGTGGGGTTTATATTTTCCCTGGCGATATAATCGGTTAGAGATTCGTGGTGCGGATGGTGCTCAGTTTTTGTTTCTGCCGCGGCCAATCCGCCCGAGATGAACAGAGAATCAATCCCCTCTCCCATGCCCCCCAGGATGTCGGTATGGGGCCCGTCACCAATCACCAGAATGTCGGCATCCGGGATGTCGTGACCCAGTTCTTGAAGGCGGCGGCGGGCCAGATCGTAAATCGGCGGATGGGGTTTGCCGAAGTAAAGGCTTTCACCACCCATCTCGGTATAAAGCTTCGCCAGCGCACCCGCGCACCATTCCCGAACCTCACCCCGGTCAACCACGATATCGGGGTTGGCGCAGAGCAGTTTCATACCCTTCTGTTTGGCATAGAGGAAATCCGCGCGGTTCACAGATGGGTCTGCCATCGGATCAAACGGGCCACAGCAGACGATCCCCTCAGCTTCGGCCAGCGGTACGCGTTCTATGTGGATCGGGTGGTGCAGCAGTTTCAGTGGTTCAAAGAACCCCGCATCGCGCTGCCATTCGCCCATGAAATAAACTTTTTCGCCCACTGCGCCCCGGAACATCGCTGACCGCGCTGAATCTCCGCTGGTGGCAATGGTGTCATAAGCATCTGCAGGCACATTGAACTGTTTCAACTGTTCGGCCACGCCCGCGCGCGGTTTTGGAGAGTTCGTGACCAGTACAACAATCCCGCCTTTTGCACGGTAATCTTGCAGGGCAGCGACGGCCTCGGGGAAGGCCGTGATGCCATTGTGAACGCAGCCCCAAAGGTCAACAAACAGCGCCTTGTAACGGTCTGAAACCTCGGAAAGAGCGTGAATGATCTGTGTCATGAGGGACCTCGGGGTCTGAAATGGGAGTTGCCTCACCTATGGCAAAGCTTTCCGGCGTTGGCCATCCCGCATTGATGTATGTCGGGCAATTCTCCGGTGGCCATGAAAAAAGGCGCCCGAACTGGACGCCTTTTCTGCAATATGCAAATCGGATCAAACCTTGAGGTTCGGAATGATCTGTTTTTTGCGGCTCATTATGCCGGGCAGGACCACGGCGTCACCATCGACCGATGCGCCAAAGCTTTTCTCGGCCACAGCTTTGACCAGATCGTTGGGCACAAGCAGGGTGGCTTCTTCGTTCAGGATGTCGACAACGAACAGCAGAACCTGATCGACGCCGTCTTCCTTGGCGACGTCTGTCATCGAGTCCGCCAGGCTGGCCTTGCGGTCCAGCACGACGCCGGGTGCGGTGGTTTCCAGAACCGAGACGCGGAATTTGGTGCCGTCGACTTCATACTCTTTGCTGTCCATGCGGATCAGTTCGGCGTCCGAGAAGGACGAGACGTCTGACTTCGCTGCGAACATGTCAGCGGCATAGGTCGAAACGTCCAGGCCCAGATCGGCGGCCAGTTTCTCGGCCACGTCGCGGTCATGCGCGGTGGTGGTGGGTGAACGGAATTCCAGCGTGTCAGACAGGATGCACGTCAGTGCTGCGCCTTTGATGGCGTCGGGCATTTTGGCGGCGTCATCACCCATCAGGTCGACCATAATGGTCGCGGTGCAGGCCAGCGGGCGCACGGTGATGTCGATTGGGCCTTTGGTTTCCAGGCCACCGACAAGTTTGTGGTGGTCGATGATGGCGCGGATATCGGCGCTGTTGACGCTGGCGGGCAGCTCAGCCGGGTTGTTGGTGTCAACGATGACAACCGGTGCGTCTGCTTCAACATCGGCGATGATGCGCGGCTTGGGCAGGTCCCAGCGCTGCAGCATGAAGGCGGCCTCGGTGTTTGGCTCGCCCAGCAGTACTGGCTCGGCCTTCTCGCCTTTGACTTCGTTTAGATACCATGACCACAGGATCGGTGAGCCGGTGGAGTCGGTGTCGGGGGATTTGTGACCAAATACAAGGGTTGTCATGTCAGCGTCCTGAGGATGATAAATTTGCGCGCCTTATAGGGCGCTCTGCCGGGGTTGTCACCCGGCAGTGATCAGGCTGCGACGGTTGGTCTGATATTTGGCGGGCACGCTTAGAATGGGGCGCGAGTCAAAGTGTATCCGGCCTGCTGCAACTGGTTCAGTAGCCCGTGCTCTCCGCCCAGATGTCCTGCACCTACCGCGATCACCGCGGTCTGATCTTGGATGTCCAGAATGTGTTTCATCCAGTTGTTGTTCCGCCCGACAAGAAGCTGCTGCTCGAACCCGGCCCACTCCTCATCAAAGTCCTCTTGCGACAGGCCGGACGCATCGCGCCCCTGAAGGCGTGCCAGTTGAATGATCTGGCTGTGCTGCTCTTCAATATAGGCATTGGCCATGGTCGCCAACTGATCTTCGCTACCCTCAAACGCTCCGGCCATCCGGACAAGGGACTGCACCTGTTTCTCAATGGGGTGGCTGTCGAACATGGCCATCAGATCGTCAATTTCCTCTAACGAGTACTGTGGAATGCTGTGTTCTTCGGCCAGATCGGTCAGGCGTGCGTCCATCCCGTGCTTGGCGTTGGGGTCCTGCATCATGCAGGGGGGAATGCCCAGCATCATGCTAAGAAACCAAGGGCGCATTTTGGCGGCCATCCAGCTTGGGATTCCACGCTCGGCCAGTCCCGCTGAAAGGGCGGTCCAGTCCTCTTCTGGCATCATATCGATCAGAGTCGGCCCCGAAGTGATCAGAACTGGGCTAAGATCGCTGGCAAGGCTCTTTTCAAAGGCTGTCAATTCGTCTTCGGTGACTTCGAAGAAAAATGCGTCGGCTTGGCTGAGCGCTGGTGTCAGACGTTCGACCACAGCATCCATGCGTGAATCGTTGCTGTGAAGTGTCCCGATCAGATGCAGAACAGTGTCGCCTTTGGTCGCGGTCCAATGATTGCCTTCGGGAAATGGGGTGTCGGCCAGCGCCTGTTCAATCTCGGCCTTTAGCTCGGGTGTCAGATCCGCCCTAAGGTCGCGGCCTTTGCAGGCCGCATAGGCGCTGATTGGCAAGAACAAAAAAATGAAAAGGAACAAAATACGCATCAGGGCCATCCAGTGAACTTAGAAATGATATTTACTGTGACCTTGCCGTGGCCGTGGCGCTGGTTCAAGCAACTTGCTGTGATGTCCGGCCTATCTGTGTCTGGCATTCCACAACAAATCGCCTAGCATGCAGACATGGAGCGTGAGCAGGACCTTTATCCCCCCATCAAAGCGCTGTTAGAGCGTCAGGGCTATATCGTCAAAGGCGAGGTCGGCGCGGCCGATATCGTCGCCGTTCGGGAAGGGGAAGAGCCGGTGATAGTCGAGCTCAAGCTACGGTTTTCTCTGGCGCTGTTTCATCAGGCGATAACGCGGCTGAAAATGACCGATCAGGTTTATATTGCGGTCTGCAAGCCTTTGGGGCGCACGGCCCGACGGGCGTTGAAGGATAATCTGACATTGTGCAGACGTTTGGGTCTTGGGCTGATCACGGTGCGCGCTGATGGCGTGGTTGAGGTTCAGTGCGACCCTGGCCCCTACGCGCCGCGCAAAAACAAGGCCAAGGCCGCCCGGCTGCTGCGTGAATTTGATCGCTTGGAGGGTGATCCCAACGCGGGCGGCGCCACTCGGCACGGCATCGTCACGGCCTACCGCCAGGATGCGTTGAAGTGCGCGGCCCATCTGGCCGAGAGAGGGGCCACAAAAGGGGCCGACGTTGCCAGAGCGACAGGCGTGGCCGAGGCGACCCGACTGATGCGGGACAATCACTATGGCTGGTTCGGCAAGGTTGAGAAGGGTGTTTACGTCCTGACTGAGGCGGGGCAGGAGGGCCTGAGACACTGGGCTTATAGCTGGGAATCGGCCGACTGTAGCTGATTGCTAAAAAATCCATCACAGCTTGTTGACTCGGGGTGGCAGACTCCCTAGCTATTCGTCGTTATCACTCGCAAGGGTCGAGTGCTAATGCCTCGCCGGCCGGCGAGGGGAAGATAAATAAACTTTGAGCCCAAGGAGCTGCAAAGATGGCATTGAAACCGCTTCATGACCGCGTGTTGGTTCGCCGTACCGAAAGCGAAGAGAAAACCGCAGGCGGCCTGATCATTCCCGACAGCGCAAAAGAAAAGCCCAGCGAAGGCGAAGTCGTTGCGACCGGCGAAGGCGCACGCAAGGACAGCGGCGAGCTGATCGCAATGGCTGTTAAAGCTGGCGACAAGATCCTGTTCGGCAAATGGTCGGGCACCGAGGTTCAGGTCAACGGCGAAGAGCTGCTGATGATGAAAGAAAGCGACATCATGGGGATCATCGAGTAAGCCCGCGCGCTTCTCTGATCTTCTTTCCAATACATTTTCTCAAGGAGAAACGACATGGCTGCAAAGGACGTCAAGTTCGACACCGATGCCCGTAACCGCATGCTGGCAGGTGTGAACATCCTGGCCGATGCTGTTAAAGTGACCCTGGGCCCCAAAGGCCGCAACGTGGTTCTGGACAAATCCTTCGGCGCACCGCGCATCACCAAAGACGGTGTTTCGGTTGCCAAGGAAATCGAACTGGAAGACAAGTTCGAAAACATGGGCGCGCAGATGGTGAAAGAAGTCGCCAGCCGCACCAATGACGAAGCTGGCGACGGCACCACCACCGCAACCGTTCTGGCACAAGCAATCGTTCGCGAAGGTCTGAAGCAGGTTGCAGCGGGCCTGAACCCGATGGACCTGAAGCGCGGCATCGACTTGGCAACTGCCAAGGTTGTTGAAGGCATCAAAGACGCGTCGCGCGAAGTCAAAGACTCGGCAGAAGTTGCTCAGGTTGGCACCATCTCGGCCAACGGCGAAGCCGAAATCGGCCAGCAGATCGCAGACGCGATGCAGAAGGTTGGCAACGAAGGCGTTATCACCGTCGAAGAAAACAAAGGTCTGGAAACCGAGACCGATGTTGTCGAAGGTATGCAGTTCGACCGTGGCTACCTGTCGCCTTACTTCGTCACCAACGCAGACAAGATGATCGCAGAACTCGACGACTGCATGATCCTGCTGCACGAAAAGAAACTGTCCTCGCTGCAGCCGATGGTTCCGCTGCTCGAGCAGGTGATCCAGTCGCAAAAGCCGCTGCTGATCATTGCTGAGGACGTTGAAGGCGAAGCGCTGGCGACCCTCGTGGTCAACAAACTGCGTGGCGGCCTGAAAATTGCTGCTGTCAAGGCACCGGGCTTCGGCGATCGCCGCAAAGCCATGCTGCAGGACATCGCGATCCTGACCGGCGGTCAGGTAATCTCCGAAGATCTGGGCATGAAGCTCGAGTCCGTGACCATGGACATGCTGGGCACCGCCAAGAAAATCGAAATCACCAAAGACGAGACCACCATCGTTGACGGTGCTGGCGAGAAAGCCGAGATCGAAGCACGTGTTGCTCAGATCCGCACTCAGATCGAAGAAACCTCGTCGGACTACGACCGTGAGAAGCTGCAAGAGCGCGTTGCCAAACTGGCAGGCGGTGTTGCTGTTATCCGCGTCGGCGGCATGACCGAAGTTGAAGTGAAAGAGCGTAAAGATCGTGTGGACGATGCTCTGAACGCAACTCGTGCTGCTGTTCAGGAAGGCGTTGTTGTCGGCGGTGGTGTTGCTCTGGTTCAGGCCGGTAAAGCACTGGAATCGCTGGAAGGCGCAAATGCTGACCAGAGCGCAGGCATCAACATCGTTCGCAAAGCAATCGAAGCGCCGCTGCGCCAGATCGCTGAAAACGCAGGTGTTGACGGTGCGGTTGTTGCAGGCAAAGTCCGTGAATCTTCCGACGCAGCATTCGGCTTCAACGCGCAGACCGAAGAATATGGCGACATGTTCTCGTTCGGCGTAATCGACCCGGCCAAAGTTGTCCGTACCGCTCTGGAAGACGCGGCATCGGTTGCTGGCCTGCTGGTCACCACCGAAGCAATGGTTGCAGATCGTCCGGCCAAAGAAGGCGCGGCACCTGGTGGCGGCATGCCCGACATGGGCGGCATGGGCGGCATGATGTAAGCTGCTTAAGCCATAGGCTTATGATCGGGGTCGCCTTCGGGCGGCCCCGTTTCATTTTTGAATGCCCGCTTCGCGGCCATGCCTCTGGTAGGAGTATTTTTGAAAAGATGAAGCGCGGATCGTCTTGTGCAGCAAAGTGTATGTGCAAAGCAGGTCGAAAGCGCTATGCGGTTGATATGAAGCTGTTCCTGCTCACCGCTCTGACTATGTGCGCCTTTGCGGCGAATTCGATCCTGAACCGTCTGGCTATTGAAAGCGGGGCCAGCGATCCTGCGGGCTTTGCTGTTGTGCGGGTATTGGCCGGTGCCGTGGTACTGACGGTTCTTGTGTGGTCTAAGGCTGCGCATTTGTCGCTGCGCAACAAGCGCAGAATTGCAGGGGCGGGGGCGTTGTCGCTCTATATGATCGGATTTTCCGTTGCATACCTAACGCTGGATGCCGGGCTGGGTGCTTTGATCCTGTTCGGAGTAGTGCAGATCACCATGTTCTTGGTGACGTCATTGGCGGGCAATAGCCCTACTGCCCGACAGTTGGCTGGTGCTATGATCGCGTTGGCGGGGTTGGCTTATGTGCTCTGGCCCGCGGGCACCGTGCAGGTGGATTTGACGGGGGCAGCCTTGATGACCGCCGCCGGGGTGGGGTGGGGCGTCTATTCCCTAGTCGGACGATCAGAGCCGGACGCTTTGGCCGGGACGGCTGCCAATTTTGTAGTCGCGCTGCCGGTCACTGCACTGTTCCTTCTGGTACTTGGAGGGGATTGGCAGATGACCGGTTTTGGCTGCTTCCTCGCCATGATTTCAGGCAGCGTTACCTCTGGGATGGGATATGCGCTTTGGTACCGTGTGCTGCCGCTGCTGGCACCAACGACAGCGGCCGTGGTTCAACTCAGCGTACCGATCATTGCCATTCTCGGTGGAGTTACTTTGTTGGGAGAGGCCATCAGCTTGCGCCTGGTTCTGGGTGCAGCGCTGGTTCTGGGCGGGATTGCGCTGGCCGTCCTGCGCTTGAAACCGCGCTAGGGGTTTCATCACCGGTGGTTAGCGCTTATTTGGCGGCTATGAGATATCTGATCGCCTTGTTTTTGTTCCTTGTTCCTGCAGTGGTCCATGCGAAATGCGTGGTGCTGTTGCACGGGCTGGCGCGAACTGAGGCCTCCTTTACCGTCATGGAGCAGCTGTTTCAGGCGCACGGTTACACGGTCATTCGTCCGGGGTATCCGTCGACCGACCTGCCAATCCCAGAACTGGCCGAGCAGACGCTTCCAGACGCCTTCGCGGGCTGCGGCGACGATACAGTGAATGTGGTGGCCCATTCGATGGGGGGCATCTTGTTGCGCTATTGGCTGCAGGACCGTCATCCAGAAAATTTGGGGCGTGTGGTCATGCTTGGCCCGCCGAACCAGGGCAGTCAGCTGGTCGACGAATTGGGCGCATATGAAGTCTTCGGTATGTTGAACGGCCCTGCCGGTCTGGCATTGGGCACAGGCTCAGAGGGCATACCGCGCAAGCTGCCCCCGGTCGATTTCGAGGTGGGCGTTATCGCCGGTGAGAATTCGCTGAACCCGTTGTTTTCATCCCTGATCGAAGGGAAGGATGACGGTAAGGTCTCGGTCGAGACTACAAAGGTCGATGGGATGAAGGATCACATCGTTCTGCCGGTCACCCACACATTCATGATGAACAACCCCCGTGTGATGGCCCAGGCGCTGCATTTCATCGAATACGGTCAATTTGATCCCCAGATAACCTGGCTGGACGGGGTGTTGGATGTCATCGACGAAATCTGCATTGGGCAGGATTGTTCGGAACCTGCTTCGGAGCCATCGCTATGACCGCATTGAATCTGACGCTGACTGGCGCAGAGGTGCTGTTGCCGGAAAAAGGTCTTGTGCCTGTCGATCTGCCGTTTGCCGACGGCATCATTCAGGCCAACCGGATCGGGCGTCAAATCGATCTGTCAGGCTACCTTGTCCTGCCCGGTATCATCGACTTGCATGGTGACGGGTTCGAGCGCCACATCGCGCCGCGCCGCGGGGCAATGAAGCAGATGGATGAAGGTATTCTATCGGTCGAGGCCGAGCTGGCCGCCAACGGCATTACCACCGCTGTTTTGGCCCAATTTCATAGCTGGGAGGGGGGCGTACGCGGCCCCGAATTTGCTGGGCAGGTTTTTGATGCAATCGCTTCGGTCAAGGATCGAGTTGTCACCGACCTGATGCCCCAGCTGCGGTTTGAAACGCATATGCTAGACGACTACGCGGGCCTGCCCGAGCGCATTGCGGCCTGGCATGTACCTTATATCGTGTTCAACGATCATCTGCCGCATGACCGTTTGGCCGAAGGGCGCAAGCCGCCGCGCCTGACAGGGCAGGCGTTGAAAGCGGGGCGAAACCCGGATGTGCATTTTGATTTGCTTCTATCCATGCATGCCCGCAACGCCGAGGTACCTGCCGCATTGGATGATCTTTGCACAACTTTAGCTGCACAAGGCGTCCGCATGGGGAGCCATGACGACGCCACAGCCCAGACACGCTCCGAATGGCGCGCGCGCGGGGCGCGAATAGCAGAATTCCCCGAAACGATCGAGGCCGCCGAGGCCGCCCGATCTGCTGGTGATTACGTCATCCTCGGCTCCCCCAACGTCGTACGAGGCGGATCGCACAAGGGAAATGCCAGTGCGCTGGATCTGATCACAATGGGATATTGCGATGCGTTGGCGTCGGATTACCACTATCCTAGCCCGCGCCGAGCCGCGTTGATGCTGGCCAAGTCTGGATTGATGGATATGGCTGGCGCCTGGGCATTGGTGTCATCCGGCCCAGCACGCGTACTTGGCTTGAAGGACCGCGGCACGCTTGCCTCTGGCAAACGCGCCGATTTGGTGATCCTAGACGCCGCCACACATCGCGTTGCCGCCACGCTGGCGGGTGGGCGCGTCAGTTACATGGCCGGAGATATAGCAGCGCGGTTCATGGCTTGAACCCGCAGCATCATCTTTTCCCAAATACTCCCGCCAGAGGCATCGCGCGCTAGCGCGAAATACGATTGAAATGCCCCATCTTCCGGCCAGACTTGACCTCGGCCTTACCATATAGGTGCAGGGCCACGTCACGTTCCTGTGCCAGCTCGGGAACGCGGTCCATATCGGAACCAATCAGGTTCTCCATGACCACATCCGAATGGCGTTGTCCGTCGCCCAAGGGCCACCCGACCACTGCGCGGATATGCTGCTCGAATTGGTCCACAGCACAACCGTTCTGCGTCCAGTGGCCTGAATTATGCACCCGTGGTGCGATCTCATTCACGATCAAACCACCGGGCGTCACGAACAGCTCAACCCCCATCACCCCGACATAGTCTAGCGCGTTCAGGATATTTGCGGCCAGCAGGACCGCATCGGTGCGCTGCGCGGGGCGCAGGCGGGCGGGGACTGTCGTGGTATGCAGGATGCCGTCACGATGGACATTCTCGCCAGGGTCGAAACAGGCAACCTGACCGTCCAGGCCGCGGGCCGCGATGATTGAAACCTCGTGGCTGAAATCCACAAACCCTTCCAAGATCGCAGGCGCACCAGCCATATCAGCCAGCGCATTCTCGGCATCCTCAGGTTCGCGCAGTCGGGCCTGACCTTTCCCATCATAGCCAAAGCGACGGGTCTTCAAAATGGCAGGTGTGCCGATCTGCTCAATTGCAGCGTTCAGGCTATCCAGATCGGTAATATCGGCAAACGGTGCGGTGTTCAGGCCCAACCCTTGCAGAAAATTCTTTTCGGTCAGCCTGTCCTGACTGACCCGCAGCGCCTCGCGCCCTGGACGGATCGGGCGATGGGCTTCAATAACATCCAGCGCTTGGGTCGGAATGTTCTCGAATTCATAAGTGATTACGTCGACCGACTCAGCAAATGCCTGCAGCGCATCGGCGTCGTCATAGGCGGCAGTGGTCACTCGGTCGGCCACTTGGCCCGCAGGTGGATTGGCGCTAGGTTCGTAGATATGCGTTACAAACCCCAGCCGAGCCGCTGCCACAGAAAGCATCCGGCCCAGCTGACCACCACCCAGTATTCCGATCTTTGCGCCAGGTTGCAGTGCTTCACTCATCGACAGGCTCCTCAGGGATTGAGGCCGACAGGGCATCGCGCCAAGCGTCCAAACGCTGGGCCAGAGCTTCGTCCTGCAGGGCCAGAATGCCGGCGGCCATCAGGCCCGCGTTGGCACCGCCGGCTGATCCAATCGCCATGGTTGCCACTGGAAAGCCTTTGGGCATCTGAACGATGGAATACAGCGAGTCCACACCGGACAGCGCGCGCGTCTGCACGGGGACGCCAATCACCGGCACCCGCGTTTTCGAGGCCATCATGCCCGGCAGGTGCGCGGCACCTCCGGCGCCAGCAATAATAACGTGCAATCCACGGGATGCGGCGGTTTTGCCGTAGTCCCACAAGCGGTCGGGGGTGCGGTGCGCTGAGACTATGCGTTTTTCATGCGCAATGCCCAACTCATCCAGAATTTTTGCGGCTTCTTTCATCGTGGGCCAGTCTGACTGGCTGCCCATGATGATCCCCACTTTCACATCGCTCATCCGCTTGCGTCCCTGCCGTTCAGAAAGAGCGCGCACTATAGCCAAATCGGCCCCGTAGGCAATGTGGTATGGGCGCTCTAAAGCCCTTTTGGCGGTCGGCTGAAAATACATTCAAAATAGTGTATGATTACCTCGGGATTTTTTTCCCCGAGGAGGAACCCATGACAGTTACAGTATTGAAGAACCGGGCTGGTGAGCCCGTGCCGCAAGACCGTATTGAAGAGTTCAGGACGCAAATTCGAGGGGAATTCATTTTGCCCGGTGACGCCGAGTACGACAATGCGCGCAGCATTTGGAATGCGTTGATCGATAAACACCCCGGTGCCATTCTGCGGTGTCAAGGCACCGCCGATGTTTCAGCCGCGGCCAAGTTTGCGTTTTCCAACAATATACTGGTCTCAGTCAGAGGGGGCGGCCACAATGTTGGTGGGCGGGCAGTATGCGATGACGGGCTTGTCATTGATCTATCGAACATGCGCGCCGTGCATGTCGATCCGGACGCCCAGACTGTGCGTGCCCAGGGCGGTGCTTTGTTGGGCGACGTGGATCGTGAAACGCATCAGCACGGCCTCGCCGTACCTTTGGGCGTTGTTTCGCAGACCGGGATCGGCGGCCTGACAACCGGCGGAGGATTCGGGTGGCTGGCGCGCAAATACGGTCCGGCCTGTGACAATGTCATCGAAGCCGAGGTTGTCACGGCGGATGGGGCGATCAAAACAGCCAGCGTAAACAGCAACCCCGATCTTTACTGGGGAATTTGCGGTGGCAGTGGCAATTTCGGAGTGGTCACGTCTTTTCTGTATAAGGCCTACCCTCTTTCCACCGTGTTGGGTGGCATGATCGCGTACCCGCGTGACGCGGCGCCAGAAATCCTTCGAGGTTATCGGGATATTATGTCTCGGGCTCCAGATGAACTAACCGTATACGCTGCGCTGCTTTGGGGACCGGATGGAACACCACTGACTGCATTGGTGCCGTGCTGGATCGGCGACGACAAGGAAGCAGGGCACCGGGCGATTCAACCCTTGACGGAAATCGGTGAACCATTGGTTGCTGACGTGCAGGAAATGCCATTCCCAGCCATGCAATCCATGCTAGATGCAGCCTATGGCCCCGGAAGTCGGAATTATTGGAAATCTGCATACCTCAACGCGCTGCCTGACGAAGCAATCGACACTATTGTTGCGCAGTCCAAAGGTATGACCATTCCTGGCTCAGGTATTCTGATTGAACATTGCGCCGGGGCGGCGAAATCCAAAATGAACGGGGACAACGCCTTTGCACAACGGGGTCATGACTACTTGATCGCGATTCTGCCACTTTGGACGGACCCGTCCGACGATGCGGATCAGATTGCGTGGGCGCGAAGGATGCATGACGCGATGAAGCCGTTTTCAACGGGGGAAACCTATCTGAACTATCTGGGTGCCGACGAAGACAGTGCGATAGAAACAGCTTTTGGAGAAAATCTGAGCCAGTTGAAGGAGGTTAAACGGAAATATGATCCAACCAATTTCTTCAGCGCAAACGCAAATATTACACCCTGACTAAGGCCCTGCAATTTCTGATTACCGCTCACCCAATTTTGGTTGGGTGGGCGTAACGCTCAGGCCATTTCCCCGATAGTGGGTATATTAGGCAATGATATCCGGCGTCAGTCGGTCTTCGATCAGGCGAATAATGTCTTTCAAACGAAGTTTCTGCTTTTTCAGCCGCTTGACCGTCAGCTGATCGGCCGTACCAGTGGCTTGTAGCGCCTCGATCGCTTCATCCAGATCACGGTGTTGGCGGCGGAAAACCTCCAGCTCAACCCGTAAAACCTCGTCTGTTTTCATCGAAAGATCGGTGGGCGCGTTCATAGGCGACTCAGTATTTGTTGTGGTGCTTACCACACAAGATAGTGTGTCAGGGTTTATCCGGCCAGACCTTGTGGACATCCCTGCATATTCCCATATTCTACTATACGCGGTTGCCAAAATTGGGGCCGCATCACACGTCGCTTTGGCAATAAAGGACGATAATACGTGTCAAAACTTACTCTTGGCTCATACCCGCATCTTTTGGGGTTCGAGCAGTTGGAACGCCTTCTGGAGCGGTCTGCAAAGGCTGGCAACGAAGGATACCCGCCCTATAACATCGAACAGACCTCGGACTTTTCGTATCGCATCACCCTGGCCGTGGCCGGGTTCGCGGAAGAGGACCTGTCGATCACGATCGAGGATCGCCAATTGGTGATACGGGGCCGCCAACGTGACGACAGCGAGGGGCGCATATTCCTGCATCGCGGCATCGCGGCGCGTCAGTTCCAGCGCATGTTTGTACTGGCCGATGGTGTCGAAGTGGGCGAGGCGATCATGGAAAATGGTCTGCTGCATGTGGATCTGACCCGCGCCATACCTGAAACCGTGGTGCAAACGATCAACATAAAGAAGGGGTAAGAGCTATGAATACACCGATCGAACTGAAAGCCGAAGGCAATCGGATCGTCTATGTAAAAGCAGTCGACGTTGCTGATCTGCCTCGGGAAGTGCGAGAGCAGGCCGGTGATCTGGACCAGCTTTATGCGGTCCATGATTCCGACGGTCAGCAGCTGGCGCTGGTCGCGGATCGCAAGCTTGCATTCGTTCTGGCGCGCGAGCACGACTTTTCTCCGGTTGCCGTGCACTGATCCATAGGATTTCGCCGTGACAACTGTCGCCCCGCAGGCGAGAAATGCGGACATTTAGCGGTTCGCATATCTAAAAGGGGCGACACATGAGCTGGTTTGACTTTGACTGGGTTGACGCCTTCAGTGACCACGCATTTGGCGGAAATGGCTGTGCCGTGGTTCATGGCGGAGCGATTCTGCCCGAGGACATCTGCACGGCGTATGTGCGTGAAACTTCATTGGTCGAGTGCACCTTCACCGGGCCTTCCGATGTGGCGGATATAAGGGTGCGCTATTTCCTGGCCAGCAAGGAGATCCCGTTTGCTGGGCATCCCACCATTGCAACCGTGGCAGCGATGCGCTCTCGTGGCCTGTTCGAAGGCGACGCGCTGACACTGGAGACGGGTGCCGGGATCGTCACAATCCGCCTGCAAGGAGATGAGATTGAGATGACGCAAGTCGCGCCGCAATTCGGCGATCTTGTCCCGGCCGATCTGGTTGCGACTGCCATCAATCTTCCTGAGGACGCGATAATCTCTCCGCCGCAATTTGTATCTACCGGCTTGCCCTTCTGCGTTACGGTTCTGCGCGATCACGACGCTTTGCGTGAAGCGACGCTGAATGTAGGCGCGCTTCCCAAGATTGCTGCGAAAGCCGGCTGTTCGGGGTCGGATATGGCAGAACCCTTTCTGGTGACGCTGAAAGGCGCGACTGAGGCAGGTGACACCTTCTCACGCCTGCTGATGGCGCCACCCAGCCCACCGGAGGACCCGTTTACCGGATCAGCCACCGGCGCGATGGCGGCCTATCTGTGGAAATACGGTATGATGCCGAAAGACAGTTTCATAGCCGAGCAGGGCCACGATTTGGGGCGCCCGGGTCAGGCCGTCGTCACGCGTGTCGGCCCTGCTGATGCCATGACCGGCATCAAGGTGGCAGGTCGCGGCCATGTGTTGATGCGTGGCGAAGTAGATTTGCCGGTGTAAAAATCACCGAATGGCAGAAATGAAAACGGCCCCCGAAAACCGGAGGCCGTTTGCAAATGTAAGAAGCGTTTAAGAGCCTGCGATCAGGCCCATGCTTTCCAGCTTGAGCAGCACCTGATGGGCGCAGTTGTCGACGTCGACATTTTCAGTTTCGACGCTCAGCTCGGGGTTTTGGGGCACATCATAAGGGTCCGAGATGCCGGTGAATTCCTTGATCTTGCCCTCGCGCGCCAGCTTGTAGAGGCCCTTGCGGTCGCGGCGTTCGCATTCCTCGATGCTGGTCGCGACGTGCACTTCGCAGAAGGCACCGAACTGTTCGATGTCTTCGCGCACCGCGCGACGGGTGGTGGCATATGGCGCGATCGGCGCACAGATGGCGATCCCGCCGTTCTTGGTGATTTCCGAGGCCACGTAACCGATACGGCGGATGTTCAGGTCGCGGTGCTCTTTCGAGAAACCCAGTTCCGAGGACAGGTTCTTACGAACGATGTCACCATCCAGCAACGTCACCGGACGGCCACCCATCTCCATCAGCTTGACCATAAGCGCGTTGGCGATGGTGGATTTGCCCGAACCCGAAAAACCGGTGAAGAAAACGGTAAAGCCTTGTTCCGCGCGGGGCGGAGACGTACGGCGCAGCTCTGAGACCACTTCGGGGAAAGAAAACCACTCGGGGATTTCCAGACCTTCGCGCAGACGGCGGCGCAATTCGGTGCCCGAGATGTTCAGGATTGTCACGTTATCCTTGTCGGCGATCTCGTCATTGGGCTCGTACTGGGCGCGTTCCTGCACATAAACCATGTGCTTGAAGTCGACCATTTCAACGCCGATCTCGTCCTGGAACTGCCGGAACAGATCCTGCGCGTCATAGGGGCCATAGAAATCTTCACCAGCCGAGTTTTTACCCGGACCAGCGTGATCGCGGCCAACGATGAAGTGGGTGCAGCCATGGTTTGCGCGGATCAGCCCATGCCAGACTGCCTCACGCGGGCCAGCCATGCGCATGGCCAGGTTCAGCAGCGACATCGAGGTGGTCGACGCCGGGTATTTGTCCAGAACGGCTTCGTAGCAGCGCACGCGGGTAAAGTGGTCGACATCGCCCGGTTTGGTCATGCCGACAACCGGATGGATCAGCAGGTTGGCCTGTGCCTCTTTGGCGGCGCGGAAGGTCAGTTCCTGGTGTGCGCGGTGCAGCGGGTTGCGGGTTTGGAACGCGACAATGCGGCGCCAGCCCAGCTTGCGGAAATAGGCACGCAGCTCGTTCGGGGTGTCGCGGCGACCGCGGAAGTCATAATGGACAGGTTGCTGGATGCCCACAACGGGACCACCCAGATAAACCTTGCCAGCCACGTTGTGCAGATAGTTCACCGCCGGGTGCGCATCGTCATCAGCGCCAAAGACTTTCTCCGCCTCGCGAGCCTTGTTCGGGGTCCAGCGGTCGGTCACGGTCATGGTGCCGAGGATGACACCTTCCTGATCGCGCAGGGCGATGTCCTGACCCAGTTCGATGGTTTCGGCAAAATCTTCGCTGACGTCCAGGGTGATGGGCATCGGCCACAGGGTGCCGTCGGCCAGACGCATATTTTCAACGACACCGTTGTAATCGGCTTCGGACAGGAAGCCCTTGAGCGGGTTAAAACCGCCATTCATCAACAGTTCCAGATCGCAGATCTGACGCGGGCTCAGATCCCAGCTGGTCAAGTCGGCGGCTTCTACTTTTAGTTTCTGGGCCGACTCGTACGAAACGTACAGTTCGGGGATCGGGGCCAGATTGCTTAACATCGTCATAGGAATACTCTTGTCGAAGTGCGGTTCTACCGGTGATTCAGAGGTGTTTGAGGCGCATGTGCCTCGGCTGATGGTCGAAGTCCATATACATTTACTAAACAAAGGACGATATGCGCGGTTTTTGCTGGGATTGGAAGGATTTTCTGCCATGCGCGGTTTTTCGCGACCATATTCCCGTTGATGCGCGGCAATCGGCTAAATTTTGTGCGTGTGTTCTTATGTTGCCCGATGCACGGCAAGTTCGGCAGCGTCCGCGAGCGGAAGGGCCGAGACTGGCTGGTTCACGCCGCGAAGCGTAAAGGAACGCATGTTACTCAGATCACCTTCATGACCCGCAGCATGCAGCAATTCCGCCGACACCAATAGTTCCACACCAAGCGCCTTGGTCTCGCTTTCCAAGCGGCTGGCCACATTGACTGCGTCGCCAATGATGGTGCGGGCAGAATTTCCATCGGCACCAATTTCACCCAGTACCAGATCGCCCAGGTGCAGGCCCATGCCAATGCGGATGCGTGGGCTGCCTTCGGTTTCAAGTTGGTTATTAAAGCGGCCCAGCGCGCGGCTGACATCAGCAGCAGCCTGCAGTGCTGCCTTTGCCGAACTTTCCGAACTTGAGGTTTCGAACACTGCCAGCAACCCGTCGCCCATATATTTGTCGACCACGCCGCCATCTGCTGTGATCGCGGGGACAATCGCATCAAAAAAACGGTTCAGCAGGAACACGATGTCATAGGGCAACTGGCCCGTCGTCCGAGATGTGAATCCGCGCATGTCCAGAAACAAAACCGCCAGTTCACGTTCCTGCCCCTGACTGGCATGTGCCCGGCTGCGCCCTCCATCCGGGCGGAACATACGGAACGCTGTGATCGGTTCTGTTGGGCGAATTTGACAGGCGAGCCGCGCGCCTTCGGGGGCGCTGACGGCTGCAAGGCTGCGAGCCTCGACATCGCTGGGGGTGGGAAGTGTATCGCCACCATCTTCGATGATCACGCGGCAAGTGGTGCAACGCCCCTTGCCCCCGCACAGAGATGTATGTGGAATGCTGTTGGCCTGCGAAATCTCAAGCAGAGTCATGCCCTTTTCCGCCACGATCTCGGGGCCATCGACATATTTCACTCTTACCGAATGACGCCGACGCCACAGCTTGCGGATGAAAAAGACAGCCAGTGAAACCCCCAAAGCCACCGCAAATGCAGCCAGAGCATTGTTTTTGACACTGAACATGGTCTGAAACGCTTCGGGTGAAGGCCAGTTATAGTGTTCGATATATTGATCGCGCAGGAATGGATCGGCGAAGTCGGCCCAAATACGCCGCCCTTCGGTCAGCAACCCGGCCAGCGCGAAGGACGGTATAAACACCGCGAGGCCGATCAGATAGGGCACCATTCTGGGCCACCATTGAGTCAGCCGTAGCCACATATGCAAGCCAATACAGCTGTGGACCCAAACGACCAGCAGCAGAAGGCTCTGCATCCAGATTGCAGAGTTGGGCCACATAAGAATGATGATATAGCCCATCTCGTCATTGACGTTATAGATTTCGTGGGCATAGCGCGTGTGCACGATGTGCGAGATCAATTGCAGCGGAATCAGAAGCCCCAGAACAACTTGTGACGCCACGGCGAACGGCATTCGCAGCGTCCGGCGCTGACTGATGGAATAGAGTGCCAGTCCGGCATGAACAAATAGCGCGAGATACAGGATCACGCTGCCCAGATCATGCCGGGTAACGGCGTGGCGGCCATCCTGCATGCCGTGCAAATAGTCAGTGTGAAACAGACCCAGCCCGATATTGATGAAATGAAAGAATGCAAATGTGAACAGGACCAGGCCGCTTGTGATCCTCAGCCGGGTTGTCCACCCGCCTTGCCATAACACGCTTTTCAATCAAGCCACCTGCATTCTCTTTGCCTATCCCCGAGTCTGATACGGCTGCACGAGCGGGTCAAGCTCGTGGCTACAGGTAGGGTGGAGACCAGGGTATGGCCAGAGTGTCTGTGCGGATCAGGGCGGAGGTGAATTCGAAAAGTACAATGTGGCTAAGCTCGGGGCGGGTTCGTGAACTGTACATCAGACCGTCAGCCCCAATGTCGCGGGCGCTGTCGGAATAGTTCCATGTCGGCGACATGCCCTGTTTTTCACGAATATCCTGCCAGACAATCGAGGCGTCGGGTTGACCGCGCAGGTCGACCAGTCTTGCGTTTGAAACCTGGGCGCGTTGCAATATCCGTGGTGGATCATTCGCACAAACATATCGCCTGATGGCGACCCCGGCTCCCTCGGCACTGAGCGAGCAGTAAAGCGCGACCTGTCCCGAATGATGAAAGCGCCCCTCAGGTGCCTGTGCGGCGACCAAAGGGGCGGCGATCTGAGACTGAAACAGAATTCTCCAGACTGGGCCGGAGAAGTTCAGCATCGCTTACTCGTTCTCAGCCAGGAACTTTTCGGCATCCAGCGCAGCCATGCATCCCATACCGGCGCTGGTGACGGCCTGGCGGTAAATGTGGTCGGTCAGGTCGCCTGCTGCGAACACACCCGGCACCGAAGTCTCGGTCGAGCCTGGCTTTGTCACGACGTAACCACCCATATGGGTTTCCAGCGATTCCTTTACCAACTCGTTGGCCGGGGCATGGCCGATGGCCACGAATACGCCCTTACAGGGGATCTCGGTGATTTCGCCGGTTTTCACATTCTTGACGCGCACGCCCTCGACACCCAGAGGCGCATCGGTGCCGACGACTTCTTCCAGCTCATGGAACCACATCGGTTCGATCTTTTCATGTTTTAGCAGACGGTCCTGCAGGATCTTTTCGGCGCGCAATTCGTCGCGACGGTGGATCAGGGTGACTTTGCTGGCGAAGTTGGTCAGGAACAGCGCTTCTTCCACGGCAGTGTTGCCGCCGCCGATCACGACGATCTCCTGCCCGCGATAGAAGAAGCCGTCGCAGGTGGCGCAAGCCGAAACGCCAAAGCCCTTGAACTTCTCTTCCGAAGGCAGGCCCAGCCATTTGGCGCGGGCACCGGTGGCCAGAATGACTGCGTCAGCGGTGTAGGTTGTGCCATTGTCACCTTTAGCGGTGAAGGGGCGCTTGCTGACGTCCAGATCGCTTATGATGTCGCCGATCACTTCGCAGCCCATCGCCTTTGCGTGGTCCTGCATCTTGACCATCAAATCAGGGCCTTGAACTTCGGTAAAGCCGGGGTAATTCTCGACATCTGTGGTGGTGGTCAGCTGACCGCCGGGTTCGATACCCTGCACCAGAATAGGCTCCAGCATCGCGCGGCTTGCGTAAACACCCGCAGTATAACCGGCTGGTCCCGACCCGATGATCAGAACCTTAGTGTGACGTGTTTCGGCCATGGTACCCCCAACTCGATCTGCCTGATATGGGCACTTGGCCCTTAGCGGATGGATATAGCGACCCCTGTGCCGCGCTTAAAGCCCCTTCCTTTTGACAGCGGTTTTGGGTCCGACAATTGGTGACCAAAAAAGAAATTGTAAATAAACAATATTGCGCACCCACGAAAGATTATTGCGCATCCGTTGGGCGCTGTTATAACAACCGAAAAATCAGGAGTATTTGATGGTCGCGATACGGCTGGATGAGATTGACCGCAAGATACTAGCGGAATTGCAGGCAGACGGTCGTATGACCAATGTCGAACTGGCAAAACGCGTGGGAATTTCGGCCCCGCCTTGCCTGCGCCGCGTGCGGACGCTGGAAGAATCGGGCCTGATCCGTGGCTATCATGCTGATGTAAACTCGCGCGAGTTGGGATTCGAGGTTCAGGTCTTTGCGATGGTCGGCTTGGAAAGCCAAGCAGAAACTGAACTGAGCGCATTCGAAGAACGCTGCCGCGAATGGCCGCTGGTTCGGGAATGCCACATGCTGAACGGCGAGGTTGATTTCATCTTGAAATGTGTCGCGCCGGATCTGAGCAGTTTTCAGCAGTTCCTGACAGGCGATTTGCTGACCACGCCAAACGTGGCCAGCGTCAAAACCTCGCTCGTCATTCGCGGCGCAAAAGATGAGCCCGGCGTGCCTTTTGACGTTCTGGAAGAACGGATGAGCAGGACGGCCTAATCCCTATGTGATGTAGGATGTGGTTCTACCGGTGGTAGCAAGGCTGTCACCATCATACACAAGACCCAACTTAGAACTAACTGCATAATGCCCCCACATTGCAGAACTCATTAAGATTTAAGCGGTTATTGCATCCACTTCTCCGTCTCCGGCGCGTGGCAAGGCCAGCGGGCCGAAATCATTCAGTGAATCAATATGCGCAAACAGGTTCAGATAGATTGACCGCAGCGAATGGCTTATCCTGCGCACCGCGTTGAGCCCAGGGTGATAGGTTTCGAACTGCAATCCGTCGACATTGATGACTGCGTGCCGCTTGAGGCAGATGTGAAACAGCTCAACCGGTGTTGGTGGCAGTGTTTCGATGACGCTCGTGCCATCCTGAAACTCGTGAATCGGTGTCAGGACCGGCCCGCCGCCATGCAGATGCCGAAGATGTCCGGGCGAGGCAAGCAAGCGTGCTGCTGGACCGGCAATCACACCTGACATCGGCTTTTGCATGCCAAACGTATCGGCCATGATCCGGGTCAGGGGGCGTGTCCGGCCTCGGGAATCTTCGCGACCAGGGATCAGGGTGACTGACCCTTTCCAAAGCACTGTTTCCGATCTGCCGTTCTGCGTCAGAACGGTGTCGCCGGGCAGCAGGTCCTCGATTGCCATCGGTCCTGTTTCCGTTTCAACCAGCGAGCCACGGGTGAAGGCACAGAATGCATCCTCGAACACCTGCAGCGCTGGCGCGATGTGGCGGGTCTGAACAACATCCCCGTTTTCCATCAGCGTACTAACTTCATAGCGCCGCAACTGCGCTTTTTGCTTTGTCGCCGTTCTTGGCGCGTCCCGCAGCAATGCCGATGTTTCTACGGCATTCTTAGCGGCGCGCGCTAAAGAATTTGGAATAGCCATTACAATTCCGTCCCCTCTAGTTTCCGCGCAGGCAGGCTGAACTCCCATACAGACCCGCCTGTTCGGTTCCTTTATTGCCTTGAAAGAGAACGGTGACCGCAGGATGACAAACGCAAAGGACGCCTGTCTCATTAACTATTCCTACATTCGTGGTCATCACATTGACCCCCCAGACAAACTCATAACAAACGCAGGCGTAATTGCCGGCGATACACGCTCCGATCCTGTCTGAACAAAATGTTGTCAGCAGGTCACGCAGCGGATCGGAGCACCCCTCCGTTGCGCGTCTTTTCCCTTGAAACCGGCAGCTTGGCCCCAAGGGTTTGGCAGATCAGCGTCGCGTCGCCAGACGGCGTACAACCCTGACAGATTGGCTGGAGACGCGTTTCCACGGCATTTCCAGCTCTTGCTTTCCGGTGGCCGCAATCACGGCGCTAAGAAAGCGCGATTTCGTCTTCATGTTGTGTCCTGCTCGCTGTGGGGACATTCGTCCCGCTTTCCTCTCAGCATCCAATTTGAAGTACCATTGCGGCGGCGATAAGGCTGATCCGGGTTGAATTCAGGACATACGAAGATTTCCGTTTCCTTTCGCCTTGTATTGCCGTGCCCTCTTTGAGAATCGACCGATAAACAACTGAGAGCGGACAATAAATTTTAAATTCTCGAGAGTTAGAAGACACGAGAAATGTGGCGAAAAAGCGGCGAAATCGCCACAATTGGCGTTTGACCTTAAAGTTTTATGGCGGAAATCAGGCGGCCGTAGTCGGCTTCCTTCGCGTGGGTCGACCGGCGATAAGAGTAGAATCTCTCGGGGTCGGAGTAGGTGCAGTGGCGTGTCCATTCAGCTTGACCGATACCCGCTTGTCGCAGCCTGTGAAGGCCATAACCGGGTAAATCGAATTGCAGCCTGTCACCTTTCCCATTTGCAAAGAATCGTAGGTTTTCCTGAGATTCCACTACGAAATCATCCAAAAATTCAGGTCCTACTTCATAAGCGGCTTGTGAGATGGACGGGCCAATCACCGCCATGGTGTTTTCTCGCTTTGCGCCCAGGGCTTCCATCGCATCCAGCGTTGCTTCGAGTACCCCGTCCCGCGCGCCGCGCCACCCTGCATGAGCAGCTCCGATCACGTTTGCGTTAGTGTCGGCGAAAAGGACCGGTTGGCAGTCGGCTGTGAGAATCGTCAAGGCCAGCCCCGGAGTGGCCGTGACCACGCCATCAGCCTTGGGTTTGTCGCCATTTATGGGGGCGTCCACAGTCAGAACCACAGGTGAATGGAACTGGTGTATGCCAATCATCGATTCGGGTTCGACCTCCATAGCGTCGGCTACGCGTTTGCGATTGATCGTGACGGCCTCGGTTTGATCAGAGGAGCCATAACCACAGTTGAGCCCCGCAAAGATCCCCGAAGAAGCCCCGCCACGGCGGCTGAAGAAGCCGTGGCGCAGTGGGTCTAGCAAATCTGAGGTCAGAATTTCCAAGGTCATGGCTCCAGTCCCGGCGGCGGTGAAGAAGGGGAAGGGTATAGGCCCAGCACTTTGAACAGGTTTCCCATTTCCTCGGGGTGCGTCAACCGGCGATGCGCAGCAACAAGTTCGTCATGTTTTGATCCGTCAAGCTGTGTGGCCAAGGCCTGCGCACGGGTGGTGATTCCCAGCCGTTCAAGGAACACCCCCTGCGACGTCAGGCGCGAATGGGCGCAACCGGCGGCGCGTGTTGCCAAAGCAAGCGGTTCAAAGTCCACATGTGCTGTCAGGTCGGCCTCGCCAGGCATGGTCAGCGGGTCACAGTGTTCATGTGCCTGCAAGGCCTGGAAGGTATCGCCCTGCGAATGCCAGTCGCCGTAATCCACGATCACACCCGCGCCGCCATGTGTTCCTATCCGCCCCGCGATCACAGTGATGATAGGGATCGCTGCCGCGCAAAGTTCAACCAGATCGCCATCCTTGGTGTCGTTCAGCCTGTCCTTGAGCGCGACCTGTTCCGCCTGCGGCCCAAGCCCCCAAGTGAGCGCGCCGTCCTCAGAGCCGATCAGGCGTTCCCGCCAGCCGTTGCCATCGCGCACAAATTGGCGGATGGGCAGGGCATCGAAAAACTCATTCGCGACCAGATACAGCGGCGCTTCGGGTAGGTCCGCAACAGAGTTGATCCAGCGCGGTTCATGGCCCTTCAGTGTTTGTGCTTGGATGTCCCGTAAGGTGGGCGAGGCCTCGAAAAGAATGACCTCGGCCGCGTCGTGAAACCCAGGCACACGGGCCGTGGCGCGCAGTATATCCGCCATCAAGGTGCCGCGCCCTGGTCCCAGCTCGGCCAGAGCGAAATGTTCAGGATGTCCCTGGTCCTGCCAGCTTTGGGCCTGCGCCAGGCCGATCAGTTCTCCAAACATCTGACTGATCTCGGGGGCTGTGATGAAGTCACCTTTTACCCCCAATGGGTCGCGGGTGGTGTAGTAACCATGCGTCGGGTGCAGCATGCACTCGGTTGTATAGTCGGCGACACTCATCGGGCCGTCTTGTGCGATCCGTTCCAGCAGGTGCTTCTTCAGGGTCATAGCCTGCTCCTGGTCTGCCGTATGCGCAGAGCGAACCATAGGCCAAGCGCGATCATCGGCAGCGATAGCAATTGCCCCATCGTAAGCCCGTATCCCCCAATATGCCAAGCCAGACCCAGCGGGTTGCCGGGTGAGATGAACTGTGCATCCGGCTGGCGGAAAAACTCGACAATAAACCGCGACGCGCCGTATCCAGCAAGAAAGACGCCCATAATCATGCCGGGCTTGTGAAACGCCCTGCGGCGATAGACCAGCCATAGAAGTATGGCACCAAGCAAAAGGCCTTCAAGCGCTGCTTCGTACAGTTGCGACGGGTGCCGCGCGCACATTCCGGACAAGACGCCGGGGCAATTCTGCGCGGCCGCACCGGGAAAAACGACGGCCCAGGGTAGTTCACTGGGCCGTCCCCAAAGTTCGGCGTTGATAAAGTTTGCCAGACGACCCAACAGCAACCCAGGCGGCACTGTGTGCGCAATCAGGTCGGCCAGCGACAGAGCAGAAATCTGGTGCCGCCGCGCATATAGGTAAGATGCGACTACGACTCCCAACAGTCCGCCATGGAAGGCCATGCCGCCTTGCCAGACTTTCAGAATCTCCAATGGGTTCGAAAGGTAATAGGCAGGCTGATAGAACAGCACGAACCCAAGCCGCCCGCCCAAAATCACGCCAAGGATGATCCAAGTGATCAGGTCCTCAAGCTGTTCGGGCTTTATCGGTGGCATTTTATTTGGCCACAAGGCTGGGCGTTTTAGTGCCATCACCCCCATACGCCATGCAATCAAAATACCGGCGATATAGGCCAGAGCGTACCATCTGAGGGCAAATTCCATCCCGAACAACGAGATCGAGAACAATTCGGGCGACAGATCGGGAAAATTCAGAACAGCCTGCATGTGCGTCTCATTGCCCGGGGTTTGTGGGGCAAGTCAACCTTGAGCCCGAGCCAATCTTTCCCCATATAAAGACCAACCGCGATTTCGGAGTAAAGCCATGCAAACCCGCAACAAGATCCTCGACGATGTTTCCCAGCTGATGACCAACGCCATGGGCGTGGCGCAGGGCGCGCGGGAAGAGGCCGAGAATGCGATGAAGTCGATGATGGACCGTTGGCTGGCCGACCGCGATTTCGTAACGCGTGAGGAGTTTGACGCAGTCCGCGCGATGGCTCAGAAAGCTCGTGAGGAAAACGCAGCGCTCGAAGCGCGTATCGCAGCGCTAGAGGCGAAGCTGGACAAATAACGTCTTCAATTTGATTTCGGGCTAAAGCTATCCGCCGCGCAATCCGGGTTCGGGTTGTGCGGTGTCGTGCATCTTGGCGCCTTGTGAAAATTTATCAAGACAAAGCTGCGGCCCATGCCAATATTTTGATCGCCGTTGCCATTCGTCCACAACTTATTGCTGTTATCCCCAAGAAATAGGGTTGTCAGAACCCATCTCGCATCGCACCATATTTAGTACAGGCCCATGGGGGAAGCCCGGCTTGTAGAGCAGGCAACTAGCGCTGGGGCGCTGCCAGCCCCGAAATGCTAGAGATTAGTGAGGTGGCATTATGGCCCTTTCCGAGCAGTTTCTCGAAGAAGACCTTCATCCGATCGATATTGTTGAACATCTTGCCGAACATCACGACTGGGACTTTGACCGGATCGGGGATGATCAGATTGCAATGGCTGTCGAAGGGCAGTGGCGCACATATTCGATCACTTTGGCCTGGTCCAACTATGACGAAACCCTGCGTATGGTGTGTTCGTTCGAAATGGAGCCCCCCTCGGATCGCGAATCCGATTTGTATGAGCTTCTGAACAAGATGAATGATCAGTGTTGGGCCGGAGCGTTTACCTATTGGGCCAATCAGAAACTGATGGTCTACCGTTACGGTCTGGTTCTGGCAGGCGGACAGACGGCCAGCCCGGAACAAATCGATACGATGATCACCGCTGCAGTCCTGAGCGCCGAACGTTACTATCCGGCGATCCAATTGGTTACATGGGGTAACCGTACCCCAGAAGAAGCGATGCAAGTCGCCATTGCAGAGGCCTACGGCCGCG
Organism: Ruegeria sp. BB7; assembly: GCF_056539365.1. Taxonomy (NCBI): domain Bacteria; kingdom Pseudomonadati; phylum Pseudomonadota; class Alphaproteobacteria; order Rhodobacterales; family Roseobacteraceae; genus Ruegeria; species Ruegeria sp. BB7. Next base: position 896,021 of record NZ_JBQFUV010000001.1, on the reverse strand, counting down.
CGTAAAGCTTTGCCCCAAACCGAATAAGGGGAGGGGCAATCATGGATATGTCACGTGTCGCCGAGCAGGGGCTGGTTCTTCTGGGATGCGGCAAGATGGGATCGGCCATGCTCGCCGGATGGTTAGAGCATGGCCTTCCTGCGTCAGCGGTCTGGGTGATCGACCCGAACCCGTCAGATTGGCTGAAAGCGCAGGGCGTCAATATCAACACCCCTTTGCCCGAAGCACCCGCAGTGGTTCTGGTGGCCGTCAAGCCTCAGATGATGGGCGAGGCCCTGCCTGCGATCCAGGCGCTGGGCGGTGGCAGCAGCCTGTTTGTCTCGGTTGCTGCGGGCACCTCGATTGCCACTTTCGAATCCGTATTGGGTGAAGGAACCCCGATCGTACGGGCCATGCCGAACACACCCGCCGCGATTCGACAGGGAATTACGGCACTCATCGGCAACACACATGCGTCTGACGCAGATGTTGCGTTGTCTGAAAGCCTGCTGTCGGCCATTGGCCAAACTGTCCGGCTGGAAGATGAGGCACAGATGGACGCGGTCACGGGCCTCAGCGGTTCGGGGCCGGCTTACGTGTTCCACCTGATCGAAACGCTGGCCGCCGCCGGTCAGGCGCAGGGATTGCCTCATGAACTGGCGATGAAGCTGGCAAAATCCACCGTGGCCGGGGCAGGTGCGCTGGCTATGGCTGCCGAGGAAGACCCCTCGCAACTTCGCATCAACGTGACATCACCCAACGGAACTACGCAGGCCGCACTTGAGGTGTTGATGCACGAAGAGGAAGGTTTCCCCGACCTGCTGCGCCGCGCTGTCAAAGCCGCTACGGACCGATCCAAGGAGCTGTCCCGTGAGTGAGATAACGTTCGACGATTTCCTGAAGGTGGATATCCGAGTGGGTGAGGTCATCCGCGCCGAGCCGTACCCCGAGGCTCGCAAACCGGCGATCAAGATGTGGATCGACTTTGGCGATGAGATTGGTGAGCGGAAAACCTCGGCTCAGGTCACAGCGCATTACGATCCGGCCTCGCTGGTCGGCAAGCAGGTGATGGCCGTCGTGAACTTCCCACCGCGTCAGATCGGCCGATTCATGTCCGAGGTTCTGGTGCTGGGCCTGCCCGATGAGAATGGCGAGGTTGTTCTGATCGGTCCGGATGGCGAGGTTCCCATCGGCGGACGGATGCACTGATGAAACTGCTGATCACCCGCCCGATGACCGCCTCTGTCGAAGCTCGCGCCCGGGCCGAATTTGATGTCGAGATCCGCAGTGAAACGCTGCCGCTGACGCGCGATGAGATGCTGCGCGCGTTGACGGAGTTTGACTTGGTCGTGCCAACGCTGGGTGATCAGTTTTCGGCTCAGGTTTTTGCAGAGGTTCCAAACCCACGCTGCAAGCTGCTTGCGAATTTTGGCGTCGGCTACAATCACATCGATGTTGACACCGCACGCGCTGCAGGGGTCGCAGTGACCAACACCCCCGGTGCTGTCACTGACGCTACTGCCGATATCGCTATGACCCTATTACTGTCCACCGCGCGCCGAGCAGGTGAGGGTGAACGGTTGGTCCGTGCAGGCGGCTGGCAGGGCTGGCATCCGACGCAAATGCTCGGTCACCACGTGACGGGCAAGCGAGTCGGCATTGTCGGCATGGGCCGTATTGGTCAGGCCATCGCCCGCCGTTGCCATTTCGGGTTCGGAATGCAGGTCGCCTATCAGTCACGCAGCCCGAAGGACTTAGACTTTCCGGCTGTGTACACCAGCGATCTCAAGGCACTGGCCGGATCTGTCGATTTCCTGATCCTTGCAGTCCCCGGTGGTGCGGAAACCCGTCATCTGATCAACGCTTTGGTGCTTGGGGCGATGAACCCTTCGGCCATCCTGATTAATATCGCGCGCGGAGAGGTTGTGGACGAGTCGGCCCTGATTGCGGCGCTGCAAGCCGGTGTGATCGCGGGTGCAGGGTTGGATGTCTACGAATTCGAACCCGCTGTTCCGCAGGCGCTGCGCGAAATGGAAAACGTGACCCTGCTACCCCATCTGGGTACCGCGACCGAGGAAGTCCGCTCGGATATGGGGCATATGGCGCTGGACAACGTAGCGGCCTATGTCGCGGGTCGCCCTTTGCCGAATCTGGTTTAGGGGCCGACCGCCTCGCGCCAGTGTTTGCGGCAGAGCGAGACATAGGTCTCGTTCCCGCCAATCTGCACCTGCGCGCCTTCGGTGATGGTGTTTCCGTTCTCATCCTGGCGTATCACCATGGTCGCTTTGCGCCCGCATTTGCAGATCGTACGGACCTCGCGCATTTCATCGGCCAGCGCCAGCAAGGCCGCTGAGCCTGGAAATAGGCGCCCCTGAAAATCTACCCTCAACCCATAGGCCAGAACCGGCACTTTCAGGTCATCAACGGCGCGTGCCAGTTGCCAAACCTGTTCTTCGGTCAGGAACTGACTTTTGTATAGGGTTTTGGATTATACTGATTGATTGCAAGTGGTTAGCTTGGGTTAGCATACTTCGAATGCATACTCTACATACTTTTCACGTGATCTTAAGTGTTCAGGAGTATACCGGATTTACTTTCAGGAACATGTGATTTCTTGGATTAGCTGATCGACATTTTCTCAAGGTGTAGATACGGGGAAATTGGTAGATATGAATTCCCCGCTAGGCAGAAAGGGTTCACTATGGCGAAGCTGTATTTTCACTTTGGAAGCATGGATGCGGGGAAATCTACTCTTCTTTTACAGACGCGTCACAACTACCTTGTGAAAGGCATGGAATGCCTATTGGTGACCGCAGAGCTTGACAATCGCGCGGGCGCGAAGACAATCGCCAGTCGCTTAGGAATTGAGGCGCCGGCAGAAACGTTTTCTCGGAGCGACGACCTGTTCGAGAAGATCATGATCCCAGCCAAAGCGAGAAATGTTGCGGCGGTACTTTGCGATGAGGCTCACTTTTTGACCAGTACCCAAGTGATGCAGCTCGCCCGAGGAGTTGATGAACTAGATGTACCAGTATTGGCGTACGGTCTTCGTACAGATTTCCGAATGCAACCGTTCGAGGGGGCAGCAACGCTTCTTGCGGTTGCCGATGTGGTACGCGAGATGCGCTCAATCTGCGAGTGCGGTAGGCTCGCCACAGCAGTTTTGCGGCTAGGAACTTCAGGGGAACCTGTCTTCTCAGGTCCACAAGTCAAAATAGGTGGCAATGAGACTTACAAGTCTGTCTGCCGGCGACATTGGTTCGAAGCATGGAATAGCTGTACAGAACAATTGAAGCGCTATTCATAGTAGTTTAGGGCAGTGCTCGCGATCTATGGCTGCAATTCGAAACCACTCCATTTGTTGCGACTATTTTGAGCTAGTCTCCTAAGAGTGCGGCCCTGAGTTTCGGCTTTAGTGCATATGCTTAGCATTACCATCGGCCATGCGCGAGTTCGGATGTCTAAACAGAACAACCCACCAGTATTTTGAGCAGTGTTGAAATGGGTTCTCTATCCTGAATGTGCGCTGTGGATGTTAAATTGTCATCTTCTGGCTGTCGGTTTCGAAACTGTTTCAGATATAAGTGAAACTGCGTTTGACAATGCTTCATCGCCTTTTAGTTCGCATTCCCATATAACAATCACACGCCAACCAAGGCGTCGTATGGCTTCATCCTTTTCTGCATCTCGCTTTGAGTTTCCCTCAAGCTTGGGGCGCCAATAATCTAAGTTTGATTTCGGCAAGCGCCCTGCCGGGCAATTGCTATGCTGGTGCCAAAAACACCCACGTACTTGAATCGCAACTTTTTGTCTTGGGAAGACAATATCTGGCTTGCCAGGGAGGTCTTTTTTGCAAACCCGGAACCTGAAACCGTTCCTGTGCAAGGCAGAGCGAAGACGCAGTTCCGGTTTAGTGTCTCGCCCTTTGATTTTTGCCATATTCCAAGAGCGTCGGTCTTTGCTTATCCTGTCGGCCACTCTCTATGGTGAACTTTCTGTGATTATTGCCTGAACCTCTTCCAGAGTCAGGCAAGGCTTTCGTGAGTGGATTACCCGGTGGCACGATGCGCAAACCATAGCCATGTCACCCACCAGAGTAACGCTGTCGGGTTGTAACTCTTCGATTGGAACTTTGTGATGAGCTTCCATACAGCGCTCTCCTGGTTCCCCATATTTGTCAACAGGAACTATGCCACACGCTTCACAAACAAGCTTTCCACCGTTGGCGTGACGATAGTAGTCTCGGACCTGTTTGGCAAATTTCCGATCTCTTTCTTTGTATACATGAAGCCTTGTGAGGATGCGTCCTTCCTTGCCGGCTATCTGCTCAGCGTCCACTTCTGGCTTGGTAACTGCCTCGACCAGGGTTAGCGCGGAGCCAGCATTGGTTAGTCCGAAGAGTTCGGACTTCAGGTCGATCAGTCTATTTGCGGTCTTGCGCAAAGCACCCGAGTTCATGCCATTGGATATCTCTGCGGCGTGGGCCTCAACTGCATCCGCAAGTTTCGGATTGTGCGACCTGATCTTGTCAATGTTTGTCAAATCTTCTGCGATGGCTTTTAGCCTGTCATCAAGTTGAACCTGGAAGTTACTATGCAAGACCGACACTCGTAAGGGTGAGAGGACGGCTGTGATACCGTCGTCTTCCACGACATCAAAATCCATCTGGTCCATTACGAATGATTTATTTTCAAGCGGAAACGAAAGCGCGTGTTGGTCTGATCGAGCCGGCTCCGGTAATGCTGCGACGGCCATGACTAACTGTGGAAGATGCAATTTGGACCGGTTATTGGCTTCACGCTTTCGTAGGCGGGGCTTGCCCTGGGCGAGGCGCCCGCTGACCTCCGCGTCAATTCGGATGCCGAGGTGATCGAAGTCTACATGGATCTCCCGGTCCATCAGGGAGTCCGCTGGGACGAATTCGAACTCGCCTCGGCCACCCGATGGCCTCCAATGGACCTCACAAGTCGTCATCCTGCAAATCTCATGTCAAAAAGTCTCCGATATGCAGCGCAGAACAAAAAGAGGACGAAATACCCTATTTCGTAGTTGACGGAACCGCGTTACGCTAGATAGAGATATAAGCTAAAACTACTCAATCCAAGGGGGAAATCGAGCTGTCGTACTCTGTTGCATCATTTTTCTCTGGAATCGGTGGTCTCGACTTGGGCTTGGAACGCGCTGGATTCGAGCTGAAATTTCATTGTGAGGTCAAGCCATTCTGCCGTGAAATTTTGATGCAGCATTGGCCTGACTTGCCCATTAGCGAAGACATTAGGAGGCTAGATGAAACAGAAATCCCTGAAGCTGATGTCTGGGCCGCAGGCTTCCCCTGCCAGGATCTCTCGCTTGCAAGAATGGGGCCGCGATCTGGGCTTCGAGGGAGCCAGTCTGGACTGTTTCACGAATTTATGCGACTCGTTCGAGGGCGTAACCCAAGAACAATTATCCTCGAAAACGTGCACGGCCTTCTCTCTAGCCACGGAGGACGAGACTTCGCAATCGTACTCAAGGCGTTGGATGAACTCGGGTATGACGTCTCGTGGCGTGTGCTTAACAGCAAAGACTTCGGAGTCCCCCAGCAACGCCGTCGCGTCTACATTGTTGCCATGCATCGAGACCGGAGAGGTCTCGGAGAAGTACTTTTTGAGCCAGAATGCGGCAACTGGAATCCTAAGAAGGGTAGACCGAATGGGAAGAAATCTCCCTCCCTCTTTCAGACAATCATTGGAGATTTTGAGCAGGGACCCCTCGTAAAAAGCCTTGCGCATTGTATCTATGCGGAGTCGGCACGGCATACAGGGACAGACTGGTCACGTAACTATGTTTGGTATCCAGACGGGCGGGTGCGACGTTTCACACCGAATGAAGTCGAAAGGGTTCAAGGTTTCCCGGTTGATTGGACTCTGCCTCATCACTTCGACGAGGGTCAAAAAGATAGAATAGACAGCCTTCGATATCATGCTGTAGGGAACGCCGTCACGCCGCCGGTTGCTCAATGGGTGGGGGAACGCCTTTGGTCTATCATGGTTGCCCAAGATCAAGAACTCATCCGGCAAACAAACTATGTGGCCGCAGAATAGTCGCCGTCACAATAGCTTTGTATCCAAGCATTCTGAAACGTAGTCCAAAGCTGCTCGGTCCAGAATCTTCCAATCATCGATATATACACCATCAGCACGAACTTCGCAGTCCAATGAGGCCCAAAATCCAGCGTCGATAAGTTTTGTTAGTTCTTGCTGAGCGTGAACTGGAATATCCGGTTTTTGGGGCGACGGCAGAGTATCGAGATTGCGTATCTCTGGATTGGGGGCAGTAAGGGGAACGGTGCGCGTTTCAAGTGCCTTCTGGAGCCATTGTACCTTATCGGCTAGGATTCTTCTCTCATCGATAAGCTGGCGAATGCGTGATCGGTCCGCGTCGTTTTGGGCTAACGCGAGTAACTTCTGTTCGAACGTTCCAGTACTTTTTGAGGGACTTGGTTTGAGGTTTTTTAACAACAATACTAACTTCTTATAGTCTTCGTTGTTTTGGATCGATTGGCCCCTTGGACCTCCGTATTGTGAAACTGCGAACTTTCCCACTGCCGCATAGCTCAAGGTCTCGTCGTTTTCGATGAGATGAATTGCTGAACTCCAAATCGCATCGATTGTTCTCTGCCGACCTGGATACTGCCGAAGGAGTTCCTTCCGGAACGCATCGGCGGCGAGAAACTCTGGATTTTGATCCAGCTTTTCTACACGTTTAGAAACTGACATGACCTTCCCCCAAAACCCGTCCAATGTGGTAATCCAATGCTGTTTCTCGGCGACTTGCAGCTGACCGGCCCTCTACTGCGACCCTGAATGCTTCAAAATCACCTACCAAAACGACTTGTTCTGACGCGCGTGTAATTGCCGTGTAAATCATTGATCTATCAACGAAGTTACTTCTGGTAAAGTTGAAGATCGGCAAAACCACTCGGCGCCATTGAGACCCCTGAGATTTGTGCACGGTCAAGCAGTAGGCAAGGTCGACATTTTCTGCATCTGCCAATGTGAGTTCGATCTTGCCGCCGTCAAACTCAGCTACGCTAGGTTCCATTAAGCGCCCCAAAGAGCCATTTCTCAAACCGCGGTCGAGGTCCGTTTTTAAATAGACTATCGGATCTCCAACCCTGATACCCGCTCGGCCTGGCATGGATGGGCGGTTGGGTTTCAAGCCTGAGAAGTACGCATTGAGTTGTAAAACACCCCCAGCATGCTTCTTCACCGGACTTATGATTTGAACGTCGTCGCGGTCAGTTCCTGCCTGTAAAAACTGTTGGCCGACACACCTGATGATCTCGTTAATTTCGTCAGGCCTTGCTTCAATAAATGCCACACCTTCGCCAACTTCTCTGAAACTATGTAGGCTGGGCGTGAGGCCTTCACGTACCCCTTCTGCAATGTACGGGATACCACTATCCTCTGACTGCCGATGCACACGGTCCAATGTGACCGAGCGGATGTCATCATCTCGCATTAAGTCGTTGAATGGAGTACCAAACCCAATCGGAGGCAATTGCGCAGGATCACCAGAAAGTACGATCTGCGCATCGCCTGCTGCCCGAATAATCCGATACATGTCTGATAAGTCGACCATGCTTGCTTCATCAACGATGATCATATGTGAGGAATCCAGTACGACACCTTTATGATCCTTAATGAACTTGTAGATCGTGGATGCAGGCAAGCCTGTGGCTTCTGTTACTCGTTTAGCTGCTCGTCCTGCCAGAGCCATGAGGTGAACAGTCCGACCAGTTGCCGATGCGACGGTACAAATACCTTTCAGCACACTGGTTTTTCCGGAGCCAGCGTACCCACCAATTAAACAGAAGGGTTGGTTGATTGCTGTCGTGATTGCTCTCCGCTGCTGTATTGTGAAGGGAAATCCCTGAGCGTTCTCTAATGGCCCTATGAGCCTTTGAACGACATTTGGCTTAATTTCGGTCCTGAAAATGTCTCCTTGCGCCTGGGAGCCGCTGAGCGCGCGCACTGCAAGCATTCGCTCCATAACAGCAGTGCCGATTGGTTGATACCCGTCTTCAATTAGTATTGCTCCCATGTGATCGACGGCTGCCTTCAATGCGCAGACAATTAACTTTTCAGACCCCAGTAAGGTCTTCAGGAGCCCCTTTACGGTCTTTTCTGGCGTCCATGTATTCCCGCCCTCTAGACGGGAGTACAGAACCGCTTCAACGGCCACCGCAAGCCTTCTCGGGTCATTGTCAGGCACCCCCATGGCGTTGCCAAGCTCATCAACCTTCGGCCAGTTTAACCAGGAAATTAGTAAATAAGGGTTGTCCTTCAAAGCCTCCACGCCCTGGAAACCCCAAGCGTTTACAATCAAACGACCAACTCGTTTGCTGATACCCAGTTCGTCAAGAAGAAGTGCCAAACGGGCTTGCGCTAACTTTTCAGGATAAACCGCACACAGTGTTGAAGCGACCTCAGGCGGCAACACATCGCGAATACGCGGATCATGGTCCAGAATTGCCGAGTGCAGATTATTGCCGAAGGCATAGACCAGTTTGCCGGCGCGTGCGTTGCCAATGCCACTAAAATCTGGATCTTCACGCAGAAAGGTTACGTAATTCAGATTGCTTATATGCTCAGATGACAACCCACCAAAACCAAAGCCATGCTTTGTCCCTGTACCCGTATCCACACTCTTGCGACCGGACGTATCAGACCCCGCTCTCGTATCAACAAGACCGTGTCCTCGCTTCGCTGCGGGCCGCACCACTCCTGTTGACACTCCCCCGGCGCCAGATAATCCATTCGCTGCGAGGGTGGCGCGGCTCCGAAACCAAAGCATAAGACTTGAATTCACTGCCCATTCCCTATGCTAACCCGGCGGCCTCTAGGGATGATCTCATCGAGAATTGTGTTTCGTGATCTCAACTGTGCCTTGAGTTCTGCGTTTTCAGCGGCGAGTGCCGACACACGTTCCCGAAGCCTGTTGATTTCCTGATCTCTGGGGTCTGGACCAGCCGGAGTTCGAACGTCTTGGTGATCATGAGACTCAGTCGAAGTCGTGGCAAGAACGCCGGTGGCAGCCAGTTCTTTTTCTACCGTTTCCAAGGCGGCTTTCAAAAGATTGTTGCTTGAAAAGGCCGATCTTGCAAATCCACATTCTGTGGAAATTTCACTTCGATTCAGTCGATCACAACGGATATAGTTTTGCCAATCGCCATCGGACTTGCGATCTGCAACCCAAGAGTTGAAACGATCAACGCTCTCCTGTTTCATCTGAGCGGTACTCTTTTGCGTATTACTCATCGGAAAGCCTCAATTGGTGTATCGGTTGTGCTAGATTGTCTCTTAACTCTCTGTGAATGTTGGTAAATTTATCGGCTACACCTAATTCTGTCAGCGTGGTTGAGCAGTCCATCAATTCACGCATCTCCTGCCGTCCATCGCTTTCACACTGAAGACGGATCAAGTCCTGTAAGACCCGTGTCAAACGATTGCCAGCCTCCAGTGCTTCAGTTTCAGATAGTTCCAACAGGAAGTCATCAAGGCCGTTGTTCTTCAACATACGCGACAAAAGTCTAAACTTTTTTAGTGGTGCTTCGCGCTCTGCAATACTTGGGAAAACCTCGGCAGTTTGGGCGACAAATTCCAAAAGATCCCACGGACCGGAGTCTGCTTGAATTGCTAAATCAATTTCTTCGGCCCGCATTCGTGTGATGAGGGCGTGCTTTTCGACACTTTTGCTACCCTTACGATCCAGGAGTGCTCTAGACTGCTGAATTTCAAGCATGCGTGTCTGGAGCAACCTGATTAGATGTTCCAGTCGTCCATCGATTGCAGCGGCATCTGATTGAAGTTTGAACAATCTCCTGCGACCTACTCCCTCTAATGCTAGATTCGCCATCTTTTCGTCCAACTCGCGTTTAGACCGAGCCTCCTGCTGAATTTTGAAAAGCAACTGGTTAAAAATGACGATCTGGCCATGCAGGAAAGCTGGTCCAGTTACCCGGAAGCGACAGAGCGCACAGTTGTATTGGTCCCTTTGAATTGGCGCATAATGGGTTTCCCGCAATGGATTTCTACCAGCAGCAGTATCCAAAAAATCTAACGGCGTAGCGCCAACATGACACATTGATCCACCTACTGGGCAGATGCCGTCAGGCATGATGTCCCAAAGATCAGAACTGCTGACCTGCATTTCCTCGATTGCGCGCTTGCTGCCCAAAAAATCGTGGAACAAAAGATCATCAGAGGATGCGTCTTCCTGTGATTGGCGCCGCATTTGGTCGAGAAGAGACGGCATATCATCTTCGAATTCGGCTTTAACACGTGCAGCTTCTTCGATGATTTTGTGGACGTTTTCAGGGGAAGATACAGTGTAGTGCAGAACCATCATCAGTGTCGCGTGCCCGGACAAAAATTCTGCGATAATGTGGAGCGGTACTCCAGCTTCGACGAACGAGGTAATCCCCGCAACCCTTAATCCGTGTAACGTATAGATTGCCTTAAAATCTTCACCGCTTCGCCTCACCAGCTCGACATCAATATTGTCATCCCGAAGTTGCCTCTCAACCTCTTGGAGAAGCAGATTCCAAAAGCGAGACATTCGAGAATACGTTTCCGGTTCAGTTCCACCTGGAGCGCGAAAAAGGTATGTGTGTTTTTTGAGATTTCGAACGTCGCCTTGAATTTGTCGAGATGGTTCTGACAGCTGAGCGCGTGTTCGAAAGTGTAGTTCGGGATCCCAAATTGCATTGAATTTGCGCTGCCATTTAGACAATGAGCCGAGGCGTTCTAATATGTACTGGTTCTCCCAAGGGATTTCATAGCCGCGTTCCGCATTGCCATCACCTTTAAGCTCTGTCTTGTTGGTGTTAATGAAAAGGCCTGTGATGGAAGAGCCGAGCGGATTGGCGATCTTTCGGATCGCCCCCTCGCGGCGCCCTTTCTGTGCCAGAGGGTGGTCATTTTTGATCCATGATTTGGCATCGATATCCCAGATCTCTTCGTCGGCTTCCCCGGAGTCCAAAAGTGCAGCTTGCAAGTTTCTGAGGGGAACCTCTAAGAGCAAATCCACGACGGTTGGAAGTACAGGCGAAAACCGAGATTCATATTTGCCCGTCTCTGGATTCAGAACCCTCGCTTGGCACATTCTCAGTGCTCGTGCAAAGGCGTAGTCATCTGCCCGAAGTACTTCTTTTGTTCGTTCTAGAATCATGCGAGGCAAAACCGACTTTGTGCTTTTGCCAGTGGTTCTGTTTCCTTTGAGACCAACGATGTCAGTTTCTCGAAAGGGATTCTTTTTGTCTTCCAGGTTCAGGTCAAAGGCGCGATTATCGAGCCACCAGTCAAAGAACTCGCGCATTTTATTGATGCGTGACCGCCTTCGCGCCTCAGTGGTATGTTCATTCAACCATTCAAAGAAACACTCTTCGTTTTTTTCACTCGCGGCGATCCGTTTTATGTGGTGTCGCTCTACGTCACCGGGTTTTAGCAGTGGGTTTTCGCGTTTTCTGTTCCAACTGGCAAAGGCACGCAAAGCTTGCGTTTGATCCCTTAGGTTGTTGTTCGGGAGCGTGTTGATCCAAGCCTGAGCATCAGTCCGCCAAACTCCAAAGCGTGCATCACCATGCTCAGGTTCGGTCATCCACCAGAGATTTTTATCCGTCAGTTTCTTTCGCTGAGTTGCGGCGCGCTTTTTCGCATCAACTTCAGGGGGAGTCCACATTGGGTTTTTTGTTTTGGTGGACTCGACCATGGCCCGAAGTATTTTGCCAGCTTCCGCTCGATGTCGGGCTGAGCGAAAGGAGTTGGTTTCAATAATTGCGCCGACAAGATCCTCACCAAACAGGAGGGTGTCCGGTAGTCTTAGCGCGTTTGCCAGCCAATAGCCGCCTGAAAATGTTTCATTTCCCCGTCGAGCAATTTGGACCAGTTGATAAAGAGGGTGACGGTCTGAAAGTCGCGGCCCGGCACGAACCCAAACTTGATCCGTTGTTGGAAAGCAAGGGCCAAGTGCGACGTTTTCCGCAGCCAGTTCTGAACAGATCCATCCAGCGGCTCCCCTTAATCGAGTCTTTGTTTCAGGCCTGACACTTGGATCTTCGGCCACAGAGGCGATATGCAGAAGCGTTTCATCCAGCACTTTCAATACATCAGTTATCGATTCTGCGGTTGTAAAACGCTCGGGAAGGGATCGGACAGTTTCGTCACTCCTGCCAATTGCATGGTTGTTTTGAGCTTTTTTTCTTGTGGTCCAGGCGTGTTCGACCCACTTCTGACCAAGTGCCTTCCAACGACTTAGGTCATAGTTGGTGATCGCTAGTTTGTTGCGATCCATGTTAAACAGAGAGCCTTCCTGAAACTTGGAGGCTCGGGGAGTGATCCACTGAAAATCAGCAGTAGCATGCTGTGTTAACGAAGTTGCGAATTCATTCATTTTTTAAGTCCGTTGCCCAGGCAGAGAGTAAGCCCGCGGGATCTTTCTTGTTCATAAGCATGAGATCCATTGCATTTACGCCGGTAAGGCTGGGGTGACTTTCCTCAGCCAAGAAACGACTTCTAGCTTCGGTTAGTTTCTTGTTCACAGTATCCGCTGACGGGCGGGTATAAACCCGTTGGCTTAGAGGTGATTTATGGTGCATTGCGTACTGAATTATGCGTGGTGGAACATCCATATCAACGAGCGCCTGACCATATGCATGGCGCAAACCGTGAGGATTAATTCCTTGTGCGGCATCAGGTTTCATTCCGATGCGTTTCAAAGCCGCTTTCCAAGCGTCTTGAAAAGAGTGAATTTTCCAAGGTTGGCCAAATTCATTGTCTGACAACGACACGAATAAATAAGGATGACGAACTTCAGAAGGTCGCACGGAATCCCTGTATTCCAAAAACAGACTCATGAAGAGTTGTCGCCACTTTGGATCGATAAAATAAACCTCAGTTCGCTGCAATTTTTCGTCGTCAACCAAAAGCTCTTTCCAACCCGCAAGTTCATGGTTTGTTGCGCCTAACTCATTACGAGGAAGCCGACCATATTGTTCGAGAAGATACTGTCTGCGCCGTACGGCGGTTCGCCCGTAACCACTTACGACACCGTCACTTGGGTGATAGAGGTAGACCTTTCCTCCTTTTTCGAACGGTCTGACATCGTCCAGCCAAATGTGAAAAAGTTCTGACTCACGCAACCCGCCGCCAACTAGGAGGCAGAGGCTCATCAAAAGATTGATATTGTACTCGTTTGCAATTCTGGAACCGAAAGCCCTTTTCTTTCTGGTGAGCTTACAGCCTTGAAATATCAGAGTCTCAAGGTGAGATCGAGGAAATGAATTTGCACTGCCTTCCTGAGACAACGAGTGAGCCGCGAAGCCTTTTCGACGGTTGGAAACCCCGCGGTCACTCAAATGATAAAGCAGGGAATTCTTTCTTGTACGCTCAAAGGCGACGGCAGAAGCTGAATGTTTTGCAAATTTGGAGGCGCTCAAAAAGTTGCCTTCAAGGTGGTCTTCGAGAAAGTTAAAGAATCTACGTAAATTCTTCTTAAGGTTTGCAAATCGGGTGTTTGTCATTCCAACCCATCGCAATTCTAGTGGATCGGAGCCGTCTTCTCGAATGGTGCCATGCTTGGATGCCCTCAGGAAGGCGTGAACAAAATTATTTGCCTGAGCCTGAGTATCTGTCGATGCGTTTGTGATGCGATAGAACTCGTATAGACGGCCAATATCACCGGCTGCCTTTTGCTGCCAACTCGTGCTCATACCTGTTTGGTCTGAATCACATAAATAGGCATACGCCTCGAAGAGTACGTCGCCACCGCCTTCGGAAACGAAAATCACCGGAGTTTTATTGGCGCCGGTGTCAGGTGTGCTCATCCAAACGATATGATGATGACGATACATGTTCAAATACCCCTAGGATTGGAGTATATTATACAACCCTAAAGCACATCAAGAACGAATGCGGAACAAAATTTGAAGCAAGCAATTTCTTCAAGAATTAGTGAAACAAATTTGTGTTTCTGAGTATCCTCTAAAGCCCTATAGAATGCGCCTCATCCACGAAAACACAGGCGACCTTGCCTTGGCTCAGTCGCGCTTTGATCATCACAAAGATGTTATCTCCAGCCACGAAGGTATCTGCGTCAGCGGATATCCCGATCCGTGAGGCGATCTTGCCGACACCGGCGCGCCCGTCCAGCGCCGCGGTCATCAGATAGGTGTCCATGCCTCTCTCACGATAGTTGTGCGAAGCCTGCAGCAACACGGTCGATTTGCCCGCGTTCATGGTGGAATAATTGAAGTAAAGCTTTGCCATGCGCCCGGGTCTAAATGGCAAGACCAGTCTGGGCAAGGTACCAAAAGCCGTTAAAGATGCGACGCCGCCGTTGTTGTTGCAGGGGCAGAGCGTATGCTCAAAGGGGATGGATCCCCCACGCCTACAACAGCGACGCCGTCGGCCAACATGCGGCCTACAAAGTGCGAGGCTGAAATAGCGCCCCGCAAGCACTCGTTACCGGCCGGAACGGCCGCCACTCACTCACAAAACCCCTGCATATCTGAGGGATAGCCAATATATGACATTTCAATTATGACTAGAGTATGGGAAATTTCCTGTCCCTTTCCCCCGCAATGGCAGATGTTGTGGGTGAGGCAGGCAGCAAAGGTAATAACATGGCAGATATCGGGGCTTATCTGAAAAAGCATACAGAAGCATTGGTCAAAGATGTCGGTATCGAATCTGCGTGTGAGATCACCGGCAAATCCAAGGCGACACTGGGGCGGTATTATTCAGACAACGCAGAACATGCCGACCGGTTTATGCCTGTCGATGCTGTCGCTCGGCTTGAGGCCGTATCCAGCTATCCGCACGTCACGTCGGCGCTGGCCGATCTAAAGAACATCACCTTGTCCTATGACGGTCGCAACTCGGACAAACCGCGCACCGGAGGGGTGAACTCAGACGTTATTGCGTTAAGCCAGCGCTTCGCAATGCTGATGACCGAGTACCAAGCCGCCATCGAAGACGGGATCATCACCGTGAATGAGGCCAAGCGTCTGCTGAAGGAAACCAGCCAGTTGCAACAGGTTCTGATCGAGATGAAGCTGCATCTGGAAGAGGAAAGCGTGAGCTAGGGCTGATCGCTAATCTTCCTGTGAGGAACGGCTGCGGACACGGTCTTTGAACACCTGATTTGCGGACAATCCACTCTTTCGCTGCGCCAGCGCCAATGCCGGCATCAGTCGTTGCCGGTGGGAATGTCGCCAATCTTCCTTGCCAAGACGTTGCCTTGTTTGATCACCTCGATTGTTGGCTGATCGGGAAGCTTGCGATCAACAGGAGGGGTGTCATCCAAAACGTTAAAGCGAACCCACTGACATAACCTCCAAATCGCGAGATGACCACCATAGTGTTCCCACTGCAGAGGTTTTCCATCGAGGTCTGACGTTGCCAAACGGACCACATCTCTCACCTCGAATATCTGGTTTCTGCAGTCATCGTCGATTGACCATGTCGGTACCAGCATGTGGTGCGAGAATGCATTTCTGGTCAGTCGGGCGATTTGGTAAGCGGCTGCCACCTCGGGGTTTTCATGGCTTCTTGCGTTAGGGACATGTTCCGCGAATGCTTGCCGCATTACCGAGGACATGACGAATGTCGAAACAAACTCAAGTGTTGGAGCTGCATACTCAACTTGATCTTGCCGAAGACCAAACTCTTCCCAAGTGGATGTGTGCCTTCCGAAGGACTGTGAAATTGGTGCATCCAGCGGCAGGGTTTCAAGAGTTGCGTGAACACTGACAATGCACGCTAGACGAAACTGCTGCTCGGCCAGTTTCAACAAGTTGATGTGGTGTTCCTTGGTAAGCGCCATACCCAATTGTCGCACGCCTCAGTACAATGAAAAAGCAGGCATTCGCTTCATTACAGAAACTGAGTAGGTCTGGGCTCAAAGCAGTCAGTCAAACAATCTCTTGCGTGAATTCGGGAAAACCGACCGTCACCCGTGTCGCTTCACGATCACCGATCCTACTGAATACCCGGCACCGAACGAACAGATCAGCCCGACATCCCCATCCACCAGATCATCCGAGCACTTGGAAAACGCGATGATCGACCCGGCTGACGATGTGTTGGCATAGTCCTGCAGGATGTTGGGTTGCTCTCCCGCTTCTGGCTCACGGCCCAGCACCTTTTTACCGATGAAATCGTTCATCGTCTTGTTGGCCTGATGTAGCCACAGGCGTTTCAGGTCGCCGCTGGCCACTCCCTCGGATGCCATGTGGTCCGAGATATGTTTGCTGACCATCGGCAGCACTTCCTTGAACACCTTTCGGCCGTTCTGCATGAACTGCATGTCGCGCCGATCAACAACGCCATCGGGGCGCGAGCGGCGCAGGAAGCCGTTGTTGTTGCGGATATTGTTTGAGAACGACGTGGCGCAGCGGGTCGAGAGGATTTCGAAATGCGGCCCCGTCGCGTCTTCGATCCGTTCGATCAGGGTGGCGGTCGCCACATCGCCAAAGATGAAATGGCAATCGCGGTCGCGCCACTCCAGATGGCCCGAACAAATCTCGGGGTTCACCACCAGCGCCGACCGGACCGAACCCGAGCGGATCATGTCCGCTGCCGCCTGAATGCCGAATGTGGCCGAGGAACAGGCGACATTCATATCGAAACCAAAGCCTTTGATCCCCAGTGCCTGCTGAATCTCAATCGCTATCGCGGGATAGGCGCGTTCGTGGTTCGATGCAGCGCAGATCACCAGATCGACATCCTCGGCACTGCGGCCCGCCTGCGCCAGTGCCTTTTTGCAGGCATCCACGGCCATCTCGGTCATGATGCCGGGTTCGTCATCCCCGCGCTGGCTCAGCTGGGGATGCATTACGTCCGGGTCCAGAACGCCGGACTTGTCCATCACATAGCGGTTCTGGATGCCCGATGCCTTGAGGATGAACTCTTCCGAAGAATGCTGAATCGGCTCGACTTCACCCGCCGCAATTGCATCCGCGTTTTTGACGTTTTGCTTGTCGGCAAAGGCGTTGAATGCGGTGACGAGTTCGGCGTTGGTGATGACGTTCTCGGGTGTGAAAACACCTGTGCCGGTGATTGCGGGCGTATACATGGCGGGTCCTGAAGGTATCGAATTTGCTTAAAATGCAGTTGTGGCAGGCTTTGATCAAGGGATGGTGACCCAACGGAACATACGGGTATTCGTCAAATTTAGGTTCACATCTTGAATAGTTCATAATATGAAGTATGTGGCCTGTCAGACTCACGCGGGAATTTTTCATGCAAGACGATATCAGCACCAGGCTTGGCCGCCTAAGCCCGGAAATCCAGTCGATCATGGGGGTGTATGCCCTGTATTGGAAACTGGAAGAGACGTTCAACTGCATGGAAACGGACCTGAGCCATCCGGAATGCCACATGCTTATCAAGCTCGACCAACCCAAGCGTATGGGTGTTCTGGCGGCGGATATGCTGAGCGTTCCATCGACCATCACTGCTACGGCCGATAGTCTGGAAAAGGCGGGGTACCTAATCCGTGAACGCGACCCTGATGACCGCCGTGCTTGGCTGTTGGTTCTGACCGATCATGGTGAAGATGCCCGAGACATGTTGGTGTCCGAGGCCGGGGATCTATTTCGCCGTGCTTCTGGACTGACTGCCGAAGAAACTGTCGAATTCGCGCGACTGGCGCGTAAAATCCGAGACAACATCCTGAAAACAGGAATTCCCGAGGGATTGACGAAATGAAACTCCTCTCTGTTCTGACTGCGGCTTTGATCGCACTGACGACGCCGGTTCTTGCCCAAAACACGGTTAAGCCGGTCAAGCTGATGCAGGTGCGTGAAACCGCGCCGGGCTTTTCACGGCAGTTTTTTGGACGGGTTGCAGCGCGGCAAACCGTTGATCTGGCCTTTCAGGTATCTGGTCAAATCGTCGAGATGCCGGTGACCGAAGGCTTTGTAATCCCCAAGGGTGAGTTGATCGCGCAATTAGACAAGGCTCCGTTTCAGCGTCGTTACGACCGCGCAGTTTTGCAAAAGGATCAGGCAGACCGCACCGTGGCCCGCCTGTCGCGTTTGCGTGGCACCGCCGCCAGCCAAGTGGCCGTGGACGATGCCGAGACCGAAGCGCAACTAGCCGATATCGCTGTGCGGGATGCGGAATATGACCTAGAGCACGCCACTCTGACCGCGCCGTTCGACGCACTGGTGTCCAGCCGGGCGGTCGAAGCCTTTACCACCGTGTCCGCTGGCGCGCCCATCGTTCGCATCCACGACATGTCCGAGTTGCGGATTGAGGTCGATGTGCCTGAAATTCTCTTCCAGCGCTCTGGTCAGGAAGAAGACATCTCGATCACAGCCAAGTTCCCGGTCAGCGACGAGGTGTTCCCTCTTCAGGTTCGTGAATTTGACGCTGAAAGCTCGACTGTCGGGCAGACCTTCCGCATCCAGTTTGGTCTGACCCCGCCCGAAGGGCTGCAAATTTTGCCGGGTTCGTCCGTGACTGTGAATGTTCAGGTGCAAGATGGCCGAACCGGTATCATCATTCCTGCGTCAGCCATTGTGGCAGGCGCTGATGGTGCGCTGGGCGTCATGGTGTTTTCGCCAACGGGAGCAGATGAAGGCACCATCAGGCACGTATCTGTCACTATCGAACCGACCCAAACCGGCGAAGTTCGGGTGCTGAGGGGCTTGTCGGATGGCGACGAAATCGTTGTCGCGGGTGGAAGTGCGTTGACCGATGGACAGGCCGTGCGCCGCTTTGCCGGCTTTGCGAATTGAGGGCGGACAGATGAACATTGCGCGCGCCTCAATCGACCGGCCGATCTATACGTGGCTGATCATCCTGATTGCCCTGTTTGGGGGCATCTGGGGATTTCTGTCGCTGGGTCGCCTAGAGGATCCGGCCTTTACCATCAAGAACGCCGTCATAGCCACGCAATACCCAGGCGCAACAGCGGAAGAGGTTGCGTTGGAGGTATCGGAACCATTGGAATCAGCCATTCAGCAGATGGGCGAGGTCGATACGATCACCTCGGTCAACCAACCTGGATTTTCGCTGATCGAGGTCGAGATCAAGTCGACCTATGATGGCACAGAACTGCCCGAAATCTGGACAAAGCTGCGGGCCAAGGTGCGCGACGCGTCACGCACCTTGCCGTCAGGGGTGAGCCCGCCATTGGTGAATGACGGATTCGGCGACGTGTTTGGCCTGTTTTACGCGGTCACAGCCGAAGGGTTTTCAGACGCTGAAAAACATGAGCTATCCACCTTTTTGCGGCGCGAATTGCTTACCGTTCCCGGTGTGGCGGATGTCGAGGTGATGGGTTTGCCGGACGAGGCGATCTTTGTCGAACCAGATCTGGCCATTTCCGTGAACCAGAATGTCCCCATCACAGCCATCAACGAGGCGATCGCCAACGCGGATTCGGTGAATGCTTCGGGCTCAGTCCGGACGGAAAATGACCGCACCACGATTCTGACCGCCGAAGGGTCGGACACCGTGTCGGCCATCGCCGGGTTGTCCCTGGGATCGCAAGGGCAGGTAATCAATCTTTTCGATATGGCGCATGTTTCCAGAGGGCGTCAGACAGACCCCGAGGTCATGATCCGGTTCAACGGCACCGAGGCGTTTACGTTGGGCATCGCGGGTCTTTCGACCGAGAACATTGTCGAAGTAGGCCAACGAGCCGATGCAAAACTCGCCGAGCTGGATTCACAGATTCCATATGGAGTTGAAATCCTGCCAATCTATCAGCAGCACGTGGTGGTCGAGCAGGCCTCGAACGACTTTCTGGTAAATCTGGCCTTGTCAGTTAGCATCGTGGTTGCGGTGCTGGGTATCTTCATGGGGTGGCGTGCAGCCGTTGTCGTTGGTTCAACCCTGTTGCTGACGGTAGTGGGGACGCTGCTGTTCATGTCGATCTTCTCAATTGAGATGGAGCGGATTTCATTGGGTGCCTTGATCATCGCGATGGGGATGCTGGTGGATAACGCCATTGTTGTCGCTGAGGGGATGCAGATCGCCATGCTGCGAGGCAAGAACTCGCGTGATGCAGCGGACGAGGCGGCCTCGAAGACGCAGATCCCACTGCTTGGGGCAACGATCATTGGAATCATGGCGTTCGCCGGGATCGGGCTCAGCCCTGATGCGACGGGGGAGTTCCTGTTCTCGCTGTTCGCGGTAATCGGGATTTCGCTGTTGCTCAGCTGGGTTCTGGCGCTGACGGTGACACCGATGCTGGGCCACTATTTTTTCAAGCAAGGCGAAGTGGGTGCAGTGGATGCCTATGGTGGCATCATGTTCCGCGTCTATGGCGCGATCCTAAGCTGGGCGCTTCGGATGCGTTGGCTGGTGATTGCCGCATTGGTCGGGGTAACGGCGGCATGTTTTGCTGGCTTTGGGCTGGTGAAACAGCAGTTCTTTCCTGACTCGAATACACCGCTGTTCTTCGTGCATTACAACCTGCCGCAGGGCACGCCCATCGCTCGTACGGCCACGGATATGGCTGTGTTCGAAGATTGGCTGAATGAGCGGGATGATGTTGTATCTGTCACCACCTTCGTAGGGCAGGGCGCGACCCGGTTCCTGCTGACATATTCGGCTGAAAAACCAAACCCCAGCTATGGGCATATGATTATCCGTACTGAAACGCTGGATGACATTCCGGGGCTGCAGGCGGATCTGGAAGCTTTTGGTCAGGCACAATTCCCCGAGGGTAAGTTCCGCACCAAGCGCCTGATCTTCGGCCCCGGAGGCGGTGATCCGATTCAGGCGCGGTTCTCGGGCAGTGATCCGGCGGTGCTGCGCGCGCTGGCGGATGAGGCCGTGCAGAAAATGAGTGAGGCCTCACCAAACGCTCTGAACGTTTACCACGATTGGCGCGAGCAGGAACTGGCAGTGCAACCGATCTACGCGACTGAACGGGCCCAGACCGCCGGCGTCTCGCGTGAGGACATCGCAGCAACCTTGCAGTTTTCAACGGACGGGATCGTTGCCGGTGAATTCCGCGAGCGGGATCGCCTGATCCCGATCATCCTGCGCCGCCCTGCGGACGGGGATTATTCGATTGTGGATCAGGTCGTGTTCTCGGACCAGTCCGAGAGGTTTGTCCCGGTCGAGCAAATGGTTGATGGGTTCGAATACAAAGCGCTTAACACGCTGGTCCATCGTCGCGATAGGGTGCTGACGATCACCGTGGGGGCTGATATCCCGCCAGACATGACGGCGGCACAGGTCCACTCCGAGGTGCGCGCGGCCATCGAAAGCATGGAACTGCCGCCGGGCTACCGGATGGAATGGGGCGGTGAATTTGAGAACGCGGGTGAAGCAAATGAAAGCCTCGGGCGCCAATTGCCGCTCAGCCTGCTGATCATGGTGTTGATCTCGGTTCTGATCTTCAACGCGGTTCGACAACCGATTATCATCTGGCTGCTGGTGCCGATGTCGGTGAACGGGGTCGTGATTGGCCTGCTGGGTACGGGCCTGCCGTTTACCTTCACAGCGTTGCTGGGGCTACTGAGTCTGTCGGGGATGTTGATCAAGAACGGCATCGTGCTGGTCGAAGAAATCGACTTGGTCCGCGAAACCGGCAAACCTTTGCGTGAGGCAATCGTCGAGGCCTCGGTCTCGCGTCTGCGTCCTGTGATGTTGGCGGCGATTACCACCATTCTGGGCATGGCACCGTTGCTGACGGATGCGTTCTTCCGTTCGATGGCGGTGACGATCATGGGGGGATTGGCCTTCGCCACGATCCTGACCATGGTCGCGGCTCCGGTCTTTTACCTCGTGTTGTTTGCGCGGGATGAAAGGCGAGAGGCGGCGAAGGTCTAGATGCTACCGGGCGGCCGTTTCAGTCGCCCGGATCTTCTACCGGGTCGTAGTGGTAGTAAAAACAGGACAGCTTGTTGCCGTCGGGGTCGCGCAAATAGGCGACATAGAAATCAGGTGCGTAGTAGTCTCGTGTGCCCGGAGCGCCTTCATCAGCTCCACCGTGTTCTAGACCAACCGCATGGAACTGCCGAACCTGTTTGGCGCTGCGGGCAGGGAAAGCCACCATCGTCCCATTGCCCACGCTCGCGGCTTTACCGTCAAAGGGTGTGCATTTCCAAAACCCGGTTCCGGCATCAGGCTCTGTTCCCCAACCAGCGCGCCCTTCGGTCCACCCCGGAAGGCGCGGCTGGTTTAAAACGGAAAAGATCGCGTCATAAAACCGAATGGCCCTTGGAAGATTGTTGGTTCCGTATGTGGTGTAAAGGCGCACAGCTCCCTCGTTTGGCTTAGGTCCTCATGATGGGACCAGGCCGAGCGCAGGGAAAGCGAAAACAGTGCTGCGTACTTTGTTAGATCAGAGGGATCAGCGGGACATCACACGCGGTAAGCGTCATCATTGCGGCAAAAGCCATAAACCTAAGCATTTCTTGTTCCTTCTGCTCGTTTGCAGAAAAAATGCGCGCCCGATGACACAAGGTCAACGGGCGCGGACTAATTGGTTCAAAATGCGCGGATTTCGCCGCTAGCAGAGCCGGTCAGCCTTGTAGCGACTTCACCTCGACATCCCCTTCGGCCTGCGCCTTGATCGCCAGCGCAGCGGCATGGCTGGCGGCGGCGGTTGTGAAATAAGGTATCTTGTCATAGAGCGCGATCGAGCGGATGGATTTGCTATCCTCAACCGCCTGAGCACCCTCGGTGGTGTTCATCAACAACTGTACCTGACCGTCTTTCAGCATGTCGACCACATCGGGGCGGCCTTCATAGACCTTGTTGACCACATCGCAAGGGACCCCCTGATCAGCCAGCCAGCTTTGGGTGCCGCGGGTTGCAACCAGTGTGAAGCCTTGTTCAACCAACACCTGAGCAGCCTCTAGCATGGCGGCTGTCTTGTCGGCATCCTTGATTGAGATAAATGCGCGACCCGAGGACGGCAACACCATCCCGGCGCCCATCTGCGCCTTGAGGAAAGCACGCGGGAAGTCGCGATCCCAGCCCATGACCTCACCGGTTGAACGCATTTCCGGGCCAAGAATGGTGTCGACACCGGGGAAACGGGCAAAGGGCAGAACTGCTTCTTTCACCGAGAACCACGGCATGTCCGGGTCGGCCAGTGTCATCTGGTCGGCGATCTTGGTGTCGTCGACAGTCTTGTAGGGCGGGCGTTTTGGGAAGTTCGCCAGTTTTTCGCCCGCCATGATGCGCGCCGCAATCGAGGCAATCGCGCTGTCGGTGGCTTTGGCGACGAAAGGTACAGTGCGCGAGGCGCGCGGGTTAACTTCGATCAGATAAATCTCGTCATCCTTGATCGCGAACTGCACGTTCATCAGGCCCACAACGTTCAGCGCCTTGGCCAGTTTGAATGCCTGTTCCTTGATCTGCTCAATGATCTCTTTTGACAGCGAGTAGGGCGGTAGCGAGCAGGCCGAGTCGCCCGAGTGAACACCAGCCTCTTCGATATGCTGCATGATGCCCGCGACGTGTACGTCGGTGCCATCGCACAGTGCGTCTACGTCCAACTCAACCGCACCGGCCAGATAACTGTCCAGCAGAACCGGGCTGTCGCCCGAGACCACAACAGCCTCGTTGATGTAGCGCCGCAGCTGATCCATATCGCGCACGATTTCCATCGCGCGACCGCCCAGAACGTAAGAGGGGCGGATGACCAGCGGGAAGCCGATCTCTTCGGCAATTGCCAGAGCTTGTTCGTCGGTCGAGGCAATGCCGTTCTTGGGCTGTTTCAGGCCCAGATCATTGACCAGCGCTTGGAACCGCTCACGGTCTTCGGCAAGGTCAATCGCATCCGGCGTGGTGCCGAGGATCGGAATGCCTTCGGCCTCAAGCGCGTTGGCCAGTTTCAGCGGGGTCTGGCCGCCGAACTGAACGATCACACCGTGCAGCGTGCCGTTTTCCTGTTCTTTTGTCAGGATTTCCATGACGTGTTCGAAGGTCAGCGGTTCGAAATACAGACGGTCCGAGGTGTCATAGTCGGTGGAGACAGTCTCGGGGTTGCAGTTGATCATGATGGTTTCATAGCCCGCTTCGGTCAGCGCGAAACAGGCGTGACAGCAG
Organism: Ruegeria sp. BB7; assembly: GCF_056539365.1. NCBI lineage: Bacteria > Pseudomonadati > Pseudomonadota > Alphaproteobacteria > Rhodobacterales > Roseobacteraceae > Ruegeria > Ruegeria sp. BB7. The sequence goes on along the minus strand of NZ_JBQFUV010000001.1, from coordinate 871,974 downwards.
CAATAGTCGAACTCGATGCCCTGACCGATACGGTTCGGGCCACCGCCAAGGATGACAACCTTCTTGCGGTCGCTCGGGCGTGCTTCACATTCAACTTCACCCATCATCGGGGCTTCGTAGGTCGAATACATGTAAGGTGTCTGAGCTTCGAACTCGGCGGCGCAGGTGTCGATGCGTTTGAACACGGCGCTGACGCCGAGGTTGCGGCGGGCGCGGCGGACGTTGTCTTCGTCGCGACCGGTCAGATTGCCCAGACGCGCGTCAGTGAAGCCCAGCATTTTCAGCTTGCGGATACCTTCCTCGGTCACCGGCAGACCGTCTTTACGGACCTGACGTTCGGCCTCGGTGATCTCGCGGATGCGGGCCAGGAACCACGGGTCGAACTTGGTGACGCCGAAAATCTCATCATCCGTCAGACCGTGACGCATGGCTTGCGCGATGGTGCGCAGGCGGTCGGGCGTCTGCTGGCTGATCGCTTTGATCACGGCAGCCTTGTCGTCGGCCTCTTCCCAAACACCAACGTTCAGGCCGGGGATTTCGATCTCGTCAAATCCGGTCAAGCCCGATTCCATTGAGGCCAGCGCCTTTTGCATCGATTCGTGGATGGTGCGGCCGATGGACATGGCCTCACCCACCGACTTCATCGCGGTGGTCAGATAGGGTTCAGACCCCGGGAATTTCTCGAAAGCGAATTTTGGAATCTTGGTGACGACATAGTCGATGGTCGGCTCGAACGAGGCCGGGGTGACCTTGGTGATGTCATTGTCCAACTCATCCAGCGTGTAGCCCACGGCCAACTTGGCGGCGATCTTGGCAATTGGGAAGCCGGTCGCCTTGGATGCCAGCGCCGAGGATCGCGACACGCGCGGGTTCATCTCGATCACGACCATGCGGCCATCGTCGGGGTTGATCGCCCATTGCACGTTCGAGCCGCCGGTCTCGACGCCGATCTCGCGCAGAACGGCGATCGAGCCGTTACGCATGATCTGATATTCTTTGTCTGTCAGCGTCAGGGCAGGGGCCACGGTGATCGAGTCACCGGTATGCACGCCCATCGGATCAACGTTTTCAATCGAGCAGACGATGATGGCGTTGTCAGCGGTGTCGCGCACTACCTCCATCTCGTATTCTTTCCAGCCCAGCAGGCTTTCATCGACGAGGATCTGGTTGACCGGTGAGGCATCCATGCCCGAGCGGCAGAAATGGATATAATCCTCACGGTTATAAGCAACACCGCCGCCGGTACCACCCAAGGTAAAGGCGGGGCGGATGATGGCGGGCAGGCCGATTTCTTCCAGCTCATCCAGAGCCATCTGCACACCGGCGTCCAGATCGGTGGAACCGTCTTCGCGCTTGGGGGCGGTTACGATGGTTGCCTTGGGGTTCTCAAGACCCAGCCGGTCCATCGCCTCGCGGAACAGGGCGCGGTCTTCGGCCATCTCAATGGCGTCGCGCTTGGCGCCGATCATCTCAACGCCGAACTTGTCCAGAACGCCCATCTCTTCCAACGCCAGCGAAGTGTTCAGGCCGGTCTGCCCGCCCATGGTGGGCAGCAGCGCATCGGGGCGTTCTTTCTCGATGATCTTGGCGACAACTTCGGGGGTAATAGGCTCGATGTAGGTGGCGTCCGCCAGCCCGGGATCGGTCATGATGGTGGCAGGGTTTGAGTTTACCAGAATGACACGGTACCCTTCCTCGCGCAGCGCCTTACAGGCCTGTGCGCCGGAATAGTCGAATTCGCAGGCCTGACCGATGACAATGGGCCCCGCCCCGATGATCATGATCGACTGAATGTCGGTTCTTCTGGGCATGGCCTGGTTCCTTTGTTTATCTGCGAGTCAGGGCACCCCCAAGCGCCCAAATTGTCCTGCGTTATAGGGACCGCGCGAAAAGGTTCAAGGGGTATCGGAAACGGCGATGAAATTGCCGCTTTCCCCTCTTTCCCTTGTCGCCGTATTCTCTATACCGCGCAGCACGACAAATGAGGATGCAATTGCGTATTCGTTTCGATCAAGGGCCAGCCGGGCCCGGAACAAGTTTCGACCGGCCAGCCAGCGTGATCCGCGCAGACCAGCCGGACGACGTGCCCCAGGCCATGGCGGCGCTGGATGAGGCGCGCGCGGATGGCGCATGGCTGGCGGGCTATGCCAGCTATGAGCTGGGCTATGCGCTGGAACCCCGTCTGGCCGACCGTCTGCCACAAGACCGCCGCCTGCCTTTGATCTGCTTTGGTGTCTATGACGCGCCCGCGCAACGTGATCTTCCCGCAGCGTCGGGCGGAGTAACTGGTTTTGAACCCCGCTGGGACGAGGCGCGGTATACCCGTGCCTTTAAACAGGTGCATGACGCCATCGGAGCCGGGGATATCTATCAGGCCAACCTGACCTTTCCGATCGACCTGAACGTGGAGGGCGACAGCGCTTCGCTCTATGCTGCATTGGCATCAGGACAGCCAGTGGGCCATGGCGCGTTGGTTCAGCAAGATGGTCTGCCCGATCTGCTCAGCCGCTCGCCCGAGCTGTTCTTTCGCACCGACGCTGACCGAGGGATCGAAACCCGCCCGATGAAAGGCACACAGCCGCGCAGCGAAGATATGGCCGAAGACGCGCGCCGTCGCTCTTTTCTGTCCACGGACGACAAGAACCGGGCCGAGAACCTGATGATCGTCGATCTTCTGCGCAACGATATCAGCCGTGTTGCTTTGCCCGGATCGGTGAAAGTGCCCGAACTGTTCAAGGTCGAGACCTATGCAACCGTGCATCAAATGATCTCGCTGGTGCAGGCGCAACTACATCTGGGCGCGGAACTATCGGATATCCTGACGGCGCTGTTCCCGTGTGGCTCGATTACCGGTGCGCCCAAGATTCGCGCGATGGAGATTCTGTCCGACCTCGAACCCTGGCCCCGCGATATCTATTGCGGAGCCATCGGCTGGGCGGCCCCGGATGGACGGGCCGAGTTTAACGTGGCGATCCGTACTCTGATGGTTGAGGATGGCAAGGCCACGCTGAATGTAGGCGGCGGAGTGGTCTGGGACAGCACAGCACCGTCCGAGTATGAGGAAGCACTATGGAAAGCCCGCTTTGCCCACCAGATGACCCTGACTTCCGCATAATCGAAACGCTGGCCTATCGACCAGGGCAGGGATTTTTACGTCTGGATCGCCATATGGCGCGGATGGCGCGATCAGCCGATGCATTCGGAGTTCCGTACGATGCTGGGCTTGCTGTTGAAAAAATCCACTCGGTCGCTGGGGAAACGCCGCTGCGTTGCCGCTTGACGCTGGCCACCGATGGGCGACTGGACGTGACGACCGGAGCGTTGGCTGACAACCCCGCGGTTTGGCGGGTGGCTCTTGCAGAGGCACGGTTGACCGCGACCGACGTTTGGCTGCAGCACAAGACCACGCAACGCGCGCTATACGACACCGCCCGGGCGGCCTTGCCGCAAGGGATTGATGAGGTTTTGTTCCTGAATGAACGCGAAGAACTGTGCGAAGGAACGATCACGAATATATTTATTCACATGCCAGACGGTCGCCACCTGACCCCGACGCTGTCCAGCGGATTGCTACCGGGCATTCTACGTGAAGAACTGCTGGGTAATAAGCAAGTTACCGAAACCACCCTGACCTTGACCGACCTGAAAAACGCAACAAAAGTCTACATGGGAAATTCGTTGCGTGGTCTGATCCGGGCGGAGTTGGCAGTACAGTGAGCAAACAAACCGATTGGGTGGACAGCGCGAAACCGCATTTGCGCTTGCGATTGGAATTTGGGCTGTTCTTCATCGCCGCGCCTGTGCTTATCGCGGTGTTGTTTCCACCGAACTGGATGTTCCCGTCCCTCTTCACGTTCACGGCCATCGGGATCATGCTGTTGCACTTCACGCCGGGCTTTGCCTGGGCAGAGCTGCGTTATAATTGGCGCAACTGGTCTTGGCGCGAGGTTGTTGTCTTTGCACTTGCCATGACGATTATTTGCGCCGCACTTGTGATGGTCACGCGGCCCGAGGCCGCATTCTTCTTGTTACGTCACCGACCTGAATTTTTGGTGGTGATCTGGCTTGCCTATCCGATCATGTCTGCCCTGCCGCAAGAGCTGCTGTTCCGGTCCCTGTTCTTTCGTCGTTACCACGTGATCCTGCCAAATGGGCGGGCGGCATATCTGCTGAACGCTGCGCTGTTTTCACTGGCTCATTTGATGTATTGGAGCTGGATCGTCGCCATCATGACCTTCGCCGGAGGGCTGCTATTCACCTGGGCTTATCGTCGGCGCGGGTCGTTTTTCTATGCCGTCCTGCTGCATGCAATTGCGGGAAACATCATCTTTGCTGCAGGGCTGGGTATCTATTTCTACTCGGGCAATGTGCAAAGGCCGTTTTGACGGTGCGACCTGCCTTGACTTTCCAAGCCTGACAGGGTGTATCGGCGCGACGAATTCTGCGCCCGAAGGGATATGATCCATGCACGCCTACCGCAGCCACACCTGCGCCGCTCTGACCGCCGCCAATGTCGGTGAAACCGTCCGCCTGTCTGGTTGGGTGCATCGTGTCCGAGATCACGGCGGCGTGCTGTTCATCGACCTGCGTGACCATTTCGGTGTGACACAGGTTCTGTGCGACGGTGACAGCGCAGCTTTTGCTGAGTTGGAGAAAGTGCGCTCTGAATGGTGTATCCGCATCGACGGCACTGTCAAAGCGCGTGCGCCGGAGCTGGTGAACCCAAAGTTGCCGACCGGCGAGGTCGAAGTTTACGTGCGTGAGCTTGAAGTGCTGGGTGCCGCCGACGAATTGCCGCTGATGGTGTTCGGAGATCAGGAATACCCCGAAGAAACCCGCCTGCGCTATCGCTATCTGGACCTGCGTCGCGAGGCGATGCAGCAGAACATGACCCTGCGCTCGGACGTTGTGGCCTCGATGCGCAAACGCATGTGGGATCAGGGTTTCCGCGAGTATCAGACGCCGATTATCACTGCGTCGTCGCCCGAAGGTGCGCGCGACTTCCTGGTGCCCTCGCGCCTGCATCCGGGCAAGTTCTATGCGCTGCCGCAAGCTCCGCAGCAGTTCAAGCAGCTGATCATGGTGTCGGGTTTCGATAAGTATTTCCAGATCGCGCCCTGCTTCCGTGATGAAGACCCGCGCGCCGATCGTTCGCCGACCGATTTCTACCAGCTTGACCTTGAAATGTCGTTCGTCGAGCAGCAGGATGTGTTCGACACGATCCAACCGGTCCTGACAGGCGTGTTCGAAGAGTTCGGCGGAGGTCGCAAGGTTGATCAGGAGTGGCCGCAGATTTCCTATAAGGACTCGGCCCTGTGGTACGGCACCGACAAGCCGGACCTGCGCAATCCTATTAAAATGCAAGTGGTCTCTGACCACTTCCGCGGGTCCGGCTTCGCGATTTTCGCGAAGTTGTTGGAGCAGGAAGGCACCGAAATCCGCGCCATCCCCGCGCCGACGGGAGGCAGCCGAAAGTTCTGTGACCGTATGAATGCCTTTGCCCAGAAAGAAGGGCTGCCCGGCATGGGTTACATCTTCTGGCGCGATCAGGGCGAAGGAATGGAGGCCGCTGGTCCTCTGGCCAAAAACATTGGCCCCGAGCGCACCGAGGAGATCCGTCAGCAACTGGGTCTGGGCGTCGGTGATGCGGCGTTCTTCTTGGGTGGCAAGCCGAAAGCCTTTGAAAAGGTTGCCGGTAAGGCGCGCGATGTGATCGGCGATGAACTGAACCTGACCGAGAAAGACCGTTTCGCGTTTGCTTGGATTGTCGACTTCCCGATCTATGAGCAGGACGAAGAAACCGGCGCGATCGATTTTGAGCACAACCCATTCTCGATGCCGCAAGGTGGTATGGAGGCGCTGCAAGGTAATCCGCTGGACGTGCGTGGATACCAGTACGATTTGGCCTGTAACGGGTATGAGCTGGTCTCGGGCGCAATCCGAAACCACAAGCCTGAAATTATGCTGAAAGCCTTTGAATTGGCCGGGTATGGTGAAGAAGAGGTCAAATCCCGCTTTGGCGCTTTGTTCAACGCCTTCCACTATGGCGCCCCGCCGCACGGTGGATGTGCCGCCGGGATCGACCGGATCGTGATGCTGCTGGCGGACGAGGCCAACATCCGCGAGGTCATGATGTTCCCGATGAACCAGCGCGCTGAGGATCTGATGATGGACGCGCCCTCCGATCCGACCTCGGATCAGTTGATGGAACTGGGTCTGCGGATCATCCCGCAAGACTGATCAATCACCCGCCGCGTTCGTCGCGGCGGGTTTTTTCTTTGTCGGATGGGTCGTCAACCGAATGGCTGATACCCTGCGCGGCATAGGTGCTTGGTGGATCATCCAGTGGGCAAGGTAGCGATCCACGCGCGATCCTTATGTTTCGCGCCATGGCGCGCGTCTGCGTGTATGCCCATATGCTCAGGATCGCGGCCGTCAAAAAATAAGCCGTCGCCATCTCAAATTGCCTCACGTTGTTCAAGGCGCGCCTGAACGATACCCGCGACCTGAGCGGCCAGCGCGGTCATCGGAGTGCCGCTTGCTCGCGACTCAGCCAATCTCTGTGCGGCCTCTGCCAGAACTGTGTCTTCGGCATCACGTGCAACGCCGCGTATGAACTGGGCCGCATAGTCAAGGGTGCGGCAATCATTCGGCCCGGCCAGCACATCTGCGATATGCGCCATGTCGTCCCGATAGGCCATCGGATCGGGGCGAATAACCTCATCCCGAATGGCGTGCAGGCTGTTGGGACGGCGATCTTCCGGCAGGCTTTCCAGAATGAACTGCTGAAAATGGGAAAGAGATTTCAGCGGTTTGGCCAGAAACCCATCAGCCCCTGCACGCAGTGCTGCTTCCTGTCCATGATCGTCGCCGGACATGGCCAGAATGGCTCCTATTCGTGGCGTCGTTTCGGTGAGTTCCGCGATCAGCTCGGCCCCGGACCCGTCCGGCAGGCCAATATCCACCAGAATGACCGAAGGACGATAAATCTGCAGGTGGCGCCGGGCCGACGTCAGGCAGTCGGCACGGCGGATGCGGGCACCGCTGTGCAGGCACATCAGGCGGATCGCGTCACAGGCATAGCGGCTGTCTTCGACAACCAGAATGGTTTGGCCCAGCAGAGGTCGCGTGGCCGTTGGCTGCGCGGGTGAGGCGAACGGGCTCGAATCGTCCATGTCAGAACTCCTAATCAGCAGATGCCTCACGCTAGGAAGTTCTGGCTAACACGACGTTAACGGCAATTTGGCGCACTTGTTCTTTGACCAAACTACCCCCATAACCGCGGCAACGCAGAACAGAGGAGATTTCCATGATTGGTCGCCTGAACCATGTTGCCATCGCTGTGCCCGATCTTGAGGCCGCATCCGAGCAGTACCGTAGCGCGCTGGGTGCCAAGGTTGGAGTGCCCCAGGACGAGCCTGATCACGGTGTGACCGTCGTGTTTATCGAACTCCCGAACACAAAGATCGAACTGCTGTATCCACTGGGTGACGACAGCCCGATCAACGGCTTTTTGGAAAAGAACCCGGCCGGTGGCATTCACCATGTCTGCTATGAGGTCGAGGACATCATCGCCGCCCGCGACCACCTGAAGGAAACCGGTGCCCGCGTTCTGGGTTCTGGGGAACCTAAAATTGGTGCCCATGGCAAGCCGGTGCTGTTTCTGCACCCTAAGGACTTTAACGGCTGCCTGGTCGAGCTAGAACAGGTTTAAGCCGAAAGAGGCCGTCATGACGATTACTGCTGCACTGGTTTTGTTTGCCGTCATCTGGTTCATGACGCTGTTGGTTGTGCTTCCAATCCGTATCAAGACGCAGGGTGATCTGGGTGACATTGTTCCGGGCACCCATGCCGGTGCGCCGGAAGTGCATCATATGAAGAAGAAAATGTGGATCACCACCGGCATTTCGGTGGTGCTCTGGGCCATTGTCGCGGGGATCATCATTTCGGGTGTGATCTCGGTGCGCGATTTCGACTGGCTGAACCAACTGGAACCGCGCGAGTAAACGTCAGGGCCTAGGCCCTGAAAGCCTGTGGTAGATATGGGTGAAAGTGGCAGCGCCGAGGATCGGGATCACCAGGTTTACCAAAGGCACTGACAAAGGAATGGCCATCAAGGTGCCCGCCAGCCAGATCGTCGCGGAATGTTTGGCGCGCAGTTTGCGCGCTCCTTCACGACCGATCCGCCGCATCGCGGCCAGCGTGAAATATTCTCGACCCAGTAGGAAACCGTTCATCGCCCAGAAGATAAACGGCGCCAGTGGTGTAAAAATCGCATAAAGGATCAGTGCCAGCAGGTTGGCTACGATCAGCACGCCCATGAAACTCAACCCATCGCGCAGCCCTTCGCTGAACGGAATTCCGGGGACTGCTGGCAATGTGGGGTAATGTTTGTCCTCGACCGCCTGTGCGACCTCTTCCAGAAACATCGACGTTATTGCCGATGCTACCGGCACCATCAGGAACACCGGCAGGATCAGCACCACGAAGATGCCCGAGTAGCTCAGTGCGTCGTTCAGCCACGGCACGGCACCAATCCAGGGCAAGGAAATCTCATTCCCAGAGGCTCGGTTGATCAGCCAGATGGCCACGGCGCAGGCCGCGATAAGCAAGATGATCGTCAGACCAACGCCGCGCAGAAGAACAGCGCGAAACTTGGGATCTCCGACCTGACCGAGGGCCGCGAAGAATGCGTTAAAAATCATCACTCGGCGACCCACTCGGTTATGGCCGCAACATCAGGGCGGGGGCGTTCCGGCGGGGCTTTGCTTTCGGTTGCGATATGGATCAGGCCCGCGACGCGTTCATTGTATTGCAAGCCAAAGGCTTTGCGGCAGAACTCAGGATCGTGCGCCTGCCAGCCGGACAGCCAGTTCGCGCCCCAGCCCGCGGCTAGGGCCGCATTCAGCAAGGCAAGGCAGACTGCACCTGCTGAGTAGGTTTGTTCAATGGCGGGTATTTTTTCGGATGGTTTTTGAACCTCGATCACCGCCACGGCCAGTTGGCCCATGTCAAACTGGTTGCGGGCCTTATCGATTTCTTCAGGTGTCTTGCCAAGGGCAATGCCGCGGTCCTGCGTCAGCGCGGCCAGGCGCGGCATCGCGCCTTTCTCCAGTACGATAAAACGCCACGGCTCCAGCTTGCCGTGATCGGGGCTGCGCGCGGCGGCAGTGAGCAAGGGCAATAGTTCGTCCCGAGTGGGGGCCGGAGCAATCAATGTCTTTGCCGGACGAGACCGGCGCGATTGCAGAAATTCCAGGGCGGCCGGATTCTTCAAGGACATATGTTAACTTTCTTTACATGGGCAGTCTGTATCTGGTTGAGCAACTTGCGCGTTTCAAGAGCAATCTGCCGGAGTTGCAGGATCAATTTCATTCCCTGTCCGCACGTGCAAGACTGTTCGCAGGCATGAGGTATAAGATGGCCAAACCCAAATTGCGCAACATTCCCAATTTGAGCGCCCGCGCCACGCCTGGCGAGACGATTGCGGTCAGGGTCACGCCTAAGGCTGCAAAGGATAGTATCGTGATCGACAGCGGGACGATCCGCATCTCGGTTACCGCGCCTCCTGAAAATGGTAAGGCTAACGATGCCGTGCGCCGAATACTGGCAGCGGCAATGCGTGTTGCCCCGTCTGATCTGATGCTGAAACAAGGGCAAAGCGCGCGGGACAAGCTGTTCGTTTATACGTCTTGATCGGGTTTTTCGTGGATCTGATACACACCTTCCGGCAAGTCCAGCGCAGCAGCCAGATCGCGGACCTGTTCCGGAGACAGTGTTATCTTCTGCATCTGGTCGGTGCGGGGGTCCAATTGCTCAAGCGTCACACATTCTGCGAAGCTGTTGATTACAACATCTTCTAGCAAAGGCTTTTCACCCTCATCCACCAGAGTGATGACTGTCGAGTCGAATTCATGCTCAATCGTAAACATAAAGTCAGAGTGCAAGGCGCAAAGGCGCAATGCAACCCGTTCCTGCGCAATCGGGCTGTGGCAGTTCCATTCGGGCCGCGATATGGTTTTTGAAACGAGGTCGCCGTTTCAAAGGATTGTGAATGCGCCGTCTGACATTTCTTGTGTTTCCTCTGATGCTGGCAGCCTGTAGCGCCGGTGCTTTGCGTGTCCAACCAGCGGCGGAATGGTCTCAGGGTTCTGAAGAATTTCAGGTGGAAGCGCCTGCATTTCAAGAGATTAGCCGTGCCGTCGGCAAAGAGGCCCGTGCCGAATGCCAGCGGCAGGCCAGGGTCCGGAACTGCGACTTTACGATACTGGTAGACTTGAATCCACGTGCCCCGGCCAACGCATTTCAAACGCTGGATGATGAGGGCCAGCCGGTCATAATCTTTACCCGTGCGATGATCCAGTCGGCGCAAAATGCCGACGAGCTGGCGTTTGTGATGGGACATGAAGCGGCACATCACGTGTTAGGGCATATTGCCCGACAGGCGGAAAGCGCGCAGGAAAGCGCGGCGATTTTTAATGATCTGGGTAAACTAAATGGCGAGACCGGAAAAGAGCTTGAGCGTTCGCAGAAATTGGGGGCAGAGGTTGGCGTGCAGATGAACGTCAAAGCTTTCGAGTTGGAGGCGGACCAATTGGGTACGATCATTACCCACAATGCAGGCTACGATCCACTGATTGGGGCAAAGTATTTTGATCGCCTTCCCGACCCGGGAGATCAGTTTTTAGGCACTCACCCTCCAAACGCCGAGCGAGTTGATATCGTGCAGAAAACAGCAAAGCAGTTGGGTTTGACGCAATGACTTCCCTGACGCGGCTGGGCGTGATCCTGACGGATCGAGGGTCGAAATATGCGGTGTCGGGCGCGACGGTCAGTACGCGGGCAGATGTTGATGCCGTGCTGCAAGACCTCAAATCTTACAAAGCCTACGCGAAGGCAACACACAACACGTGGGCGGCAGTTCTGCCGACCGGGGCGCTCAAGGCCGACGACGGTGAAAGTGGCGCGGGCATGGTGATTCTGCGCTTGCTCGAACGGGCCGGGCTGGAAAGTCACGTGGTGATCGTGACCCGCTGGTATGGCGGTAAAAAACTGGGTGGCGACCGTTTCCGCCGAGTTCAGGATGCCACCCGCGCCTATCTGGATCATACCGGAGTCGGGCCTTGACCTGAGTCAAAGGCCCGCTTTCTGTGTTCGTCTATCCTGTATCGTACGAACGAGAGGGAGAGGACCGTTCAATGGCCAACCGAGAAATGCTGAAACACCACGCTGGTCTTGTTGACCGGATGGCAAGCAAACTGGGTGTGGATCTGCAACAATCAGCGATTGATGGCGACATTTTGATTGATGAGCTGAGCGACGCAGTGCTGAGATGCACCGATTGTCCAAACCCCAACCATTGCCAGAGCTTTCTGAGCCAGTCGGCCCAAACGCACCAAACACCTGAATACTGCCGCAATCAGGAATTGCTCGGAAAGCTGTTGCCTTAACACACGGACTATCCATGCTGCATCTCGGAGAGATCATGACCCACTTGCGCCTCGTATTGCGAATGGGGCAGGCGACCGGAACAGACATGGCTGCGGCGCATCGGAACGGCCACCTGACGCAACAGGATTGGGCCGAGATGATTCAATATTGCCGAGGCTGCGGCTGGGCCAATCAATGCCCGGACTGGCTGGACCGGCACGAGGGTGCTGCAAGCGCCCCGCAGACTTGTAAAAATCAGCAACGGTTTGCGGCACTGAAAGCAATGCAAGGAAAGGTAAGCTGATGGCGAAGGATATCTTAGGAGATGTGGAAACGCATTTCTGGCTTACTCGATCCGTTGCGAGGTGTATGAACATCTCGCTGAGCGAAGCGATGGTCGAGGGGCGATTGACGCCGGATCACTATGCCGAGATGGTGACACGTTGTCGGGCGTCGCAGTGCAGCGGACAATGCGCCATATGGTTGTCCGAACAACAGACAGAGGCCTCTGCGGCCCCTGAGTTTTGCGCCAACTCCGATCTTTTGAACGGGTTGAAAGCCTGATTACAGTTTGGTGTGAGACCCGTCGCAAAGTGGTTTCTTCGAGCTGTGCTTGCACCCGCAGAAGAAGACCTTCTTGCTGCTATCCGCAGTGTACTTGATCGGCTCGAACCCGGTGTCTTTGTGCGACCCGTCGCAATAAGGTTGGCGCTTTGACTGTCCGCACGCGCACCAAAAATATGTCTTTCCTTCTGTCACTTCGACCGGGAAAGGGGCTTTTTGCGCAATGGTGGGGCTGTCTGTCATGTGGCTTCTCCGTCATTGGCTGGTGTCATTGCAATAGTGTAGGGCAAACCGCAAAAAACGATAGCGTTAACTCACGGTCCCGCAATTTTTGAGGGGCAGCGTGGTTTCGCCCTAATTCACATTCGCGTGATTCAATTTGTTGCATTACCGCAACTGAGGTCTTACTCTGAGACCGGTCTCAAGTTCTTGGGCGATATCAGAAAATTATTAGAGGAATGACGGACATGAAACTCAAATTTGCCGCCGTTGGTGCATTTGCTCTGGTTGTGGCTGCGTGCTCGCAGCAAGAAGAGCCGGCGCCGGTTTATATTACTCCTGAGTATGACAAGTTCGGAACGCCGAGTTGCCCGGCAGGAACCGAATTGGCGACAACCGAAGCTGGCCAGACAGTCTGTAACCCGGTTTCACAATAAGAATTCCGCGGGCGGTTTTATTTGAAACCGCCCGCATATATTTGCCGAAACAGCCGCCCTTGGGGCGGTTTTTTCTTGCTTGCCGTGTGTCGGTAAGGCTTCAGTTCCATTCACCAACATGCAGAGGGCAGATGAAAAACTTTTTTACCCGCCTTAGAGATCGAACAGTCTGGAGCTGGCAAGGCTTGGCCGCAACGTGGCGGGACGAGTACTCGTTTCGCGTGTGGGTTTGGGCGAACTTGATCTCTGCGGCTTTGGCGCTTTGGTTGCCATTGGGCGACGGCGTACGTGTCTTGATATTGGTACTTGGGTTGCTGGTGCTTGTGGCAGAGTTATTCAATACCGCGATTGAGCGGGCCGTTGATCATACTTCGACCGACCATAACGAGTTGGCAGGGCAAGCCAAAGACGCGGCCAGCGCAGCCGTCGCCTTAACCGCGATAACGGCAGGAGTCGTCTGGGTTGTCGGGCTATGGGGCCTGTTCTGAGGCAGACGCGTCAATATCTGCTTCGCGAATGTCCATAGCCGAATGTACGGCGCTGAATGCCATAGCGCTGAGGAATGTGATAGGCTGTGCCGCTTGGCCTGGGAAACTTGTTTGCCGAACGGTGATAGCGCTTTACCGGTTTGACCTGGTGCAAGCGTTTCTTGGTGTGGCGATATTTCTTGTCTTTCGGCTTGTCGTGGTAAACCGTTGGCTTGGATTTTTCATGATAGACTTTGGGCGCGCCGTAATATCGGTGCACTCGATGCGTGCTGCGAAGATGCAGACTCAGCGGTTTTGAGTCGATGATAATGAAACCGCCCGCGCTGACATTGTCGGCGACTGCAGGTGGTACAAAAAGATGGGCGGCAACCGCCAATATGGCACATTTCAGCATGTTTAGGCGAAGGCCAGACATGGAACCCTCCTTGAACTCAAGGATGAATGTTCCGCCATGATCCACGAAAACGGCGCAAAACGCCAATCAACTCGTCTCACGCATTTCCGACCAAGGGTGATTGGATCAGGCCAGCTTGCCCCATAGATCGTATTCGCCTGCTTCGTCCACCTCGACGCGAATGATGTCGCCGGGCTTGAGGTGCTCGAACCCTTCGTCGATGAACAGGTTCCCGTCGATCTCGGGCGCGTCGGACTTGGTTCGGCAGGTGGCAGCCTCGTCATCAACCTCGTCGACGATCACGTCGATGGTCTGGCCGACTTTGGCAGCCAGCTTGGCCTCGGAAATCGCCTGAGCTTTTTCCATGAACCGTTCCCAACGCTCTTGCTTTACTTCGGCTGGAACATGGTCAGGCAGATCGTTTGATCGCGCACCGTCGACGTTCTCGTACTGGAAGCAACCAACGCGATCCAACTGGGCCTCATCCATCCAATCCAACAGCGTCTGGAACTCGGCCTCGGTCTCGCCGGGGTAACCGACGATGAAGGTCGACCGCAGGGTGATATCAGGACAGGTTGCGCGCCACGCGGCAATCTCGTCCAGTGTTTTGGCGGCAGCCGCGGGGCGGGCCATGCGTTTCAAAACGTCTGGGTGGGCGTGTTGGAACGGAATATCGAGATAGGGCAGCACGTTGCAGCCTGCATCCGCCATCAACGGGATCAATTCGCGCACATGCGGGTAGGGGTAGACGTAGTGCAGCCGAACCCAGGCATCAAACTGCCCCAGTTCGCGCGCCAAATCGGTGATATGGCTGCGCACTTCGCGGTCTTTCCACGGGTTCACGTCATATTTGCGATCTAGCCCGTAGGCTGAGGTGTCCTGCGAGATCACCAACAACTCTCGCACACCATTGTTGACCAGCTTTTCAGCCTCGCGCAGGACGGCATGGGCCGGGCGGCTGACCAGTTTACCACGCATGTCTGGAATGATGCAGAACTTGCATTTGTGGTTACAGCCCTCGGAAATCTTGAGATAGCTGTAGTGTCGCGGGGTCAGTTGCACGCTGGCAGCCGGAAGCAGATCCACAAACGGGTCAGGGTCCGGGGGAACAGCCGTATGCACTGCATCTAGTACCTGTTCGTACTGGTGCGGTCCTGTGACGGCCATGATACGCGGGTGGTGTTCGCGGATATAGTCGGGCTCAGCACCCAGACAGCCGGTCACGATGACCTTTCCGTTTTCCACCAGAGCCTCACCAATAGCGTCCAGTGACTCGGCCTTGGCGCTGTCGAGGAACCCGCAAGTGTTCACGATCACGGCATCGGCCCCGGCATAATCCGGCGAGATGCCGTATCCTTCGGCCCGCAAACGGGTCAGAATCCGTTCGCTATCGACCAAAGCCTTCGGGCAGCCCAAAGACACCATACCAATGGTGGGCTGGTCTGGACGGGGCGTGTCGGTGATCCGGGCAGAAGGTGCCAGGTCGGGACGGAGGTTGGGCGGGTTCGTGGTCATGGCGCGGCATATAGTAGGGAAAGCTTCCCCTTGCAAATGTTGCGCAGGGTTTGAATGATCTTTTCAACGCATGCCCAATAAGCGGAGAGCAGAAAAATGAAGTGGCTGTTGCGCATTCTCTTTATTCTAGTGGTCGCGTTTGGCTTGGTCATTGGCGCCTTGTTGCTGATGCCGGGCGACAAGCTCGCCTCGATCCTGGCCGAACAAGTCAAAAGTGAGACCGGGCGCGACCTGACATTGACGGGGGATGTGAGCCTGTCTTTCTGGCCAGTTCTGGGGATGGAGACCGGTCCGGTCACCTTTGGAAACGCACCTTGGGCTGCGTCCGAGCCTATGCTGAGCGCTGAAAGCCTGGCTGTGGGGGTAGACGCCTCAGCGCTGCTGAACGGAGATCTGCGGATCCGGCGGATCATTGCGGAAAACCCGGTGCTGCGTCTGGAATTGTCCGACGGGCGCGGGAACTGGGAGTTGGGTACGGTGGCGCCTCAGGCAACCTCTGGAGGAGGAAGCAGTGCTGCACCAGCACCTTCCCAGCAAGGGGCCGTGACGTTGGATCAATTGGAACTGACGAACGCGCGGCTGATCTACATCGAAAATGGCGCGACCAAGTTCGATTTCGCAAATGTCGATCTGTCGGCCAGTTGGCCCGGTCCCACTGCCCCCATGACCATGCAAGCGCAGATGGCAGTGCCGGGTGGCAAAGTGAAGGTTGATCTTAAAATCCCAGACCTGCCGGCCTATGCGTCAGGTATCGCCACGCCGTTGCAACTTGCCCTGACGGCACCGGGGGGCGAAGTGGGGTTTGACGGCGTTGTTAACCTTGCGGGGGAAATGGACGGGAGCGTCGAGATTAAAACCGATAACATGCACAAAATGCTGGCCGCGTTCGGCCAGGACGGTGTTGCAGTGCCACTAGGGCTAGGCCGTGTGGCAGATTTATCGGGACATATGACCTACACCAGCGAGGGCCTCATATCGTTGCGCAACATGGTGGCGCAACTCGACCACAACCGCTTTTCCGGTGAGGCGGATATCGTGATTTCGGACCCGCCGAAGGTGACTGCGCGACTCACGGCTGGGGATATCGACCTGTCTGAGTACAATGAGGTGTCAGCAGCAATCGGTGGCGGTGCAAGTGCTGAGTCATCGTCGGACAGCGGATGGTCGATGACCCCGATTGATGCATCTGCTTTGGCGCTGGCGAACGGGGAAATACGCTTAACGGCCTCCTCCATTGCATTGCCCGATATAAAACTAGGTCCTAGCGACCTGACGCTTAGCCTTGATCGGTCACGGGCCGTGTTGCGGATGAACCCGGCCACCCTGTTTTCCGGGCAGGTGAACGGGCAGGTGGTGGCCAACAATCGAAACGGACTGTCCGTTGGCGGCAAACTGAGCGCTCAGGATGTAGACATACGACAAGCCCTGTCCACCCTTGCGGGGATCGAACGTTTGTCAGGTGCAGGCGCAGGCGAGTTTGAGTTTCTGGGCGTAGGACAGACAGAGGATCAGATCATGCGCTCGCTCAGCGGCAAAGGTCATCTGAAAGTGGGACAGGGGGTAATATCAGGTTTTGACCTGGATCGGCTGATGGGGCGCGGCAAGGGGACTGGCGGAACCACGGTGTTCAACAGCCTGTCCGCCAGTTTCACCATTGATCAGGGTGTGCTGATCAACAAAGACCTGTTGATGTCGCTGGATAATTTTCGCGCCGATGGAGCGGGGCGCGTCAATCTCGGGGCGCGCTCGCTCGACTATCTGTTCACCCCCACCGCGCTGCGTGCCAATTCCGGAGAGGGTCTTTCGGTGCCAGTTAGGATTGTTGGGCCGTGGAGCAACCCTTCGATCAAACCAGACCTGAGCAAGGTGATCGAGGCCGCCGCTGAAGGACAGCTGAAAGGTATTGAAGACGATACCAAGCAGAAGGTTTTGGAAAAAGTGGGGGATGAGCTTGGCACAACAGTGACCGACACAGAAAGTGTTGAGGACGCGCTGAAAAATAAACTCGAAGAAGAGGCAAAAAAAGGTCTGCTGAAACTGCTGGGTGGCGATTAAAGGGTGGGGCGCCGAAGGCGCCCCAGCTCCCAATCAAATCGTCTGATCGTAATCCCCAACGCCGGGCTCGGTCCGGATGACGGCGTCAATGTCGGCAAAAATGGCGCGCATTTCTTCTTCGCTCTCGCTACTTTCGCAGACCACAACAAGGTTTGGTGTGTTAGACGAAGCACGCACCAGACCCCAGCTGCCATTGTCCAGAATGACCCGCGCACCGTTCACGGTGACAACCTCTTTGATCTCGCGGCCCGCGAAAGCCTCTCCCGCGTCGGCCTTAGCAACCAGCTTGTCCACGAGACGCTTGAGGATGTCGTATTTCTCGGTATCGGCGGCATACGGCGACATGGTCGGCGTCGCCCATGTTTTTGGCAACGCTTTGCGCAGGTCCGACATGCTTTTGTCCGGATTGCGGTCCATTAGTTTGCAGATTTCTACGGCCACCCGCATTCCGCAGTCATA
Organism: Ruegeria sp. BB7; assembly: GCF_056539365.1. Taxonomy (NCBI): domain Bacteria; kingdom Pseudomonadati; phylum Pseudomonadota; class Alphaproteobacteria; order Rhodobacterales; family Roseobacteraceae; genus Ruegeria; species Ruegeria sp. BB7. The sequence goes on along the minus strand of NZ_JBQFUV010000001.1, from coordinate 854,413 downwards.
ACCACGCCCGATCGGTTCGGCCAAAAAGTAGTGGCCCGACTTCTCAAACCCGGCCAGAGCATTGATCTCTTTCACCCTGCGTTTCATGTAGCTGTGGCCGGTTTTCCAGTAATCGGCTTTGACACCATGCGCCTGCAACTCGGGGTCGCTGGCGAACAGGCCCGTCGATTTCACATCGGCCACGAAGGTCGAGTTCGGGTACAGCTTAGCCAGATCACGGGCCATGATGACACCGACCTTATCTGCAAAAATCTCCTCGCCCTCATCATCAACTACACCGCAACGATCGCCGTCACCATCAAACCCAAGCGCCAGATCTGCACCACTGGATTTCACGGTGTCGGACATGTCATGCAACATCTCCAGCGCCTCGGGGTTGGGGTTGTAATTGGGGAAGGTGTAATCCAGCCGATTATGGCTGGGCACAACTTCAACGCCCATCCGTTCAAAAATCTCAGGCGCAAAGGCCGAGGCTGTGCCGTTACCCGTCGCGCACACAACCTTGAGCGGGCGGGACATTTTGAAATCCCCAACCAGATCGTCGATATACGCCTCTTTCACACCGTCGACGAACTCATACGATCCACCTTCATGAGGCACGCCTTCGCCGTTCAAAACGATATCGCGCAGTTCCGACATTTCGTCCGGTCCGTGGGTGAGCGGGCGCTCAAAACCCATCTTAACACCGGTCCAACCGTTGGGATTGTGGCTGGCCGTGACCATGGCCACTGCCGGAACATTCAAATGGAATTGGGCAAAGTAGGCCATCGGGCTAAGAGCAGGACCGATATCCTTCACCTGAATGCCCGCCTGCATCAGCCCTAGGATCAGTGCGTTTTTGATGGCCAGAGAATAGTCGCGATAGTCATTTCCGACCGCAATCACAGGTTCGATCCCACGTTTGCGAATCTGTGTGCCCAAACCCAATCCCAAAGCGGTCATGCCGGGTAGGTTGATCTCATCCGGGTATTTCCAGCGGGCGTCATATTCGCGAAACCCCGTGGGCTTGATCATGGGGTCTCGCAGAAAGCTCCAGGTATTTGGATTCACCTCGGGGATGGGTTTGGTCATTTCAAATCTCAATCATCAAATCTGTATCGGGTTGGCTTTGGCAAGCGCATCAAAGCGCATCAGAGTATCAACAAGTTGCGGCATCTGATCCAGAGGGATCATGTTAGGCCCATCGGATGGTGCGGTGTCCGGATCCTGGTGCGTTTCGATAAATACCGCCCCGATGCCAAGCGAAACCGCGGCGCGCGCCATGACCGGTGCAAATTCGCGTTGGCCTCCGGATGAGCCACCTTTGCCGCCGGGTTGCTGAACCGAATGCGTCGCGTCCATGATGACAGGATATCCGGTCTTGGCCATCTGCGGCAGTCCCCGCATATCGGCAACCAATGTGTTGTAGCCAAACGAGGTTCCGCGCTCGGTCAAAAGGATGTTCTTGTTGCCTGTGCTTTCGACCTTGTCGACGATATTACCCATTTCCCAAGGGGCGAGGAATTGACCTTTTTTAACGTTGATCACGGCGCCTGTGTTGCCCGCAGCCAGCAGCATATCGGTCTGGCGGCACAGGAAGGCCGGGATTTGCAAAACATCCACCGCACCGGCGGCGATGGCGCATTGCGCCTCGGAATGCACATCGGTCAGGACGGGTATGCCCATCGTCTTTCGGATGTCGCCCAGAACCTTCAGCCCGGCATCAATGCCCATGCCACGCTTGCCCGACAAAGATGTTCGGTTCGCTTTGTCATACGAGGCCTTGAAGACATACTGAGCGCCCGCTGCATCGCAGGCTTCTTTCATTTTACCCGCGATCATTTGGGCGTGATCGGCGGTTTCAAGCTGGCAGGGGCCGGCGATGATCGTCAGAGGCAGATCATTGCCGACCGTGAGATCGGAGATTTTTACATGTTTCATGTGTCTTACGAGGATACCTGTTCACGAAGGACCGACGCGGTAAGCGAGATCATCAGGTAAATACCAGCAAACAACAGGAAAGCCAAAATCGTATTTTCGAACTTGCGCGGATAGGTGGGTTCTTCGCTGGCGACCGGGTTCACCGACACCGTCAGATAGCGCACTTTTCGGTTCGCCTCGGTCCGGGTGGATTCCATTTGTTCCATGGCCGTCTGCAGCATCATGTCCCGGGCCACGAGGTCAGCCTGGGCCATTTGAATGCGCACGCTCAAGCGCGCGAGCGAGTTTTCGCCTGCAGACGCATCAAGCATTTTCTCGTTCAGCCCGGCCAGCACCACCTCAAGCCTTTGTATGTCTGCGCGGACGCCATCTACCTTGGCTTGGTTTGGGCGCAGATTGTCCAGTAGCGCAGCCAGTTGCAGCTTTTTCTCCTGCAACTCGATCTCGATTGCGTTGATGCGCCCTCGCAGACCGGCAAGAACGTTTTCCGGGTCCAACACCGCCCCCTGCAATTGAAGGTCTATCAACTGCTCCTGCGCTTTCCGACGTTCCTCTTGAGCCATTTCAAAGCCGGCAATAGCTTCGCGCATCTGATCATCGCGCTTTAACTCGGTTAGACCATTGATCGTATCTTCTGCGTAGGACAGCAGCAGCTTGGACAGCTCGACCGAAATCTCAGGAGCAGGTGCTGCGACTTCCATGCGGATAATGCCATCGCTTGGGTCATAGCCGATGGTAATCATTCGCCTGAACAGCTTGTAGGTGTCCTCCAGTGTCGCGTCCTGTGGCAGACGCTGAATGGGATCTATCCATTCCTGCTTGAAGATCTCCGAGAAATTCGTGTCCCGCTCTAGCCGCAGTAGGGCGTCTTTTGATTCCATAAATTCCTGAGTGGCAACCGAATCCTGTGCCGTGGCGTATTGCGTGCCCGCAAGGAAGCCGCGGAACGAAGCCCCACCGCCATCTGCTTGCAGAATCGAAAAGGCGGAATCGCTTGCGTACATCGGGGTTGCAATCCGATAGAAGTACACGCCCACAATCAAAGTGGGCAGCAAAACAAATGCTGCCAAGCGCGCAAAAAGGGCGAACAGCTTGCGTTTGCGGCGGCGGGCAATCTCCCGTTGAATTTCACCGATTTCCAGATTTCGGCGTTCTGCCGGGCTCAGCTCGGGACCTGGTAGATCATGAGTTGGTTGCTTTATCGTTTGCGGCAGCTGGATGGTGATCTTGTCTTTTGTCTGATCTTCCGCGCCCTTCTTTTCAGCCGCCAAATCCAGCAGATTGGCCCGCTCGAACGGGTCGATCCCCTTTTGTCGTAGTAGGCGCACGGCGTCATAATCAGATGTCGCAGCAAGACCGTTTTTCTGCGCCAGACGGCGCGCAATACGCAGTTGCCGCCCAGTCAGCCCCTCACGCTTGATTGCGTCGATGTCGGTGGCTGGTTGTGGGTCATTCGCCGCGTCGGACGGTTGCATCGCGTTTCTGATGCGCGACATTGCATCCGCACGGGCATCCGCAGATCCCGATTCCTGACGATTACGGCGCCAGCGGTATTTCTTAGCCTTGGGCTTGGTAGTCATATAACTGTTTTGCCTCTTCCAAGGTGTCGAACATATACAGCTGACCGTCCACTAAAACGGCGGCCTGCTGCGCAAATTTTTCTAGAACTTCAGGGCTGTGAGATACGATCACCAGTGTCGTTGTGCGCAACCGCTCCCTCAGTATATCGCCCGCTTTTCTGTTGAACTCGACATCGGTTGTCGCGGGCATGCCTTCGTCAATCAGGTACATGTCAAAGTCCAGCGCCAGCATAAGGGCAAATGTGAATCGCGCCCGCATTCCCGATGAATAAGTCCCCAGCGGTTGATTGAAATATTCGCCCAGACCGCACAACCAGCTGCAGTAGGCTTCGACATAATCGGGATCCATCCCATAGATCTTGGCGATGTAGCGCGCGTTTTCCAAGGCCGACAGCTTCTTGACCACGCCGCCGGAAAATCCCATCGGGAATGAGATCCGGCAGTCTTTCCGGATGACGCCTTCATCCGGCTTTTCCAGACCGGCCATCATGTTGATGAGGGTCGTCTTGCCAGTTCCGTTTGGTGCGAGAATGCCGATGGACCGGCCCAGTTCTATCCTAAACGAGACCCGGTCCAGGATCACCTTTCGGCGCGTCCCGGTCCAAAAGGACTTACTGACATTTTCAAACTCAAGCATTCCCGGCCTGCTGCTCTGGCGTTTGTTTGGTATACCGCTCTGGTTGGGTGCAAGCGGTTAATTTATTGGTCCATGTTGGCTACATTATGTCGAATTATGAAACAAATGTTCAATGCACGTCCAAGTCCTCATTCGGTTTTGTGACTTTTGCGCTGGTTGGCCCCTGGCTGCGCGTTGACTATCTTTCATTCTGACCGTCAACCAGTTTGATACAGGAACCATTGCGATCCAATGAATTCGCTGCAGAAAGAGATAGAGTCCTGTCGTATTTGCGCGGACAAATTTCGGGCGACGCATACTGCGCATGAGCCCCGCCCTGTGGTCTGGTTCCAGCCCGGCGCGCGACTGCTGATTGCTGGACAGGCGCCAGGTGCGAGGGTTCATGCATCGGGTCGTCCATTCACGGACCCGTCAGGTGATCGCCTGCGTGATTGGTTGGGAATTGACGAGACCGTGTTCTACGACCGTGCCCGCGTTTCGATTGTCCCAATGGCCTTTTGTTTTCCGGGATATAATGAGCGCAAGGCTGACCTGCCCCCGCCGCCCATCTGCGGGAAGACATGGCATGGCCGGGTAATGGAGAATTTGGGCGAGGTGCCTCTGACCGTGCTGGTCGGGGGGCACGCGCACAAATACCACCTTGGCCTGCGCACTGCCGTAACTGAAACCGTTAGCAATTGGCGAGACCATGCGCCGCGTATCTTCTCCTTGCCTCATCCATCCTGGCGGAATACGGCATGGCTGAAGAAAAACCCGTGGTTTGAAGCGGAACTGCTGCCGGTTCTGCGTGCGCGGGTGCAAGAGGTTCTGGATGTCTGAAACTACGGCTATTGATGCCGCACAGGCTGAAATGGAGGCCAACCCACAGGATGACGTGGCGCGCCTGCGGTTCTTTGAACGCCTCGCCGATAGCGAGCTGTTCCTGTTGTTGGCGGAAGAGGCACAGGGGGAAAACATAACGCCCGAGTTGTTCGATGTCGCCGATGGCCGGTTCGTCCTGGCCTTTGATCGCGAGGACCGCCTGGCTCTTTTTGCAGAACGTCCTGTGCCTTATGTTGCATTGTCGGGGCGGGTGCTATCCGCGATGCTGGCTGGGCAAGGCATCGGGCTGGGCCTGAACCTTGAAGTAGCACCGTCGTCGATGCTTATTCCGTCCGATGCACTGGCATGGCTCGCTACTACATTAGAGCACGCCCCGGAAGAAGTGCACCAACGCCTGGCCGAGTTCCTACCGCCGGTTGGCCTGCCAGATGAACTGTTGAAAGCGCTGGATGCGAAACTCGCCACGGCGGTTGGTCTGGCCGAAGTTGCATTTCTGGTCGGAACCAAGACGGAGGAGGGCGGCTCGGGCCACATGCTGGGTTTCGTCGGTGCAGTTGATGGCGCTCAATCAGCTTTGGCCAAAGCCGCGTCTGAGGCGTTGACCTTTTCTGGTATCGAAGCCGGAGCGATGGATGTGGGGTTCTTCGGCCCGCATGATCCTGCGACGACCGTACTGGCGCGGGTTGGCCTGAAATTCGATCTGCCTCAGCCAGCAAAGCACAGTGTCGAGAGGGTCACGCCGGGCAGTGATCCGGACAACCCTCCGATCCTAAAGTAAGCCGGCCCCGCAACCCTCGGAGTCGCGAGGCTGCTCGAAATTATTCCGCCGCTTGTTCCAGCTTGTCCTGTGTGCGGGTCTCAAAATCACTCGCATCGTGACGTTCATGCAGCTGGGTATGCGGTTCGCCGAACGATCGATTGACCATGCGACCTCGTTGAACGGCGGGACGTTCATCAATTTCCTTGGCCCAACGCACTACGTTTTTGTAGGAGCCCGCGTCTAGGAACTCGGCTGCGTTGTAGAGGCGGCCCAGAACCAGTTGACCATACCAGGGCCAGATCGCCATGTCGGCGATGGTATATTCATCACCCGTGATAAAGGTCTTACCTTCCAATTGCCGGTCCAGAACGTCCAATTGCCGTTTGGTCTCCATGGTGAAGCGGTTGATCGGATATTCCCACTTTTCAGGAGCATAGGCGTAGAAATGGCCAAACCCGCCGCCCAGATAAGGCGCGCTGCCCATTTGCCAGAACACCCAGTTCATAACTTCGGTTCGCTCAGGCCCCGATTTCGGCAAGAACGCGTCGAATTTCTCGGCCAGATGAAACAGAATCGACGCGCTTTCGAACACGCGCACAGGCTCATCCCCCGAACGATCCCACAGGGCCGGGATTTTCGAGTTCGGGTTGGCTTCGACAAAGCCCGAGCCGAACTGTTCGCCCTCACCAATGTCGATCAGCCACGCATTGTATTCGGCTTCGTCGTGACCCAAGGCCAACAACTCTTCCAACATCACAGTGACTTTGACGCCATTAGGCGTGGCCAGCGAATAGAGCTGCAATGGGTGCTTTCCGACCGGCAAATCCTTGTCATGAGTGGCGCCAGAAATGGGGCGGTTTATATTGGCAAAACGGCCGCCGCTTTCGCTGTCCCAAGTCCAGACTGTAGGGGGCGTGTATGGGGATTGCTCGCTCATCTGTTATCTTTCTCAGCAAAGTTCGAGTGAATTGTCCGTTCGCCTCAACAGGTAATGTTGCAATGCCCCGAGTCCAACCCCCGGATGTCGGGGCAGTTTTGTAACATTCGGTACCTAACCTCTCACGTTTCTGCTTCCGCGGTCACAGCGGCGCGAGGAGGACTGCCCATTGGGGCGAAAATACCTATCCTCTCAGCAAGCGCCAACACCAAGGACAAAAGGATTGACCACATGAAACGATTTGCCCTGACAATTGCGACTGCACTGACCCTTGCCGTTCCGGCATTCGCCGGTGATCAGTATGTTGACGGCACCGGTTTTGCCGTCTCGGGTTATGATGTTGTTGCCTATCGCAGCCTGGATCAAGTGCCGGTCGGGCAGTCCCAGCCTGAGGCCGTGCGTGGCCACGCCAATATCACCGCAGAATATAACGGTGCAACTTGGGCGTTTTCGAGCGAAGAAAACCGCGACAAGTTCCTTGAGAACCCTGCCTATTACGCGCCGGCCTATGACGGCCACTGCGCCTATGGTGTTTCGAAAGGTGGCAAGGTTCCGGCAAACCCGAACCTGTGGCGGATCGTTGACGACAAGCTGTACCTGAACATCACGGATGTCGTTGTCGGTTTCTGGGAAGAAGATGTGCCCGGAAATATCAACATCGCTGAAGGCAATTGGCCAGGGATCGAACCCGATGCTGCTTCAACCAGCGTTATTCCGAAATTCACCTCGGAAGGCCCGGTTGCGAACTAAACCACCACTCACCCAAGATAAGCCCGGCCATCACCAGGCCGGGTTTTCTAACCTGCCAGCCAGAATTCATCCCGCATCTGCTGGTCCGCCTCAAATTTGATACGGACACTTTTGGCTCCGGGGAATTTTCGCGCCGTAATGTTTTCCGGCACCACGACCTCGCCACCGCCAGTTCCTTTGGAGCGGAAATTAAGTACTTCGGTTTCCATTTGTCGAGCCGACGCCAGAAATGAGGTTGGAAGCGCCACCCGGTTGGCCCCTTCTTGAACAGGGGTAGAGACAAAATAGGTCAGGTTACGACCATAGAAGCCGACGGCTTCGGGAATATGGTCCGCGTCTGATGTGCTGTGCGTCTCAGATTGCGTATCACTGTTATCCGCGTCATGTACCAGCGCTGTATTCAGAAGCTCGTGGCAGGCATTGATATCTGCGCTTTCCAGTTCAATCACACGTTTGCGCAGTTTTGGCCGCCGCGGGTGGCCGCGTGCTTTGCCTTTCACCGTCAATCCTTCACGGCGAAGAAAATCATACGCCTCTTTGGCGCGTGCAAAATTGGCGCAATCGCCGTTCGTGTGGTCCGGATGTGCATGAAATGCGGTATGGCGCCAGGCCTCGCGAATTTCGTCCGGCCCGGCATTTTGGTTCAACCCCAAAGCCCAAAACGCGTCAGCGCGCGCATTGATTTTCTCAACAGGCTCCATACCCAAATTAACTCGTAAACAAACACTACAACGTCAGTTTGTGAGACCGCGTGAGTTTGTCAAACTTTAGCGAAATTTGCTGATCTCTGACGAACAGTAGTGAGGTGGGTGAGGTATTGTTGAAAGCTTCCTTACGTTTGCTCTGTGGTCATCAAAGAAAAGCCCGGAGCCTGAGTAGGATCCGGGCAAAAATGAATCATGATGTGCGACAGATCAGGCGACGTTCTGCAGCGACGCCTTGGGTGTAATGCCCAGAGCAAAACACACATCCCGTGTCAGTTCGGGCCGGTTCAGTGTGTAAAAGTGCAATTTGTCCACTCCACCGTCGATCAGGTCCGAGCACAGCTCGGTGCAAAGCGCGGTGGAAAGCAGATCCTCACGATCATCGCGAACCGCCTTTTCAAAGGCATTCTCGACCCACGCCGGAATATGTGTTCCACAGCGGCGGGCGAAGTTACGCGCGCCCTTCCAGTTCTCGATCGGCAAAATGCCCGGCACGATTGGCTTGTCGATCCCGGCCTTTTCGCAGGCGTCACGGAACCGGAAATACGTGTCGGCTTCAAAAAAGAACTGAGTCAGGGCTTCGTCTGCGCCAGCATCCAACTTAGCCTTCAGCCAGTCGACATCTGCTGCGAGATCCTGCGCCTCGGGGTGCTTGTCAGGGTAGGCACCGACGCGGATGCTGAACATTTCGGTCTCAGCCAAGGCTTCGATCAGCTCAATTGAGTTGGCGAAACCCTCGGGGTGAGGCACGAACTGCTCTTGCCCCTTTGGGGGGTCGCCGCGCAGGGCAACAATGTCCTGGACACCGGCACGTGCAAACGTGTCAGCAATTTCCAAAGTCTCCTGGCGTGAGGCGTCCACGCAGGTCAGATGCGCCGCCACAGGCAAACCCGACGATTTGTGCAGGGTCGACACCGCATCGCGGGTCAGTTCCCGCGTTGTGCCACCCGCACCGTAGGTGACTGAAACAAAACGTGGCTCCAGTGGGGCGAGCGTCTGCACCGTATCCCACAGGCGGAATGAGGCCTCGAGCGATTGCGGCGGGAAAAACTCGAATGAGATTTCAGGTTTTGTCATGTCAGCCTCACAGGTCCAATCTGCGGCCCTTGTGCCAGTTTCCGCTTTGTGAGACAAACTCATATTACTCAAGAACAACATGAGTCACACTACAATGCACATTGAATTCCGGCACCTGCGTACGATCAAGGCCATCCATGAATGTGGCGGGCTGGCCCGCGCGGCAGATCAGTTGAACATCACCCAATCTGCGCTGAGCCATCAGATCAAAGGGCTGGAGGATCAGGCCGGGGTTGAACTGTTTCTGCGCCGGTCCAAGCCGATGAAGCTGTCAGCAGCGGGGCTGCGCCTGCTTCGGCTGGCCGAACAGATTTTGCCACAAGTCGAGGCGACGCAACAGGAATTCTCATCCCTGCGCGAAGGGCGCACGGGACGGATGCATATCGCCATCGAATGCCACGCCTGTTTCGAGTGGCTGTTTCCGGTGCTGGAAACCTTCCGAAAATCCTGGGGAGATGTGGATGTTGATATCCGTCCGGGTCTGGCCTTTGACGCATTGCCTGCATTGCAGAAGGAAGAGGTGGATTTGGTCGTTTCCTCTGATCCCGAAGACTTGCCGGGCGTCGAGTTTATTGAGTTGTTCGACTACAACGCTGTTTTTGTCGCGGCCTCATCGCACCCTCTGGCAAAGAAAGATTTCATCGAGGCCGAAGATTTTCGGGGCCAGACGTTGATTACTTACCCGGTAGAACGCACCCGGCTGGATGTGTTCAGCCAGTTGCTGATCCCGGCGCGGGTAGAACCCGCCGCAATTCGACAGGTTGAACTTACAGCGGTAATCCTGCTGCTGGTGGCGTCGAACCGGGGCGTATCTGTGTTGCCGGACTGGGTTGTGCGAGAGGTGAAGTACAATTCTGACTATGTCACCCGCCCGCTGACCAAGGAGGGGATCACCCGCAGTCTTTTTGCGGCAGTGCGAACCGAAGACCTTGAAAAACCCTTTGTGAAAGAATTGATCGAACTGGCCGGGACCGAGGCGCGGAAACTGCAGTCTCAATAGTCGTATAACGCGGGTCTGCTATGCGCATCATTCCTCTTGGCAAGGGCGCATTGCACCAGTATACGCGCGGTTTGACCGGACAGGAGCCTTTGGACAATGGTTGGCAGTGCAAACCTCAACATCATGATCAAGGCCGCGCGCAAGGCGGGGCGTTCTTTGGTCAAGGATTTTCGTGAAGTCGAGAACCTTCAGGTGTCGATGAAAGGCGCGGGTGACTTTGTCTCCAAGGCCGATATTGCCGCCGAGGCGATCCTGAAAGAGGAACTGCTGGGCGCGCGTCCGACCTATGGTTGGCTGGCCGAAGAGGGTGGCGCTGTTGACGGCGAAGACCCGACCCGCCGCTGGATCGTTGACCCGCTGGATGGCACAACCAATTTTCTGCACGGGCTACCACACTGGGCCGTTTCGATTGCTTTGGAACACAAGGGCAAGATCGTCGCCGGTGTGATTTATGACGCCGCCAAAGATGAGATGTTCTTTGCCGAAAAGGGCGAAGGTGCGTGGATGAATGACACGCGTATCCGCGTCTCGGGCCGTCATCGCATGATCGAATCGATCTTTTCGACCGGATTGCCCTTTGGTGGGCGTTCCGACCTGCCCGCAACGCTGCAGGATCTGGCTCGTCTAATGCCTGTCTGCGCCGGGGTACGTCGTTGGGGCGCTGCAGCACTGGACATGGCTTATGTGGCCGCAGGTCGTTACGAAGGGTTCTGGGAACGCCGTTTGAACGCCTGGGACGTGGCCGCCGGGATTATCATCGTGAAAGAGGCCGGTGGTTTCGTTCAGCCGCTGAACCCCGAAGGCAACGTACTGGAAGATGGTGAGGTTGTTTGTTCCAATGAGCCGATCTTCGACCAGTTTGCCAAGGTGATCCGCGGTTGATCATCCGACATATTCCTTGAGTAAGCGCGCCCCGATCGAGGCGTGCTTTTTCGTTTTACCCGCGTGGGCCATCGATGTGGCGTAAACTTCTTGTTTGCCCTTCGTGTCCGTACCCATGCAGATCAAATGTGCCTGGTTTGATCCCACCTTTTATCACCAGCGGCTCAAACGCCGAGGTGATGGTAATGTGGATATCTGCCTGTGCGCTGGGGTTTCCGATTCTCGCTTGTCAGTTCGCTTTCACTCGGGCCGGTTATTTGAACTGGGGGCGCTGGTTCTGAACGCAGCGCTAGAGATCACCCGGTTTAACGGTGGTCGCATACCTGAAAACCCATAGGGTAGCCTACTTTCGTGGAATCCGAGGGATTCGGGATTGCGAAAGCTTGTATTTATGTTCGGGGTGGGGCGGGTGACCGTGTGTCCGGCTCCAAAATGCTGGCCCACCACGCCTGAGCCACAAGGGTACACAAAGAACCAAACCAACAAAGAAACCGCCCGTATGGGCCCAATAGGCCACGCCGCCTTCGTCGGGGTTGCTGGCAAGGCTGCCCATAAACTGCATGCCTAGCCAGATGCCCAACATGACAAAAGCGGGTATGGTGAAAACTCGGAAATAGATGATCAGGATCAGCAAGACATCCACGCGGGCCTTCGGGAACAGCAATAGATAACCGCCCATTACTCCGGCGATTGCACCAGATGCACCGATGGTCGGTACCACAGAGTCTGGCGCGGTAACGACATGGATCAGGCCCGCTCCGATGCCGGCGAGCAGATAGAACAGCAGGAAGGGCAGGTGGCCCATCTCATCTTCAAGGTTGTCTCCGAAGATCCACAGGAACAGCATATTCCCCGCCAGATGCATCCAGCCACCGTGCAGAAACATCGAGGTCACGAGGGTTTCGAACGCGAACCCGTCGGTAATCCGGGCCGGAATGATTGCGTAGTCGAAATACAACTGACTGATGAGCCTATCGTTGCTCATGATTCCCACATAGCTGAGGAAAATCAGAATATTGGCCGCCATCAGAAGATAGACGACAAAGGGGGTGCGCCCGGAGGGGTTGTGGTCACGGATCGGAAACATGGGGCGACGCTGGGCTTTTCCCAGCCCAGCGTCAAGGTCTGCTTACGCCGCACCTCCTAACAAGGCAGCATTGCCACCTGCGGCTGTAGTATCGACGCATACGTGACGCTCACCCAGTACGCGTGCCCGGTCGGGGTGGCCGGGGATGAGCGGCAGGATTGGGCCATCACGCCGGGCCAGATGGCATTCGATCTCGCGCGCGGTGTCATCATCTCCCCACCACATAACACCCGATATATCGGCAACGTTTTCCAGCCGGTGCAGGTCGATCATGCCGGTCGCCTGGATGGCGGTGCCGCCCAGAGCCTCGACGGCCTCGGCCTGTGCTTTGGCCGCGTCAGCGCCCGGTCCCATACACAGCAGCGGCGGGCGGGAAAACTCGCTAAGACGGTTGGATTCGCCGGTCGGGCCGGGCAGGGATTGAGTGCGGATGGCGGCGGGCTGGCCCTGCGGTGCGGGCAGATCACCCATGTTGCCCCCCCATGCGCCTGTGCCGACCTGACGATCCGGGGCGCAGAAACGGGCCATGTAGTTCGGCCCGCCAGCCTTGGGGCCAGTGCCGGACAGACCTTCGCCGCCAAAGGGCTGAGAGCCCACGATGGCACCGATCTGGTTGCGGTTGACATAGATGTTGCCTGCGTGAACGGCCTCGGTGATGTGTTGCACGCGGTCGTCTATGCGGGTGTGCAAGCCAAAGGTCAGCCCGTATCCGGTGGCGTTGATATCGGCGATGATCTGATCGATTTCCGAAGCTTTGAACCGGGCGACATGCAGAACCGGACCAAAGATTTCGCGTTCGAGAGCAGCGATGCCGGATATTTCGATCAAGGTTGGGGCAATGAAGATGCCCTCGGGTGGGGTTGTCATCTCTTTGAGTACCCGCCCCTCGGTGCGCGCCTTTGCGATGTGATCCGCGATACCTTGCTGCGCATCATGATCAATCACCGGGCCGCAATCAGTTGACAGCAGCCACGGGTCATCTACCTGTAACGCCTGCATCGCGCCCATCAGCATGGTCAGCAGGTCGTCGGCAATATCCTCTTGCACATAGAGGCAGCGCAGGGCCGAGCATCGTTGCCCCGCAGACTGAAACGCGCTTTCGATGATGGATTGCACGGCCTGTTCGGGCAGAGCAGTGCTGTCCACGATCATAGCATTCAGTCCGCCGGTCTCCGCGATCAGAGGCGTACCTGGCCGCAGGTTGTCCGCCATGGCCGTGCGGATCTTCAGCGCGGTTGCGGTCGAGCCGGTGAAGGCCACCCCCGACACACGCGGGTCCGAGGTTAACGCGGCTCCGACAGTTGGGCCGCCCGGCAATAGTTGCAGCACGTCGCGTGGAACACCGGCCTCGTGCAGCAATTGTACAGCGCGATGCGCGATCAGGGGAGTTTGCGGCGCGGGTTTGGCCAGAACGGCATTACCAGTGGCCAATGCGGCCGAGATCTGGCCAGTGAAGATCGCCAACGGGAAATTCCATGGGCTGATACAGGTGAAAGTGCCCGCTGGTTCAGCGCCGGGGATGTTAGCTGCGTAGTACCGCAGAAAGTCCACCGCTTCGCGCAGTTCGGCCACGGCGTCTGGTACGGATTTCCCGGCTTCACGGGCCAGCAGGGCAAATAGCTCGCCGTAATGGGTTTCATACAGATCGGCGGCTTTGTTCAGAACCTGCGCCCGCTCTGCAGCTGGGGCTTGCCAAGGCGAGGCCGAAGCAAGGGCCAGTTCAACATCGCGCGCGCTGGCCGGAGCGACGGCGCCGGGGTGGTCCTGCGGTTTCGCCGGGTTGATGACGGGCTGGTCCGCGTCCGGTTGTGCGTCTTCGGACAAGAGCGGCTGAGCATACCAATGATGCGCCCGAAACGCGTCACGGGCAGCGTCGATCCGGTCAAGCGTCGGCGTGTGCTGCAGGTCGAACCCTTTAGAGTTGGGTCGTTCCGGTTGAAACAACTCGGGACCAGTAGGCAGGTGCGGCTTGGGTGCTTGGATGGCGTTGAACGGGTCCGAGGCAACTTCTTCCGGCGGCACGTTCTCATCCACGATCTGGTTCACGAAAGACGAGTTCGCGCCGTTTTCCAGCAGACGCCGGACCAGATAGGCCAGAAGGTCCCGGTGCGCGCCGACTGGTGCATAGATTCGGCAGCGCGAGTTGCTTTGATCCTTTACAATCTGGTGCAGGGTTTCACCCATGCCGTGAAGGCGTTGGAACTCAAAGGGTTGCGTATCAGCCATGTGCAGGATCGCGCTGACCGTATGAGCATTGTGGGTGGCGAACTGCGGATAGATCCGATCGGTCATGTTCAGCAGTTTGCGGGCATTGGCGATATAGGAGATATCGGTCGCTTCTTTGCGGGTAAACACCGGGAAGCCATCAACGCCTTCGACCTGCGCGCGCTTGATCTCGGTATCCCAATAGGCGCCCTTTACCAGCCGGACCATCAGCTTGCGGTCATGTCGCTCGGCCATCTCATAGAGCGTGTCCAGCACTGCTCCCGCGCGTGGGCCATAAGCTTGAACGACAATCCCGAAGCCATCCCACCCGGTCAGAGCAGGCTCGGCCATCACCTCTTTGATCACCTGCAAGGACAAGGAAAGGCGGTCGGCCTCTTCGGCATCTACGTTAAGTCCCATCCCGGCGGCTTTGGCCAGAAGGCACAGCGCGCGCAATCGGGGAACAAGTTCGTCCATCACGCGATGTTCCTGCGCCAGTTCATATCGGGGGTGCAGGGCTGACAGCTTTACCGATATCCCCGGATTGGCGCGGATATCGTCATGAGTGCAGGCGTCGGCAATGGCGGCAATCGCCCGGGAATAGGAAAGGTGGTACCGCGCGGCGTCAGCCTCGGTGCGCGCGGCCTCACCCAGCATGTCGTAGGAATAGGTGTAGCCCTTGGCCTCCATCCCGGCAGCGCGATCCATGGCGGATTGGATGGTTTCACCCAGAACGAACTGACGGCCCATTTCTTTCATCGCGCGGCCCACGGCGGTGCGGATCACGGGCTCACCCAGCCGTTTGATTGCACCGCGCAGAACGCTGACCGGAGAGGTCTTGCCTTCGTCCAGAACTTTACCCGTGAGCATCAGAGCCCAAGTCGATGCATTTACCAGAGAGGACGAGGACTGCCCAAGGTGTTTGCCCCAGTCAGACGGTGCGATTTTGTCTTCGATCAGCGCGTCAATGGTTTCTGCATCAGGAACACGCAACAGCGCTTCGGCAAGACACATCAGCGCGACGCCTTCGTCTGTGGACAGACCATATTCGGCGAGGAAAACCTCCATCATACCGGGCGAAGTGCTGGATCGAATGTCGCGCACCAACTGTGCCGCTGCCGCGCAGATCGCAGAGCGATCCGTGTCGGACAAGTCTGCCTGTGTGATCAGTGTATCCAGAACTTCAGTTTGATCGGCATAAGTTTGGCCATCAATATGGGTGCGCAGGCTGTGTGTCATGTTTCCTCCGGGCTTTTGAGTAATATAGTGCTGATTTACCAGGACAATCGCCTTAAGTTGCGGTATCTGAAGTTCAGTGATCTGAATTTCAGGGGTTTTTCGATGCAAATGAACCGGCCTGATCTGGATCGGTTTGACCGGTCGATCCTTGCGATTCTGGCTGAAGATGGGCGCATTTCGGTTGCCGATCTTGCGCGGCGTATCGGGTTGTCGAAATCCCCAACTCAGGCACGTGTAAAGAGGCTTGAGGCCGAGGGGATCATTACCGGGTATCGCGCTCTGCTGGACCCTATCCGCCTTGGGTTGGACCATGTGGCCTTTGTCGAAGTGCGCCTGACCGACACGCGCGAGAAGGCTTTGGCCGAGTTCAATGCAGCGGTGCGTAAAGTGGCCGAGATCGAGCAGGCCCATATGATCGCGTCGAATTTTGACTACCTGCTGAAAATCCGCACCGGCTCAATGTCGGAATATCGGGCAGTTTTGGCCGAGAAAATCTCATCTCTGCCGCATGTTGCCAATACATCGACCTTCGTTGCGATGCAGGCCGTGAAAGAGACAGGGGTATCCGGGGCCATCGACGGGATGGGTTGACGAACGGAATTTCGACGTCACCATTGGCGCATGAAACAAATCGCTTTTGCATTCATCCTGCTCGTCGCGTCAACGGCAGCGAACGGCGGTGAATGCCCCGCCGCACCGGATCACAGTGCCGATGTCCTTAACGTCATATCCCAAATCCAGCAGGCCGAGTCCGAACAGGCTGCCCGCGTTCTGTCGAGCCGATTGTGGGAGTATTGGGCTGACGCGCCTGATGAAAGCGCGCAGGAAGTGCTGGATCGGGGAATGACGCGCCTCAGAGCTGCGGACCTGTTGGGTGCGATCGAGGATTTCGATAGCCTGGTCGCCTATTGTCCTTTCTATGCCGAAGGGTACAACCAACGCGCCTTCGCGAATTATCTGCGGCAAGATTTCGAGGCGGCGTTGCCCGATCTGGACAGGGCCATCGAGCTATCTCCGAACCATGTCGCCGCCATCAGCGGGCGCGCATTGACCTTGCTGGGTTTGAAAAGGATTGAAGAAGCGCGGGAAACACTGAACGCGGCTTTGGAACTGAACCCGTGGCTGTCCGAGCGACATCTACTGGCCCCAGGAGGGCCTTTGGAACAGCCGGGTCAGGACATTTGAAAGAACGCCCCCGAAACCGTAAAGATCAGGGGCATTTCTGATAGGTTTATCCAATCAGACCGTTATCTACACGCTTGATCGCGATCACCGAGGAACGAGGTGTACCGCCGTCGGGCCAGTTACCGCCCGGATGTTGAATGCCGACAAACATAGTTCGCCGGTCGGTGGACCACGCCAGTCCGGTGACTTCGCAGCCGTTCGGGCCAGTCATGAACCGTGCTATCTCGCCGGTGATCGGATCACCAACCAGCATCTGGTTGTTTCCGTTGCCCGCGAAGTCTTCCTCGTTGTCGTCGTTTCCGTCTGTCTGAATCCAGACCAGTCCAGTCGAGTCGATGGCCATCCCGTCGGGCGAGTTAAACAGGTTGCCCTCGTTCACATTTGCCGAACCGGCGCGGGCGTCCGAATGTACGGTTGGGTTTCCAGCCATGACATACAGATCCCAGTCGAATGTTTCAGCGGCATGGTCGTCATCCGTCGGGCGCCAGCGCACGATTTGACCATACTTGTTGGCTTCACGCGGGTTTGGCCCGTTGACTGACGTGTCGTCGCCACCAGCATTCGGTTTGACGCCACGGTTTTTATTATTGGTGAGACAACAATAGGCCTCAACCGCAACCGGGCTTGACGCGACCCATTCGGGACGGTCCATAGTCGTGCCGCCCACGGCCGTGGCTGCCATTCGGGTGAAGATCAGGATTTCCGCCGCATCCATCCCGGTGGTTTCCGGCGTCAGGGGCAGCCAATCACCGGTTGCGTCGTCGTTGAATTTGGCCACGTGGAGCGTACCGTCATTTAACAGACTCACGGTGTCGATGCCCGGTGTGTAGGCTGCGTTGGAAACGAACTTGTAAAGGTACTCGCCGCGCTCATCGTCGCCCATGTAGACGACCACGCGGCCGTCAGCGGCCAGAGCCACTTCGGCGTTTTCGTGTTTGAAACGGCCCAGACCGGTGTGTTTGGTCGGCGTACTGTCCGGCTTGGTCGGGTCGATTTCCACAATCCAGCCTGCGCGGTGCGGTTCGTTGGGATTTTTCGAGGTGTCAAAGCGCGGGTCATACAGCTCGTAATGGTTCCGGCTTTCGGCCTTGATACCATAGCGCTTCATACCGTTTGCAACCTTCTGGTCGTAGCTGGCGTTTTCGTTCGAAGACCCAAAGTAGCTGTTGAAGTTCTCTTCGCAGGTCAGGTAGGTGCCCCACGGAGTTTTGCCCGAACCACAATTGTTCAATGTGCCCAGCGACGTGGTGCCGGTTGGATCGTCTTCGGTCTTCAGCAGATCATGGCCAGCTGCGGGGCCGACGATCTTCATCGGTGTGTTGTGGTGAATACGGCGGTTGAATGGGCTGTCCTTGACGACCGACCAGCCGTTTGGACCTTCGGTGATCTCCATCACGGTTACGCCCTGTATGTTCTGGATTTTCAATACCTCGTCGGCATTGGCCGGAACACCTGCCTGCGCAGCAGGCAGGTTGACTTTGCGGTTCGAATTTTCATGGTTGATCGTAATCAGTTCGTGACCTTGGAATGAGAACGTTTCCATTCCATCGGTGTTTTCACCAAAGATTTTGTCCGAATTTTCGACCGGGCCACCGTTTGTAATGTCGTAGCCGTCAGCAGCTGAGAACAACGGGTCGCCCCAACGCATAAGCACTTTCCACTCATACCCTTCGGGCACGTGAACAGTGCGGTCAGTCTGCGCCGCGATCGGCGTGAAGGCAAAGCGCGAGGTGGTAACGGCATGCGCCGCGGTTGAACCCATCAGACCCGCACCCATTGCTGAAGCGCCCGAACCAAAGGCCACAGCGCCGCCAAGGAACCCACGGCGCGAGATGGTGAGTTCAACAACGCGGTCAAAGTCGTTGATTTCGGGGCGGGGGAAATGCAACTCGTCCCAATCGTCGGCGGAAAGAGTAGCGGGTTCAGCGTCTTTCATGGATGACTCCTGGCTGTCGTGTCTGAGTTGATGAGCGGCCCTTAGGCATCCTTTGTGACAGATTGGTAACGTGCATATGAAACTTAAGGAATGATGTGCAGTAAAGGTTCAAAACACGAAATTGAGCGGGAAATCGCTAAAATTCCCGCTCTACCAAGGCGCGAGTTTCTCAGTTTTCGAGCTGGCTGCAGGTCTGCCCGTCAGCGCAATCTCTGACCGGCTGCGTCGAACCGATAGGCTTTGTCTGCGGCATAGGCGAACCGCAGTTCCTGACCTTCGGAAATCGCGTGTTGGCCAAACAGCCGGGCGGTGACTGCGTGGTCACGGACTTTGGCGATGACGTTTGTGTCTCCACCCAGTTTCTCCACATGGCTGACCTGCGCCGTCAGGGGGCCATCATCGGATAGAAACAGATCTTCGGGGCGAATGCCGATGGTGTTCTGACCGCCATCGCTAAGCATTCCTTCAGGCAGGAAATTCATCGACGGCGAACCCAGAAAACCGGCCACAAACTGGTTGGCGGGGTTGTTATACAGCTCCATCGGGCTGCCGATCTGTTCCACCCGCCCATCGCGCAGAACAACGATCTTATCGGCCAGCGTCATCGCCTCGGTCTGATCGTGGGTCACGTATATCATCGAGGCGTCCAATGCCCGGTGCAGATTGGCAATCTCGATCCGTGTGTTCATGCGTAGGGCTGCGTCAAGGTTGGACAATGGTTCGTCAAACAGGAACAACTTGGGCTCGCGCACGATGGCTCGCCCGATGGCGACGCGTTGACGTTGGCCGCCCGACAGTTCCGAAGGGTAACGGTCCAGATACGGTTCGAGATTCAGCATCCGGCTGGCATTGGCCACCCGTTCCTCGATTACCGCCTTGGGTTGCTTTTCCTGTTTTAGCGCAAGGGTCATGTTTCCCCGCACGCTGAGATGAGGGTAGAGCGCGTAGCTCTGGAATACCATTGCGATTCCGCGTTTGGAGGGCGGCACCAGATTGACCTGCTGACCGCCGATATTAACCTCGCCTGACGTGGCATCCTCAAGCCCCGCAATCACGCGCAGCAATGTGGACTTGCCACAGCCCGAGGGTCCGACAAAGACGACAAACTCGCCTTCCTCAACCTCCAAAGTGATGTCTTTCAGGACATGCACATTGCCGAAGGATTTGTTTACGTTGGTCAATGTCAGAGCGGTCATGACGTGGGCTCCTTTAGCGAAACGGGTTGGCCGGTGCGAATGCTTTCATCGGCGGCCAGGCAAATGGCAAGGGATTGAACGGCGTCATTCATATGGCGCGTCAAGTCGATGTCTTCAGTGATGGCGCGCAGCATATAGGCCTGCTCGGCATCGCAGAGTTTCTGATGGCCGGGTTCATCGGGCATTTCGATTGTGCGGTCTCCGTCTGGCGTGTGGACCAACAGGCCGCCGACCTTGGTGTGACCGTCGATATCGGCGGACGCGCCCTTGTTTCCATCGGTGATCGAGACTGAGCCATTGGGCGACACGATATCCTTCACGAAGAAGGCAGTCTCGGACATCATTGGGCCCCATCCGGCCTCATACCAGCCAACTGAACCGTCCTCGAAGACTACCTGAAATTGGCCATAGTTATACATGTCCTCGGCTATCTCATCCGACAGTCGCAGGCCCATTCCATGTACACGGGCGGGCTGTGCGTCTGTGATCTGGCACATCACATCGACATAATGCACTCCGCAATCGACGATGGGCGAAGTTGTCTTCATCAGAGCCTTGTGCGTCTCCCACTCAGCGCCCGAGGATTGCTGGTTCAGGTTCAGGCGAAACACATACGGCCCACCCAGATCGCGCGCCTCGGCAATCAGACGCACCCACGAGGGGTGGTGGCGCAGGATGTAGCCTACAACCAGTTTGCGGTTCAGCCTTGTGGCGGTTTCAACCACACACCGCGCGTCCATGACATTGGTGGCCAGCGGTTTTTCGACAAAGACATGCGCTCCAGCCTGCATCGCAGCACAGGCGTATTCTGCGTGACTGTCGGAATAAGTGGCGATGACAACCAGTTCAGGGGTGGTTTCGGCCAGCGCCCTTTCGAAATCCGCGTAGGCTGGATAGTCGGAAAGCTCCGCGTGATCCACTTGGCCAGACCGGTTCACAAGCCCGACGATCTGAACGTCTGGGTGATGGTGATGGGCCAGCGCATGGCTCAGCCCCATATTGC
This sequence comes from Ruegeria sp. BB7, assembly GCF_056539365.1. Lineage (NCBI taxonomy): Bacteria > Pseudomonadati > Pseudomonadota > Alphaproteobacteria > Rhodobacterales > Roseobacteraceae > Ruegeria > Ruegeria sp. BB7. The sequence continues at coordinate 833,493 of NZ_JBQFUV010000001.1, read as the reverse complement.
CAAGGCCTGCAATCAGAACACGGGTCATTTGACAGCTCCGGATGTGATGCCGCGGATCAGTTGGCGTGAGAAGATAACGTAGAGCACCAGCACCGGCAGGATCGCCATTGACAGGGCTGACAGGACTGCGTTCCAGTCTGTGACGAACTGACCGATGAAGACTTGGCTGCCTAGTGTGAGCGTTTTGGTTTCCTCGGCAGGCGCGAGGATCAGCGGAAACCACAGGTCGTTCCAGATCGGGATCATGTTGAACACGGCCACGGTCGCCATCGCGGGCCGGACCAAAGGCAGCACCAGCCGGAAGAAGATTGTGTACTCCGACAACCCGTCGATGCGCCCTGCATTTTTAAGATCGTCACTGACCTGTCGCATAAACTCGGACAGGATGAACACCGCCAAGGGCAAGCCTTGCGCCGTGTACACAAGGATAAGCGCCCAGAGTGTGTTCACCAAGTCGGTGGCCACCATCATTTCAAGGATCGCGACCGTGCCAATGCGGATAGGGATCATGATCCCCAGCGCCAGATACAACCCCATCAGAAGGTTTCCCTTGAACTGGTATTCAGACAACGCGTAGGCCGCCATGGCACCGAACAGCAGGATGAAGAACAGTGATGCCACGGTGACAATCATCGAGTTCTGAAAGTAGAGGAAGAAATCCCCTTGTTTCATCACCGTCTCGTATCCGATCAGCGAAAAACTGTCCGCGCTGGGCAGGGCGAGAGGTTCGCGAAAGATCGCGCGACGGGTTTTGAAGCTGTTGATCAGGATCACGAAGACCGGAAACAGGGCGATCAGCGTGTACAGGATCAATGCGCCGTGCATGGCTGCCGTGTTGAAAGGGCTTTGACGTGCTTTGTTCATCTCTGGACCCTCACAGTTGATACCGGCGCATCCGGGTTTGGATGCCGAACAGGTAGATGCAGACACCCACAAGGATGATCGCGAACATGGCCCCAGCAATCGCAGATCCCATATGCGGATCGCCCAGTTGCAGCTGGAAGCCAAAGAAGGTGCGGTACATGAACGTGCCTAAGATATCGGTAGAGAAATCCGGCCCCGCCAGCGCGCCCTGTGCTGCATAGATCAGGTCAAAGGCGTTGAAATTGCCCACGAAGGTCAGGATTGAGATGATCCCGATTGACGGCAGGATCAACGGCAGCTTGATTTTCCAGAAAGCCGATGCGCCTGTGATGCCGTCGATCTCTCCGGCCTCAAGGATTTCTTCAGGTATGGTCAGTAGGGCGGCATAGATCAGCATCATCGGGATGCCAACGAATTGCCAGACCGAGATCAAGGCCAGCGTGGTCAAGGCGTATTCCTCCTTCCCCAGCCAGGGCGCGAACAGGGATTTTAGCCCGATAGCGTCCAGCATCGAGGGCGCGATGCCCCAGATCGGGGACAGGATCAGCTTCCATGCAAAGCCGACGATCACGAAGCTGAGGATCGTGGGGATGAAAATCGCCGAGCGGTACAGCGCGGCGAACCGCAGGCGCGGATGGCTCAGCAGTGCTGCCAGAGCGATCCCGATGGGGTTCTGCACCAGCATATGGATTAGGAAAAACCAGAAGTTATTGCCCAACGCATTCCAGAACTGCTCGGACCAGATCGGATCGAAAAACAGTGTCTCAAAGTTCTGCAAACCGACAAATATGCGGGTCTGATCGATCTCTGTAAACAGCGCCAGACGCAGCGTGTTGAACAGCGGAAAGATCATCACCGCCGTGTAGACAAGTACGGCTGGTGCGAGAAACACGACGATATGCCAGCGGAAGCGGGGGCGGTTCATGGGACAGCTTTCAATGAGGTGTCGGGGTTACCCGGGCGATCACCACCGCCGCCCGGGTAGGTGTTAGGTCACTGGTGTGGCGCGTACCAGTTGGAAAGCCCTTCCTGCAGACGATGACCTGCGTCAGCAGCGCTTTCCGCGCCCCGAACGACATTGGCCGATGCGTTCCAAGTTTCTAGCTCAAGGTTAGGCTCGCCGCGCGACAGTATTTGATAGGTCGAACGGATGGTGGACTCACATTCGTCCCGCCAACCGACAAATTCCTTGGCTAGAGGGTCCTGCAGTTCGACCGGCGCATTCGACAGAGGGAAGAAGCCGGGCAGGGCATTGCCGAAAATCTCTGCGAATTCCGGGCTGGCGACCCACGCCAGGAAGGTCTCGGCCGCTTCGCGGTTTTCCGTGGCGGCGTTCATGCCGATCCCGATATCGGTGTGGTCCGAGATATAGCAGGTGTCATTCGCTTCGCGAACCGGCGGTTTGAACGCACCCATCTCAAAATCGGCCTGAGTGTTGAAGCCTGAAATTTCCCAACTGCCGGCTGGATAGATGGCGGCACGACCGAGCGTGAACAGATTCTGACTATCGGGGTAGGTTTGCGCCTCGAAACCGTCTCCGAGGTAGTCTTTCCACCTAGCCAATGTCACATAGGGCTCGACCCACTGCGGATCGGTCAATTTCTGTGTGCCACCAATCAGTGCAAGACGCCCTTCTTCACCCTTCCAGTAGTTTGGACCGATGTTGTTGTAGCCCATCGTCGCAGCTTCCCACTGGTCGTTGGTACCCATTGCCATCGGGATATAGGTGCCGTCCTCCCTGATCTTGTCGAGCGCTGCAAAGAATTCGTCTTCGGTAGTCGGAACCTCGATGTCCAGTTCCGCGAAAGCTTCTTTGTTATAGATGAAACCGTGGATTACCGAAGCCATCGGAACGCAGAAGGTGGCCGACCCATCGTCCGTCTGCCAGGCAGATTTGGCAACGTTGGAAAAGTTGGCCATTGCTTCCAATCCAGACAGGTCCGCCAGATGTCCGGCGTTATAGAGACCCAGTGATCGATCAAACGGGCGGCAGGTTAGGATGTCACCTGCAGACCCGGCTTCAAGTTTCGCGTTCAACGCTGCGTCGTATTCTGTTGGGGCAAAAGGGGAGAATACTAACTTGATACCCGGATGTTTTGCCTCAAACGCAGGAATGATTTGGTCCTGCCAAAGGGTCAGATCGTCATTGCGCCAGCTTTCGATGGTCAGGGTCACGTCCTCGGCATAGGCGGTCGTGGCCATTAGTGTAGTGCCAAGTAAGGCCAGTTTCAGGCTTTTGTTCTTCATGTCTTTCTCCCGGTTTATTTTTCTTTGTCATTCTTGTGTAAGCGCGATGCTCAAAATTCCATCTGTCGCCTGTAGGCGTGCGTGGGCTTGCTCTGGTGAAACACCCTGAGCGGCGATCAAGATGGCGGACTTTACCTCTCCGTTCGCGATGTCCAACGCGTGCTTCGCAGTATCAGCATCAACTTCGGCGATTCCGGCGACGATGCCGACTGCGCGGCCGCGCAGCTTGTCATTGTCAGCGCGTAGGTTCACCATCATGCCTTTGTGCACGTGACCCAATTCGACCGCCATCAGCGAAGATAGCATGTTTAACGCGATCTTTTGGGCGGTCCCTGCGCCCATGCGTGTCGATCCTGAGATCAGCTCGGGTGGGGTCGCCAGCAGGATGGGAATATCGGCCGCTTCTAACAGGGGGCTGCCCGCGTTATTCGCGATGCCGATAACAGTCGCGCCACAGGTCTGGGCGATGTTCATGGCCGCGACGGTGTAGGGCGTCGAGCCGCTGGCTGATACGGCGATGATGGTGTCCAAGTCCTGTACCTGGCCCAAGGCTTCCAGCAGGCCGTCAGTAGCGTCTTCAGCGCCGCCCGGCATCTCAGCTCCGGTTGGTAGACCGCCCGCCATATGAATGCGCAGGCGCGCAGGGGGGATCGAGAATGTGCCACCCAATTCCTGCGCATCAGCAGCCGCCATCAAGCCCGAGGAACCGGCTGCAACGTAGTGTAGCACTCCGTCCTTGCGGATTGTGTTCGCCATGGCCTCGGCACCTTGAGCTATATTGCCCAGCACGCCTCGGACAGCTGCCGCGGCGGCGATTTGGCCTTCCGCCAAAGCGCGTGCCGAGGTGATCAGGTCACCCCGGTTCAACAGTGCTGCATTTGGGTGCAGTTGTTCGGTTTGTGGCAGCGTCAAGAGAATCCCCTCCCATGTGACACCGTATACAATACCTATCTAATACCACTTGTCCATAATTTATTTCTGATTGAGACTTTTTCTGCGTATAAGGTGGAATTCATCGGTATATTTTCCCATTCCGTCCTTTTAAAATCCAAAAAGGTATTATAATGGTATTGTCATGATCGAATCTCATGATAGCGCTGTGTTGGCCGTGGATGGTGGGGGAACGCGATGCCGTGTTGCGTGCGAAATTGATGGCGCTGTCCATTGCTCCGAAACCGGGGCGGCCAATGTGTCCACCGATTTTGATGGTGCGCTGAATCAGATACGGGCTGGATTGGATGCCTTGTCGCGACAGGTTGAGATTAAGGTCGAGGATATGATTGGCTGGCCAGCCTTTATTGGTCTTGCGGGTGTTACTGATGCGGGTATCGCAGGGCGTTTGCGTGACGCGCTGCGTCTGATGAGTGCACGAGTTGAAGATGATCGCCCGGCTGCTGTGCGCGGGGCGTTGGGGGCGCAGGATGGTCTGGTCGCTCATTGCGGAACCGGCTCTTTCATGGCGATGCAAACCGATGGTGCGATGCGATTTGCCGGCGGCTGGGGCTCGGTTCTGGGGGATGAGGCCTCGGCTCAGTGGGTCGGACGCCGCGCTTTATCCGAAACCTTGTGCGCATATGATGGGACGCAAGTTGGGACCAATCTGACACAAAGTCTGTTGACTGACCTGGGCGGCCCTGCTGGCATCGTTCGCTTTGCTAAAAATGCTTCTCCCGCCCAATTCGGCGCGCTTGCGCCGCAGGTGACATCCGAAGCCAAGAAAGGTGACCGTGTTGCCGTGCAAATTTTGCAAGCAGGTTCGGATTACATCGCGGAAATCGCAAATGGGCTCGGCTGGCAACCGGGTCGGACGATCTGCTTGACTGGTGGGATTGCGGGCCACTATGCGACCTACCTGCCTGATAACATGCGATCCGCCGTGCGCCCGCCGCTGGGTGAACCGTTGACTGGCGCTTTGGCATTGGCAAAGGAGATCCGAAATGAGCATCTCTGACTTCTTGCGCGCTGATCTTTGGCTGAGTCCCGACAAGGGGCCACGATACGTGCAATTGCGACGCAGGCTTCAGGAAGGAATCGAAACTGGCGTTCTGGCACCGAACTCGTCATTGCCATCGGAACGAGAACTGGTCGAAATCACCGATCTGTCGCGCGTCACCGTGCGCAAGGCGATACAGGAGTTGGTTCAAGAGGGCGTGATCGAACAACGTCAGGGCTCGGGCTCGTTCATTCGCGAACGCGTTCCGCGGGTTGAGCAATCGCTGACTCACCTGACATCCTTTACTGAAGATATGTCCAGCCGAGGTATGCAGACCACCTCAAAATGGTTGGAGCGCGGCGTATTCGCGCCAACCCCCGAAGAGGTCGAGGCGCTGAGCCTGCAGGATGGTGAACAGATATCCCGCATATACCGCTTGCGTGAGGCCGATGGCCGCCCGTTGGCGCTGGAGCGGGCGGCATTGCCGTTGGATATCCTGCCGAATCCAATTGAGGTAACGACCTCTTTGTATGAGGTGCTGGAGGCTATGGGGCGGCGACCGGTGCGGGCGGTTCAGAAAATCTCGGCCCTTAACCTTGCTGCGCCCGAAGCTGAGTTGCTGGAGGTGCCCGAAGGGGCAGCCGGGCTGAACATCGAACGTATTTCGTTCCTCAAAAACGGACGGGCCGCGGAACTGACCCGCTCCCTTTATCGCGGCGACGCCTATGATTTTGTCGCCGAACTGCGGTTGTAACCGGAAAGGCCGGAAAAGCATGTCAGAACACAGTTCGAAAATGCGGCAGGAGATTCTGGAAATCCCTGCCGCCGTTGATCGTTTGCTTGGCGAGGGTGAAGCCAACATTCAGGATGCCGCTCAACGGGTGAAACAGGCCGATCCCCGTTTTCTGATCACGGTTGCGCGCGGATCATCTGACCATGCCTGTACTTATTTGAAATATGCCAGCGAGTTGTTGCTGAAACTACCCGTCGCCTCGGTGGGGCCATCGGTCAGTTCGATCTATGGCTCGGATTTGCTAGCTGAAGGTGCGGTCTGCCTGTCCGTCTCTCAGTCCGGTCAAAGCCCGGACATTGTTGGTATGACGCGGTCTCTGAAGGCGTCGGGTGGGATGACCATTGCAATCACCAACAATACAGCGTCGCGGTTGGCCGAGGTGGCGGACGCGCTGCTGCCTCTTCACGCCGGACCCGAGTTGAGTGTGGCGGCTACCAAAACATTTGTTACTTCACTTGTGGCGGGGCTGTGGCTGTTGGCCGAAGTGAAGGGGGATGACGCGCTGATCGGTGCAATCCGATCTTTGCCGGGGCATCTTGAAAAGGCCGCCCTATGTGATTGGTCGGCAGTGGCCGAGACGATCACGGGCCGTTCGCTGTTCACTCTGGGCCGTGGACCGTCATACGCAATGTCCAATGAAGCGGCGCTGAAAATCAAGGAAACCTGCCAAATCCACGCTGAAAGTTATTCGGCGGCCGAGGTTCTACATGGGCCGGTCTCAATTGTGGAAGAAGGGTTCCCGACCATCGTTTTCGCTGCCCGCGATGCGGCCGAACAGGCGACTGCCGAGGCTGCGGATGCACTGGCTGGCAAAGGGGCAACAGTGTTTGCGGCAACCGACAAGGTGACCCGCGCAAACAGTTTGCCGGTAACGCGAACCGATCATTGGCTGACCGACCCCATATCCGCCATCACTTCATTTTACAGCATGGTCGAATCCGTGGCCTGCGCTCGCGGAATCGACCCTGATGCGCCGCGCCATCTTAGAAAGGTAACAGAGACGGTATGACTTCTGGTTCGACAACATTTCGCAATGGGGCTCTGTTCGACGGCACGGGACTGCATTTCGGCCACGCCATTAGCTTTCGCGATGGCAGATTGGTCGGGATGGCACCCGACGAGCGCGCACCGAAAGACGGGCAGTTTGTCGATTTGAACGGGGACATTCTGTGCCCCGGATTCGTCGATCTGCAGGTGAACGGTGGCGATGGTGTAATGTTTAACGATGATCCTTCGGTGGGCACGATCCGGAGGATTGCTCGCGCGCATCGCAGATTGGGCGTGTCGTCGTTGCTGCCGACGCTGATCACCGACACACCTGAGAAAACCCAAGCCGCCATCGAGGCCGCGATACAGGCGGTTCGGGCAGGTGTGCCGGGCGTCGCAGGGCTGCATCTGGAGGGGCCGCATTTGTCCGTGGCGCGCAAGGGCGCGCATGACGGAGCGTTGATCCGACCGATGGAAGAGGCAGACTTGGCGGCGCTGATCAAGGCGGCAGGGGAATTGCCCTGCCTCATTGTGACGCTCGCACCCGAATCTGTCTCGGAAAAGCAGGTTCAGGCCCTGTTCGAGGCGGGGGTGCTGGTGTCGCTGGGTCATAGCGATGCGGATTTTATGACCTGTCAGCGCTATGCCACGGCGGGCGCGCGTTGTGTCACCCATCTTTTCAACGCTATGAGCCAGATGGGTAATCGCGAACCCGGTCTGGTCGGGGCGACGCTGGCCAATGGGGGGCTTTCGGCAGGGATGATCGCAGATGGCATCCATGTTCACCCCGAGGTGATGCGCGCGGCATGGGCCGCCAAAACCGCGCCCGGTCAGATCTTTCTGGTTAGTGATGCCATGGCTGTGGCGGGCACCGATCAAACCGCGTTCGAGCTGGAGGGTCGTCGGATTACGCGAACGGATGGGCGCCTGACGCTTGAGGACGGAACACTGGCCGGGGCGGATCTCGATTTAACTACGGCCATTCGCACTCTGGTCACACAAGTTGGTGTTCCATTGCAGGATGCGCTGGCCGCTGCAACGACCTATCCGGCAACCTTGATCGGCCAAACGGCTGCACAACCGCTTCGATACGACATGATGATCCGGGTTTCGGCTGATCTAGATTCGTGTTCGTGGCTGCCCGATCAGGGATAAATTGCAGGGTGTTTGCTGTTCCCGTCTTTTGGGCTGTTCGGAAATTGAAATCTACAACCGAAGGGCGCTTGACGGCACCTGACGCATCCCTTAAACCGACCTGCGCTGAGCGGGCGTCGTATACTGGCTATTACCTCAGCCTTCCAAGCTGATGAAGCGGGTTCGATTCCCGCCGCCCGCTCCAAGTCAGCCCCAAAATTCTGCGTCAAAAGGCCCTGACCAGGTGCCAATTTGTGCTGCACAGCTTGACCGCGCTGTTTGCTGCCGCCAAGAAGCGGTCACCAGAATACAAACGATCTAAGGGCCAAGCATGGCAAGAACCGCCTCAGCCAGTCCAGCACCAGGTGCTAGCGAAGAACGAGCAAAGTCCAAGAAAATTGGAGTTCTAAGGTCGCTTTGGCCCTTTATGCGCCCTTACCGGCTGCTGATGACAGGCGCGACCGTGGCGTTGGTGCTGACCGCCAGCATGACCCTTGCATTGCCGCTGGCTGTGCGTCGCGTGGTCGACAATTTTCGTATCGAAGACGGTGATCTGCTGGAGTGGTATTTCCTGGCCGCCCTCGGTATCGCTGCGGTTCTGGCCGTAGGAACCGGTCTGCGCTATGCGCTGGTGACCCGTTTGGGCGAACGCGTCGTGGCCGACATCCGCAAGGCAGTGTTCGACCGCGTTATCGGGATGAGCCCCGAGTTCTATGAACGTATCATGACCGGTGAAGTTCTAAGTCGGATCACTACGGATACGACACTTATACAGTCCGTTCTGGGTTCCTCCGTTTCCATCGCGCTGCGCAATATGCTGTTGTTCATAGGTGGACTGGCGTTGATGCTGCTGACCTCGGCCAAGCTGACCGGCATGGTGTTGCTGCTCATCCCGTTGGTGGTTGTCCCGATTCTGGTGCTGGGGCGCCGGTTACGAGTGATCAGCCGGGAAAATCAGGACTGGATCGCCGCCTCATCCGGCAATGCGGGCGAGGCCCTGGGCGCGGTGCAAACTGTTCAAGCTTTCACCCATGAACAGGCAAGCCGCCAGCAGTTCGGCGACATGACCGAGACCTCCTATGTCGTTTCGCTGCGCCGTATCCGGACGCGCGCGATTCTGACGGTGATTGTGATCTTCCTTGTATTTTCTGGCATAGTCGGTGTGCTGTGGATGGGGGCGAATGATGTCCGTAACGGCGTAATGACCGAAGGCGTTCTGATCCAGTTCGTCATCTACTCGATCATTATGGCTGGGTCCGTGGCGGCCTTGTCCGAAATCTGGAGCGAATTGCAGCGCGCCGCTGGCGCGACCGAACGTCTGGTCGAGCTGTTGAACGCGCAGGATACGGTTACCGATCCGGTCAAATCCAAGGCGATGCCATCTCCGGTCCGCGGTGAAATCCGCTTTGACGACGTGACATTCCGTTATCCTTCGCGCCCCGATGTCGTGGCATTGGAACACCTGACGCTGAAGGTGAACCCCGGTGAGACAGTAGCTTTTGTCGGCCCTTCGGGGGCGGGTAAGACAACCGTCATCCAGATGATCCAGCGGTTCTACGATCCGGCCTCGGGGCAGGTCAGTCTGGATGGCGTCGACCTGCGTGAGACTGATCGGGCTGATTTCCGCCGCCACATGGCGCTGGTGCCGCAGGACCCGGTGATCTTTGCTGCCTCGGCACGCGAAAACATCCGCTTTGGTCGTCTCGATGCGACCGACGCTGAGGTCGAAGCCGCCGCCCGTGCAGCTGCCGCACATGAATTCATCTCGATCTTGCCTGAGGGTTACGACAGTTTTGTCGGCGAACGTGGCGTGATGCTGTCTGGCGGTCAGAAACAACGAATTGCCATTGCGCGTGCGATTCTGCGAGATGCGCCGGTTCTGTTGCTGGACGAGGCGACATCGGCGCTGGATGCGGAAAGCGAACGTGCGGTGCAGGGGGCTGTCGATCAGATGCGCGCAGGTCGCACTACTCTGATCGTGGCGCACCGGCTGGCGACCGTTAAAAAGGCAGACCGGATCGTGGTAATGGAGGCCGGACGTATTGTGGCCCAAGGCACCCATGACGATCTGGTGGCGCAGGATGGGCTTTATGCCCGTTTGGCGCGACTGCAGTTTACCGATGGCATGGCCGCGGAATAAATTGACGCTTGGGCAAGCCCGCTTAGTCCGCAGCGTAATTCTACCTCTTTGCTGCCTTCACAGCTAAGGCATTTCTTGAACCTGCGCGGTTTTGCTTCCATCTTGGCGGTGGATACAAAACCCGTGCCGGACACGGGAGAGATAAGGGAGGAGCCACATGGCCTTTGTGGGTTTGGAAGACAAGGCAAGGTTTGAGCAGGAAATGGCGTGGGAGGACCGCGATGTTCCGGCTACCTTCCATCAATTGCTGTCACGCACGGCGGAAAAGTTTCCGAACAGCAATGCGATCAGCTTTCAGCTGTTTTCCGGTCCGACCGACAAGGCTGAAACGCTGACATGGTCCGAATTGTTGGGTAAAGTCAATCAGGCTGCAAACCTGTTCCGCTCGCTCGGAATCGGTGAAAAAGACGTGGTGGCCTATGTGCTGCCCAACTGTAATGAGACGCTGGTTACCATGATGGGTGGCGCGGTTGCCGGGATCGTTAATCCGATCAATCCGCTGCTGGAGCCCGAGCAGATCTCGGCCATTCTGCGCGAATCCGAAGCCAAGGTGGTGGTGACGCTGAAATCCTTCCCCAAAACGGATGTGGCGCAAAAGGTCGAAGAGGCGGTGCGCCATGCGCCCAAGGTCAAAACCATTCTTGAAATTGACCTGAACCGATACCTCACACCACCCAAATCCTGGCTGGTGCCCTTCCTGCGCCCCAAAATGGGTGACAAGGAACAACTCGCTCATGCGACTTACAAAAATTTCAACAAAGAGCTGGCCAATCAGCCTACGACGCTGACTTTCGAGGATAGCAAGGAAGACCGTGTTGCCTGCTATTTCCACACCGGCGGAACCACCGGAATGCCAAAAGTGGCACAGCATAAATACTCGGGTCTGATCTACAATGGCTGGCTGGGTCACACGTTGCTGTTTTCCGAAGAAGACGTGATCATGTGTCCGCTGCCGATGTTCCACGTCTTTGCCGTGCATGTGATCGTGATGGCCGCTGTCTCCTCGGGTGCGCATGTGGTGTTCCCGACGCCAGCAGGGTATCGCGGCGACGGGGTGTTCGATAATTTCTGGAAGCTGATCGAACGCTGGAATGTCAGCTTTATCATCACCGTCCCAACAGCCATCGCTGCCAAGATGCAACGCCCGGTGGACGCCGATATCTCAAGCGTGAAAACCGCCTTCTCGGGTTCCGCGCCGCTACCTGTGGAATTGTTCCGCCGTTTTGAAGAAGCAACGGGTGTGACCATCGTCGAGGGTTATGGTCTGACCGAGGCAACTTGTCTGGTGTCGTGCAATCCGGTGGACGGGGAAAAGAAGATCGGTTCGATCGGAATACCGTTCCCTTATACGGATGTGAAAATCCTTCAAGACGGGCCGGACGGACCCAAAGAATGCAGCGCGGACGAGATTGGTGAGATCTGTATTTCGAACCCCGGTGTCTATGCCGGAAATACCTACACCGAAGCCGACAAGAACGTAGACCTTTATCATTTCGATAAATACCTGCGCACAGGCGATCTGGGCCGGTTTGACGAGGATGGCTATCTGTGGATCACAGGACGCGCCAAGGACCTGATCATTCGCGGCGGTCACAATATCGACCCGGCTGAGATCGAAGAGGCCTTGCTGGGGCACGATGCGGTTGCCTTTGCCGGGGCTATCGGTCAGCCAGACGCATATTCGGGCGAAGTGCCCTGTGCCTTTGTCGAATTGGTCGAAGGGGCCAGCGTAACCGAAAAAGAGCTGATGGAGTATTGCCGTGTGCAAGTGCACGAACGCGCGGCGCAGCCCAAGCACATGACCATTCTGGACGAGCTGCCGAAAACGGCGGTGGGCAAGGTCTTTAAGCCGGAACTGCGCAAACAGGCGATCACGCGCATCTATAACGGCTCGCTGGAAGAGGCTGGCGTCGATGCGCGCGTTGTGTCTGTGATCGACGACAAGAAGCGTGGACTTGTTGCGCAGCTTGACGCGAACGGCTCATCCGAGGACGATGTCAGTAAAGTGCTGGGATCGTTCACCCGGCCTTGGGAATGGGCTGCCTGACCGCGGAGGGACAATGGATTATGAACGTCTGATTGATGAAGAAACATGGGCGTTCATAAGACGAACGGCTGAAAGCTATCCGGACGATGCGGTTGACCTGTCGATTGCGGAACAGCGCCGCGTTTATGACGCGATGTGTCAGGACTTTCGCCAACCCCGTCCTTCGGGACTGGATGTGCAGGACCGGTCCGCCGATGGCGTACCTGTGCGCGTCTATACAGCCGGAGATCCAACGCGCACCGTCGTCTATTTCCATGGCGGCGGTTTTGTCGTGGGCGGGTTGGACAGCCACGACGATGTTTGTGCTGAGATTTCTGCGCAAACCGGGTATCGGGTCATTGCCGTCGACTATCGCTTGTGCCCCGAACACGTCCACCCCGCGCAGTTTCAGGACGCCTGGACCGCGACGAAATGGGTGGCGCGGGAGTTTGGCGATCCCCTGGTACTAGCTGGGGACAGCGCGGGCGGCAATCTGGCGGCTGCCGTGGCGCAACAAGGGCGAGGGCAATTGGAGAACGTACTGGGGCAGGTACTCATCTATCCTGGTCTGGGTGGCGACACTTCGGCAGGATCGTGCGTTGAACACGCCCAAGCGCCGCTTTTGACGTTAGATGAAATCCGATTCTACGAAAAGGTGCGCTGTGGCGGCTCTGCCCCGAAGGATGATCCGACATTTGCGCCTTTGCAGGATACCGATTTCTCGGGTCTGCCGCCCACTGTGGTCGTGACCGCCGATTGTGACCCGTTACGCGATGATGGTCCGGCCTATTGCGAAAAGATCGTCGCGTCGGGCGGGAAGGCGCACTGGATCAACGAACCCGGCCTTGTGCACGGCTATCTACGGGCGCGTACATCAGTGAAACGCGCCGCAGACAGTTTTGAGCGGATCTCGATTGCCATTGAGGCGCTGGGGCAGGGGATCTGGTCCTACGACTGATTACATCAGGAACGGTTTGGCTTTCATTGTCTCTGCAATCGGTGCGCCCATGCGATCCAGAATCGTGGGTGCCAGTTGTAGCTGGTCTATCACCGCATCTGCCTCGGGGCCTTTGGCGTCTCCGAAATAGTATAATGCTGTTTCCTGTTGTAGCGGGCTTCGTCCGCCGTGGTGGCCGCGTTCGTCCTGACCGTGGTCGGCGGTGACGATGACCTCGTAGCCAAGCTGACGCCAACGGGGGATGAAGGGGGCTAGCATTTCATCCGCAACGAAACAGGCGTGGTCCATCTCCTCACAATCGTGGAAGAATCGGTGACCCATGCTGTCCAGTGTGCAGGTGTGCAGGATGCCATAGTCCAATCCGAACCGTAGGCACAGATTGGTCAGCGTTGCGTACAGATCAACATCCGAAGGCGTCATTTGATTGGCCTTGCCGTAACCGGTCATGCTGTGGAACCGGCCGTGGTTGATCGTCTTGCTTTCAGGTTCGTCATATTCGATGTCGCGGACGTAATCGAACGGGTGGCGATTGAAAAACTGCGACCAGTAGCTGTGCGTGACGGCACCAGTGATGCCTCCTGCCTCGCGAACCTGACTGAACACGTCCTTATGGCTCAGCCGGAAGACATTGCCGTTGCCCGTGCAACCGTGCTCCTGCGGTGTAACGCCGGTGTGGATCGAGGCATAGCAACTGGCCGAGGTCGAGGGCAGCACCGCACGCAGTTTCCAGACCTGCGCGTCGCCGCTGTCGACCCAGCCTTCCAGATTGCCGAACAGGCGGCGGAAGTTGCGCCATGGAACACCGTCCAGAATGATGAGAAGAAGTTTGCGGTCCATATCCCGACCCTTTTATTTGAACTTCATGCGACCCTACGGGATTCGCTGCGTATGGGCTGCCTGTTCGCGTCCCCAATAGCAAAATCCCGACACCTGCCATCAGACTTTGTGCCGGGATTCTTAAGTTTCATCAGATTGCTGTCAGTCCGATCAGTTCCCGGCGCTTTCCATCTTGCGATGGGCGACGACCTCTTCGAGCCAGCCCAGATGCATCTCGGGAACCGAGCTGAGCAGCAGGTCGGTATAGTCATCAAACGGCGGGCTCAGCACTTGTGATTTCGGACCATAGCGGACCACGCGGCCCTGATACATCACAGCGATACTGTCGCTGATCGCGCGGACCGTTGCCAGATCGTGAGTGATGAACAAATAGGCCACATCCTCAATCTTCTGCAAATCAAGCAGCAGCTTCAGGATGCCGTCCGCCACCAGAGGATCGAGCGCCGAGGTGACCTCGTCACAGATGATCATCTTGGGCTTGGCCGCCAGTGAACGCGCAATACAGACACGCTGTTTCTGACCACCCGAGAGCTCCGCCGGATAGCGATCGATGAACTTTTCGCCCAGTTCGATCTCATCCAGCAGTTCCACGATCCGCTTGCGCTTTTCCGCGCCGCGCATGTTGAAGTAGAACTCCAACGGGCGGCCGATGATCGTGCCGACGGTCTGACGCGGGTTCATCGCCACGTCGGCCATCTGATAGATCATCTGCAATTCGCGCAGGTCCTCACGTGTACGACCCTTGAGGTCAGGCGAGAGCTTGCGACCGGCAAAATTGATCTCTCCATCGCGTGGGGGCAGCAGGCCGGTGATTACCCGCGCCAGCGTGGATTTGCCGGACCCGGATTCACCCACAACTGCCAGCGTTTGCCCCGGATGAAGCTCGACATTGACGTTGTGCAGCACGTCGAAATTCAGCCCCTTGTACCGCGCTGTTATACCATCAACGGTCAACACCGGTTCCGGCGTGGGCTTTTTCTCTTCGTGTTCAATCGAACGCACCGAGACCAGCGCCTTGGTGTAATCCTCTTGCGGGTTGTTGATGATCTGATCGGTGTTGCCGTATTCGACCGTATTACCCATCCGCAGCACCATGATGTCGTCGCTCACCTGTGCAACAACCGCAAGGTCATGCGTAATATAGAGCGCGGCAACGCCGGTATCTGCGATGGCCTCTTTGATCGCCATCAGAACGTCGATCTGCGTGGTCACGTCCAACGCCGTTGTGGGTTCGTCGAACACAACCAGATCAGGCTCGGGGCACAACGCCAGCGCGGTCATGCAGCGCTGCAATTGACCACCCGAAACCTGGTGCGGATAACGGTCGCCGATGTTGTCTGGATCAGGCAGGCCCAACTTTGCGAACAACTCGCGCGCGCGCTTCTCGGCCTCTTTACGGCTGAACTTTTTCTGTTCAACCGCAGCCTCAACCACTTGGTCCATGATCTTCTTGGCGGGATTGAAGGATGCCGCAGCAGACTGAGACACGTACGTGACCTCACCTCCGCGCAGCTTGCGGATGTCGCCGTGGGACGTTTTCAGGATGTCACGTCCGTTGACCCAAACCTCGCCGCCGGTGATTTTCACTCCACCCCGACCATAGGCCATCGAGGCCAAACCGATAGTGGACTTGCCGGCCCCGGATTCACCGATCAGCCCCAGCACCTTGCCGGGCGCGAGGTCAAAGCTGACCCCGTGCACGATTTCGATGTCATGGGGTTTCTCACCCGGCGGGTAGACCGTTGCACCGATCTTGAGGTCTCGGACTTTGAGAAGCGGTTCACTCATCCCCGGCCTCCTTTCAGCGATGTGGTACGGTTCAAGACCCAGTCAGCCACAAGGTTGACCGAGATTGCCAGCGTCGCGATGGCCACGGCAGGGTAAAGCGCCGCACCGATGCCATAGACGATACCGTCCTTGTTTTCCTTCACGATACCGCCCCAGTCCGCCAGCGGCGGCTGGACGCCCAGCCCCAGGAAGGACAGGGTCGAGATAAATAGAACCATGAAGATGAACCGCAGACCCAACTCAGCCACCAGCGGGGACAGAGCGTTGGGCAGGATTTCCCGGAAGATGATCCAGACCCGGCCTTCACCGCGCAGTTTGGCGGCCTCGACATAGTCCATCACGTTGATGTCCACAGCGACGGATCGTGACAGGCGATAGGGTCGAGTGGCATCCAGCAGACCCATTACCAGAATCAGGATCGGGATCGTCACGGGAACAATTGCCAGAATGACCAGAGACAGGATCAGGGTCGGGATCGACATGATCAGGTCAACCGTCCGGCTGAGCACCTGATCGGCCCATCCGCCAAGCACCGCTGCCAGCAGACCCAGCGATGTGCCTGTAACAAAGCTGAGGATCGTGGCCGCCGCCGCAATGAAGATGGTCGTGCGCCCGCCATAGATCATACGGGTTAGCAGGTCGCGACCGATATTGTCCGTGCCTAGAAGATGCTCGGCGCTTGACGGCTCCCACACGTCGCCGACCACTTCGGCCATGCCATAAGGCGCAATCAACGGTGCGGCGAAAGCAACGACAAAGTACAGGACGGTGAAAAACAGACCGATTGCAGCCGAAATAGGAATATTCTTCATCATTTCGGGTGCCTCAGTCTTGGGTTGGCGAGGATCGACACGATATCGGCAACCATATTCAGGCCGATATAGACGGCGGCGAATACAACGCCGCACGCCAGAACAACCGGTACGTCGCGCTTGGTCACCGAATCCACCAGGTATTGACCCATGCCGGGGTAGACGAACACCACTTCAACAACCACGACGCCCACAACCAGATAGGCCAGGTTCAACATGACAACGTTGACGATGGGTGAAATGGCATTGGGAAAGGCATGCCGCGCGATAACCTGAAACGTGGTCAGGCCCTTCAATTCGGCTGTTTCGATATAGGCCGATTGCATAAGGTTCAAAATCGCCGCGCGCGTCATTCGCATCATCTGCGCCAGCACAACCAACGTCAGAACGAAAGCGGGCAGGGCAACTGCATAGAGTTTCTGACCAAAGGACATCGTGTCATTGATCATCGCCAGCGAGGAAAACCATCCCAGCTTGACCGAGATGAAATAGACCAGGACATAGCCAATCAGGAATTCGGGGATCGAAACCGTGGTAAGTGTGATGGCAGAAATCAGTTTATCTGGCCAACGGTTGCGGTACTGGACGGCCAGCAGGCCCAGAAAGATGGCAAGCGGCACAGAAACGATCGCCGCAACACTCGCCAAAAACAGGGTATTCCCCAAGCGTTTTCCGATACTTTCGGCGATGTCCAGTTTATTGGTCAGAGACTGGCCCAGATCGCCCTGCACAATGCCACCCAGCCATTCGAAATAGCGGGTCAGGGCCGGGCGGTCGAGGCCCATTTCTTCGCGCAGGTTTGCCAGCGCCTCGGGGGTTGCGGATTGGCCAAGGACCGCTTGTGCAGCGTCCCCCGGCAAGGCTTCGGTGAGGCCGAAAATCAGAGCCGATGCACCGAAGAGAAGCAGGAGACCCAGCGCCAAGCGCTGGGAAACCAGTTTGATGATAGGATGCATGATCCGTGGCCCTTATCAGGCGAACCAGGTTTTGCGTGCAATGTACTGGTTCATCAACTCGCCATTCGGGTCAGTCACCCAGCCGGCAACCTGAGTGCTGATACCATCAATGAAGTCATTGAACATCGGGCAGATCAGGCCGCCTGTATCGCGCACCATGTATCCCATCTTGGAATACAGCTCTTTGCGTTTTTCGGCATCGAGTTCCGCCCGCGCCTGCAGCAGAAGGGCATCAAATTCCTCGACCTTGAACCGGGTGTCGTTCCAGTCTGCGGTCGACAGATAGGCAGTGCCATACATCTGATCCTGAACCGGACGTCCCGACCAGTACGAGGCGCAGAAAGGCTGTACATTCCACACTTCGGACCAGTATCCATCATTCGGTTCACGCTTGATCTCCAGCGGAATACCGGCCTGTGCCGCCGATTGCTGGAACAAGGCTGCCGCATCCACCGCGCCGGGGAACGCGCCATCCGCAGTACGCAGGATGATTGGGGATCCGTCATGTCCGGATTTCTGATAGTGCTCCTTGGCTTTTTCCAGATCAAACTCGCGTTGGGGGATCGAAGTATCGAACAGCGGGTAGGAGACATTGATAGGCATGTCATTACCCAGAGATCCGTATCCACGCAGAATCTTGTCGACCATTTCCTCGCGGTTGATCGCATATTTCAGCGCCATCCGCAGTTCATTGCTGTCGAAGGGCGCTGTGTCGCAATGCATGATGAATACATAATGCCCGCGGCCCGGCGTCGACTCGACGGTCAGATTTGGTGCTCGTCCAAGCAGATCGGCTACTTTAGGTTCGACACGGTTGGCCATGTGCACCTGACCTGATTGCAGCGCGGCCATACGGGCTGTGGCATCGTTGATCACGATGTTTTCCACACTGTCGTAATGGCCTTCATCGCTCCAATGGTTTTCGAACTTGGAGAACAGGTGCCGGACACCCGGTTCATTTGTTTCAAGCTTGTATGGGCCTGTACCGACGCCGTCGCCAGGGTTTTCCATTCCGCCATCGGGCTGAACGATCAGGTGGTAGTCGGACATCAGATAGGGCAGGTCGGCGTTCGCCTCGGTCAACGTGACTTGGAAATATTCCCCGTCTGCCTTCATCGACTCGATACCCTTCATGATGCCCAAGGCACCGGATTTCGAGTCTTCGTTCGAGTGGCGTTCCATGGTCTTCAGCACATCTTCGCTGGTCATGGTCTTGCCGTTGTGGAATTCGACGCCGGGACGCAGTTTGAAGGTCCAGACTTTTGCGTCGGCGCTTCCTTCGACGCTCTCGGCCAAACGGGGCTCGATCATACCGTCCGGAGTAACTTCAACCAGAGTATCCCCAAACAGGCGTCCGTTCATCGCGGGTACCGGGCTGGCATAAGTCGCCGGGTCCAGCGAATTGGTGGATTCGCCGCTGCTCATGCCCATCTTGAAATCGCCGCCCTTGTTTGGACCTGCCGCGCGTGCTGCATCGGCGAATATGGTGCTGGCCATTGCAGCAGACACACCCAAAGCTGCCGCTTTCCCCATGAATTCACGGCGAGTCAGCTTGCCAGCTGAAACCTGCTTGGTCATGTAAGTGAGTTGTTCGTTCATTCAAAGATCTCCCAGTTGAGTGTATTAGCAGCCCTTCGTGGGCTTTTTATTGACGCATGAGTCAAAGTAGGCGCATTTCGGTTACGCGGGCAAGGACAAAAGTCTTGCTAGCGTATGTCAGAAATTCAGTCCTGATAACGTGGTATGGAATCCTCCAGTTCCTTCGTTGATATCAAGTTTTCGCCCTCAAAGGCATTCAATTTTGCCCTGAGGTAAAAGGTCGTCTTATCCGCCCACATCTCATGCCAGTTCGAACGCAAGGCCGGGTCTGGCGAGCGGTATGAATAAGACCACATTGTCGCTCCCCATCCCAGGTTTTCATTCAGCAGGCAGTCGCCTTTATAGTGGATGTCTTCGGCATATCGGTCGGCGGTAGAACATAAGGTGACAATTGCCTTCAGCGGGTCGGGCCGCATGGCCGCGACCTGAAGTGTATTGAAGCCGCCCCAGCTGATCCCCATCATCCCAACCGCACCAGTACACCAAGGTTGTTGTACCACCCACTGAATCATTGTCACTGCGTCGTCTAGTTCTTGATGGGTGTGTTCGTCCTCCATCAGACCTGTGTTGCCGCCATTGCCGCGCATGTCCACGCGGATACAGGTAAAGCCGCGTTGCGCAAACCAAGGGTGGGTCAAGGCATCCTGGACCGAAGTGCCATCCCGCTTGCGATAGGGCAGAAACTCCAAGACGGCGGGGACGGGGTCTTCTAACGCATCTCTGGCGCGCCAGACGCGGGCGGACAAGCCGCAGCCATCAGGCATCTCGATGCCGATGTTAGGAAAATCTTCGATATCACGTAGCGCGTTCGCAGGCGGCGTCATTACCGCACTGTCCGGGCTTTTCAAAATCCGGGCGCCTCGGGAATCGTCAAATCATGAGCGGATTACGACAAGCAGATCCATCACGTTTGTTCCAGTCGGACCCGTGACCAGTAATGCCCCGGCACGTTCCAGATAACTGCCGCTGTCGGCATTCTGCAAAGCCGTTTCAGCGCCGTCACCCCACGTAGTAGCGTCAATAACGGCTCCTGCGGCTTGGGTGGGTCCATCTGTGCCGTCGGTTCCCCCGACAACAATCGTTATTCCATCGCACCCAGAAATTTCTTGAGCCAGTGCCAGTGCAAGCGCTTGGTTGCGGCCGCCGCGACCAGGGTTTTCCGGTAGAACCACAGTGGGCTCTCCACCGAACACCATGACACCGCTGGGCATGTCGCGGATACGCTTGCCCAACGTTCCGGCAACGTTCAGGAAATCATCGTGCAAGCATTCTTCGTTGGTATGCACATTTAAGCCTACGCCTTGCGCCAGCTCCATTGCGGCTTCACGTGCATGAGCGTTCGAGGCTACGATCTGTGTGTGGGCCTGAAAACTAACTGAGGCAGGCAGCGCCCCAATCCCCGATCCGACAACGTTGAGATCGTCGCCCGGCACATCGGAAATCGCCAGAACTGTCGCCTTTTTCCCTTTGAAATGGGACAGCAATCCACCGCCCTTGATCCGCGACAGCTTGCGCCGTTCGGCGTTCATGGCCGTGATGTCCAGACCTTCTGACAGAAGCTTCTTGTTCAATCGCTCCAAGTCTTCCAACGACTTTCCCGGTAGCAAATCTTCGGCCAACGAGGACGCACCGCCTGAAACCAGCAGCAGCAGATGCGAATCCGAATCCATTGCCTCTACCGTCTCACGCAGGGCACGACCGCCCAGAAGGCTGCGCTCGTCTGGAACGGGATGA
This sequence comes from Ruegeria sp. BB7, assembly GCF_056539365.1. NCBI lineage: Bacteria > Pseudomonadati > Pseudomonadota > Alphaproteobacteria > Rhodobacterales > Roseobacteraceae > Ruegeria > Ruegeria sp. BB7. The sequence continues at coordinate 812,685 of NZ_JBQFUV010000001.1, read as the reverse complement.
GAGGCCTCGATTACCGTTACATGATCAGGCAGGTCACGCCCGTGGTCGTCCTTGGTGACAACCAGCGTAGGGCGCGGGCCAAAATGATCTAATGCGGCACGGGCCATCGCCGCTGCGGGTTTGCCCACGGCCAGAATCTGATCTGGCTCGGAAACATCGCTCAAGACCTTGCTGGTTGCCGTGTACCCACCTACGGCATCGACACCGGCCTGCCAGATGCGAATTGCTTGCTCTTTTCTGTCCATCAGCTTTCCATCCAAATCGTAACCGGCCCATCGTTGACCAGTTCAACCGCCATATTTGCACCGAATTTTCCGGTTTCTACGGGCACACCGCAGGCCTGAAGACGCTGGGCAAAGACTTCATACAGATGCTTGCCAACTTCCGGCGACGCAGCCTCGGAAAATCCCGGTCTGTTGCCACGAGACGTATCGGCGGCCAAAGTGAATTGGCTGATCACCAGCGCCGAGCCTTCAATATCCACAACCGAGCGGTTCATTTTACCTGCGTCATCCTTGAATATACGCAGCTTCGAAATCTTGGCAGCCAGCTGGTCCGCCTTCATCTCATCATCTTCCTGCATTGCGCAGACAAGGATCATTAACCCCGGTCCAGTCTGGCCGATTACCTGACCGTCTACCGATACTTTGGCGTGCGAAACGCGTTGTAATACTGCGCGCAAAACTTTTCTCCGCTTGGTATGCTACCCGAGCCACTGGGCGATCTCATTCAGATCGGCGCGGTCGGTGCGAAAACTGTTGGCTGGGTGTTCATTGTCGGCATATCCGAATGAAATCGCGCATAAAAATTTGCGGTCGTCCGGAATGTCGAAATATCGGTGAATGAACGGGCTGTAGGCTGCTAGCGCAGCTTGTGGGATCGTGGCTATGCCCAGAGCCTGTGCCGCCAGTGAAAAAGCAGTGATAAACCCGCCACAGTCCAACGCAACATAGGCCCCCAACTCGGTCGGGCTCGTAAGGAGTGCGCAATGCGGCGCGCCGAACAGGGTAAAGTTTTCCATCATCTGCCGGGCCGAGGCTGCGCGGTCTCCTCGTTCCACGCCCACGGCCTCGTACAAAGCCCACCCGCAGGCTCGACGACGATCCTGATAGGCCCCGGAATACGAAGTTGGAAAAGGCAGATCAGGGGCCGGGGTTCCTGTTTGTGCCTCTTCCTGTAATGCGGCACGAAAGCGGTCGGTTTCTGCACCGCTGGTAATCACGACATGCCAAGGTTGCGCGTTGCACCAACTGGGAACACGCGCAGCGCTGGTCAGGATTTGTTCGATCTGTTTCCTTGGCACCGGATCAGAGAGAAATGCACGGCAGGAATGCCGGGCGGTCAGCAATTGGTTCAGATTGGGCTGTGCCACGCGTGCCTCCCCCTCGGCGTTGACGCGGCGCAGAATGGCGTCGGACCAACAGAAGTCAAGCGCTAACATTTCACACTCTTTTGGGTCGCGGCCCGTGTCAGCCCTGCTGGCCAGTTGCCATCAGGTACCCGACACCAGCGGCTACAAGCAGGCCCATCACAACGGCAACGGTGATCTTGATGGCTGACCAAGGGCGTTCTCCCTGAACACGCCCAGTGCGCCCGTTGACGACGAACCGATAGGTCTGGCCACGATACTTGTAAGCCGCCATCCAGACCGGCAGTAGGATATGTTTGAAGGTCACGTCGCGCACATCCGTATCAATCGCATGTATCCGCTGACGGTCACCGCCAATGTCGAAACGAACATCCCGCTCGATCACGCGGGCCATGTACCCGCGGGCCTCGGTGTATCCTTCCTGCAATTCGACCGTGTAGGCCTCGGCCCTGAACCCGGCCAGATATTCCGGCTGATAAGGTTCCAATGCGGGCAGGTCCCAGGGCTCCAGCGCGTCTGTATAGGATTTGGGCAAAGATCTTGAGGCCAGCACCAGAACGTCGTCAAAGAACCGTTTCACCCGACCAGATTTCGGCGACCAACGCACCTTGGGCACCTGCTGTTGAACACGTTTGCCATCACGCATGACGGTTCGCGTTTCATAGTAAATGGTACCTCGTTCCCCGTGATAGCTGGACGTGGTGTCCGCATCGAAGGTCCAATACGGAACATAGATGCCCTGCATCTTACGGCCTTTACGGGCATATTCCTTCAACCCGTTGGGCGCGAACCAGAGACGACCCAGCCAATCCCCCATCGCCTTGTGAGCAGTGCGCTCGTCCAGAGCAAACGGCAGCACGCCGCGCGGTTTGATGTGCCGATTGGTCCCGGTATCCGTAACCACTGGCGTCGCGCAGAACGGGCATTCGGTGGCGTGGGTGGCGGGGTCAAATTCGACCTGAGCCGCGCAGTTGGGGCAAGACAGAACACGCGTTTCCTCGATCTCGCTGTCCGGCAGCTGATCCGCTATTGCAGCGTCGAAATCCAGTTCCTTCAGGCTGGCGCCACCCCAGGGGCCAGCGCCGATTGCTTCGGAATGTCCGCAATGGTCGCAGGTCAGACTGCCATCACCGGGATTGAACCTGTAATCCGCGCCGCATTGCTCGCAGGGAAATCTGTGTTCTTTGGTCATCGTGAGAGCCTGTTCTTACGCCCGCGTCTGAAGGGTCACGCTCCGGGCGGAGGCGGTGGCAAAATGGTGAACAGCTGTGCCAGTTCCTGCACCTCACCAGCCTTTTTCCAGCCGTCCTGACCAGCCGTCCAGACATGGGTGTCGCGGGTGATCTCTCCGTCCGTTGCCATGCGGCCCATCTTGGCCTTCGAGAATGGCCCGCTGGTCTGACCGTCAACCGCGATATGCCACACATGCTCGACAGGCGGGGGAGGCGGCGGTGCCGCATGTGCCGCGGGTTGCGGGGCAGCGGGTGCGGGACTGCCCCACGGGCCGCGAGGCTGACCCGCTGCCATGTTCGACATCTGTTGTGCCATAGCCACGCCCATTCCCATGCCAAGGCCGGCACCCATGCCTCCGCCCTGACCTGGATTATTGGCTGCAGCAGTCATGGCTTCGGCCGCGGAATACTGTGTGAACTTGCCCAGATCACCTGCCAGCCCCATCGAGGTGCGCTTGTCCAGCGCGGCCTCGACCGCCGGCGGCAGCGAGATGTTTTCGATGTAGAATTCGGGCATCTCCAGCCCGTAGCTGTCCAGCACCGGGGAAACCTCAGCCGCGATCAATTTGCCCAAATCGGCGGTATTGGCGGCCATGTCCAGAACTGGAATGCCCGACCCGGCGATCACGCGGCTGAATTCCTGAACGATGATGTTTCGAATCTGAAAGCTGATCTCGTCCATGGTGAACTCACCATCGGTGCCGACGATCTCGACCAGGAATTTCGCGGCATCCTTCACACGTACGGTATAGGTGCCAAAGGCCCGGATGCGGGTCGGACCAAATTCGGGATCACGCAGCATGATCGGGTTCTTGGTGCCCCATTTCAGATCATTGAACCGTGTCGTGTTGACGAAATAGATCTCGGATTTGAACGGAGACTGAAAGCCGTGATCCCAGTGCTGCAGGGTCGTCATGATCGGCATGTTGTTGGTCTCAAGCATGTAAAGACCCGGCGTGAATACGTCGGCCAGTTGGCCTTCATGCACGAACACCGCCGCCTGACCTTCGCGGACAGTCAGCTTGGCACCGTATTTGATTTCGTGTCCCTCTCGCTCGAACCGCCAGACCATGGTGTCGCGGGTGTCATCGACCCAGTGAATGACGTCAATAAATTCTCCGGTCAGAAAATCGAAAATACCCATCGGGGTCTCCTTTCCTTGGGTTCAGAGCTGCTGGCCCATCAATTCGCGTGCAATGATCCGCACCACGGGGCGGGCGTCCTCGGCTGTCACGCCGGGTGTCAGGCGCGGGTCATAGAGCATTGTCAGTAGTTTCTCGTCGTGACTTGTCAGCAGCGCAAACTCATCATCGTCGTTGAAAATCGAGGGCCGTGCGGTGGGGCTGTCATTGGACAGTCCGAGGCCCTGAGCAATCTCTTCATGAATGCAGCTGCGGCGCAACAAGTCGGGCAACTCGGTTCGAATCAGCGTCACTGCGCGCACGTAACGGTTCGGAGCATTGCTTGTGGCCGAAGCGAAAACGAAACAGTCGATATTGGCACGTGGGTTCGCGACAAGATCCAGAGAGGCCTGGCTGATATTGGGAATGAGCTGCTTAAGACGTGCCACCACATAACTGCCGTCATCCTTGCCAGCAAAGAACACATGGAAGTTGGCCTTGCGATTAACAACTGAAATCGGGTGATCCGTCAGCTTGGCCAGCCGCGCCGTGTACGCCTCGACCTGTGCAGTGTCCTGTTCGCGTGCATCGGGCGGAACCGACGGGGCGAACTCGGTCTGAACGCGCACTGGACTTGTCCAACGGCTGAGTTGCCCATCCGTCCTGAGCGACGAGGCGGTCACTGCGTGATCGGGATATTCGCTATAAAAGGCGATGGCTTCGAAATTACGCGCCAGATCGTCGGCATCGTAGGGCGTGTCCGGGCCGCCACCGTCCACCCGCAGCAGGCCACGGGTCAGAAGGTCGCGCTCTACTCGCTGATAGAAACGGGCCAGATCCTGACTTGCCGCAGAAGGGGGGACATAGGCGTTGGGCGCAGGTGCCACGACTGCCGGTCGTGGTTGTGGTGCAACTGAAGACGAAAGCGTTTCGTCGCAATTGGCCAAGGCCAACAACGACAACACGCCCAATACGGGTTTCAGATGGCCCTTAAACCGCACACCTAACCTGCCGTCAGCCCGGCACCGCCGTTCCGGCATTGTCACCGGTACCATCCTTCCGCGCCTTGGCGGCGGCGAGTGTGTCGCGCAGTTCGGCCTCCATCTTCTGCAACTCCTGCTCGGCAGCGGCGCGCTTGGCTTTGCCTTCGTCTGCAATAGCCAGACTTTCGTTGATTGTACCAATCAGGTCAGCATTGGCCTGTTTCACCGCTTCAATGTCGAATACGCCGCGTTCCATTTCCTCTCGGATCATCTTGTTCGACTCGCGCAGGTTGGCTGCGTTCGAGGTCAGTAACTCATTGGTCAGATCGTTTGCGTCGCGTACTGCTGCTGCGGCTTCGGCGCTGCGTTGAATGGTAACAGCTTGCGCCAGTTGCGTTTCCCACAGCGGCACGGTGTTGACCAAGGTCGAGTTGATCTTTGTCACCAGCGACTTGTCGTTTTCCTGAACCAGCCGGATCGAGGGCAAGGACTGCATAGTCACCTGGCGTGTCAGTTTCAGGTCGTGAACACGGCGTTCCAGATCGTCGCGCGCGGCGCGCATGTCGCGCAGCTCTTGCGCTTTCATGACTTGCTCGTCTTCGGCCGCGGCCTGGACTGCGGCCTCTTTCTCGGGAATGTCGTGGCTGTCCAGCTCGGTCAGCTTTTCCTCACCGGCTGCGATGTAGAGCGCCAGTTCATCATAGAACCCAAGGGTTTTTTCATAGAGCAGGTCCAGCGATTTGATGTCTTTCAACAGTGTGTGCTCATGGCCCAGCAAGTCATCGGTGATCCTGTCGATCTGGCCTTGAACTTCTTCGTACTGGGCGGTGAACTTGGCGAAAGGTGCGGCTTTGCCCAGCAGTTTTTCCCACCAGCTACGCTCGCGGCGCACGTCAAGCTCGCTGACCGAGAAACCGCGGATCGTGGTCACTATGTTGCGTAGGCTATCGCCGGCGGGGCCGACGTCCTTGTTGCGGACGTCTGCCAGCATAGCCTGACTGATTTCCTGCAACTCCGCTTGTGCGGATGATCCAAAAGCGACGATCGAATTGGTGTTGCCCATGTCGATCTCATTCATCCGCTTGCGGATTTCTGCGCTGACCGGCTCGTCGGCATCCTCAAGCGAGACGACTTCGGTCGATGGCTCGGGAAGGGCAACTGCCGTTACTTCCTCTACCAGTGTTTCAGCCTCGACCGCCTTGGTCTTGATCTCTTCGGACATGGGAATAATCCTCTCTCAAATAATCGGCCGGTCAGTCCAACCGGACGCCTTCGCGTTGCAGCCGTTCGCGCAACACATCAATTTCAACTGTTAGATCGCTGCGATCATCCAATAGCATCTTGCGGGTGCGGGCTGCGAAATTCTGCTCTAGATCATCTAGAAGAGACGTGTAATCCGCCAGCGCCTGCGCATCCCGCGTGCGGGCATAAACGTCTGCAAATTTAATCGTCGCGTCGCGTGCGCCCTGCAAGTAGACCGTCAGGTATTTGCGGGCCCCTGCCAGATCGCGGGGGTCTTCTTCAACAGTGCGGAACAGGTCGCGGGCAGTGTCCTGAAACCGTTCAACGCGTGCTTCGACCCGGCGATCGCCCGCGCGTTTGATGGCGTCGGTCATCTTCGTCAGGTTGGATTCGGCGTCTTCAACAACGCGGGCCACGCGGTCTTGCTGAAAGGTGTCAATCCCCTCCATTCCTTTGTCTTTCATCGGGTCCAGGCCAAATGATACGGAATGCAGCACCGTTGCCACGGCTCCAAAGAGGATCGGGGCCAGTAGGCTGGCCTGAGCGGCAGTCTCGGCATCCAAATATTCCGCGCGATATGAGGCCAGCGCGGCGCCAAGACCGGTCAGCACACTTGCGAATATCTTGCGGGGAAAGGACGGGCGACGAGCGGTGCGGCGCGCGTTATATGCAGCTTCGGCGCGTAGGCCTTCGCGCAACAGGAAAGCGGCAGCGGTCAATATACCGGCTGCGATCAGCCCGATAGTCATCCCAATCGCACCGTCGTTCAGCGACAGAAAAATCAGGGGGATGGCTGGCAGGAACAGAATATTGGCACGCGCACCTGCGGGCTCGACACGCGCGCCCTGAAACTGACCTCGTGGTGTCTGATCGTCGCCGGACCCATCGCCCTCGGGGCTGTATTTTCCGCCATATCGTTTTGCCATGCGCTACAAGCCCCCAAGCACGCCGGTGCAGACGCCGAATAACAGCACCAGCAGGGCCGCGTAGGCCAGTTTTTGTACTCCGGTCCCTGACATGGCGTTCCCCAATCGCAGCAACTACGGAAAATTTAGGAGATGCGCGGGCTTGGCGCTAGGGGGAAGGTTGCTAAACCTGCGTCACTTGCGAGTTTTCTTGCCGATCGGTGCCCGTTTTCTTTGCGGTCGCGCCGGGCGTTTGGCTTTGTCTTCGGGTTCCGCGTCCAGTCCCAACTGATCGCGCATCACGCGGCGTCGGATTTCTTCAACCTCACCGGGTTTCAGGCTGCCCAGCTGGAACGGCCCGTATGACACGCGCAGCAGGCGGTTCACGGCATATCCGATATCCTCCATCGCGCGGCGAATCTCGCGGTTCTTTCCTTCGCGCAGACCGATTGTCAGCCAAGCGTTTGCGCCCTGTTGGCGATCCAGAGAGACATCCATCGGCAAGAACCGTTCACCGTCGATCACCAACCCCTTGCGCAAAGGTGCAAAATCCTCGTCCTTGGGGCGCCCATTCACGCGCACACGGTATTTGCGCAACCATCCGGTCGAGGGCAGCTCGAGCTTGCGCTTGATGCCGCCATCATTGGTCAGCAGCAGCAACCCTTCCGAGTTCAGGTCCAACCGCCCAACGCTCATGACGCGCGGCATGTCCTCGGGCAGGTTGTCAAAGATGGTCGCGCGCCCTTTTTCGTCGCGTGTTGTCGTCACCAGGCCGGGCGGCTTGTGATACAGCCACAAGCGCGAGGGTTCCGGCTCGGAAACCGGTTTGCCGTCCACTGTGATCTTGTCTCTGGCTGTGACGTTCAGCGCAGGGCTGTCGATTGTCTTGCCATTCACGGTCACACGACCGGCTTCGATCATGCGTTCAGCTTCACGGCGCGAGGCAACGCCCGCGCGGGCAAGCACTTTGGCGATCCGGTCGCCGGGAGGAGGGGTTTTGCTCATCCGCAGCCCATAGCGCATCCCGCCCGCTTGCGAAAGACAGGTTTCTGATGCAGTCAGGGGCATGGAGTTCAGATCGCATATGGACAAAGCGCTGATTGAGGCGCGGGCCGCAGCAGGTCGCGGAGAGGTCCCGGTGGGGGCCGTTATCGTCGCGCCTGACGGTCGCGTTGTGGCCTCGGCGGGCAACCGGACGCGTGAGCTGAGTGATCCCACAGCGCATGCCGAGATTCTTGCCCTGCGCGCCGCCTGTGCCGAGGTCGGGTCGGAACGCCTGCTGGATCACGATCTTTATGTAACTTTAGAACCCTGTGCGATGTGCGCGGCTGCGTTGGCTGCGGCGCGTATTCGGCGCATCTATTACGGGGCCGCCGATCCGAAATCCGGCGGTGTGGCGCATGGTGCGCGGGTGTTTACCCATAAACAGGCGCACCATGTCCCCGAAGTTTATGACGGAATCGCGGGGCAGGAAGCTGCTGACCTGCTCAAAGCCTTCTTTGCCGCGCGGCGCGACCCTAAAGAGTGATGGGTTTCATAACCTCCGGCTCGATCACATCGACACCCGGTAACCCGTCGACCAGCGCCTCAGCGGATTGCTCCAGAACCGGGAAGGTTTTGTAATGACAGGGAATCACCGTCTTAAAGTTGAAATACCGATTGGCCGCATAAGCCGTCGCTTTCATATCCATGGTGAAATGCCCACCCGCCGACAGAATGCCGATATCGGGTTTGTAGTAGTCGCCCATCCAATCCATATCGGCCATGATATCGGTGTCGCCGGACACGTAGAGCATACGCCCCTCTGAGGCGATCATGAAGCCAACCTCACTGCCTCCGGTCCGCAGTCCCTCGGGTGTTGAAAAGGTCGAGCTGTGCGACGCGGGCACCATCGACACCATCACACCGTTCAGGTCAACTGTGCCACCCTTGTTGAACCCGATGGTCTCCAGCCCTTCGGCCTCGCTCCAATATCCCATCAGGTCGTATTGGCCGACCACGGGTACATTCAGATGCTTGGCCAGCGACACCACGTCGGCCACGTGATCGAAATGGGTGTGGGTCAGAAGAATATGCGTCGCACCGTCCAACGCGGCGTCGTGCTGTTCTTCGGACAACACCGGATTGCCGGTCAGCCAGGGGTCGATCAGCAGAACCTGCCCAACGGTTTCGATGCGGAAACTGCCGTGGCCCAGCCAAATGATGTTCATGAAAACGTCCTCCCAAAACAAACTGTTGGCATCAACTTAGCATCGGCTATGTAAAAGTTCATGGACTGGTTTCAGGAAATTGACGGCTATTGCGAGCGGCTGACGCCTGCCTATTGGGCCGAGCCGATCAACGCCGTGACAAACGCGGCGTTTTTAGTTGCAGCGCTAATCATGTGGTGGCGGGTGCGCGGGCAGGGGATGCCGCTGGCTATGATGTTGGTGCTGATTTTGGCCGCGATCGGTGTGGGCAGTTACCTGTTCCACACCCACGCGCAGGTTTGGTCCGCGATGGCGGATGTCGTGCCGATTCTGCTTTTTATTCTGGTCTATATCTTCGCGATCAATCGCGATGTCTGGCATATGAATCTGTTGCCTGCTGCGCTCCTGGCCGCGCTGTTCATTCCTTATGCAGTCGCAACAGTGCCTCTGTTTCAATTCGTTCCCGGCTTGGGGGGATCAGCAGCTTATGCGCCGGTGCCGCTGCTGATCCTGACTTATGCCTATCTGTTGCGCAATCGTGTGCCGGATACCGCCCGTGGCCTCGCTACCGGAGCGGTGATCCTGATTGCCTCGATCACTTTTCGTGCGCTGGACGACCCCATTTGCGCGCAGGTGCCACTGGGTACGCATTTCATGTGGCACATCCTGAACGCCGTCATGCTGGGTTGGATGATTGAGGTGTATCGCAGGCACATGACCCGCGTGCCTCAGCCCTGAAACGCGGCAGCCAGATGTTCCGGCAGGTCAAACTCGGTCAAAACCCGCGCTCGACCCTCAGCTGACATCTTGCGCGCGGTTTTCTCGACGATGCGTTGGATTTTCTCGGCCGAGTGCTTTTCCGCGAAGGGTGCAAAGTACCATTTGAGAAACACGAAGCAGATCACATCTTCCAGCGCCTGAACCTCGTCATCGCGCTTGATGCCCTGCTTGCGTAGCATGCGACCAGCGGTTTCAACTTCGTCCGCGCTGTAACCAGCTTGCTCCATCATCGCCATGACAATCTCGGCGTGGTGTACACCTTGCGCCTTGCGCCAGGCCAGATATCCGGCGCGTCCTTCGGGGTATTCGCTCCGAGCCAGCTTCCAGCGTTCCACGTGCTGCCCGCGCGCGGCGATCTGCAAAATATCCGAAGCGTCGGGGAACAGTCGGTCCAACTCGGCGCTCATCCGCTGTCCGTAGAGCAATTCGACGGGCTGGCCATCGTCGAGGTTGGTGTCTTGCCTGTTGGCCGCATCTATCGCGTCCAGAACCGATTGCTTGCGTGCGCTCATCTTCCGCTCCGTTGGTTTGCCGGATTTTCGATGCAGTCCGGCGGGTTAGTTCTGACCATCGTAGCTGTTGGTTGTCGGAGATGCAGCAGCCTTTTGCATCTCGGCCGGGCCGGAGGGGGACGGCCCGGCTACATCATCTATGTTATTTGCTCGAATTTACTTGGCCCCGCGTGACCGGTTCTTGAACCGGTTCAGGGAACAACAGGTTGGGGATCAGGTTGTTCGTGGGGACACCGAAAGCCATAGCCGGTGCGCTCAGAATGGTTGCTGTCAAAAGGGCTGCAGTGATGAAGGTTTTCATTTTCATTCTCCGGTTTGCGGCTATGTCGTGGATATGAAATGAACAGTACAGTTTAGTTTTTCAAGATGTGATCTGAACTAATCGGTTTACTTTTTTTGTGTGTGACACATTCTGATTTGAATAGCGGCCTGCAGTCGTTCGGCGAAACAAGATCACATCCAACCCCTGGTACTCTTGCGACTGCTGCATCAGACGGGTAAATGCCCCCTAACGCATATGAGGTTTTCCGATGTCGATTGACCAAAGCACCGCCGCCAAGGTGGCCAAACTGGCCCGGATCAAGGTCGAGGATGACGCGCTGCCCGCGCTGGCGTCCGAGTTCAACACCATCCTTGGGTTCATCGAGCAACTGAATGAGGTCGATGTCGAAGGCGTCGAGCCGATGGTTTCGGTCGAGCCGATGCGTCTGAAACGTCGCGAGGATGTGGTGACCGACGGCAACCAGCAGGCCAAGGTTCTGGCCAACGCCCCCGACGCACGCGAGGGCTTTTTCGCAGTCCCCAAAGTGGTGGAGTAAGACATGAGCGATCTGAACAAACTGGGCCTGGCCGAGGCCCGCGACGCGCTGCGTAAGGGTGACGTAACCTCGGTCGAGCTGACCGAATCCTGCCTGAAGGCCATAGATGAAGCCGACGCGCTGAACGCATTTGTCCACAAGACACCCGAGATCGCTCTGGAGCGTGCCAAGGCTGCGGATGAGCGGATCAAGGATGGCGACGCGCCGTCGATGTGTGGTCTGCCGATCGGCATCAAGGATCTGTTCTGCACCAAGGGCGTGCCCTCGCAGGCGGCCTCAAAAATTCTGGAAGGCTTCAAGCCCGAATACGAATCCACCGTTTCGCAGCAACTGGCGGATGCTGGTGCGGTGATGCTGGGCAAGTTGAACATGGACGAATTCGCGATGGGCTCGTCCAACGAGACCTCGGTTTACGGAAATGCGATTAGCCCGTGGCGTCGTGGCAATGACGACGCGCAATTGACACCCGGTGGTTCGTCGGGCGGATCCGCTTCGGCTGTGGCGGCGGACCTGTGTCTGGCCGCAACCGGTACTGATACCGGCGGCTCGATCCGCCAGCCAGCCGCGTTTACAGGCATCACTGGCATCAAGCCGACTTATGGCCGTTGCTCGCGTTGGGGCATCGTGGCCTTTGCGTCCTCGCTGGACCAAGCGGGTCCGATGACCAAGAACGTGCGCGATGCAGCCATCATGCTCGAGGCGATGTGCGGCCACGATCCCAAGGATTCTACCAGCACTGAGCTGGCCGTGCCGAATTTCGAGGCAATGCTGACCGGTGACATCAAGGGTAAGAAGATCGGCATCCCGAAAGAATATCGTATGGACGGCATGCCAGCCGAGATCGAAAAGCTGTGGGCCGACGGCGCCGAGATGCTGAAAGCCGCAGGTGCCGAGATCGTCGATATCTCACTGCCCCACACCAAATATGCGCTGCCTGCGTATTATGTGATCGCCCCGGCCGAGGCGTCTTCGAACCTCGCCCGGTATGACGGTGTCCGCTATGGCCGCCGGGCTACGCTGGCGCAGGGCGACGGTATCACCGAGATGTACGAGAAAACGCGCGCCGAGGGCTTCGGTCACGAGGTGCAACGCCGTGTCATGGTTGGCACCTATGTGCTATCGGCCGGTTTCTACGATGCGTACTATAACCGTGCGCGCCGCGTGCGGACGCTGATCAAGAAAGATTTCGAAGATGTTTTCGCCGCAGGTGTCGATGCGATCCTGACCCCGGCAACGCCGTCCGCAGCCTTTGGTCTGGGCGAAATGACCGAAGCCGATCCGGTTCAGATGTACCTCAACGACGTCTTCACGGTGACGGTGAACCTGGCTGGCCTACCGGGTGTCTCGGTACCTGCTGGTCTGGACAAGCAAGGTCTGCCGCTTGGTTTGCAACTGATCGGACGCCCGTGGGAAGAGGGTGATCTGCTGAACACGGCCTACGCTTTGGAAAACGCGGCTGGGTTTGTGGCCAAGCCGGGTAAATGGTGGTAAGCCTAAAGACAGGCAAGAGAACGCAAGACGGAGCAGCTGGATGCGCTTTACGCTTCTGATCCCCGCAATCGGGTTGGCGGCCGCCTGCAATACGGTGGCCCCCATAGGCGGTACGGATTTCAACACACCATCCTATCAGGCTCAGCGTGAGGCACAGCTGGCAGGACAAGGGTACACTGGAAACCCGCTGCTTGGCCCGACTGAAGTAACCGAACAGCCGCTTGGCGCATCGGGCGGCACGGCAGCGTTGCCAACCGGCGACAATGCGGACCTCGCCTCGGCTACCGCCGCTGCACTGGCCAATACGTCCGGTCAAAGCGCAATCACGCCAGTACCGTCACCCGTCGAAGATCCTGTAAACACAGCGATTTCCGATGAGCAGGATTTCGAAGCCGTCTCTGGCCGCCGCACCATCGAATCTGATGCGGCGTTGATCGAACAAAACCGCCAAACCTATGAGGTGGTCGCCCCCACCGCCGTTCCACCGCGCGGTTCGGACGGCCAGCCCAATATTGTGCAATATGCGCTGAACACCTCGAACCCGGTCGGAACGCAACTTTACAGCCGCGCGGGTTTCAATCTGCAGGCCAAGGCGCAACGCAATTGCGCGCGTTTCCCGTCGCCCGATCAGGCACAGATCGAGTTCCTTGCAAATGGTGGTCCACAGCGCGACCGTAAAGGCCTCGACCCGGATGGTGACGGCTATGCCTGCGGCTGGGATCCCAGCCTGTTCCGCAGTGCCGTCAACAACTGAATCACTCACACCTATCTGGCGCCCATCCCCGAACTTTAGTGAACGCAAGGGAGGGCTGACGCCATCCCTTATCGTATTGCACTATACGGCAATGGACAGTGCAAAGGCAGCGCTGGACCGACTTTGTGATTCTGCCTGCGAAGTCTCGGCACACTATCTCATCGGTAGGGATGGAACACTGTGGCAGATGGTCAGTGAAGACCACCGGGCCTGGCACGCCGGAGCGGGGGAGTGGCGAGGCCAGACTGATATCAACTCCCGTTCGATTGGGATTGAAATGGACAACACAGGCTTTCATCCCTTCCCTGAACCCCAACTTTCGGTGCTTGAAACCCTTCTTGGTCAAATCATGCGACGGTGGTCGATCCTGCCGGAACGGGTGATTGGCCATTCCGATATGGCTCCGGGCCGTAAATCCGATCCTGGTTCACGCTTTCCATGGCAACGCCTAGAACATTCCAAGCTTGCCGGTCTGCGGTGCCAAGAGAACTCGCACAAAAATCAAACCCAAACATTCCGGGCTCTGGCCCGTTCCGCAGGTTACACGGCTGAGGCAGACGACGATACACTGCTCGCAGCCGTGCGTCTCAGATACCGCCCATGGGGCAAAGGCCCTCTGGTGCCAGCCGACCTCGAACCGCTGCCCAAGTAAGTCGATCCGCACTTCATCTGGCCAAAAATATCTCGGGGTTGAATTGGCCGCAGGCCAAAAAGGGGCTGGCCCCTTCATTGCCCCATCCACTCTTGACGCCACCTGTCCCAAAGCATACCCAACGCCAGCGCGGAGGGCCGGATGGCCGCTGGGGCGTAAGCCCGAGAGGAAAGTCCGGACTCCACAAGACAACGGTGCCGGGTAACGCCCGGGCGGGGCAACCCGACGGAAAGCGCCACAGAAATCAGACCGCCCGGGGCCTCGGCCCAGGGTAAGGGTGAAACGGTGGGGTAAGAGCCCACCGCGCCGCTGGCAACAGCGGCGGCACGGCAAGCCCCACCGGGAGCAATGCCAAATAGGGTCCCCGCGCGGGCCGGTCGGCGTCAGCCGATACCGCCGCTAAGCGCGTCTTGGCCGAGAGGGACCGGGTTGGCAGCTTGAGCCGCGCAGCAATGCACGGCCTAGAGGAATGGTCATCAAAGGGGGCAACCCCGGAACAAGATCCGGCTTACAGGCCCTCCGCGCGTATTTCCTGATTAACGGCCTGGCGCCTTGTAGGCTCCGGTAAGTTTCGCGGCCTTCTTGGAAACAGCGACAAAATCCTTAGCCTTCCACGCGCGCACGGTTTCAACCTTGGACACTGCGCCTGATGCTGCAACGGCCATACCGATAGCCACGGCATCCGTGCCATCCGGCAATTCGCTGACGACCACCACGTCATTGTCGCCCGTGGTCATGTAGAATGCCAACAGTTTGCCACCGGCTTTCTTCAGCAATGCCCTGACCGCACCTGAACGATCCACGGGCTTCTTCAGCATTCCCTTGACGCCATCCTGCGAATAGGATGCGTAAGTAATGAAAATAGGCATGATTACCTCCTGTTAAAAGTTGATGCAGGACCCGAAATTTGGCCGGTCCTTTGGCCCTCATGCGCGTATTACCCTGCCGCGATTTGTAGGTTTGCAACCAGCCAAATGCCTGCGGCGATCAACGCCAAACCAGTAAGCGGAACAAGCCACCGCGCCCGTGGCATCAGTTTTTCCAGCGCGACGTAGATGGCGATGCCGACGATCCAATAGAGGTTCATGACCCCGCCAACGAATAACAGCAGCATCAAAGCCCAGCAGCAACCCAGACAGAAGGCGCCATGCAACGCGCCAGTGCGAAACGCGCCATAGGCACCGGGTCTGTTGTGATCCGCCAGAAATTGGGCCGGGCTGCGGCAATGGCGCAGGCAGGCGGTTTTCAGGTTCGAGAGCTGGTAAAGCCCCGCCGCGATCAGAACGCTTCCCGCGAACGCCTTGGACTTGATCGTCATCATCGGCCCGTCAGACAAGCCGATCAGCTCAAGCCCCCATTGCGCCCCTGTAGCAAAAGCGCTGAACACGGCCCATGCCACCAGATAACCAGTCAGAAAGTACAAGCTGAGTCTAGATGCACGGGCCTTGTCTGGCCCCATTCGTTTGATCGCGGTGAAAAGCAAAACAGTAGGCGCGGCGCTGGGGGTCATCATCGCGATCATCATGACCCACCACATCAGGAAGATCAGGACAACATATGTCGGCGTCCATCGGACCTCGGTCGCCATTTGCATGGGGTTGCCGACCGGACCCGCCATCCGGGTCATGTCGATGGCTGTCATATTCATACCGATACCGGTGACGGTATACCACGAGGCCCCTAGTATGATTAGAAGCACGCATGACAGAACAATCCCGTTGTCATGCCGCAGCACGCGATCCACAACGCCGGGGCGAGGCGAATTCACAGCCATGCCAACCCCCGTTTAAGCGCCCAGTACACCGTGGCCCGAGATATTGAGATGCGCCAGATGTGCGTGGGTCGCGTCAAAGGTCAGACTGATTTCACCGCCATGTGTCTTGGCGGTCCCCGAGGCGGCCTCGGCGTGTCGGTATTCGAATCCGTTGGGCAGGTGAATAGAGGCCCGATGGGGTGCTCCTGAAACGATATGCGGAATCGGATTTACCTCTACGTCGAAAACGCCAGAGACTTTGGCAAAGCCTGTTCTCTCTTCTCGATTCCAGTTTGCCTCGATCGGGACAAACAGGGTCTCGTACTTTGTTGGAGACATCGCACTAAAGACGTACCACATGGTTGCCAACTCATCGGTGTCTTCACCCATCATGATGGCTTGAATGGCGGTTCTTTGGTCGGGGGTAGCACTGTCATCAATGATCAATTGCATCTGACCGTTGCCTTCGTGAATCGCGCCTGGCCAGTGATACACACCCGCGGCGCGAACCCCGGCAAGGTCTGTATCGCCGTAGTGCCCGGATTCAATATCAAACACGGCGACCGCCTCGCAGTTGCCATGGGTCGGCAGAACACTGAACTGGCACGGACATCCAAAGTTGCAATTGCAATTGGCCAATTCTTCGGCCTGAAGTTTCCATTCGGTCATGATAGCCCCCCAAAGACATGTTCTAATACTCTGCTGACAGAGGGTTCCGCCTGTTCCTGATGCCTCGGGATGCGAGCCTGATACTGGCTTCTTTGTTGGGTGTAATTGGACGACCTTATCACAGAACCGTGAGCACACCAAACTGGGGCAGGGTCCAAACACAGGTTTTATGTATGTTGTGCACGGAATCTGGTTGACTCGGCGGCGCGACCGGGTAAAAGCGCACGCTCATAGGAATTCAACCGAAAGGCCCCTGCCTTTCCGGACGCAGGAGATAACCATGGCGAAGCCGACGACAATCAAGATCCGTCTGAACTCGACCGCGGGCACGGGCCACTTCTACGTGACCAAGAAAAATGCACGCACCATGACCGAGAAAATGACCATTCGTAAATACGATCCGGTCGTTCGGAAGCATGTCGAGTACAAGGAAGGCAAGATCAAGTAATCTGCCGTCCTACTTGGACAAGTTCAAAGGGTTCTGCCATGGCAGGACCCTTTTTTGTTGCGCGTTGGTTGCGGTAGGAGGCCGCGTACAGGCCGTTGGGCCGTTGCAACGAAGCATCAGAGGGAAGCGTAATCGAGTTTGCGACGGGTTGCTTTTTTGAATGGCTTGCCTCTACGCTTCAACAAACCGTTCCAAAATGTTGGCCATCATGAAAAAAATCTTGTTACCCACAATAGCTGTATTGGCCCTTGCGGCCTGTGAAGACCCTTATAACCGCTCCGGTGTCGGATTTACGGGGATCGATGGTGAACCCCGCAGCATTTCTGATGTGCCGGGGGCTGTAGGCGTTCTTCCTCCTGCAACGAACGTCCCGGCGGAACTGGCTGTGTTGCCTGCTATTCAGGTCACGACGGACGCGACAGACCCTGAAAAGGTTGCGCGGGTTGCAATCGATAACGGAGGGCGCAGCGATACCAATGCGGTTGTTCTGACTGGGTCCGATACGAACATGTTCCTGAGCACGGTAGCGGTTAACGGTACCTTGTTTGGTGTTCTACAGACCGAAAATAGCAGTACAAAGGTCGACAACTCAGTCGGCGCGAGATTTGGTCAGAACGCAGAGCAGTTTACTGGCTGCCTGCCTGCGGGTGACGTCTACCGCAAAGGCTCTTCCCAGCGAAGCTCGGGGTTTGCTGTTGCGCTGAATTGCAGCTAAGGCTTCAAACTTTTGATTTTCTTAGGCCCCGCCATTCGGACGGGGCCTTTTCTATTTTAGAGCACTTTACGTCCTGAGGGGCGCGCGCGTTAGTCACCCTGTTGTTGCTGCAAAAAGAAAAGGGCGGGTCACTGTAGACCCGCCCTGTGTCATTGGATGCTAGCCGCGCAGCGTTATTCTTGCTGCCCCATGAACATCAGCAGGAACTGGAACATGTTCAGGAACGAGATGTACAGGCTCAGTGCGCCGTCAATCGCGGCTTTGTCCAGCCATTCCTGATCACCATGGGTTGCGTGTGCAACATAGGTGTTCTTGATATCCTGGGTGTAGAATGCGGTCAGGCCAGCAAAGATCAGCACGCCGATGGCCGAGATGGCGAACATCATTGCGGGCGATTGCAGGAAGATGTTGATGACCATCGCCACCAGCAGACCGATCACGCCCATCATCAGGAACGTACCCATGCCGCTCAGGTTGCGCTTGGTGGTGTAGCCAAAGAGGCTAAGACCGGCAAAGGCAATCGAGGTCACGATGAATGTCTGTGCGATCGAATAGGGGGTGTAGATCATGAACACCGAGCTCATCGACACGCCCATTACGGCGGCGAAGACGAAAAAGCCCAGTTGTACACCCGCAGCCGATGCGCGCCGCATCAGCGCACCCCAGCCAAACATCACGAAGGCCAGCGGTGAAAAGATCACAATCCATTTCAGCGGCGACAGGAACAGTGCACCACCCAGGCTGGTCAGGTAACGGTCAGCGCCAATCTGGGCCACCGCGTTGGTCGGATCGGAGGTTACAGCAAGACCGGCAATTGCCCATGCGGCAAGCGCCGTGATCAGCATGCCCACGGACATTGTGCCGTAGACTTTGTTCATGTGGGCGCGTAGGCCCTCGTCAATCTGGGCAGCGCGCGCGCCGGTCGCCGTCCGGATCGTGTCAAATTGTGCCATTAAAGGGTCTCCCTTTGCATTATTCTTCTCGTGACCTGATATTCAGGCCCCGTTCCCCGCAAATATCGGCAACTGTGGGTCGTGTTTCAAGGCTTTAGCGCCGGAAACCGGTTAAAACTCGCAACAAAATGGCGACCTGCGGCAGCGGATCGCCATTCTGTAGGGAAAGTTTCGTTGCAAAGTTACTTTTGCCAGAATTCCGGTGCATCCCACACCGGGCGGCTGGCTTCGGCTTCGGCCTGTTCACGGGTGATTCCGATATCTTCCAGCGCGCGAGCATCCAGTCGCGCCAGAGCGCGGCGCTGGCGGTGCAGTGACAGCACGTTCCATAACAAGGTCAGGCCAAAGCGGCGACGGGGCGGGCAGGGTCTATGAATTGCAATTTGGGTCATAATAATTATCCTTTCACGGAGTTTGATGATTTCGATGCGTCCCATCAAGTTCCTTGATTTATATGGCGCGATATGACACATTTTAAAAATGAATATTTTTGAAGTGATGCATAAGGATTCGTGAAGATGCGCAATTTGGACATTACGACTTTGCGGTCGTTCGTGGCGGTGGCGGATCAGGGCGGCGTAACGCGGGCTGCCGGTTTCCTCCACCTGACGCAATCAGCCGTTTCAATGCAGTTGAAGCGTCTTGAGGAGCTGTTGGGCCTCGAACTTTTGGACCGGAGCGGTCGGACCATTGCGCTAACAGCATCTGGCGAACAGTTGCTGGCCTATGCCCGTCGCATGATTGTGCTAAATGATGAGGTCATCTCGAAGCTGACCGATCAGGCATTTGAGGGTGAGGTCGTTCTGGGTGTGCCGCACGATATCGTTTACCCGGCGATCCCACGTGTCTTGCAGCGGTTTAACGTGGATTTCCCACGGGTGCGGGTGCAGTTGATCTCTTCATATTCCCTGCAGCTGAAAGAAATGTTCAAGCGCGGTGAATGCGACCTGATCCTAACGACCGAGGCCAGCGGGAGCGAGGGTTCCGAAACCGTCGCCGAACTACCGCTGCGTTGGATCGGTGCATCTGGCGGATCGGCCTGGCGCAAGCGCCCGATTCCCATTGCGGTGGGTCGCCGCTGCATGTTCCGTCCACAGATGATAGCGGCACTGGATGAGGCAGGGCTTCCATGGGAGCTGCTGGTTGAAACCGAAAATGACCGCACAATCGAAGCGACCGTGTCCGCCGACCTTGCCATTCATGCGATGCTGGATGGTACCGAGGCTGCGCATCTGGTGCAGATCGACGATGGCGGCGTGCTGCCCGATCTGCCCGCGCACATGATTAACCTTTACGGCGGCGAGGCTGGTCGAGGTCCCTTGGTCGAAGCGCTGGCGGCTTTGGTTCGCCAGAATTTCCGCATGCTCGGCAGTGCGCCGCTGAAGGCAGTGGCTGGTTAAGGCGTTATCACAACCTTACCGGTCGCGGTGCGATTTCGAAGCAGTTGTAGACCTTGCTCAGCCTCCGTCAGGGGCAGTGTATGGCTTATATGCGGCTTGATCCGCCCCTCGGCGCACCAACGGAACAACGTGTCAAAACTGTCCTGCACGATTTGAGGGCGAAAGCTCAGGTAACCGCCGATATAAAAGCCGATGACGGTCAGGTTTTTGACCAGCAGGTGGTTGGCGGGAATCTGAGGCACATCACCGCCAGCAAAGCCAATAGGAAGCAATCGCCCCTCGGGGTTGGTGGCGCGGAAGGCCGCTTTGAACACCTCGCCGCCAATCGCGTCATACACGACGTCCGCCCCGCCCAGTTCCTTGACGCGTGTCCGCAGATCTTCGGACGCGTCAATCAGGTGGTCCGCACCTGCGGCTTTGGCGACGGCCAGTTTTTCCGCGCCCCGGGCATGGGCAATTACGGTTGCGCCCATCAACTTGCCGATCTCAACCGCCGTCAGGCCAACGCCACCCGCCGCCCCGGTGACCAGAAGGGTCTCGCCGGGTTGCAGGCGAGCACGATGGTCGAGCGCGATGTGACTGGTGCCATAGGCGATCTGAATTGCAGCAGCGTCTTCGAAGCTGACTGAATCTGGCAGTGGAATCGCACGCTCGGCGTCAAACACTCCATACTCGGCCAAACCGCCCTGACCCGAATATACAGCAATCCGGTCACCCGGTGCCAAGTGCGAAACACCCGGCCCAACCTCATCGACTACCCCTGCAATTTCCATGCCTTGTGTGAACGGGGCAGGGGGGGTGTCCTGATACGTCCCTTTCTGCATCAGTAGATCGGCGAAATTCAAACCGCAGGCTTTTATGGCAACGCGCACCTGACCTTCTTGCGGATGGGGAACGTCAATGTCGCAAATCTGGGCGGCTGCGCCCTTGGCTTGAATTCTATAGGCCAGCATAGTCGCCCTCCGGTAGTTTGCCGCATAAGTTCTCGCTGTTTGAAGATTGTCAATCTATTACCTTTTTGTCCCGGACAGGCGTTGAAATCGGCGTGCTAGATTTACCCAACGGTAACCACGTGTACCGGATTAATAGGGCACAACCGGAGCCATTCGTCAGATAAAACAGATTCAACCTTCTTGAAAAAAATCCAAAAAAGCGCGATATTGGCAGCGGTGCTGATTTGGGGGTTTCGTCCTGCTTAGGGAGTGGTTAAGGGCGTCTCGCTAGTGTTGCGGTAGAGTTAATGCATCGCACACCCGAATTGGTTGTGTGTAGTAGAGGAGAATACCAATGACCCATCACGTCGATGTCCATGTGGGAAAGCGCGTCAGACATCGCCGCTGGCTGATTGGCATGACCCAACAGCAGTTGGCGCAACAGGTTGGTATAAAGTTTCAACAGATTCAAAAATACGAAACTGGGGCCAACAGAATCAGTGCGTCGCGCCTTTGGGATATTGCCGAGGCATTGGACGTACCCGTCAGCTTTTTCTTTGAGGGCTTGGAAGAGGCCGAGAAGGAAGCGACTGGCAAGAAATCGGTGCCTGCCGATTTGATGGGGGACAAAGAAGCGCTGGATTTGGTTCGGTCTTATTATGCAATTCCGGAAAACCAGCGCCGCCGTCTGTTTGAGCTTGCTCGCGTTCTGAGTGACGTGGCCTGAACGAACCGGGTTGACTCTGGTGCGTGTGAACCGCACGGGTAGCGCATGCAAAAGACGTCTTTAAGCGATCTGGAAGTAGCCGAAGAAATGGCCGACGCGGCGCGTGCGGCCATTCTTCCGTTTTTCAGGCAGTCGAATCTTGAGACATCCAACAAACTGGATGATGGTTTCGATCCGGTGACCGTGGCTGACCGGAATGCCGAAAAAGCGATGCGAGAGGTTTTGGCAAAATATCGTCCTGATGACGGAATTTTTGGCGAAGAATTCGGTCAGGTTTCGGGGAGCAGCGGTCGAACATGGGTGCTGGACCCGATTGATGGCACACGCGGCTTTATTAGTGGGACACCCACTTGGGGCGTTTTGATAGCTTTGGGCAATCAGGATGGCCCGTTCCTGGGTGTTATCGACCAACCTTACATCAACGAACGGTTTGTGGGCTCGGCAGAGGTCGCGCTGTCGACTGGCCCGAACGGTACGACGCAGCTAAAGACCCGGTCGACCTCAAGTCTGGATCAGGCGCTTTTGTTTACTACCTTTCCCGAAGTTGGCAGCGCTGAAGAACGAGCCGGGTTCGAGGTTGTGGCCCGGAATGTCCGCCTGACCCGCTATGGCATGGACTGCTACGCATATGCTTTGCTGGCTGCAGGGCAGATTGATCTGGTGATAGAAGCGGGCCTGAACGCCTACGATATTCAGGCGCCGATTGCGGTGATTGAAGCCGCTGGAGGTATCGTTACCAATTGGCAAGGCGGCCCGGCTCATGAGGGCGGGCGGGTATTGGCCGCAGCGAACGCAGATATGCATGCGGCGGCTTTGGAGCTTTTGCGTAACTTCTAATATCAGTTGTTCAGGCATGGCTGGTCGGGTAGATTCAACTTGGCTGGTTCTTGTGTCCGTTTTCCGCCAGCCTAGGCACTTCTTGCATGAAACGGGCTGATGCAAGGAGGGCGAAATGACTGAAATCCTGATCAAGAGTGCAGATACGATCCTGACGATGGACGACTCGCGCCGTGAACTTTCCGGCGCGGATATGCTGATTCGCGGTGGGCAGATTGAACAGATCGGCTACGATCTGCAAACAAGCGGAGAGGTACACGATGCCACCGGCTGCATCGTGACGCCGGGCTTGGTGAACACCCATCACCACCTCTATCAAACTCTGACTCGCGCGGTGCCCGGCGGGCAGGACGCGCTGTTGTTCGGCTGGCTCAAAACGCTCTATCCGATCTGGTCCTGTTTTGGACCGGAAGAGATGTTCGTGTCAGCCCAGATTGGTTTGGCAGAGCTGGCTTTGTCTGGCTGTACGCTCAGCTCTGATCATCTGTACCTGTACCCGAACGGATCGCGGTTGGACGATACGATTGCAGCGGCGGTCGAGATTGGTCTGCGGTTTCAACCCACGCGTGGCGCGATGAGCATCGGCGAAAGCGATGAGGGCCTGCCTCCGGATTCGCTGGTCGAGCGTGAAGACGCGATCCTTGAAGATATGATCCGTGTCGTCGACGCATTCCACGACCCGTCCGAGGGTGCGATGTGCCGCGTCGGTTTGGCGCCGTGTTCCCCATTTTCGGTCAGTCGCGACCTGATGCGCGATGCTGCGGTTCTGGCACGGGACAAGGGCGTGATGCTGCACACTCACCTGGCCGAAAACGATGAGGATATTGCCTATTCGCAGGCGCAGTTCGGGTGCCGTCCCGGCCAATACGCCGAGGAATTGGGATGGACCGGTTCCGATGTCTGGCACGCCCATTGCGTCAAGCTGGACGGGGCCGAGATTGATCTATTTGCCAGAACACAGACTGGCGTCGCGCATTGTCCTTGTTCAAATTGCCGGCTGGGGTCTGGAATTGCGCCGATCCGTGCCATGCGAGATCAGGGCGTGCCGGTTGGGTTAGGGGCAGATGGATCCGCCAGCAATGACAACGGCAGCCTGATCCTTGAGGCGCGACAGTCCATGCTGCTGCAGCGGGTTGCCTATGGTGCGGATGCAATGTCGTCGAGGGAAGCGCTTGAAATCGCCACGCGCGGCGGGGCCGATGTCCTGAACCGCACAGATTGCGGGCGACTGGAATCGGGTAAACGCGCAGACATTGCTATCTGGGATACGCGCTGCATCGAAAGCGCGGGCAGTTGGGATCCGGCAGCGCTGCTGCTGGCCGGGCCGATGAAAGTCAAACATCTGTTTGTAGAGGGGCGCCAAATCGTGCGCGATGGGCATGTCACCACATTGGATATGCCCCGCGTGATTGAACGGCAGAACCAGTTAGCCCGCGCTTTGCAGGCCTAGGAGGTGACGCGCCGACCGGCGATCCAGACTTCGGCAATCGCCCGGTCGTCGCCCATCATGATTGTGGGGAAGATGGCCTCCCACAAGTCTTCGGCACAGGCCTCGCGCTGGGCGATGGCCGGAGTAGACGCGAGGTCGAGCACAATCAGATCGGCCTCCATACCCGGCGCGACGTTGCCGATGCTGTCGTCCAACCGCAAAGAACGAGCCGACCCGACGGTGCCGAGCCACAATAATTGTGCGGCGTGCAATGGCGACCCGCGCAGTTGCCCGATCTCATAAGCCGATGCCATTGTGTGCAACATCGAGAAACTGGACCCGCCGCCGGTATCCGTCGCGAGACCGACACGGTGCCTATCCCGCATCAGCCCGTCCATGTCGAACAAGCCGGAACCGATAAAGGTGTTCGAAGTCGGGCAGTGAATCAGCGACGCGTCGACCTCGCGCAAGCGATCACGCTCGCGCGGTTCGAGGTGAATGACGTGGCCGTAAACACCGTGTGACCCTAACAGGCCAAATTTTTCGTAAGTGTCCAAATAGTCGCGCGCATCGGGGAAGAGCTCGCGGACCCAAGCGATTTCGTCCGTCTGTTCGCTCAGGTGGGTTTGCATCAGGCAATGTGGATGTTCGGCCCACAATGCGCCCATCGCCTCAAGTTGTTCGGGCGTCGAGGTGGGGGAGAAGCGCGGCGTGATCGCATAGGATAGGCGGTCAACACCATGCCACTTTTCAAGAAGCGCTTCGGATTGGTCGTAAGCCGTTTGCGCCGTGTCCCTCAGCCCCTCAGGCGCGTTGCGATCCATGCAGGTTTTACCTGCGACCACGCGTTGATTTCGCTGTTGTGCGGCCGTGAAGAACGCATCGACGCTTTCGGGGTGAATGGTGCAAAAGCTGCACATGGTCGTAGTGCCATGCGCCGTGGTCAGATCCAGATACCGGTTGGCGATCTCGGACGCATAGTTGGGGTCGCCGAACTTCATCTCTTCGGGAAAGGTGTAGGTGTTCAGCCAGTCGATCAGGCGTTTGCCCCAACTGGCAATCATGGCGGTCTGCGGATAGTGCACATGTGCATCCACGAACCCTGCCATGATCACATGCTGACCATGATCCACAATGCTGGCGTCTGGATGGGCTTCGCGTAGGCTGTCGGCATCCGCCATGGCGGAAATGCGACCGTCTTCGATCAGAACCGCCTCGCTGATCTTGACGGCTTCGGTCGGTTCGCCCTCAAATGGGGAGCCTGTGAAACTCAGGACGCGCCCTTTCAGCAGCGTTTTTTGCGCCATTTTCATTTATCTCCGCCTGTCTGGGACTGTGAAACAGCATAAGCGGGCAAAACTTGTGGGTAAATCGGCGCATTGTCATTGTTTTCCGGTAGCTGCTTCTTCTAATTAGGGGTCAATGACTGAAAAAACGGGGGCAGAAATGACGACAGGCTTTGATGAACCCGTGACCGAGTCCACAAGTGACGAAGACGTCTATGCGCTGGATCGCAAGACCGTCGCGGACATATTGGATGCGGTTGAGGTAGACGATCGCGACAAGCTGATCGAGCTGATGGATCCGCTGCATGCCGCGGATATTGCTGACCTTCTGGAACAGATTAGCCCCCAAGAGCGCGTCCACCTGATCCGTCTCTACGACAAGGAATTTGATGGCGACATTCTGTCTGAACTGGATGAAGCCGTTCGCGAAGAGATCATCGATGTGCTGCGACCGGATGTTCTGGCTGACGCCGTGCGTGACATGGAAAGCGACGATGTCGTCGACCTGCTGGAAGACCTCGAAGAACCTCAGCAAGAGGCCATCCTTGATGCGCTGGAGGATTCCGAACGGATCGCAGCCGAGCAGGCGCTGTCCTACCCCGAAAACTCGGCCGGTCGCCTTATGCAGCGCGAGGTTGTCATGGCGCCCGAGCACTGGACCGTGGGGCAGGCCATCGACTTTATGCGCGCCAATGACGATCTGCCCGAGCAATTCTATCATATCGTACTGGTCGATCCGCGGCTGAAGCCAGTGGCTCAGGTCACGCTGGGCAAATTGATGGCGACGCGGCGTGAAGTGCCGCTGAATGACATCGCCGAAGAAGAATTCCACACAATCCCCGTCGATCAGGACGAGGAGGACGTGGCATATGCCTTCAACCAGTATCACCTGATCTCGTCCCCGGTCGTTGATGCAGACGGGCGGCTTGTGGGGGTAATCACCATAGACGATGCCATGGTGGTTCTGGATGAAGAGCATGAAGAAGATATCCTGCGTCTGGCTGGGGTTAGCGACGAAAGCTCGATCTCGGACAGCGTGGCGGCGACCAGTAAAAGACGCTTGCCGTGGCTGGCAGTGAACCTGTGTACGGCGATCTGTGCTTCATTGGTGATTTCTCAGTTTGAGGCTGCGATTGATCAATTGGTCGCGCTGGCGATCCTGATGCCGATTGTGGCCTCGATGGGTGGCAATGCGGGGACGCAGTCTCTGACGGTGGCCGTGCGGGCGCTGGCAACACGCGACCTGACCGGGTCGAATGTAATGCGCGTGATACGTCGGGAATTGCTGGTCGGGATGCTTAATGGTCTGTGTTTTGCCATTGTGCTGGGGACGGTGGGGATGATGTGGTTCGATTCTCCCTTGCTGGGTGTCGTGATCGGCTCGGCCTTGGTCGTGAACATGGTGATCGCGGGCTTTGCAGGTACGGTAGTACCGGTGGTGCTGGACCGTCTGGGCGTAGACCCGGCGCTGGCGTCCGGAACGTTTGTGACGACCACGACGGATGTCATGGGGTTCTTCATCTTTCTGGGGCTCGCCAGCGTGGTACTACTGTGACCGATCTGACCGAAATTAAAGCCGAGGCACGCAAGGCGGCATTTGCACGCCGCAAGGCTGCTTTTGATGCGCGCTTGCCCGGCGCGGCTGGGCGTTTGTCCGAGGTGTTGGCGGGCCATCGCGGTGTACCCCTGTCGGGCTACATGCCGATCCGGACCGAAATTGACCCGTTGGCGGCAATGGCCGAAGCCTCGGCCTACGGCCCGGTCGGTGTGCCAGTGATTCAGGCGGCTGGTCAACCTTTGAAGTTTTCCCGCTGGACGCCCGAAGGCGCGCTAAAAGACGGGCCTTTCGGGGCCAAAGTGCCCGAGGTCGACGATTATTTTGACCCCGAAATACTGGTCGTGCCGCTGGTCGCTTTCGATGCGCAAGGCGGGCGCTTGGGGTATGGCGGTGGCTTCTATGACCGAACGCTGGAAGGGTTGCGCGCCAAGCGCCCGACGCTGGCCATCGGTTTCGCCTTTGACGCGCAAGAGGCCGAAGGGCTTCCGTTGGAGTCGACAGATCAGCCTCTGGATATGGTGATCACCGAAAGCCGGGTGCTTACTTTTTCGGGATGACCGCCTCAGCCCTGATGGTTTTCGCGGAAATAGTCCCAGGCATCAACTTCACGCCCGTCCGGTAAAATGCAGACACCGGTCTGGCCGCTTTCACCGTTGCGTATTTCGTACGTTGCACCGCTATCGACGCAAAAAGTCGCCGCCGGGTTTGCCAGTTGAGCGGGGGAATCGCTGTCAGTGGCCTGATCACATGCTGCGAGTGCGGTCAGGCCAAAGATGGCCATTAGGGTGCGAGTCATCGAAATCTCCTGATTAAAGAGCTTTGGCAGATTATGGTGGCAGCTTAACCGCTTGTGCTCGGCAATGACCACACTTAGGACAGATTGGATGAGAATACTTTTTCTGGGTGACGTCATGGGTCGTGCGGGACGCACGGCCATTCAGCAACATCTGCCGCGTCTGCGAGACGAATGGCGGTTGGATTTCGTCGTGGTCAATGGCGAGAACGCCTCGAACGGTATGGGACTGACCGGGGATCACGCCAAGCTGCTGCTGGATGCTGGCGTAGACTGTCTGACGTTGGGTGATCATGCGTTCGACCAGAAGGACATGCTGCAATTCATCGAGAATGAACCGCGCATCGTGCGTCCGGTGAACTTCGCCAAGGGCGCTCCGGGGCGCGGGCATCGCCTGTATACCGCGCCTGGCGGGCGCAAAGTGCTGGTGGTGCAGGTGCTGGGACAGGTCTTCATGAAACGGCCCTTTGATGACCCATTTTCGGCCATTGAACCGATTTTGAAATCGCACCCTCGCGGCGGCCAGGCACAGGCGATTATCGTGGATATGCATTGTGAGGCGACGTCCGAAAAGATGGCCATGGGGCACTACTGCGACAAACGCGCCAGTCTTGTGGTGGGTACGCATACCCATGTGCCGACGGCAGACGCGCAGGTTTTGCCGGGTGGCACAGCTTATCTGACCGACGCGGGTATGTGCGGGGATTATGACTCAGTGATCGGGATGGATAAAATCGAGCCGATGCGCCGGTTTATCACCGGCATGCCAAAGGCCAGATTTACTCCCGCCAATGGTGAAGCAACGCTAAGCGGCGTGTTTGTCGAAACCGATGACCGTGACGGGCAGGCGAAATCTGTGCAAATGGTGCGCATTGGCGGGCGATTGCAGCAAGCCGGGCCGCAATAAGGTCATGTCAGGCTTGCTCTGTCGCCCGCAATGCGTGAAACTGGCCGACGGGCGCATAAGCCAAGCCAGGGTTCGGACAGAAAACCAAGAATGCAATTCCTTCAACTGACAGAAACAGGCAGCGCGATACTGGCGCTCTTGGTGGTCGCGGGCATGTTTGTCCTGTTCCTTCGCGAAGTATACCCGACCGAGGTTGTTGCCATAGGCGGCGTCGCCATCATGCTGGTGACCGGCATATTGCCGTATCAAAGCGCGCTGGCGGTTCTGTCAAACCCGGCGCCTTGGACCATTGCGGCGATGTTCATCATCATGGGAGCCTTGGTGCGTACAGGGGCGTTGGACGCGTTTACCAAGACGGCGCAAAATCAGGCACAGGTAAACCCGCGTTTCGCCATTGGGCTGTTGATGGCCTTTGTTGTCTTGGCCTCGGCCGTGGTATCGAACACGCCAGTGGTGGTGGTGATGATCCCCGTGTTCGTGCAGATCGCACGCACGCTGAACGTTCCGGCATCGAAACTGCTCATTCCACTCAGCTACGCGGCCATATTGGGTGGAACCCTGACCCTGATCGGTACGTCGACCAACCTGCTGGTGGATGGTGTGGCCCGGTCGCAGGGCATGACGGCGTTCACGATATTTGAGGTCACGCCGCTGGGCATTGCGCTGGTAATCTACGGCATGCTCTACCTGCGTTTCATCGCGCCGCGCCTGCTGCCAGAGCGGGACAGTATGGCCTCACTTCTGTCTGACCGTTCCAAGATGAAGTTTTTCACCGAAGCTGTCATTCCCCCTGATAGCAACCTGATCGGGCGCGAAGTCACCGGTGTTCAGCTGTTCAAACGACCCGGTGTTCGTCTGATTGACGTTGTTCGTGGCGACGACTCGTTGCGGCGCAACCTGAAAGGTGTTGAGCTAAAGGTTGGCGACCGCGTTGTCCTGCGAACCGAGATGACAGAATTGCTGAGCTTGCAAAGCAATAAGGAGTTAAAGCGCGTCGATCAGGTTTCCGCGGTTGAAACCAAGACGGTTGAGGTGCTGATTACTCCGGGCTGCCGCATGGTGGGGCGTACGCTGGGCACGCTGCGTCTGCGTCGCCGCTATGGTGTATATGTACTGGCGGTGCATCGACGGAACCAGAATATCGGTCGTCAGCTTGACGATCTGGTGGTGCGGGTCGGTGATACGTTGCTGTTGGAAGGCGCCCCGGCAGATATTCAGAAACTGGCGGCCGACATGGATATGGTGGACGTCACGCAGCCCTCGGCGCGTGCGTTCCGGCGCAGCCACGCGCCGATCGCGATTGGTTCGCTTGTAGGGATCGTCGCGCTGGCCGCTTTGGGAGTGGCGCCAATCCTGCTTTTGTCAATTCTGGCGGTTGCTGTAGTATTGCTGACCCGTTGCATCGACGCGGATGAGGCGTTCTCTTTTGTGGAAGGCCGTTTGTTGGCACTGATCTTTGCCATGCTCGCCATAGGTGCAGCATTGGATAAATCCGGGGCCGTTTCTCTGATTGTCGAAGCGATTGCCCCCGGTCTCAGCGCGTTGCCGCCCTTCCTGATCATTTGGGCAGTTTACCTGCTGACTTCGGTACTGACCGAGTTGGTGTCGAACAACGCGGTGGCCGTGGTTGTGACGCCGATCGCCATAGGGTTGGCGCAGGCGGTGGGTATCGATCCACGTCCGCTGGTGGTGGCCGTGATGGTGGCTGCTTCGGCCTCGTTTGCGACGCCAATCGGCTATCAGACCAACATGATGGTGTATGGTCCTGGCGGGTATCGGTTCGTTGATTTTTTGAAGGTCGGCGTTCCGCTGAATTTAACCGTTGGCTTATTGGCCTCGCTGCTGATCCCGCTGATCTGGCCATTGTAAAGCAGGCATGGAATTGCCGATCTGAACTGGTCGGTCTTGTAAATAAGGGCCCGGCCACAATCTTTTACGTAAGCGAAAAAAGGATTGTGTCATGCCATTTCCAAAGCTCGGTCAGGTTATAGTCGTCAGTGCGTTTGCGCTGACTATTTTGGGCAGCCAAGGTCATGCCGGAACAGTGTCTGGAACCGCCACTTACCGCGAGCGGATCGCTGTGCCACCGGACGCGACGTTGTATGTTGAGCTTCAAGACGTGTCGCTGGCCGACGCTCCTGCAGTTCCACTTGCCGCGAAACGCTTTGCCATGACGGGTGTTCCGGCGCAGTTCGAGTTGACGTTTGATGACGCTCTGATCAAGGACGGCCACCGCTACGTCGTGCGCGCTACGATCAATCAGGGGCAGGATCTGTTGTTTGCGACGGACACGGCCTATCCGGTTTTGACTGATGGGGCGGGGAACTCTGCCGATCTGACGCTGGTACAGGTTCAGGGGAGCGCCATGCTTGAGGATACGAAATGGACCGCCGCTGTTCTGAATGGCGCACCAATTGAGACTGAACGCCGCCCCGAGATTTCATTTGCAATGGGTGGTGCCTTTTCGGGTAGCGGTGGGTGCAACCGGTTTAACGGTCAGGCCGAAATTTCAGGCGCGTCTATCTCATTTCCCGACAATATGGCTGCCACGCTAATGGCCTGCCCTCCGGAGCTGGAGGAGGTCGAACGGCAGTTCTTCAAGACCCTGCAGGGCGTTACCACCTATGCGATGGAAGGCGACGCATTGGCGTTTCTCAATGCAGCGGGTGAACCGGTCATTAAGTTTGGCCGCACTCAATAGGGTGGGGCCGTCACGCGACGGCCCTTGATCGTCCGGCATTTCGGCCCGAGAAGATGCAGCCGCCTAAGAACGAGCCTTCTAGCGCGTTGTAGCCGTGGTAACCGCCGCCGCCGAAGCCGGCGACCTCTCCGGCTGCGAACAGGCCGGGGACGACTTGACCATCCGCACCGATCATCTGGCTGTCCAGATTGGTTTGTAGCCCACCCAGGGTCTTACGCGTCAGCACATGCAGCTTCACGGCGATCAGGGGGCCATTTGCCGGGTCAAGGAACTTATGCGGTTTGGCGGTTCGGATTAGCTTGTCCCCCCGGTAGTTTCGCGCGGCCAGAATGGCGGCCATTTGCGCGTCCTTGGTAAATGGATTGTCGACCTGTGAATCCCGCGCCTCGATCTGGGCGCGCAGATGGGCCTCGTCGATCAACCCGCCGCCAAGCTGGTTCATGCCGCTGACCAGCTCGGTCAGGGTATTGGCGACGATGAAATCTTCGCCATGCTCCTTAAATGCTTCGACCGGCGCAGTGGCTTTTGAACCGGTTAGCACGCGCTGAAACAGCACCTCGCGCCAGCCGCCCTCTGTCATGTCGGGGTTCTGTTCCGAGCCGGACAGGGCGAATTCTTTCTTGATCACCTTCTGGGTCAACACGAACCAACTGTATTCATAGCCGGTTTTCAGGATTTCCTGCAGCGTTCCCAACGTGTCGAACCCCGGCATGCAGGGCGGCTTTAGCCGATTGCCTCGGGCGTCGAACCACATCGAACTGGGGCCGGGCAGGATACGGATGCCATGCGACGGCCAGATCGGGTTCCAGTTGCGTACGCCCTCAGTGTAATGCCACATCCGGTCGCCGTTGATCACATGCCCGCCCGCCTTTTCACTTATGCCGATCATGCGGCCATCGACGTGGAAAGGGACGCCAGCCACCATATCTTTGGGCGGTTCGCCCAACCGATCACGCGGCCAGTTCTTGCGCACCATCTCGAAATTGCCGCCGATCCCGCCCGAGGTGACGATGACCGAAGGGGCATAGACCTCGAACTCGCCAACCTCATCACGATTGGTCTTGGCGCCGTGGGATGCTTTGTCGTCTGCCAGAACCTCGCCCGAGACACCCTTGGCGCAGCCGTTCTGCATGATGATGTGGCTGACCTGATGGCGAAACTTCAGCTCGATCAACCCGGCGCTGACGTGTTCGCGCACCCGGCGAACGAAGTTCTTTAGAACACCCGGACCCGTGCCCCAGGTGATGTGAAACCGAGGCACAGAGTTGCCATGACCATCCGCATAAGACCCGCCACGCTCGGCCCAACCAACAATGGGGAACCAGCGTAAGCCCATCTCATGCAGCCAAGGGCGCATCTCACCGGCGGCGAATTCCACATAGGCTTCGGCCCATTTGCGGGGCCAGGCGTCTTCGTCACGATCGAACTGCGCGCTACCCATCCAGTCGCGCAAGGCCAGCTCGTGGCTGTCCTTGATGCCCATGCGCCGTTGTTCCGGTGTGTCGACCATGAAAAGGCCGCCAAGGCTCCAATGCGCTTGCCCGCCCAGAAAATGCTCGGGCTCTTGATCCAGCACAATTACTTTTTTGCCGCGATCGCCCAGCTCGGCCGCAGCCGCCAGACCGGCCAGACCCGCCCCGACAACGATGGCGTCAGCAGTGTTGTTGGTCATGTCGCGTCCTTTCAGCGGCTACGAAGCCAAGCGATATAAGGCAGGGCCACGACATACATCATGATCCCGTAAACAGCCGAGGGCAGGGCCAGTGGGCTGAACCCGCTTTCAGTGCCCGTGATCAAGGCTGCCAGCGTGATCCCCAATGTCGAGTTCTGGATTCCAGTTTCGATTGAGATCGTCTTGCTTTCATCCCATGACAGTTTTGCCAAACGAGCCAGCCCCAACCCAATCAGCAACAGGGAAACGCATAGGGATATCAGCCCAGCCCCCATAATCCCAAGGTTGTCGACAAGCAGTTGCCAATTTCCAGTCACGGCGGCCAGAACGATCAGGACAAACAGACCGGTGGCAGCCTTCGACAACGGACCTTCGATCTTTCGCGCAAATCCTGTTGCGAAGTGTCTGAGACTGACGCCAATGGCCACGGGCAGGGTGGTGATAAGGAACATGGCGATGGCCAGTCCGGTGATTGAAACCTCAGGGGCGTCTTCACCCATGAAATGGGCGATCGACCAAGCGGCTAGCACAGGGACTGTAATCATGGACAGCAGGCTGATCACCGCCGTCAGGCTAACGGAAAGTGCAACATCGCCCCTCGCCAGTTTTGACAGGATGTTGCTTGTAACACCACCGGGGCAAAAGCTGAGCAGCATGAAGCCCACCGCGATTTCAGGTGGCAGGGCGTACAGTTTGACGATGACAAAGGCCGCAATGGGCAGCAGTACGACTTGGCTCAGCGCGCCAATAGCAAAGGGGTAACCTCGGCTTAGTACGCGCTTGAAATCATCGACGTGCAGACCGACGCCCAGAGACAGCATGATAATGGCCAGCGAAAGCGGTAGGCCGACATTTATAAGCAAATCCAAGTACAACTCCTCCCAAAGCCATTCGGATCAGCCTAAGCGAGGGTTCATGGCGCAGGCAACAGCGCCGTTAGGTCACATGTAGCGCTGGGCGAAGCGGCGCAGGATTTCGCCGGGCTTGGTAACATCCGCTGAGTGGCAGATATCAATCAGGCGCTGGGCATCCTCGGGCGGGAAATAGCCAAAATTCTTGTAGATATTGATGCGCTGTTCGAAATCCCGTGCGTCAGCCTCGGGGTGGAACTGCGTGGCATAGACGTTTTGGCCCCAGCGGATCATCTGAAAGGGGCAGGGATCAGAGGCCAGCAGATGCACGCAGCCATCGGGCAGGGCCTGAACGGCCTCCTTATGGCCGACAAATGCGTCGAATCTGTCGCCCAGCCCGGCAGTCAGTGGATCGCGCGCGCCCTCATCTGTCAGGTGACAGGTTGATGGGCCAACGGGTTCTCCGAACTGGTCTTTGCTGACATCCCCGCCCAGATGTGCGGCCAGAATACCAAGCCCATAGCAGCAGCCCATAAATGGATGATCATTTGCGGTGATCTGCGGCATCAGGCCCATGATGGACGCTTCAACCCGCGCGTCGACCTCGGATTTTGTCGTCGGATCATCACTGACGCAGCCAGGCCCGCCACCGACGATAACACCGGCATAGTCGGTCACGTTCAGCCCGTTGGGCAGATCCTCGCAATCCAGTCGGATGCGGTGCGTCTGTTCCGGTGATAGACCGGTTTTATCTAGGATCGAGGCATATTCGGCGTCCGATGCCTCGGTTTCCGGGCGCAGTTGCAGGATAAGAAATCGTTTCATGCGTTGCCCTTACCCGTCAAAGCGGCCAGAAGACAAGGATGGCGGGGACGGAAACCGCGACAATGAGGATTTCCAGAGGCAGCCCCATGCGCCAATAATCCCCAAAGTGATAACCGCCGGGTCCAAGCACCAGAGTGTTATTTTTGTGCCCGATTGGGGTGAGAAACGCGGCGGACGCCGCAACGGCGACCGTCATCAGAAACGGGTCGGGCGACACCTCAAGCGTGCGCGCCATCTGAATGCCGACAGGGGCAGCAACGATTGCCGTGGCGGTGTTGTTCAGCACGTCCGACAGGGTCATGGTAACGATCATCAGTACGGTCAGAATCGCCCAAGCGGGCAGGCCGTCGGTCAGTTGCACCAGCGCATTGGCGATCAGTTCAGTGCCGCCCGAAGTCTCCAAGGCGCTGCCCAGAGGGATCATGGAGCCCAGAAGCACGACCACAGGCCATTCGATATGATTGTAGAGATCGGCAATCGGCATGATCTTGGTCAGCACATAGGCCACCACAACCAACCCCAGCGCAATTGGCAGATAGATCAGCCCGACGCTGGCCGCCAGCACGGCGGCAGCGAACAGGCCGATGGCCAGCGATGCTTTGTCATTGGCGGTGACGTTCAGCCCACGCTCGGCCAACGGCAGGCAGCCCAACCATTCGGTCACATCGGCACTGCGGTCGCGAGGGCAGAGCAGCAGCAGAATGTCACCCGCCTCGACCTCGGTCTTGCGGACCTGTTCAGTGATCCGGCGGCCCTGACGCGAGATGCCCATCAGCACGGTACTCTGCCGCCAAGCCAGCCCTAGCCCCTGCGCGGTGCGTCCGGTGATGCGCGCGCTTTCGGTGACGACGACTTCGATCACCTCCAAGCCGTCGCCCTCGGCGGTCAGCAACTCCTGACGTCGCGTATCCGAGAAATCTAGGTTCAGCGCGGCGCGGAATTCATCCAATGCCTCGGGGCGGGCTTCCAGCACTAGTGCGTCGCCTTCTTTCAATGTCGCATGGGCGGATCGCCCATAGCGCCGCTTGCCGTCACGGATCAGGCCGATGATGGCGACGTCGGATTTCTCGGCTGCTTCGTATAGTTGGCTGACCCGCTTGCCTATATGTGCGGAGTCCGGAGGGATGGTTAGTTCAGCGATGTATTCGGCCAGCGCCTCGGACGTTTCCTCCTGCGGGCCACGGTTCGGGATCAGCCGCCAGCCGATCAGCGACACAAAGGCCAGTCCGGCAATGGCGGCTACCCCTCCGACAGGGGCGAAGTCGAACATCTGAAACGGCTCACCCAGTGTTTCTTGCCGGATCGAGGCGATAATGATGTTTGGCGGTGTCCCGATCAGCGTGGCCATACCGCCGAGAATGGTGGCAAAGCTCAGCGGCATAAGGGTCAGACCCACAGATCGTCCGGCCTTGCGCGCGGTCTGGATGTCGACGGGCATCAGCAGGGCCAGCGCGGCCACATTGTTCATGAATGCCGACAGAACAGCACCGATTCCGCCCATCAGCGCGATATGGGCACCCAACCCGCGCGATGCGTCGACCAAGGTGCGCGTGATCAGGAACACCGCCCCCGAGCGGACCAATCCGGCTGATACCACCAGAACAAGCGCGACAATGATGGTGGCCGGGTGGCCAAATCCTGCAAAAGCGTCATCCACGGGCACCACGCCCAAAACAACCCCGATCAGCAATGCGGAAAACGCCACAAGATCATACCGAAATCGCCCCCACAGAAGCATTCCGAAAACAGTGGCGAAAAGGGCAAAAAGAATAATCTGATCTGTCGTCATTGGGTCACCATACCCACAAGGGGGCGTCTCGCAAGCCGCTCTCTTGATCCTGCCCCCCGCAAACGTCTATATGAGCGCCGAATACGCAATCACTATCACGAGGACGCACCATGGCAGGCCATTCAAAATGGGCCAATATCCAGCACCGCAAGGGTCGTCAGGACGCCGCACGGTCCAAGCTGTTTTCCAAGCTGTCGAAAGAGATCACTGTCGCTGCAAAAATGGGCGACCCCGATCCCGACAAGAACCCGCGCCTGCGTCTGGCGGTGAAAGAGGCCAAGTCGAACTCGGTCCCCAAGGACGTGATCGACCGCGCGATCAAGAAATCGGTTGCGGGCGAAGGCGACGATTACGAAGAAATCCGGTACGAGGGCTATGGCCCGAACGGCGTCGCGGTGATCGTCGAGACGATGACCGACAACCGCAACCGGACCGCATCCACCGTGCGCTCGACGTTTTCGAAGAATGGCGGCAATCTGGGTGAGACCGGCTCGGTCGGGTTCATGTTCGACCGCAAAGGTGAGGTTGTCTATCAGGCGGACGCCGGCGACGCGGATACCATTTTCGAAGCCGCGATCGAAGCCGGGGCAGAAGACGTCGAAAGCTCGGAAGATGGACATATTATCTGGTGTGCCGATACCGATCTGAACGATGTGTCGAACGCGCTGGAAACCGCTCTGGGCGAGTCGGAATCGACCAAGCTGGTGTGGAAGCCCACCACCACGACCGAGCTGGGTTTGGAAGATATGCAAAAACTAATGAAGCTGGTCGATGCGCTGGAAGATGACGATGACGTGCAGCGCGTCACAACCAACTTCGAAGCGACGGATGAGGTCATGGCCCAGCTTTAAGCCGGACTAAGACCGACTTTTGGAACCCGGCCATCTGGCCGGGTTTTTTTGTGTCAGCCGTCGGTTGCCGCGGCTTTGGGCAAAAGCATGTTTTTTGCGGGTAAGGCAGAGATCAGAAAAAAGACGAAATCTCGTCCAGCGGTTTCTTCAGCTTGGCGACACTGGGAACTGTCGCAGTTTCCGACGGGTGCCCAACTGCAATAATCATTGTCGGTTTTTCAGACGCGGGCCGGTTCAGCGCGTCATTCAGAAACCGCATAGGGTTAGGCGTGTGAGTCAGGGTGCACAGCCCGGCGTGATGCAACGCTGCCAGCAGAAAGCCCGTGGCGATGTTCACGCTTTCCGGCACGTAGTAGTTTTTGTACCGCGTTCCGTCCTCGAACTGCCCCCAGCGCTGGGCAAAGACCACGATCAGCCACGGGGCCACCGTCAGATGTTCCTTGACCGCATCCGTGCCGATGGGTTCCAGCGCCTTGATCCATTCATCTCCGGCACCACCGGCGTAAAACCGACGTTCTTCCTCTTCGGCCTCTTCGCGAATTCGCAGCTTCAGCGCGGCATCCGAAATTGCTGCGAAATGCCAGGGCTGATGATTGGCCCCTGAAGGCGCGGTACCTGCAGTGCGAATGCAGGTTTTGATCACTTCTCGCGCAACCGGTCGGTCCACAAAATCCCTTACCGTATGTCGCTGACGCATCCTATTGTAAAACGCGAGTGCCGCGCCTTTCATCTCGTCGTCGGTGAATGTGCTGCGGTTCGGCAGGGGGATTGGGTCGTAACTAAGAGAGTCGCGCGAAAACATGTGGTTGCTCCGAAAGTGTGCCGCTTGCGGGGTCAGTGCTACAGCCACTAGCACATGGGGGGCAATAGCAAGAACGCGCGGGGCACGGTCGTCACACGGGCTCTGACCCGTAGGAAGATGTTACGATTGTTCTGGCAAAAGGGCATCCCTTGCCACTTTCCGGACTGCAGCAGTCAGAGGAGCCAACGCCGGGGCAAGGACGCGACCGACCTGCCATGTCAAAGGTACGTCCAGCGGCGCGTTCGGCATTAGCGGACACAAACGCCCGTCCTCCAGCGCGGGCCGCATCAGTCCAACAGGGTTCATCCCCCAGCCCAAACCGGCGATCGCCGCGTCCACAAAACCTTGCGATGAGGGCAGGTAATGTGAGGGCGGTGTGATCCGGCGTCCAGTCTGTGCGGCAATCCACGATCTTTGCAGGCTGTCTTTGCGATTAAAGGTCAGGCAGGGCGCGTGGGCCAGCGTGTGCTCGTTAACGCCGGTGGAAAACCATTGCCGCATGAAATCCGGGCCGGCGGTTGCGATATATCTCAGATTGCCGAGGGCAAAGCTGTCACAGCCGGAAACGGGTTGGCCGCCCACGGTTATGGCGGCGCTAACCTCACCACGCTTCAGCCATTCTGCCGAATGGTCCTGATCGTCAAGAACAAGGTCGAACAACAGCCCATCAACCAAAGCCATGGCGTCTATGAACCAGGTGGCCAGAACGTCGGCGGGTATGGCTATTCGAACACGTGCCGGACCGGTCGCCTGCTTCAGCGTCAGTTCCTGGGCCAGCTGGGACTCGAGCAGCCCAATGTCTTCGGCATGCTGCGCGATGCGCAGTCCGGCCGGGGTGCCGGTGCAAGGTGTCCCTCGGTTGATCAGGGCAGCGCCGACACGGTCTTCTAACGCTTTGATCCGCTGCGAGATGGCAGACGGTGTTACTGCAAGCTCGGCGGCGGCGGCGTCAAAGCTGCCGTGGCGCAGGATCGAGGACAAAGCCGACAGGTGAATGGGATCAAGAAGCATTAGTTAAACTTAATTGGGGTTAGCATCTTTAATTTGATAGATGGACCCAATGCCCGTAGTCAACGCATCAGAACGCAGGAGGTCGCATGTCCCCATCTCTTTTCGCTGGCTTCGCGCTGGGCTTCAGCCTGATCCTTGCCATTGGTGCGCAAAACGCATTCGTATTGCGGCAGGGTGTGCGGCGCGAGCATGTGTTTCCACTGTGCCTGACCTGTGCCGTGTCCGACGCTATTCTGATCGCTGCGGGTGTCGCGGGGTTCGGTGCCTTGGCAGAGGCGGCGCCATGGTTTGAAACGG
Source organism: Ruegeria sp. BB7 (assembly GCF_056539365.1). NCBI lineage: Bacteria > Pseudomonadati > Pseudomonadota > Alphaproteobacteria > Rhodobacterales > Roseobacteraceae > Ruegeria > Ruegeria sp. BB7. Next base: position 773,431 of record NZ_JBQFUV010000001.1, on the reverse strand, counting down.
CAATGCGCTACGGCGGAGCCATCTTTCTGACGTGGTACGGGCTGCGCAGCCTGCAATCGGCCTGGCGCGGAGGGGCTGCGATGGATGTGGGTAAAGGTCAGCGTGCCAGCTTGCGGTCGGTTCTGTTGACCGTGTTGGCTTTTACATGGCTGAATCCGCACGTTTATTTGGACACGGTTGTTCTGATCGGCTCGATCTCGGCTCAGTATGACGACCGTATGGCCTTTGCCGCGGGTGCGATGCTGTCCAGTTTCGTGTTCTTTTTTTCACTGGGTTACGGGGCAGGGGTCTTGTCCCCCGTCTTTGCCCGGTCGCGCGCTTGGCAGGTTCTGGATGTAGTGATCGGCTTCGTCATGCTGAGTATTGCTCTGAAACTTGTTGCCATGTGAAGGGTTGTTCCCGCCCGGATTTCAGTGTTCAGATTTCGGCATGACACAGCTTGCCGCCTCTTACCGCCCCCTTGCGGGCATGTTCTGGATGTTCTCAGCCGGGATATCCTTTGTGGTGATGACGGCCCTGGTCAAATCGCTGGGAACGACCATGAATCCAATCCAGGCGGCATTTTTGCGATATGTTCTAGGGCTTGTTTTCCTGCTGCCAGCGTTGCGTGCAATCCTGACAACGCGCCTGACGCCCCGGCTCGTGACCCTGTTCGGCGTGCGCGGGATTATTCACGCGGTTGCCGTGATGTTGTGGTTCTACGCGATGACACAGATCCCCTTGGCCGAGGTTACGGCCATGAACTACATGACACCGGTCTATGTCACGCTGGGGGCGGCGTTGTTTCTCGGCGAAAAACTGGCTTTTCGCCGGGTCGCCGCGATTTTGGTGGCTCTGATCGGAGTTCTGATCATCCTGCGGCCTGGTTTTCGCGAGGTTTCGACCGGCCATCTGGCCATGCTGGGTACTGCACTGATGCTGGGCGGGTCTTACCTGCTGGCCAAACTGCTGGTGCGTGATATCCCGCCCGCAGTTGTCGTCGCGCATCTGTCGATTTGGGTAACGCTGGGGTTGATACCCTTTGCCATCGCTGTTTGGGAGCCGCCCAGTTGGCGCGACATTGGAGTGTTGTTTCTGGTCGCGAGTTTCGCCACCGCTGGTCACTACTTTATGACGCTGGCGTTGCAGGCAGCCCCGGTGGCGGTCACGCAGCCGGTAACATTTTTGCAATTGATTTGGGCCACGTTGTTGGGTGCTTTGGTCTTCCACGAAAGTGTTGACATATGGGTCGTTGCGGGGGGTACGCTGATCCTGTCCGCCGTAAGTTTTATCGCTTGGCGAGAGGCGGTTCTAAATCGCAGTAACCTGACGACGCCAAGCATCGCGCCCAAGCTCTAGCGACTTTCAGCGCGTACATACGGTTATTGATTGACGGGTCAATAAAAACTTCGTAGCGTTCTTCCTATCAAGCCGCAGGAAGGGGACAGCTATGCCGAAACTCGGAATGGAACCGATCCGCCGTGACGCGATCGTCAGGGCGACGATTGCCGAGCTTGGCTCGAAAAAGTCCCTCGATGTGACCGTCAGCCAGATTGCCAAGCGGGCAGGAATGTCCAGCGCATTGGCGCATCACTATTTCGGCGGCAAGGATCAGATCTTTCTGGCGGCCATGCGCCGCATCCTTTCCGATTTCGGGAATGAAGCGCGGGGAGAATTGAGAGCATCTGCCCCGAAACAGAGGGCCCAGGCCGTCATCCGGGCCTGTTTTGCGCCGTCCTGTTTTACGCCCGATGTGATCGCGGCATGGATGACGTTTTACGTCCTGGCCCAGACCAACGATGACGCCTTGCGTCTGTGGCAGATCTATCAGGCGCGTATCCGATCCAACCTGGTCGACGCTCTGCGCCCGTTGATGCGCGATCCGGTTGAGGCCGCCGAGAACATGATCGCCCTGATCGACGGTCTTTATATCCGCGCTGCGCTGAGCGCCCCGGAAGAACCGCAACTGGCGGTGAACCACGCAATGCGTGTCCTCAACACTCTGCTCGAGGCTGAAAAATGACAAAGCCGAACATTCTGATCCTGATGGTGGATCAGCTTAACGGAACCCTCTTTCCTGACGGTCCCGCGGGCTGGCTGCATGCGCCCAACCTGAAGAAACTGGCGGAACGGTCGACCCGGTTTGCCAACGCCTATACAGCCTCGCCACTCTGTGCACCGGGGCGGGCGAGCTTTATGTCGGGCCAGCTACCTTCGCGAACCGGGGTCTATGATAACGCGGCCGAGTTCCGCAGCGACATTCCCACCTATGCGCATCATCTGCGTCGCGCCGGGTATTACACATGTCTGTCCGGTAAGATGCATTTTGTCGGTCCCGATCAGTTGCACGGGTTCGAGGATCGCCTGACCACCGACATCTATCCCGCTGATTTCGGCTGGACGCCGGACTATCGCAAGCCGGGCGATCGTATCGACTGGTGGTATCACAATATGGGCTCGGTAACGGGCGCGGGTGTGGCCGAGATTTCCAACCAGATGGAGTATGATGACGAGGTCGCCTACAACGCGAAGGTCAAGCTTTACGATCTGGCGCGCGGCAAGGACGACCGCCCGTGGTGCGTGACCGTCAGCTTCACCCATCCGCACGACCCCTATGTGGCGCGTCGGAAATATTGGGACTTGTATGAAGACTGCGGACACCTTTTGCCCGAAGTCGCAGACCTTGGCTATGACAACCAGGACCCGCATTCCAAGCGTATCTTCGACGCCAATGATTGGCGCAGCTTTGACATTACCGAAGAAGATATCCGCAAGTCTCGCCGCGCCTATTTCTCGAATATCTCGTATCTGGATGACAAGATTGGTGAGATTCTGGAAGTGCTGGAAACAACGCGGCAAGAGGCGATCATCCTCTTTGTCTCGGACCACGGAGATATGCTGGGGGAACGGGGCCTATGGTTCAAAATGAACTTTTATGAAGGCTCGGCGCGCGTGCCGCTGATGATCTCGGCCCCGGATCTGCCTGCGGGCCGGATCGATACTCCGGTTTCGACAATTGATGTGACCCCGACACTGGGCGCATTGGCGGGTGTCGATATGGCCGAAATCGCACCTTGGACAGATGGTGAAGACCTTGTGCCTTTGGCGAAGGGGGATGAGCGTACCGCACCGGTGGCCATGGAATACGCGGCTGAAGCGTCTTATGCCCCATTGGTTTCGCTGCGCTATGGCAAATGGAAATACAACCGCTGCGCCTTGGACCCGGATCAACTGTTCGATCTTGAGGCTGACCCGCACGAACAGATCAACCTTGCTGGTGATCCCGCTCATGCCGGAACTCTGCAAACCCTTCGCGCGAAATCCGAGGCTCGCTGGGATTTGGATCAATTCGACGCGGATGTGCGCGCCAGTCAGGCTCGTCGCTGGGTTGTCTATGAGGCGCTACGGCAGGGTGGTTATTACCCATGGGATTACCAGCCGCTGCAGAAAGCATCCGAGCGGTACATGCGCAATCACATGGATCTGAATGTCGTTGAGGAAAACGCCCGTTTTCCACGTGGCGAATAGCCTCTTCACCTTTTTGAAAATACTCCCGCCGGAGGCGCCTTAAACAGGCTCGGCGGGTCATGGAGACCTGAAAATGGAAGCAGATTTCGTCATTGTTGGCGCCGGATCCGCCGGTTGTGCAATGGCCTATCGCCTAAGCGAAGCCGGAGCTTCGGTATTGGTAATCGAACATGGCGGCACCGACGCCGGGCCGTTCATCCAGATGCCCGCGGCGCTGAGCTATCCGATGAACATGCCGATGTATGACTGGGGTTACCGGTCCGAGCCCGAGCCACACCTGAACAATCGCCAACTGGCCTGCCCACGCGGCAAAGTGATTGGCGGGTCGTCCTCAATCAACGGCATGGTTTATGTGCGCGGCCATGCGCGTGACTTTGATACTTGGGCCGAGATGGGCGCCGATGGATGGTCATACTCGGACGTGCTGCCCTATTTCAAACGCATGGAAACATGGCACGATGGCGGTCATGGCGGTGATGCAGAGTGGCGAGGTAAAGACGGACCGCTGCATGTGTCGCGCGGCCCACGTGAGAATCCTCTGTTCCAAGCCTTTGTCGATGCTGGGCAGCAGGCGGGTTACGAAGTTACAGGCGACTACAACGGCGAAAAACAGGAAGGCTTCGGCCCGATGGAGCAGACCGTCTGGAAAGGGCGGCGCTGGTCTGCAGCGAATGCTTACCTGAAACCTGCGCTAAAGCGCGACAATTGCGATATCGTGCGTGGTCTGGCGTCGCGCGTGGTCATGGAAAACGGCCGTGCGACCGGCGTTGAGCTGATCCGTGGCGGTAACAAGGAGATCATCCGCGCTCGACGCGAGGTGGTGCTTGCCGCGTCCTCGATCAACTCTCCCAAGTTGCTGATGTTGTCGGGGATCGGTCCGGCGGCTCATCTGGCAGAGCATGGAATTGAGGTTGTTGCTGACCGCCCCGGCGTGGGTGCAAACCTACAGGACCATCTGGAACTGTATATCCAGCAGGCTTCGCTGCAGCCGATCACGCTGTATAAGCACTGGAATCTGTTCAGCAAGGGCCTGATCGGGGCGCAATGGTTGTTTACCAAAACCGGGCTTGGTGCATCGAACCAGTTCGAAAGCGCGGCATTCATTCGGTCCAATCCGGGGGTGGAATACCCGGATATCCAGTATCACTTCCTGCCGATCGCCGTGCGTTACGATGGGCAGGCCGCGGCCGAAGGGCATGGCTTCCAGGCGCATGTGGGGCCGATGCGCTCGCCCTCGCGTGGTGCGGTCACACTGCGCTCGGACCAGCCCGAGGATGCGCCGGTGATCCGGTTCAACTATATGAGCCACGAAAAAGATTGGGAGGATTTCCGCAAATGTATCCGTCTGACCCGCGAGATTTTCGGTCAGGACGCGTTCAAACCCTATGCGGGCAAGGAAATCCAACCGGGTGCTGATGTGCAGACGGACGAGGAACTGAATGGGTTTATCGCTGAACATGCAGAAAGCGCCTATCACCCCTGCGGCACCTGCCGCATGGGCCGCGCAGATGACGAAAACGCGGTGGTAGACCCTGAGGGCCGCGTGATCGGTGTTGAGGGCTTGCGTGTTGCCGACAGCTCGATTTTCCCTCAGATCACCAACGGCAACCTCAACGCGCCGTCGATCATGGTAGGGGAGAAGATATCGGATCACCTGTTGGGCAAGGAGTCACTGCCAAAAGCCAATGACCGCCCGTGGATTCACCCTGCATGGGCGACAGCGCAGCGGTGATTTGATCCGCGTCAAAGCGGGGTGTGGCAAATACGTTTAGACGTGAATCGCAACGACATATTTGAGGAGCGAACAGGAATGTCACACACCCCGCATGAACTGGCCGAAGAGTTTCCGGAAAAAGTTGAACTCATGAGCCAGCTCAAGCAATCAGATGCGCATTTCGCCCGGCTGGCGGATGAGTATCACGAGATCAACCGCGTCGTTCATCGGGCGGAAACCAATATTGAACCGATGGAAGATCTGGCCGAAGGCGAACTGCGCAAGAAGCGCGCGGCACTCAAGGATGAGATTTGGGCGATCTTGACGAAAGCATGAAGCCTAGGGCGGGGGCTCTGCCCCCGTCGCGGCAGGCCGCGACTCCCCCGGGATATTTTCAGGCCAGGTGAAGATCAGGTGACTTCGTAAGGCAGGGTGCCGCGGGTGTGGGCGTCGATTGACAGGCGTCGTTCCAGCGGCGGGACCGAACGTTGGTGGCAAGTTTGCCGCTCGCAAATACGGCACGAAATGCCGATTGGTTCGTAGGCGCTGGCGTTGTTGATATCGAGATTGTCGGCATAGACCAGGGCCTCGGCATGGCGAACCTCGCAACCTAGGGCTATGGCATAACGGCGCACGGGCGCGCCGAAAGAACCACCTGATTTAGACACATCCCGAGCCAGTGAGATATAGCGGACGCCATCCGGTGTTTCCGCCAATTGCCGCAGGAAATGGCCTGGAGTTTCAAAAGCACGGTGGACGTTCCACAAGGGGCAGGCACCGCCGAACCGGGCAAATTGCAGGCGCGTGGCCGAGTGGCGCTTGGTGATTGTTCCGGCCTGATCGACGCGAACGAAGAAAAAGGGAATACCTTTGGCACCGGGACGTTGCAGTGTCGACAGGCGGTGCGCGATTTGTTCGATGGAGGCGCCAAACCGATTGCTGAGTAGTTCCAGATCGTGCCGATAGTCTTGCGCTGCTGTCAAGAATTTATCGTAGGGCATCAGAGAAGCGCCGGCGAAATAATTGGCAAGGCCGATCTTTGCGATGGCGCGTGCCTCTTCGCTTTGGAATTTGGCGAAGTCCAGGGTGGCCTCGAGCAGTTTGTCCTGACTGATGAGCGCCAGCTGAAGCAGGAGTTGGAACACTTGCGTCTGAGGGGCAATGCGGGACGACAGTTGCAATGTTTTGCTGTCGGGGTCGTATTTTCGCGTTTCAGGGATGTCGGCGAATTGCACCCGAATTTCTCGTTCGCCAAGGCTTTCGATGGCTGCTGCTCGGATTCCGCCGGATTCTTCCGCTCGGTTCGAGAACCGCTCGGCGGCGCGGTCGACTGCATCAATATAATTGTCGCAATAGTGGAAGAAGTCGCGCACTTCCTCCCATGGGCTGGCTTGTATCTGCGCGTCTTCACGGCCCAAAGCTTCGTCCAGAGAGGCCAGCCTTTCGTGGGTTTGTCGATACGTGCGGTGTAGCGCGATGAAGGCTCGGGCGAGTGCAGGTGCGTTTGAAGCCGTCAGGCGAAGGTCAGCCAAGGGTGGCATGGCGTCGTCGAAAACCGGATCGGCCAATGCCTCTCGCATATCTGATACCAAACGTTCGCTGTCGCCGGTGCTCAGTTCGGTCACGTCCATGCCGAATTCCTGCGCCAATGCCAGAATAACCGTGGTGGAGATCGGCCGGTTGTTGTTTTCCATTTGGTTCAGGTAGGGTAAGGAAACGCCGAGCTTTGTCGCGAATTCCTTTTGCGTCAGGGCCAGGCGCGTGCGCATTTCGCGCAGTTTTGCACCGGCATAGAGCTTTTGGGTCGCCATGAGTCGCCTTTGCAATTATTCGATTTTTAAAGGTTAACTTTGCAAACCTTTCGGCGCAACCCGTGTTACAAGCCGAGTTGCCTTTCGCGCCGAATAACTGAGGCGATGGCGCATATGGCCAACGCCGAAGTCGCCAGCATCAACCACAATAAAGGCATCGCGCCGGTTTCATGGGTCAGTAGGGTTCCGGCAAGGGCGCTGAGCCCTGCGCCGCCGCCCAACATGATGGCGCCGCTCAGGCCAGAGGCGGTGGCGGCCAAATGTGGGCGAACCGACAGGGCGCCAGAGGTGGCGTTGGGGATGGTCATGCCGTTTCCGAGGCCCACAAAGGTCATAAGCCCGAAAAAGCTGAGTGCAGTTCCAAAGCCCGCCAGAAAGAGGGCGGCCGACAAGGCGACGCCAGCAGTATTCAGCCAGCACCCCCAAAGTACCATTCGGTTCACGCCGAAGCGAACCGAATACCGACCGCTTAGGAAGTTGCCGCAGAAATATCCAACTGCAGGAGCGCCAAAATAGATGCCAACCTGTGCCGCGCTGAGGCCGAACAGTTCAGTGCCGATGAAGGGTGCCCCACCCAGATAGGCAAAGAAAGCACCCGAGGATAACGCAGAGGAGAGTGAATAGCCCCAGAACCGCGGTGAACATATCAGTTCCGGATATTCACGAAATTGCTGTACCAACGACTTCCCGCTTTTGGAGGAGGTTTCACCAAAGTCGGTAAATGTAAGGGCCAGTGTCATGACACCTAGAGCGAAGGGCAGCCAGAAATTGGCTTTCCAGCCGAAGTTCTCTTCCAGCAGGCCGCCGATGGCTGGACCGATCATCGGAACGACGGCCATGCCCATCGTGACATAACCGATCATCGAGGCTGCTTGATCCTGATCATACATATCACGCACCGCGGCCCGGCTGAGCACCATACCCACAACCACGATGGCCTGACACATGCGGAAGGCCAGAAAGACTTCGATCGTAGGGGCGTAGATGCAGCCCAGTGTAGCGATCAGGAACAGCGTCAACCCCCATAGAAGAACGGGGCGGCGCCCGGCCTTATCTGCAACCGGGCCGATCAGGATTTGCAGTACGGCATTGACCAGAAGATACAGCGCGATTGACAGCTGCATGACTTTGTAGTCGGCCTGAAAATGCAGCGCCATATTTGGCAGGCTGGGCAGGAAGAGGTTCAGGCTAAGGGCTGACAGCCCGGACAGCAAAACTAGCGTCGAGATATTGGGTGGCGACCGGCGCGTCGTGGGGGAACTGAACTGCATGGTTCACATGTATAGCCACAGCTTCAGGGAATGCTATCAAAGAACGTCTATCAAGCTGATACTTAGCAAATTTACAGTTTTCCGCAACTTTGTTGCCAGTGATTTGCAAATTTGCCGAAAGATGCTTTGGTCTCGGCGCATCTGCGTATAGTGTCGCGCGAAATTTCACAGGGGACTAGCGCCATGAAAGACATCCTGACCGAGCTTGAAGACCGCCGCAACGACGCCCGGCTTGGCGGTGGGCAAAAGCGTATCGACGCACAACACGGCCGCGGCAAGCTGACCGCGCGCGAGCGGATCGAACTGCTGCTGGACGAAGGCAGCTTTGAAGAGTTCGACATGTTCGTCAGCCACCGCTGCACCGATTTCGGGATGGAAAATCAAAAGACTGCAGGCGATGGCGTGGTCACCGGCTGGGGCACGATCAACGGCCGGATGGTTTATGTGTTTAGCCAGGATTTCACCGTGTTTGGCGGCTCGCTGTCGGAAACCCATGCGCAGAAGATCTGCAAGATCATGGATATGGCGATCCAGAATGGCGCGCCGGTGATTGGGATCAACGACTCGGGCGGGGCGCGAATCCAAGAAGGCGTGGCATCGCTGGCGGGGTACGCCGAAGTTTTCCAGCGCAACATCATGGCCTCGGGCGTGGTGCCGCAGATCAGCGTGATTATGGGCCCGTGTGCGGGTGGTGCAGTTTACAGCCCGGCGATGACCGACTTCATCTTCATGGTCAAAGACACCTCGTACATGTTCGTGACTGGCCCCGACGTTGTGAAGACCGTTACCAACGAGGTCGTCACCGCCGAAGAATTGGGCGGGGCGTCGACCCACACCAAGAAATCCTCGGTCGCCGACGGAGCGTTCGAAAACGATGTCGAGGCGCTGGCCGAAGTGCGTCGTCTGGTCGATTTCTTGCCGCTGAACAACCGCGAGAAACCTCCGGTGCGCCCGTTCTTTGACAGCCCCGAGCGGGTTGAGGCCTCGCTGGATACGCTGATTCCGGACAACCCGAATACGCCTTATGACATGAAGGAACTCATCACCAAAGTGGCGGATGAAGGCGATTTCTACGAGATTCAGGAAGACTACGCCAAGAACATCATCACCGGCTTCATCCGTCTGGAGGGGCAGACCGTTGGTGTTGTCGCCAACCAGCCGATGGTTCTGGCTGGCTGTCTGGATATCGACAGCTCGCGCAAGGCGGCACGGTTCGTGCGGTTCTGCGATTGTTTCGAGATTCCGATCCTGACGCTGGTTGATGTGCCGGGCTTTCTGCCGGGTACTTCGCAGGAATATGGCGGAGTTATCAAACACGGTGCCAAGCTGTTGTTCGCCTATGGTGAAGCGACAGTGCCAAAAGTCACCGTGATCACCCGCAAGGCCTATGGTGGTGCGTATGACGTTATGGCGTCGAAACACCTGCGCGGCGATTTCAACTATGCGTGGCCGACCGCCGAGATCGCTGTGATGGGCGCTAAGGGTGCGACCGAGATTATCCACCGTGCAGATTTGGGCGACGCCGAAAAGATCGCGCAGCACACGCAGGATTATGAGGACCGGTTTGCCAACCCGTTTGTCGCCGCTGAGCGTGGCTTCATCGATGAGGTAATCATGCCGCATTCCACCCGCCGCCGCGTGTCGCGCGCGTTCGCCAGCCTTCGTAACAAGAAGCTGAAGAACCCGTGGAAAAAGCACGACAATATCCCACTGTAAGGGGAACACACTGAACCGCGTAGCCGCCAGAAGAGTTTCTGATGGCGGCTAACGCAAGAGGGGCAGACGGTATGTTTGACTTTGAGACCAAAGCTGATAAATGACTTGCCTTGCCAGATATAAAAAAGCGCGGGCCAAAAGCCATGCGCGCGCGATTCCAGAGAGAGGAGCCTGCGTCTCGCAGGTCTGGGGTCGCGCCTTTTTTCTGGCCTTTCTGGCATGGTCGTCAATAGCAGTTGCCCAATCTGACAACCTTCTGCCTGTTCCATCGGGGCAGCCTGTGCATCTGAGCAATGTTTTGCTGGACGACAATCCCGGTGAATTGTGGGTCAGGTTTCGTTTCGTCGCACCCAAGATCGGATATACCGTCGGCCGGATTGGATATGATGTGGCCTCGGCGGATATGGAGCACCTGTGCCAGACCCTCGCAATCGCCTATGTGGCGAAATATGAACTTAAGCCAGCGCGGGTAGTCATTTCATTGTCGGATCGGCCCACCGAATTCGGGCAATCCAAGCCTGACGCAACTCAGTTCTTTGAATCCTACCGGCTGGAAGAGTCCCGGTGTATCTGGGAGGGGCTCTGACAATGAAACACATTCACGACCTCAGAGCATTTCTGAAAACCAATGCGGCTTTGGAGGTGCGCAACATGATCCCGTTTGCTCTTGGGAATGAATTCTCTTTTCGGAAAACGACGAAGAAAGAGGTGCCGGCATGCTGAAGCACCGCGGCTTTCCCGGACGTTTGCCGGGAACTGACTTTCAATTCACTATCAGGCGGGCCAACCCCAAAGGCGTCACACCTATCACGCGCCGAGAGCGGTTTCGGGATCGAAAACCTGCTGATCGCCGCGCGGATGCTGCCTTTATGGAAGCACTGTGGCAACATTTCGGGGATCAGCCTTTCGAACGGGGCAATCTGGACGCTGGCCGCCTGAGTTGGTTGTTCGAACGTGAAGTCGTTGCGGTCGAAGATCCGTTCGATCCCGAAAGCTATGAAGCTTTGCTGGTTATCAACCTGGATATCGCGCGTCAGTCGTTTCCCGATATATTTGACGGATCGCACTGACAATGTTCGGTGTGGGCAAATATAAGAGCCGGACACCTCTTAGTGGTGTGACCCCGCCCAATGAAGGGCGGGACCGGTATCGTGCCTCAGAAGTTCAGCTGCGCCGCCAGCTGAATACGGTCTGCGTCGAAGGTGGTACCCGAATTCACATCGTTGCGCTCACCATAGAAGTATTCGGCGCTGAATGTCAGGTTGTCCGTCGCTTTGTAGAATACGTTGAAGTGAACGGTCTCGATGTCAGTAAAGGCCAGTGCACCATCGGCCGTCGGCAGATCATAGTCAACTTCACCATAGGCGATACCTACGTTCCATTTTTCGCCGATGTCCTGACGAAGTTCGACGGTGAACCCGTCAACATCGTTAGCTTCACCGTTAACAATGGCGTCACCGGCACCGATCAGGTACGGGCCAAGCGCTTCGCCGTCGACATAGTTGACCTGGAACAGGCCACCTTCCCATGGGCGGACAGAACCGGACAGGGTAAAGCCGGTCTGGTCGACTTCTACACCGCCACTCTCGGCTTTACCGTACAGTGCGGAAGCGCGGGCCAGGAATGTGCCGTCGTTATATTCAGCCGAGCCGACGAAAACCGGATCGCGCGAGTCGGAACCGCCGACATTTTCTTCGATCGACAGGGCGAATGCCGTGTTGTCGAGGCCGAAGCTGTTGGTGTAGCGGACCTGCGGAACGCGGGCAAAGGGGATACCCACGGGGCCGTCGAATTCAACCGAAGTCGGGTAGCTGTCCAGCGGCTGGAAGTTGGTCCAGTACTGACCGATCAGCCAGTTGTCGCCGATTGTGATGTTGGCATGACGCACGCGCAGTTCGGCAGTGCCGCCGCTTCCAAACAGGTCGAATTCCAGCTGTCCGCCGACTTCGCCAATTCCGGTTTGCGTGCTGGAAAGCAGGCCAATCCGCGACTGACGAACGGTCGATCCGAAAGTACCGCTGGTGGCAGCATCGGGATCACCAATGTTCGAGGTGTCCGCCGTGTCGCCCAGTTCAAAATCGAAATCATAGAAGAAGTCAGCTTTGACGTAGCCATAGACGTCCAGCGCGGTGCTTCCGATTTTGAATTCTCCGGGTGTAGAGCCCGGCCCCACGGACTCCAGAGCTTCGACCCGGGCGCGCAGAGCATCAAGCTCGGCTTGTGTTTGTGCATCTTGCGCCAAGGCTTGCATACCGGTCACGGAAAGCGTGCTGGCAGCAAGCAGGCTGGCTGTTTTAGCCTTTATTTTCATGGGATTAGTTCCTTGTGTGCGAGTGTGCGCCGCCAACTTTTCACGCAAGGGGCTGTGAGGGAAATCACCAAGTCGAGAGGAAATCGAGGTAAGTTCTCAAGCAAACGTGTAAGCAAGCGCTTGCAATATCACAGCACAGTGATTGATGGCCATAAGCCCCTGTCTGGATGGGGAATTTCTTATCACGATGTTAATATCTTCTGTGAAGACGGTGACGCTTCGGATCACCGCATGAACACGAAATTTAACAGTAATGTGACAATGATGCTGAGCGGATCAGCCAGGATTGTCAGGGTGCTCGTCGGCACCAATTCGCGCGGAATTCTATTGGATGGGCAGGTTTCAGCCGGAAATCTCGTTGGGTACAAAGAGTGGTTTGCGGCCCGCATTCTACACGGCAATGTGAAAGGGCCGTGCGGCTCTACTTTGCCTGCGCCGCACAAGCACCTACTATTCCGTACCCCTTCCTTCCGCGGGCAGGTTTGTGAAATACACAAAATCCTGCCCGCGTTTTTCGTTTCGCGTAAGTTGCCGGTTCCGTGGCATGAATTTGCGCACAACGCGGATGTGAAGTATCGGTTGTTGAAAAACAGCCGTTCTAGACTAAATCTGCGGGTAAAATTCCAGAAGGGGCAGAAATCATGCGAATCTCTAAATTCTTCCTGGTCGCGGCAACCTGCGCAGGCCTTGCCGCTTGCGGCGACTCTTTGGGCGAACAGGCGTTGCTTGGCGGCGGCGCGGGGGCCTTGGGCGCGGCGGTACTCAGCGCTGACCCGTTCGTCGGGGCTGCGGTTGGTGCCGCGGGCAACGTGCTATACTGCAAGACCCAGAAGAACTGCTACTAACCTAAATTCCGGGGCGCCCCTCGCCCCAGCTGTCATCGTGCGAAACGCTGTTACAGGGCTTGGGCCCCGTAACAGCGTTTCGTTTCTACTGAATACCAAGACAAAGGACGTTCCATGTTCAACAAGATCCTGATTGCAAACCGGGGCGAGATCGCCTGCCGGGTTATCAAGACTGCGCGTAAGATGGGTATCGGCACGGTTGCCATATATTCGGACGCAGACCGACAGGCGTTGCACGTGTCGATGGCAGACGAGGCCGTGCATATCGGCCCTCCGCCCGCGAACCAGTCTTATATCGTAATCGATAAGGTGATGGACGCCATTCGCCAAAGCGGCGCGCAGGCTGTGCACCCTGGTTATGGCTTTCTGTCTGAGAACTCCAAATTTGCCGAAGCACTAGAGGCTGAAGGTGTCGCCTTTGTCGGCCCACCGAAGGGCGCGATTGAAGCGATGGGCGATAAGATCACGTCGAAGAAAATCGCTCAGGAAGCCGGCGTATCGACTGTTCCCGGCTATATGGGGTTGATCGAAGACGCCGATGAGGCGGTGAAAATCTCGAATGAGATCGGCTATCCCGTCATGATCAAGGCCAGCGCCGGGGGCGGCGGTAAAGGCATGCGGATCGCGTGGAATGACGAGGAAGCACGCGAGGGCTTTCAGTCATCCAAGAATGAGGCGGCAAACTCGTTCGGCGACGACCGGATTTTCATCGAGAAATTCGTGACCCAACCGCGCCATATCGAGATTCAGGTTTTGTGCGACAGCCACGGCAACGGGATTTATCTGGGCGAGCGCGAATGTTCGATCCAGCGCCGGAACCAGAAAGTGGTGGAAGAGGCGCCATCGCCTTTCCTTGATCCTGAAACCCGCAAGGCGATGGGGGAACAGGCAGTGGCCCTAGCCAAGGCCGTGGGATATGCCAGCGCGGGTACGGTCGAGTTCATCGTCGATGGCGAAAAGAATTTCTACTTTCTTGAAATGAACACCCGTCTTCAGGTGGAACACCCCGTCACCGAACTGATCACTGGTGTCGACCTGGTCGAACAGATGATCCGCGTCGCGGCTGGTGAGAAACTTACGATCACTCAGGATGACGTGACGCTCACCGGCTGGGCCATTGAAAATCGTCTCTATGCCGAAGATCCGTATCGTGGCTTTCTGCCGTCGATCGGTCGCTTGTCTCGCTATCGTCCACCGCAGGAAACAGCGGCTGGCCCGTTGCTGGTAAACGGAAAATGGCAAGGTGATGCGCCCGAAGGCGAGGCCGCCGTCCGCAACGACACCGGCGTCTATGAAGGCGGCGAGATCAGCATGTATTATGACCCGATGATCGCCAAGCTCTGCACCTGGGCTCCGACCCGCGAGGCGGCGATTGAGGCGATGCGCGTGGCGCTGGACAGCTTTGAAGTCGAAGGCATCGGCCACAACCTGCCGTTCCTGTCGGCAGTGATGGATCATCCGAAATTCATCAGCGGCGACATGACAACCGCTTTCATCGCCGAGGAATACCCTGAGGGGTTCGAAGGTGTTGAGCTGCCCGAAACCGACCTGCGTCGCATCGCGGCGTCCTGTGCTGCCATGTACCGCGTCGCTGAAATCCGCCGCACTCGTGTCTCTGGCCGAATGGACAACCACGAGCGCAAGGTCGGCAAACGCTGGAATGTCGCGCTGCAGGGGCAGGAGTTTGACGTAACGATCGAGGCTGACAAAGAGGGTGCGACCGTCCAATTCGCGGATGGCGAAACTTTGCGCGTCGCTTCTGAGTGGACGCCAGGTGACCAATTGGCGGTGTTGGATGTGAATGACAGTCCGCTGGTTCTGAAGGTCGACAAAATCTCGGGCGGGTTCCGTATTCGTAACCGGGGTGCCGACTTGAAAGTGCATGTACGTCGCCCGCATCAGGCCGAACTGGCCCGTCTAATGCCGGAAAAACTGCCGCCGGATACCTCGAAAATGCTGCTTTGCCCAATGCCGGGTTTGATCGTGAAGATCGACGTCGAAGTGGGGCAAGAGGTGCAGGAAGGTCAGGCGCTGTGCACCGTCGAGGCGATGAAGATGGAAAACATCCTGCGCGCCGAGAAGAAGGGCACCGTAGCCAAGATCAACGCAGGCCCTGGCGACAGCCTCGCTGTGGATGATGTGATCATCGAGTTCGAGTGATCATGACCGCGTTTTCGCCATATACCCCAACAGTCCCGGCGTCTTGCGCCGGGTATCTGGGTCGTGGCGGAAACGCTCAGCCGCCCTCGCGCCGATCGCGAATCTCACGTTCGCGTAACGGAGTCTTGTCGATGGAGCGGCCAATTTCGCGCACGCTCCACGGGGACGGTTTACGCAGTTTCACAACGCCGTCCTTATCGACGAACACCATCTGGAATCCACGCGGACGCAATTGCGATCGAATCGGGGATCGGGCCGACGGGTCGGTGTCGGTTAGCACGATCACATCGCGGTCACGCATGGCTGCTTCGCCTTCGATCAGCATGTCGATCTGCTGTTGGAATCGCGGGTCGGCGGGTGTGTCGGCAAAGACGACGATGGGCCGTTTGACCCATAAAAACTCACTGAGTTCGCTGTCGCCGACGGGCCGAACATATTCGTCATCCGCAGGCGCGGACCCGTCGGCGGCCAATGCGGCCAACGGGAATAGTGCCGAGAAAACAAAGGCAAGCGTTCGTGTCATAGGGCCTCCTGTTCATTCGAATATAGCCCCTGTGCCGATGAATGCGACCGGCGATTTGCCCGGCACGTTCAAAAACTTGCGTTTGACCGGGTCGGAGACGGCCCTTCTGAACATCACATCGCGCGGGCGACGCCCCGGCGCGACCCGAATTAAGAAAAGGATATCGCCATGACCGATACGAAAGACTGGCAGGCGCTGGCCGAGAAAGAGCTGCGTGGGCGTCCGCTGGACGACCTAACCAAGGAAACTCTGGAAGGCATCGACGTCAAACCGCTTTACACGCAGGAAGACACAGCCGATCTGCCCCATATGGGTACGCTGCCTGGCTTTGGGCCGTTCACGCGTGGGGTTAAGGCCACAATGTATGCGGGCCGTCCGTGGACGATCCGCCAATATGCCGGTTTCTCGACCGCCGAGGAATCGAATGCCTTCTACCGCCGCAATCTGGCTGCGGGCCAGCAGGGTGTTTCGGTTGCCTTCGATCTGGCGACTCACCGTGGCTATGACAGCGACCACCCGCGTGTTGTCGGTGACGTAGGCAAGGCTGGCGTGGCCATCGACAGCGTCGAGGACATGAAGATCCTGTTCGACGGTATCCCGCTGGACAAGGTCTCGGTCTCGATGACCATGAATGGCGCGGTGGTCCCGATTCTGGCGAACTTTATCGTGGCTGGAGAAGAGCAGGGGCATGACAAATCGGTTCTGTCCGGCACCATTCAGAATGACATTCTGAAAGAGTTCATGGTGCGCAACACCTATATCTATCCGCCTGAACCTTCGATGAAGATCATCTCGGATATCATAGACTATACCTCGAACGAAATGCCCAAGTTCAACTCGATCTCGATCTCGGGCTATCACATGCAAGAGGCCGGGGCGAACCTTGTTCAGGAACTGGCCTATACGCTGGCCGACGGCCGCGAATACGTTCGCGCTGCGACCGAGGCCGGGATGGACGTGGATAAATTCGCGGGCCGTTTGTCCTTCTTTTTTGCCATTGGCATGAACTTCTTCATGGAGATTGCCAAGCTGCGCGCTGCGCGCACGCTGTGGCACCGTGTGATGACAGATTTCGGCGCGAAATCCGAGCGGTCGAAGATGCTGCGGACCCACTGCCAGACCTCGGGCGTGTCGCTTCAGGAACAGGACCCCTATAACAACGTGATCCGCACCGCCTATGAAGCGATGAGCGCGGTTCTGGGCGGTACTCAGTCGCTGCACACCAATGCCTTGGACGAGGCGATTGCGTTGCCTACCGATTTCTCAGCCCGCATTGCGCGCAACACGCAGCTGGTGTTGCAGGAAGAGACCGGCGTGACAGATGTGGTCGATCCGCTGGCCGGGTCTTACTACGTCGAAAGCCTGACCAATGAGCTGGTCGAAAAGGCCTGGGCCTTGATGGAAGAGGTCGAAGAGATGGGCGGCATGACCAAGGCCGTCGCCTCGGGCATGCCTAAGCTGCGCATCGAAGAAAGCGCAGCTCGTCGTCAGGCCATGATCGACCGGGGTGATGAGGTGATCGTCGGCGTCAACAAGTACCGCAAGGAACAGGAAGACCCGATCGACATTCTGGACGTCGACAACGTCGCCGTGCGTGAAGCTCAGGTCGCGCGTCTGGAACGTATCCGCGCGACGCGCGACGAAGCAGCATGTCAGGCTGCACTTGATGTCCTGACCAAGACCGCCAAAGAGGGCGGAAACCTGCTGGCGGCTGCAGTTGAAGCCGCCCGTGCCCGCGCATCCGTAGGAGAGATCAGCATGGCAATGGAGAAAGAATTTGGCCGTCATCGTGCCGAAGTGAAAACGTTGGCTGGTGTTTATGGTGCCGCCTACGAAGGTGACGAAGGCTTTGCCGCGATTCAGAAGTCCATCGAAGATTTCGCCGAAGCCGAGGGCCGCCGCCCGCGTCTGCTGGTCGTCAAGATGGGGCAGGACGGGCACGACCGGGGCGCGAAAGTGATCGCCACGGCATTTGCGGATATCGGTTTTGACGTGGATGTCGGGCCGCTGTTCCAGACACCGGCTGAGGCTGCACAGGATGCAGTGGACAACGATGTACACGTGGTTGGCATCTCGTCCCAGGCCGCGGGGCACAAGACACTGGCGCCGCAACTGGTTGAGGAACTCAAGAAGGCCGGGGCCGAAGACATCATCGTGATCTGTGGTGGCGTCATTCCTCAGCAGGATTACCAGTTCCTCTATGACCACGGCGTGAAGGCAATCTTCGGTCCGGGCACCAATATCCCCGAGGCGGCGCAGGACATTCTGCGTCTGATTGGCGAAGCCAAAAGCTGATATCAGCCAAAGTTTCGCAACGAAAAATCTTGTGATTTTGTGCCTTTGGCGAAAACATGCGACCAGATCCTTCGGGGTCTGGTCAAATTTTTTGGGGAGGGCGCGCGTGCTACTGGATCATCTGGCCGTTGCTGGCGAGACATTGGAGGAAGCTTCCGCCCATATCGAACAAGCCTTGGGAGTGCCGCTGCAGGATGGCGGCAAACACGATGCTTTCGGTACACACAACAGGCTTTTGGGGCTGCGGGATGGGTTGTATCTAGAGGCCATCGCAATAGATCCAAAGGCGCAAAAGGTGGAACGCAGCCGGTGGTTCGACCTCGACCAGTTTGCTGGATCAGCCCGCCTGACCAACTGGATCTGCCGGGTTTCCGATATCGAGGCTACGCTGTCCGCTTTCCGTGATGATGTGGGCCAGCCTATTGAACTGACCCGAGGTGCGCTGAAGTGGCAAATGGCGGTCCCTCCGGATGGAAGGTTGCCGTTTGACAACCTGTTTCCGGCGCTCATTCAATGGCATGGTGATTTGCACCCAGCGCAGATGTTGCAGGATAGTGGTTGCAGCTTGCAACGCTTGGTTGTTTATCACCCCGAAGCGTTGGAACTGGCCCGGTTACTGGGCAATCTGGAAAAGGTGGTGTTCGACACCGGGCCAGCCGCGCTGCGGGCTGAGTTCGAAACGCCCCATGGCCCGCGCGTGCTGGAATGATCATCCGGCAGGCTCAGGTCGCGGACGCCGAGGCGATCGCAGCGATCACCAATGCAATTATCCGTGACACGCAGGTTACTTTCACCACAGATGAGCGCAGTATAGAAAGCATAGCCGCTGATATTGAGGCGCGCGGACCCGCGTATGTGGTCGTTGAAGATGCCGCGCAGGTTATGGGCTTCGCCACTTATGGGCGATTCCGTACGGGCCCGGGCTATGCCCATTGCCGCGAACACACAATCCAACTGGCCCCTCAAGTTCGAGGGCAGGGGGCCGGACGGGCTTTGATGGAAGCGCTCGAAACGGCAGCGCGTGCTGACGGAGTGCATGTCTTGGTGGCCGGGATTTCGTCGGCCAATTCGGGTGCAATAGCTTTTCATTCCGCGCTTGGGTTTGTGCAGGTTGGCTACATGCCCGAAGTCGGGTTCAAATGGGGTAGAAGGCTGGATCTTGTGCTGATGCAAAAAATTCTTTCTGTGGAGTGATCTGTCGCACCTGACAGTTGCGATTTGGGGCGCTAGGGTGCCCTCATGTCGATCTGGACCCGTATATCCGATGCGCTTAGCGCGCTGGCCCAAGGTGAAAGCCTGACGGCTGTATTTGAGAAACTGCGTACGCCGCCTGAACGCTCGGTCGCGTTTGCAATTGCCGTGATTGCGTTGGGCGCAAAGATGGCCAAGGCCGACGGACAAGTAACGCGGGATGAGGTCACGGCCTTTCGCGACGTTTTCCAGATCGCGCGCGACGATGAGGCCGGAGCGGCCCGCGTCTTCGATATGGCTCGGACCGATGTTGCAGGATACCAGGACTATGCCCGCAAGATCGCCCGGATGTTCGCCGATGACAGCACAACCTTGTGCGATTTGATGGAAGGGTTGTTCCACATTGCCATGGCCGATGGGTTCTATCACCCGAACGAGAATGAATTTCTGGAGGAGGTCAGCCGCATTTTCGGCCAGACCGAAGCGCAATTCATGGCCCTGCGCGAACGTTTCGTACCGGATGCTCCCAAAGATCCATATACGGTGCTGGGTGTGCCGCATGACATGCCTCTGCCTGATATTCGCAAGGTTTGGCGTCAATTGGTGCGCGAAACGCACCCCGACGCTATGATGGCGCGCGGTGTGCCCGAGGAAGCCGTCCGTCTAGCCGAAAAGAAGATGATTGACATCAATCGCGCCTGGGATGAGATCAACGGCGCGCGGGCTTAATCTGCATGCGGCTGGCGACCTATAACATTGAATGGTTCGCTAACCTATTTGACCGCAAAGATAATCTGGTCGTCGACGATAGCTGGTCCGGTCGCCACAATGTCACCAAGGCACAACAGGTTGAGGCTATCGCCAAGGTTCTGACAGCGCTCGACGCGGACGCGATCCTGATCGTCGAGGCGCCGAATACCGGGAAAACGCAAAACACCATACGCGCGCTGCAGAAATTTGCCGAGGCATTTGCCCTTCGCACCTCTCATGCGGTTATGGGGTTTGCCAACGATACCCATCAGGAACTGGCTTTACTGTACGATCCCGATGCGCTGAAAGTGCGGCATGATCCGATCGCGGGTGACGCGGCGGCCCCACGTTTTGACGACGTGTTTCATATCGACCTCGATATCGACGCGACCGAAGATCGCGTACAGTTTTCCAAGCCGCCAATGGAATTGACAGTGGAGACCCGAAATGGGGCGCATTTTCGTTTGATCGGCGCACATCTGAAATCCAAAGCGCCGCACGGTGCAGGATCTCGGGACGAGGCGATCCGCATTTCTATTGCGAACCGCCGCAAGCAACTGGCTCAGGCGGTATGGCTGTCTCGGCGTGTGCAAGGGCATATCGAGGCCGATGATAAGGTTATCCTGCTGGGCGATCTGAACGATGGGCCGGGGCTGGACGAGTTTGAAAACCTGTTCGGGCGCTCATCAGTTGAGATTCTGCTGCGTACCGGCTTGTTTGATCCAAACGCCACAAGGACAGACGCAGCGCCATCAACGGCTCGGTTTGCCCGCGAGGACGGGCAGTATCTTGAGGCTTTGCTAGATTATATCATGGTGAGTGAAACCTTGCGTGCACGGCGCCCGGCCTGGAGAATCTGGCATCCGTTCAAAGATTCTGGATGTCTGTCTTCGCCGGACCTGCAGCAAGCCCTGCTGACGGCCTCGGATCATTTCCCGGTGACACTGGATATCGATCTGTAGCCTTTCATCAATAGATGACACTGCCTATATTCGGGCCATGAAACACCTTTTTCCGATTTGTGCGCTCTCGATCTTAGTGGCACTGCCCGCCCATGCCGAAGAAGACACTGGCAAATCCCTGATGGAGCAGGGGGCCGAACTGTTTTTTGAAGGTCTGCGTCAGGAAATGGAGCCCGCGCTTGAGGATCTGCAAGGGCTGGTCAGCCAATTCGGCCCGGCGATGCAGTCGTTTTTTGAAGAAATGGGACCAGCTCTGGCTGAAATGGCTGGTGAGATCGAGGATTGGAGCGCTTATGAGGTGCCCGAGATGCTGCCTAATGGCGACATCATCATCCGCAAAAAGCCGCCTCAGGATCAGCAGGAAACGCCAGAGCAACCCGAAGATGAGGATGGTGCGACAGAAATCTGACTGTCAGTCCCGAACGATCACGTGGGTTTCGGATTTCAGGGCATTTGCCAGCGAGTTGAGGCGCGATTCTGCCACTTCGTTGAACAAGAGACTACCGGCCTTGGGCAGCAACAGCTCGAGCTTGCGCTTTTTCGGGTAGAACCGCAGGGTGCCCATGGTGGCGTCGCTCTGCATCCAAAGCATGGCACCGAAGCGCATGGCTTTGCCCAGAATCTCGGCCTGTTTCTGGTCTTTCTCATCCAGCAATTTATACAGAGGTTCGAACCGGTTACCCTCACGCTTGTTGCGATACCGGTGCTGCAGGGCGAGGCCGATAAAGACCCGTTCGGAATGTTTCAGCCCGCTCAGATTGGCGCGGGTAACGTAGTCAAAACAGACCTCAGCGCGATAATCGGGATGCGCGCGCCAACTGACGTCGTGCAGCAAACAGGCCGCTTTGATCAAGCGGACGCGCGTTTCAGGAGCCGATTTGAACAGCGGCATGACAAAGTCGTACAGGTGTTTTCCAAAACCGGGCAGGCGAGCATCCTTGGCTTCGGAAAAGCGGCTGGCCTCGATCAGCGGATCGCAGTCGCGCAGATTTTGCGACATTTGTTCATACAGCAACCCTTCACGGATTCCATAGCTTGAGATCGCGATGTCTTTGGGTTTGAACGTGCGGATCAGCCGCGCCAATACGTCCATCGCATAAGGGATCAGAGCCATACGGGAACTTGAGACGCCCGCAGGGCCGCGCAGGTCGTCGGGGTCGGATTTCTCGATGAACTTGATGGTCTGATGTACCTGCTTTCTGGTCATGCGATATTCATGTAGCACGTTCAATGGATATCCCTGACGCAGCATGTCAAGACGTGCGAACGCGCGCCAACTGCCGCCTACAAGGAACAGACGATCCCGCTGCGGTCCCAATTGATCGCGCAGTTCTTCCATTGTCGCTTTGATATGCGCCTTGCGGGCGCGTCGCCCGCCTTTGATATCACGCAGTTTCAGTGGACCCAGTGCCGAAGTCAGTCGGCGTCCGACATTGCCGTCACCGATTTCGGCCAGTTCCATGGACGAGCCGCCAATGTCGCAGATCAGGCCATAGGCACCCGGCCAGCCCAGCAATACGCCTTGCGCGGACAGTCGCGCCTCTTCTCCTCCGTCGATGATCTGAACGGTCAGACCGGTTTCCGATTTGACCTCTGCACAGAAATCCGGGCCGTCCTTGGCTTCGCGCACGGCTGCGGTGGCAACAACATGCAGGCCCGGCAACCCCAGATCATCGGCCAGCCGCCGGAACCGTCGGAGTGCGGCCAACGCGCGTACACGTCCGCGCGGATTCAATCGCCCGGTTTCCGAAAGCCCCGCGCCCAACTCGCACATAACTTTTTCATTGAAAAAATAGGCCGGAGACCGCGCGGCCCCGTCAAAGATCACCATCCGGACCGAGTTTGAGCCGACATCGACCACACCCACCCGCGATAAGGCGCGTGCCTCAGGGTTGTCGAACAACGGTTTTCCGAAAGGCCCCCAGTCCGGGATGTCGGTTGCTGCGATCTGATCCATGTCTTTTCCAGATATTCCAGCGCCAGAATGCGAAATCGCCGGGTGTGGGTCAATTGTCGGATGCGACATCTGTCATGTCCGCGTTCAAAACTCTGATGGCCAGAGCGCGAGTGATTTCCCGCTTTTCCGACAGCGCCAGGTGATCTAGCCGCGCCACGACATCGGCTGCAGTTTCAAAACGGCGGTCCATATGCTTGACCAGATAGGCGATCACGTCCGGTCCAGGGTTCAACTGACGGTCAACGAACAGTTTGGCCAGAACCGCCCCCAAAAGAGCGTCATCAGGCGGGTCGAGCGCCACGTGATGAGCACCCTCAATCCGGCTTTGCAGGTCGGGTAGAGGCAGTTCCCACAACTTTGGCGCCAGTCGTCCGGTCATCAAAAGTGCATGGCCTTCCGCCAACACCAGATTGTGCAGGTGGAACAATGTTTTCTGCTGTTCGAGGTCATCCGCGACCATTGGAACATCTTCGACCGCAATCGGGGTTCGGGCGAATTCGGGTACATCCTCGTATTGTACGTCGCGGGCCTGAATGATCCGCCCGCCAGTTTCAGCGGCCCAGACATGAGCCAGATGTGTCTTACCTGCCCCGGCAGGGCCGCTAAGCACCAGCTTGTTTCCTGGCCATGAGTTGGCCGAGATCATCGCAACGGCCAGCGCATTGGCTGGCGAGACAAAGAAATCCTCGCGGCCCAGAGCGGTTTTGGCCGGAAGATCAAAGCTGAGTTGTTGGGGCATTTATTCGTCTTCCTGCTTCGGCATGTCGACGCCGCCATTCAGTCCGTCGAGACCGGTAAAGAGGCGGCTCTCCAGATAAACCGAGGTCAGGAACCGTGCCACTACACCCAGCGCGGCAGCAACGGGTACCGCGACCAGCATGCCCACAAAACCGAACAAGGCACCAAAGACAGACAGGGCCAGCAACAGCCAGACCGGGTGCAGCCCGACTGAGTGGCCAACCAGTTTTGGGGTCAGGAAATTGCCTTCGGTCACCTGACCCAAAGCAAAGATGCCAGCAACCAGACCAATATGAACCCAGTCACCCCAAAACTGAAACAGCGCCAGACCAATGGCAAGCGTGCCACCGATCAAGGCACCAAGATAGGGGATGAAAGTGACCAGCCCGGCAATGAAGCCTACGATCAGGCCGAATTGCAGGCCGACGATCATCAGCGCAACTGCATAGTAGGTACCCAGGATAAGGCACACGGTTCCCATGCCGCGCACGAACGAGGCCAGAACGTCGTCAATCTCACCCGCCAAACGCTTGATCGTAGGGGCGTGATCGCGAGGCAGCAGCTCTCCTATCCGGGCGATCATGCGGTCCCAGTCCAGCAGCAGGTAAACGGCAACCACCGGAACGATGACCAGCAAAACTACGACGTTAATCGCCGAACCAAGCGACGCCACGACCGATTGCAGCACGTCGCCGGTTTTCGATTGCAGAGTTTCGCCCAAGGAAACCAGCGCCTGATGTGTGCTGGATTCGCTGTCCAGCAGAGATGGGAACTGTCTTTCAATAAAACCGCGCAGCTCCTTGAAGAGGCTTGGCAGCACTTCGACCAGATCAATCAGCTGCGTGATAAGGGCAGGTACGATCATCAGAATGACGAGGACAAAGCCCAGAATCCCGACAATCGTGATAACGCCTGTCGCCGCCACCCGAGACAGCCCTGCCGCCTCTAACCGGTCGGCAATGGGGTCAAGGAAATAGGCTATGGCTCCGCCGATCACAAAGGGCAGCAGAACATCGCCAAGTGCCCACAGCAGCAGCACAAATATCGCCGCAGCAATCCCCCAGTACTTGAGCTGATCCTTCACCGGCAAAGCCATGGCTGTCCTCTTGTTGTCGGCTCTTGCAGGTGTTCTTGGCGCATGCAGCCCTGTGATGCAAGCGCTACGTGGTCGGCGCGTCAGTCATGAAGTGTACCCAGTTCGGGCGTGTCGTCATGCGTGGTTTCATCCGGCCAGTTGGTGCGCCAGATTTCCGCAGACCAGTGACCGCAATGGACGGTCGGGCGGTCAAAGCCGGGTAGGGGCGGCAAGAGGGGGGCAACCACGACATCGTGGCGCGGCACCGCAAAATAAGGGAAGGAATAGCGTTCCTGGCCTGAGCGGTTGACTACCCGATGAGGCGTGGATTTCAATCTCCCGCCCGACCACAGTTCCAGCATGTCGCCGATGTTGACGATGAACCCGCCCGGCGGGCAATCAGGCGTGATCCAACCTCCGTCGCGGGTCTGTACCTCAAGCCCGCCAACGGGATCAGGGGCGATGATGGTTAGGGCGTCGGTGTCTTTGTGGGGATGGATGCCATAGCCACCCTCATCCGGTTTCTGAGGCGGATAGTGCAGCAGTGTCATGTTGGTCATCGGATGCCGGAAGGCATCACGCAATTGGCGCTGCTCCAACCCCAACCCGGTTTCGAGTGCGCCCAAAAGCATGTCGGCCACGTGATCCAGTTGAGACCAATAATCAAGTATGGTGCCGCGCGCCTCTGGCACCTGCGGCGGCCAGACATTTGGGCCGTACAGCGCACATTCTTTGCGAATGGGTGCATCTTCGGCCACATCGTAATGCAGCTTGTAACCTTCGTATTTATCGGCCTTACCTGAACCGTCGTTCGGCGTGAAGAACCCCATGGGGATGAACCCGCGATAGTTCTCTCGGGTTATCGCCTGATCCCATTTGGCGCTTTCTTCAATGGCAAAGATGGCACGAACCTTGGACCGGACGCCTGCGACCGTTTCTTGCGAAATACCTGTGCCAGTGATCGACAAGAAACCGATCTCGGTACAAGCCTTCATGACCTCCTGAACGGCTTGATCGTATTGCGGATGCGTCCCGCCGTGCAGCGGAGTTATGTCGATTGTGGGGATACGATCCATCAATGGATCCTTACGCCTTGCCGGTTTAGCTCGGCATGGACCGGTGCAAGGTTCAATTCATGCAGATCCTGATTGCTTTTCAATGACAGAGCAGCCGCAATACCTGCACCTTGGCCCATGACTGCACAGCAGGACATATTGCGGGTGGCGGCATGGGCAACCCGGTCCGCCCCGTGTGACCGGCCCGCGACCAATAGGCCCTTGATCCCTTTTGGCAGCATCGAGCGGTACGGGATCTGCATATACCGTCCCGTCGTGGGCAAAATCAGGATGCCGTATCCGTCGATGAATTCAGGGTAGATGCCGATCGTGTCCTCGAACCGGCCCTGATGGCGGGCGTCGTCCTCGGTCATGTTGTAGACCGCATCGATCTTGCGGGTGTCGCGGATGCCGATCGTCATCCCAAAATTCCGCAAACGCGCGTTTTCGCAGCCGGGCATGAAACGGCGCAGGGCCTCGATGGCCAGCATCGACTGACGGCGGCCTTCGATTTCGCCACGGGTCAGGCTGTCAGGATCGGTGCCGTCTATCCCATCCATATGGATCAGGTTCATGTAAGTCAGCTCACCGGTATCGTGCACCGCACCCCATGTGCCCGCGATGGTGTTCAGATGCGGCGGGATCAGACCTTGTTCGATGGCCTGCTGGAACGGTTTCTTGACGAAGGGCGAGAACATGTCGTCCTCTTTGCCAGATGTTTCGATGTTCCACTCACCGCCGCCACCCCAATCCTTGTAGGTCTGCGGATCGGCCTTGACGCCCTCCATGAAGGCGCGCTTGTCGACGCCGGCCAGATGGAACATGACCGAGGCCGCCATCATTTCCTCAGGCGCGGTCTTGTAGGTTGGCGCGCCCGCGCGATGGGCGACATCGGCGTCACCCGTGGCGTCAATCACAACGCGGGCCAGAATTGCTTCGCGCCCGGCCTTGGATTCGGTGATGATGCCGGTGATCCGGTCGCCTTCCATTATCGGAGCAACAAATTGCCGGTGCAGCATCGGATGCACGCCAGACTCTTCGACCAGTTTGTCGGCCACCAGCTTAAAACCTTCGCTGTCCAGCTCATAGCTGAGCGACTGGCTTTCCGGCACCGCCGCACCCATCTCTTTGGCGCGGGTTTCGAACTCCAGGCCAATACCACCGGCCTCGACGGTCTGCTCATGGCGGTACCAAGCGAAGCCCTCGACGCCAACAGCGGTGATGTTTCCGCCCATGCAGCCGAACCGGTCGACCAGAGACACTTCGGCCCCTGCGCGTGCTGCGGCCAGCGCTGCGGACAATCCAGCGGGGCCTGAACCTACGACCAGAACGTCAGTTTTATGAACAACAGGGATCTGACGGGCGGGTTCCTGAATGGTCTGCATTGGTGCCTCATGGGTTTTACACTGTCGATACCATCGAAAACCCTAACTGGTGGGTCAATCAGAAAACCGACCGGCTTCGGGTCGCAAAATCACCAATGGCCGATTGCCCCCGGCGGGGCTTTGGAATAATGACCTTTGAAGTCCAAATTCACCTTTAAAGGTTCAAAATGCGCCTCAGCCGTTACTTTCTGCCCGTTCTCAAGGAAAACCCGTCCGAGGCTCAGATCGTCAGCCACCGGCTGATGCTGCGCGCCGGGATGATCAAGCAGGCTGCCGCCGGAATTTATTCCTGGTTGCCGCTGGGTTTCAAAGTCCTGCGCAAGCTGGAAAACATCGTGCATGAGGAGCAGGCGCGCGCAGGTCACATCGCGATTCAGATGCCGATCCTGCAATCGGCTGACCTGTGGCGCGAGTCCGGCCGTTACGACGACTACGGTCAGGAAATGCTGCGGATGCAGGACCGTCACGGCCGCGACATGCTTTATACGCCGACCGCCGAGGAATTGGTGACCGATATCTTCCGCGGCCATGTCAGCAGCTACAAGGACCTGCCGCTGACCCTGTACCAGATCCAGTGGAAATTCCGCGACGAGATCCGTCCGCGTTTCGGCGTGATGCGCGGGCGCGAGTTCTATATGAAGGACGGCTATAACTTTGACCTGAACAAAGAAGACGCATTGCACGCTTACAACCGTCACTTGGTCAGCTATCTGCGCACCTATGAACGCATGGGCCTTCAAGCCATCCCGATGCGCGCCGATTCCGGCCCCATCGGTGGCGATGACACGCACGAATTCCTGGTTCTGGCTGAAACCGGTGAGTCAGAAGTATTCTATGACAGCGCCGTCACCGACCTGACCTTTGGTGACCGGCAGATCGACTATGACAACCGCGAGCAGTGTCAGGCGATCCTTGAAGAGTTCACCTCGAAATACGCCCGCACAGACGAGACCCACGACGAGGCACTCTTCAACGAAATCCCCGAAGAACGGCGCCGCGTGGCACGCGGGATTGAGGTCGGCCAGATCTTCTATTTCGGCACAAAGTATTCCGAGGCGATGGGCGCGACAGTGCAAGGCCCTGATGGCAAACCGGTTCCAGTCCATATGGGCAGCCATGGTATCGGCGTCAGCCGCCTGATCGGCGCGATCATCGAAGCCAGCCACGACGACAAGGGCATCATCTGGCCCGAAGGAGTGACTCCGTTCCATTGCGGCATAGTCAACCTCAAGCAAGGTGATGATGAGGCCGACGCCGCATGCGACAAAATCTATAGCGCGTTGACGGCTTTGGGGCTTGAGCCGCTGTATGACGACCGTAATGAACGGGCAGGTGGCAAGTTCGCTACCATGGACCTGATCGGCTTGCCCTGGCGCATTACCGTTGGGCCGCGCGGCCTGAAAAACGGTGTGGTCGAACTGACCTGCCGCCGCACCGGCGAAAGTGAGGAGCTGAGCCCCGAAGCCGCCGTGACGAAAGTTGCTGAAATTTACGAGCGAACAGTTTGAACAGGGACATCGGCTGTTTTCCTCGGCGGTCGCAGTAAAACGGGAACAGGCTAAGCCCGGTGTGGCGATATCATCCTCGCCACATTAAACTGTATTTAGTTTTACGTGGATCGCCCGTCACACATGTGGATCGGTGCAGTCAATTCTGCTGTGGCACTCACGACTGATTGCGAAACTCGGATCTCCGGGGCAATTTGCTCAAATCTTCGTTGCAGCAACCATCGTCCGGGTCCGGCTTTTTAGCCGGACTAAAACCCTGCGCTGCAAGGTTCGGTCCAGGTGGATCTATTGGGGCCGTTTGGGCTCCGGGCGTTCAGCCAAGATATCGCCATCGGCACTGTTGCCGCGCGCCACGACGATCGGACGCCCCAGACGTTTGACCAGATCCCTTAGTTCGAACCCTAGAAAACGTATCCCGCAGACCCTTTGACCAGTTTTGCGATCCGTAATGCACAACCGCCCCTGACGAAACACAAGGCGGTACCCTTTGTCTTTTAGGATGTCTGTCAGGCTCGCCCAGCTTGCCGCTGTGTCAAAGACGGGGCGAATGGTTGCACGTAAAAGCGCCGCAGTTTCACAATCAAGTTCTGTTGAAGAATTTCGGACTAAAATCGGGCCCAATAATTCCGTCTTACTCTTTACAAACATGAGCGACTCCCGCTCTTAAAATGGTGTCCCCCTCAGCTCTATGGTGACAAAATTTCCCAAAATAAGCAAAAGGCGAAATAAAGCTGCTTAATTGATGTGGCATATTCAGTTCAGTTGCTCACGCAATGTGCCAATTGACTTCATAACTGAAACATTAGGGGTATGTCTGTGAAATGATTCACAACCAAGGGGGTAGCCACCATCCCCTTTGTCTCCTTTTGCCAGAGTGACCTTTCCGGCTTTGGAAGTGATTCGCGTGGAACTGCACCTCTGAATAGTCGCAGAGTTGCCTATCGTGATGCGGGGCGGGCATAACCAGCTTGACCATTTGGTGAAATGCCGAAAGGGTCGCGCCAAACTAAAATACCCGGAGCAGACATGGCCAAGACGCCCCCGCCCTTTGCCCCTTTTGAATGGAAGATCGCTTGGCGATACCTGCGCGCACGCCGGGCTGAGGGCGGCGTCAGCGTGATGACTTGGATATCGCTGATCGGGATAACACTGGCGGTGTTTGCCCTGATCGCAACGTTGGCCGTGCGGTCTGGTTTCCGGTCGGAATTCGTGGGCACCATTCTGGGGGCCAACGCGCATGTCACGGTTTATTCGGCGGGCAATTTCGATGCGCAAGGCAATCTGGATCGCACCATTGAAGACTACGACAGTGTCGCCGACCGTATTGCTCAGGTGCCGGGGGTTGAGCGGGCCGCGCCTCTGGTCAAAGGGCAGGTGCTGATCACCAACCGCGAGCGTAGCAGCGGGGTTGAGGTATTCGGTATCCAACCCGATGACCTGTTGGACCTGCCCGGTGTGGCCGAAAGCGAGCAGGCCGTGGGAGACCTGTCTCAGTTCCAGAATGGAGAAGACGTCATTGCCATCGGGTCCGGCGTAGCGCGCAGCATCGGTGCGACCGTTGGGGATACGGTCAAATTGACCTCGCCAAACGGGGTGAAAACGGCGTTTGGTACCTCGCCGCGTGTGAATGCCTATCGCGTGGTCTATGTGTTCTCAGCTGGACGCTATGATATCGACCGCACCCGCGTCTATATGCCGTTCGAGCAGGCACAGAGCTTTTTCAACCGCGAGGGTGTGGCGGATGAGATCGAGGTGATGGTCGAACGCCCCGAAGAGCTGACCCCGATCCTGATCCCGATCCTTGAGGCGGCAGGCGAGCGCAGCCAGATCTGGACTTGGCAGGACGCCTCGGGCGGGTTCCTGCGTGCGCTTGAGGTCGAAGACAACGTGATGTTCATCATCCTGTCGATCCTCGTTCTGATCGCCGCAATGAACATCGTTTCGGGCTTGATCATGTTGGTAAAGAACAAGGGCCGCGATATCGGCATCCTGCGAACAATCGGGCTGAGCGAAGGTTCGGTTCTGCGGGTCTTCTTCATCTGCGGTGCGTTCACGGGAATTATTGGTACGGCGATGGGCGTCGTTCTGGGCTGCCTCTTCGCAATCTATATCGACCCGATCTTTTCGTTCGTGAATTACATCATGGGCGGCGGTGTCTGGGACCCCTCAATTCGAGGCATCTATGCGCTGCCTGCCGAGTTGCACTTGTCGGATGTGCTCAAGGCGATTGGGTTGTCATTGGGTTTGTCTTTCTTTGTTACCTATTTCCCCGCCCGCCGCGCGGCGCGGCTGAACCCGGTTGAGGCGCTGCGCTATGAATGATGTGACGATGCGGCTGAACGGTCTGACCAAAACCTATCTGAAAGGCACGCCGGGCGAGGTGCAGGTGCTGCGCGGTGCCGATCTTGAACTGCGCGCGGGCGAAGCGGTGGCACTGGTCGCGCCCTCAGGGGCGGGCAAATCGACCCTTCTGCATATTGCGGGGTTGTTAGACACACCTGACGGCGGGTCGGTCGAAATCGCGGGCCAGGCTGTCAAGGGCAAGGGCGATCGATCCCGCACCACCCTGCGACGACAGGACGTGGGGTTTGTCTATCAGTTCCATCACTTGCTGCCCGAGTTCACGGCGCTGGAAAACATCACCCTGCCGCAACTGGCCAACGGGGTGTCCGAGAAGACGGCGCAGGCACGGGCGATGTCTTTGCTGGAACGCGTCGGTGTTGCCGCGCGCGCGGATCACCGCCCAGCAGCACTATCAGGGGGCGAACAACAGAGGGTTGCTTTTTGCCGGGCGCTTGCCAACAAGCCGCGTATTCTGCTGGCGGATGAGCCTACAGGCAATCTGGACCCCGAGACCTCGGATCAGGTGTTTGACGCCTTGATGGCTTTGGTGCGCGAAGAAGGGCTCTCGGCGTTGATCGCCACGCATAACATGGACCTGGCAGCGCGGATGGATCGCAAGCTGCGGCTTGAAGGCGGAGTGCTCAAGCCAGTTGAGTGATGGCGACACCCGCCGCCATGACCGCAATACCACCCGCGCGTACCCATGTCAGGGGTGTGACCTGCGCGCCGAACAGGCCGAAATGGTCAATGGCTGCGGTGCTGATCAGCTGACCCAGCAGCACAAAGAACACTGCGTTGCCGACGCCGAAATGCGGCGCCACATGGGTAATCGACAGCACGTAGAAGGCAATCAAAACACCCGCAAGCAAAAGGTGCTTGGGGGCTTGTGCGACCTTGGCCAGCGCGTCCATTCCGGGGAAAACCAGCATCACCAGTGCGGATGCACCGAACGCGATGGCAAACAGGACGACAGCGGCTGCGGTCGGAGACCCGATCAGTTTTCCAAGGGCGGCATTCAATGCTGCAAGGATCGGAACGCCAATCCCGGCGGCCAGCATGATGGCTGCGTATTGTGTCATTGCCCGTATCCTCCTGCTTCGTTGATCTGGATCATTGCGCCAAGCCGCCCGCCGGGCAAGCCTGCAAATGTCAATCGTGACAGGAGGATGCGATGACCAGACCGCTAATGACGGCAATATCAATCGGGCTGCTCGCGGCGACCTCACCGGCCGCAGCGCAGGATGTGGCAACTGGGGCCGAGCTGTTTCAACATTACTGCGCGACCTGCCACGGAACTGATGCAACCGGGCATGGCCCGATGGCGGGCGTGCTGGTCATTCAGCCACCAGACCTTACCAAACTGGCCGGAGAGGATGGGGTGTTTCCAACAGCCCGTGTCGTTGCGCGGATTGACGGGCGCGACCCGTTGGTTAGCCATGGTAGTCCGATGCCGGTCTACGGGCCATATTTCGACGGGCAGGACACTTCAATGAAAACCCCGGCAGGCCAGCCGATACTGACAAGTCAGCCGATTGTGGATCTGGTCGCCTATCTTGAGACGTTGCAGGGGCAGTAATCCTTAGCGGCAAATGCCTTCGATCTCGGCCCCGCTCCAGGGGATGACCACGGCGCGTTCGCGTGGCTGGTCCGGCAGTTGCGCCAGATCGAAATGTTCACCCAGCATGTCGTGCAGGCGCTGCGTACGAGGGGCTTGCGGGTCAAGCGCCCGGCAACAGACATATTCCTCGACAATTGCGCCTTGTTGCTCGAACCCGTAAGCCAGAAAATCGGGCGACGTTTCCAGATCGAACAGATAAGGATCTTTGCTGCCACCGTGTTCGGCGGCAGCCCGCAGTGGGTGGTAACCGGTGGTCTTTCGGTTCTGCCATTGCCAGACATGGGTAAGCTCATGGGCCAGCAACATAGCGGCGATCAGATTCATCTGATCGGGAAACTCGGACATGTAGTCCTCAAGATACCAGTCCTGCGTGAAATAGACCTTATTGAACAGAGCGACAGCAGCGGGCTTGCCGGTAACAACCCCCTCTTTCGGAGGCGGCAGAATACGTTCGCGGCATGCAAGGCGGGGGCGGGATTTTCGATAGTAGGTAATCGGTGCGACTGGTGCACCTTCGACTAGGCGTACTCGGTCCAGATTCAGCGTGTCGCCTTGAACGGCACTCGCAAACGCGCGCTCCTGATCAGTTAGCGGGCGACCACAGGAGGCCAGCATCAACAAAAACGTCATAAAAATTCGCCAAGCCATAAACCAAGCCTAATCCGATGCATCCGCTCTGCAACAGGTTTTCACAGGCTCATCGCCAAAACGCGGCTGATTTCGGTCAGCGACCGCCCGGATTGATCCATCCATGTGTTGAAGGCGTCTTGTACGGCTGCCATTGCCTTTTTTGAACTCGGGGCTTTGTCGACGATACCTTCAGCGATCAGGCGAGCCGTTACATCCTGCGACAGGATGAAACTGTCGCGCCCAGCAAACCGCATCGCATATTGGGCCGAGGCCCCGCCAAGACGTGAGCCGCGCTTGCCCAGCATCGCGAGCAGGCCAATGTAGTCGGTCGAAGGCCACCCGCCCAGAATGTGTCCTACTCCGCCTTCCTGACGCAGCTCTAGCAAAAAGGCCGCATTGTCCCGAACAGCGGCGATCTTGGTGCCGTTACGCACAATGCGCTTGTCCTGCAGCAGGGTATCGAATTTCTCATCATCCATGAACGCACAGCGCCCGACGTCGAACCCGTCAAAGGCAGTCTCGAACCCGTCCCATTTGTTTTCGATGACCTTCCAGTTGAACCCTGCCTGAAAGATGGTCTTGGTGATAATAGACAACCAGCGATCATCCGGCATTTCAGCCAGCTCGGTTATGCTTTTGGGTTTGCGCAGCTTTTCGTTCAGAGCGCCCGGACCGCCGTGGCGGTTCGCGGCCATGGTGAAGATCTCGTCGAAGTGATGCATCTGCAGGGTCCTCCATTGGCAAGCTTGCGTGTTGGGCGCGCAGTTTCAAGGCCCATAATCTTGATCGCTTTACGCGTAACCGATCCTGCCAAGTTTGAAACAAGGCAGAAAAAAACAGCGGAAAAGAAAAAGAAATGCTCGACAAAAAGGGGGAATCGGGTTTCTGATTGACTCGTCAGTCAACCTCAAAACCCAGAAAATACGAAAACCGGGGGCTGAGCGTTCTGCACGACGCAGCAGGTGGGGGAAAAATTGTTGGGCTATATGGCGATAAATCCGCTTTAGCTCGAATAGTTCACTTCCCTTTTCCGGCTGATTTTGTGCATGTTGCGACATGGTATTGTCGTTAGACAAGCTTTCCGGTGTCAGACTTCGCGCCGGGTGGGCAAAAACAAAATATGACAGGGAGTAATGTCGATGAAAA
This sequence comes from Ruegeria sp. BB7, assembly GCF_056539365.1. Classification (NCBI taxonomy): domain Bacteria; kingdom Pseudomonadati; phylum Pseudomonadota; class Alphaproteobacteria; order Rhodobacterales; family Roseobacteraceae; genus Ruegeria; species Ruegeria sp. BB7. The sequence goes on along the minus strand of NZ_JBQFUV010000001.1, from coordinate 738,920 downwards.
AACTCAGTGTAAGCCTGTTGGCAATGACCGTTGCCAGTTCCGCCTATGCCGCTGATATGGGCGCCGTGGATGAGCCGATCAAACTGGCGATTAACGAATGGACCGGTCAGCATGTCACCACCCATGTTGCGGGCGAGATGCTGAAAGCCGCAGGTTACAACGTGGAATACGTCACTGCAGGCATGATGAACCAGTTCCAGGCGCTGGCCGATGGCGACATTGATGCGACGCTGGAAATCTGGTCGTCCAACGTATCCGACGAATACGCCAAGAAAATCGAAGAAGGAACAGTTGTCGAAATCGGTGATCTGGGGCTGGACGCCAAAGAGGGTATTGCATACCCGGCGCACGTCGCCGACCTGTGCCCAGGTCTGCCTGCGTGGGAAGCGTTGAAGGACTGTGCGCAGGTATTTGCCACGGCTGAAACGCTACCGGGCGGTCGTCTTGTCGATTATCCGGCGGATTGGGGCACACCCGGCGCGGATCGAATGACTGGATTGGAACTTCCATTCAAAGCTGTTCCTGCAGGTTCCGAAGGCGCTCTGATCGCCGAGCTGCGTGCTTCGACCGAGCGGAAATCGCCCCTGTTGATCACATTCTGGCAGCCGCATTGGGCGATGTCCGCCTATGACGTGCAGTTTGTGGACCTACCCGCAGGCGAGGAGGCTTGCTTTACTGATCCGGCTTGGGGTCCGAACCCGAATGCGGTGAATGATTGTGATTTCTCGCCCTCGCGGATCTTCAAGGCAGGGTGGAGCGGCATGGCGGACAAATGGCCAGCCGCCTATGAGATCCTGACCAACTATCAACTGGCGGTCGAAGACCAACAGCCGATGATGGGCGCAATCGACGTTGATGGCGGCTCCGTCGAAGAGGTCGTCGCCGCATGGATGGCCGAGAACGAAGGCAAATGGCGTCCGGTCGTTGACGCGGCAACTCAGTGAGCCTGCTTAAGTGACTGATGCAACTACACCAGCCATTGCCTGCCAGAATCTCTGGCAGGTTTTTGGCCCCGGTGCTGACAAAGCCCTGACCGACGCGTTGTCTCGGTCAGGGAATGATGCTGACACGGCCGCTGCCGACTTGCGCGAAAGCGGGTTCATCCCCGCCGTTCAGGACGCGAATTTCGAAGTCAAAGAGGGCGAATTATTCGTCATCATGGGGCTTTCGGGATCGGGTAAGTCCACGCTGATCCGCTGCATCTCTCAATTGCTGCCAGGAACGGGCGGCGAAATCAGAGTCGACGGTGAAAACGTCATCGGCGCGTCGAAGAAGGCGCTGACGGAACTGCGGCGGAAAAAGCTGGGCATGGTATTCCAGCATTTTGGCTTGTTTCCTCATATGACGGTTGCTGAAAACGTGGCTTACCCGCTGCGCGTTCAGGGCGTTGGCCGCAAAGAACGGTTGGCCCGCGCACAAGAGGTGATTTCGCTGGTCGGACTGGAAGGTCGCGAAGATAGCTTTCCACGCCAGCTTTCCGGTGGTCAGCGTCAGCGCGTAGGGATCGCGCGGTCTTTGGCCGTGAACCCAGATATCTGGTTTCTGGATGAGCCGTTCTCGGCCCTCGATCCACTGATCCGCCGTCAGCTGCAGGATGAATTTCTGCGTATTCAGGCGACGTTGAAGAAATCCATTGTTTTCATCACGCACGACATTCAAGAGGCGCTGAAACTGGCCGACCGCATCGCAATCATGCGCGATGGCAAGATCGTTCAGATCGGTACGCCGACTGATATCGTACTGCGCCCGGTCGACGACTACGTGCGAGAGTTCTCAAAGGACGTGGCCAAAGGGCAGCATGCCAAGGTTGCTTCGGTCATGCGTGGCGATGAAAGCGAATGTGGGCCGGACGATCCGGGCCTGACCACCGCGATGACACTGGACGCGGCGCTGGCGCATTGCATGGAACTGTACGAACCCGTACCCGTCCGCGATGAGGCCGGCAACATTGTCGGTAACGTCCACCCGTCCGATCTGGCTGCAGCGTTGCAGGTGGATGAGACATGACGGCGGTCACAGACATCCCCTCTCGGCACGCGGCGCGACTGACAGCGGGTGCTAAGGCCGCGCTGATCACGGTGATCGTAGGTGCAGTGTGCCTGGCGCTGGAAGGTGTCGCGCCATGGCTGGTCAAATGGCCTGCCGCGTGGGAACTGCCTGCAACTCAGTGGGTTGGAGCGTTTCTGGACTGGTTTCTGAACGGCATCAAACCAGCAATGCGTCTGTTTTCCGATTTGATGACCTATCCGATGGATGCAGCCAATCATGTGCTGGGTAATACACCGTGGCCGATCCTGATCGGTCTGGTGACCGCGCTGGGCTGGTATCTGGGCGGATTGCCGATGGCTTTGTTGGGGTTCATTGGTCTCAGTTTTGTGCTGGCCTCAGGCTATTGGGCCGAGAGCATGAACACACTGGCGCTGGTCGCCGTCTCGGTTCCCGTTGCGCTTTTTGTGGGCGGGGCCATTGGCATCCTTGCAAATGAAGTACCGCGGGTGAAATCCTTTGTGCAGGCGGTTCTGGATGTAATGCAGACCGTGCCGACCTTTGCATACCTGACCCCGTTGCTGTTGCTATTTGGTTTCGGTCCCGTTGTAGGTCTGATCGCCTCGGCCATCTACGCCGCGCCGCCGATGGCGCGCAATGTGATGTTGGGGCTGGAACGGGTAGAGCCCGAGATCAAAGAAGCGGCCATCATGTCCGGTGGCACGCGGTTTCAGCAACTGTTTCAGGTCGAGATTCCGGCGGCTGCGACCCAGATCATGGTCGGCGTAAACCAATGTCTGATGGCTGCGCTGTCGATGGTGATCATCGCTGCCGTTATCGGTGGGTTCAACGATATTGGTTGGGAAGTTCTGTTGACCATGCGCAAGGCGCAGTTTGGTGAATCCCTGATGGCCGGTCTGGTGATCGTGGTTTTTGCCGTGGTGATCGACCGGATGAGTGGCACCTTAGCGACCGAGCGCAAGCGTTACGACCAGCGTGTCGTCTGGGCGGTTCTGGGTTTTGCAGTACTGTTCACAGCCGCATTCTGGGCGTGGCTTCCGAACCCGTCAGAGCTGACACTGCTGGACCCGATGGCCGAGGCGGTGGACAGCGGCTTGACAGCGTTCACACAGGCAAACGGTCCGTGGTTGGATGCGCTGAAGAACAACTCGCTGTTCTACGTGCTTCTGCCTTTGCGCATCGGGTTGGATCAGGCGGTACTGCCATTCACGTGGGGTTTCCAGTGGACACCTGTCATGAGCTACGGCCTCTTCGCGGTCGGCGCGGTGATTGCCTTGCTAATGGCGTGGCGCGGGCATTTGACCGGTGGGCTTGTGGTCCTGATCCTGATCGGCATGCTGGAGACCGGCATTGCCAACCTGCCTTGGCCGTTCGTCCTGACGGGCGCGGCTGCGCTGGGTTGGGTCGCGGGCGGCTGGCGTCTGGCGGCATTGTCGGTGGGGCTGCTTTGCACCATCCTCGTTTCGGGCCTGTGGGAGAGGGCGCTATTGTCGCTGTACCTCAGCGGCGCGGCCGTATTCTCTTGTGCCGTTGTTGGCGGGCTGATCGGTCTGGCCAGCGCTGTGTGGGAGCCAGCGTGGAAGGTGGTTCGCCCGATCTGCGATATGCTGCAGACGATCCCTCTGTTCGTGTTCCTGATCCCGGTTCTGATGGTGTTTCAGATTGGTGAGTTCTCGGCCTTTCTGGCGATCTGCGCCTATGCCATCGTTCCGATGATCCGCTATACGCGGCACGGGCTGGTCAACACACCTGATGAGATGATGGAGGCCGCCATTTCCAGTGGCGCTACCGAGTGGCAGATCATGCGCGATGTGCGCGCGCCTTATGCTGCGCCAACCATCCTGTTGGGGCTGAACCAAACCATCCTTTATGCCTTCGCCATGCTGGTGATCGCGGCGTTGATCGGGACCACCGGTCTGGGTCAGTCGATCTATCTGGCGCTGGGGCAGGCGGATGTCGGGCTTGGTATCTCGGCTGGGGCGGCGATGGCCATTCTGGCGCTAATCGCAGACCGTATGGTACAGGGCTTTGCCGAGGAACGGCGCAAGGCGCTGGGCCTGTAAACAAGAGCAGGGGCGGCCCTTTCGCCCCTTTGCTCGCGCCCCCGAATTCGACTTGATTTCGGACAAGGACTGCCTCGATGCAGCGGCCTAAACCGGGCGAAATATGTTCGGAGACTACCATGATGGGCTGGGGCCTTTTCCTTGCAGCACTGATCACCTTTCTGCTGACACACGTCATCCCGGCGCGTCCGGCAGTGCGTGGATGGTTGATTGAAACCATGGGGCGCAGACGGTACTTCGCAGCTTATTCCGCATTGTCCTTGCTGGTGCTGGGCTGGCTGATCATCGCGGCTGCTCAGGCGCCATATGTTGAAGTCATCCCTCCGCTCAGCATATTTCGTTGGGCTCCGCTGCTGGTCATGCCGGTGGTTTGCTGGCTGGCTGTGGCCGGGTTGTCTATTGATAATCCGTTTTCCTTCGGTGGATTGGGACATCGATCATTTGATCCGGAAAACCCCGGTATCCTTCGCACTACACGCCACCCGATTCTGGCCGCGCTTATGCTATGGGCCTGCGCGCATCTATTGGCCAATGGCAGCCTGTCTCACGTCATTCTGTTTGGTCTGTTCGCGGGTTTTGCCGCGATGGGCATGGCATTGATAGACCGCCGCAAGGCCCAACAGATGGGGATCGAATGGACGCGCCTGTCCCGCAATACCGCCCGGTTTTCCCTGCGCGCTCCTCAACCTTGGCCCGGTTTCTGGATCGGGGTGGTTGCTCTTGCCGTCTTCGCCGTCCTGCTTCACCTGCACGCACCTGTGATCGGCCTTTCGCCTCTGCCGTAGCACTCAGGAGTGGTCGGACCGGGCCACGCGTGCTATCTGAACTGTCACACTTTAGACTATGAGGGTCTTTCAATGTATCTGGCCTATGTCACCACAACCGACCGCGGCGCAACTGATCGCTTGCTGAGCGCGGCTGCAGAACACTTGTTGTCCAAAGGTGCCCGTCTGGCCGGTGTGGTGCAGACCAACACCGAATGCGTCGACAGCAGTAAATGCGACATGGATGTCCGCGTCCTGCCGGACGGAGAGACCATTCGCATCTCACAGTCGCTGGGGGATCATGCACGGGGCTGCCGTCTGGACCCTGCCGCTCTGGAGCAGGCAGTGGGATTGGTCAGCAATTCTTTGGGAGACGACCCGCAACTCTTGATCATCAACAAGTTTGGCAAGCATGAATCTGATGGGCGGGGTTTCCGCCCGGTGATCGCCGAGGCCCTGGCGCAGGACATCCCTGTTCTGGTTGGTGTGAATGGCCTGAACAACGACAAGTTTCAGGCCTTTACGGATGGCGCAGCCGAGCAGATCGACCCTAGTCTCGAGGCAATCTCGGCGTGGTTTGAACGGGTCAATTCACAGCGCGCGGCGGCCGCTTGAGGTAACCTGCCGTTGCGTAAGTCTCTGTAATCCTGTCTTGTTTCAATGCCCATGTGCTGCAATCCTCGATCCCTGAGGAGGTAGCAGATGTGGACCAATTGGGCAGGAAACCAACAGGCAAACACGGCCATTGCACGCCTGACCTCTGTCACTGATTTGCAGCGAGCCGTGGCCCAGCCTGGTAATCTGCGCGTTGTGGGGGCGGGTCATTCCTTTACGCCCATTGTCGCCGGGGGCGACCGGATTTTGGACCTGTCGAACCTGAACCTGCCAAAGTTAGGCGAGGTCAGTGGTGGTCAGGTTTGGGTCAATGCAAATGCGCGTCTGCGGGATTTATCACCTGCATTGGCGGACCACGGGCTGGCCTTCCGCAATCTTGGGGATATCAATGCGCAATCGCTGGCCGGGGCAGTCTCGACCGCGACGCATGGCACCGGACGTACACTGCCATGCCTTGCGGCGGAAATTACGGCGGCAAAGTTGGTCAGCGCGGAGGGGGATATTCTGACCACTGACGATCTCCCACTTGAGATGGCTCAAGTCACTTTGGGGATGCTGGGCATCCTGATCGAAGCGCAAATTTCGGTGGTGCCGAAATACAATTTGCGCCGTCAGGTGCGATTGGTCGACCTGCAGGACAGCATCGCAAACATGCATCGGAACTGGAGTGAGAACCGGAATTTCGAGTTCTTTTATATCCCCTTCACCGGCAAAGCTGTTGAACTGCGCCATGAGGTGTCTGACGCGCCTGAGGGTAAGGTGCCGCGTGATCTCGACATGATCGCCGTCAAGGTGCTGAAGCTGGCGCGCAATACAGGCAGAGTCAGTGGCGGATTGCGCCGTGCGCTGCTTAAAATGCTGACCATGGCGCACTCTGACGAAGACTATGTGGGCGAAAGCTGGCGCGTGCTGTGCAGCGACCGGTGCATCCGGTTCAATGAGATGGAATACCATCTGCCGCCCGATGTCGCGGGCGACGTGCTGCAAGAGGTCATCACCCGCCTGCATCGCGACCACAAGGACATCTATTTTCCGATCGAGGTGCGCCAGACCGCGGGTGACACCGCCTGTCTTTCCCCGTTTCAGGGTGGGCCTCGGATTTCAATTGCCATCCACACCGACGCGAACGAGGATCACAGCCGATATTTCGATGCGATAGAACCGCTATTTGTCGAAGCCGGTGGGCGCCCCCATTGGGGAAAAATGCACAGCCTGACTTACAAAAACCTTGCTACCCTTTATCCGGATTTTGACCGGTTCTGCGCGCTGCGCAAGCAACTGGACCCCACGGGAAAATTCCTTACGCCCGCATTGGCAAAGCTGTTTCGACCATGACAGCATACCTGCAATCTCTTTCTACAGTTCTTCGGGTTTATGGCGTCGATAAACCGGTTGCAGTGGTCGATCTGGACCGCTTGGATGCGAATTGTTCCTTGGCGGTGCAGGCTGCGGATGAAGGACTGGATTACCGTTTGGTTGCCAAGTCTTTGCCGTGCCTGCCTTTACTGGATCACATACGCAGGCAGATCCCGACCAGTGGCTTGATGACCTTTTCCGAGCCTATGCTGCAGGCTTTGTTGCAGGCTGAGGGCGAAACCGATCACCTGATCGGCAAGCCGTTGCCCGTCAATTCGGCGGCGCGGGTTCTTTGCGCATGCCCTGACGCTGCAGCGCGTGTTCAATGGCTGATCGATTCACCGGAAAGATTGCGGGAGTATTTGAATTTGGCGGCAGAGCGGCAATCTGTGCTTCGCCTGTCGCTTGAGGTTGATATTGGGCTGCATCGCGGCGGGTTTCGACCTGACCAGATTGCGTCGATTGCGCAAGAGATCGAATCTAACCCCTTTGCTCGGCTGTCCGGCGTCATGGGGTATGAGGCACATTTGGCAAAGTTGCCCGGTTTGCTGCGCAAGCGCGCGATACAGGCTTGTTCAGACAACTTTCGTCATGCGGTATCGCAACTGCCGAATGATGCACACGGGTTGTGCCTGAACACAGGGGGCAGTCTGACCTTTCAGTGCCACAGTTCTGGTGGAACCGCTACCGAGATTGCCTTTGGCTCGGTTCTGGTCAAACCCGGAGATTTCGACCACACCACGACGCAAAACTTTCAGCCCGCGGCCTTCATCGCCACGCCAATTTTGAAGACAATGCCGGGCAATTCTTTGCCTGGTTTGGATTTTCTGCCCCGTCAGAAGACTGACCTTGCCATTTTCGGTGGGTATTATCAGGCCGCGCCCATTTTCCCCGAGGGGTTCGGTTATTCGTCGGTCTTTGGACGTTCAACCAATCAAGAGGTGTGGACCGGCCCGCGCTCTGCTTTGGTCGCGCCTGGAGATATCGCATTGCTGCGCCCAAACCAAAGCGAGGCGGTTTTGAACCAGTTCGGAATCGTACTGGCGGTGCGGGGTGGGAAGGTTGTGGAAAAATGGGATGTTCTGCCGAATTAACGGCCAGTTGAACTTTGTCACTATCTAAGGAAGATGGTGGGCGACCCTGGAATCGAACCAGGCGTGCGTCTCCGCGAGGGAGTTACAGTCCCCTGCCACACCTTGCGGCCTGTCGCCCACTGTCAGGCGTTGCACCTGACGTGGAGGCGTGATTACTAGCGCCTTAAAGGAGCGTCAACAGGAAAATTCCGCTTTGACGCATGAAACCGAATTCCCGGCCCGGAGGCCCAAGAAATGAAGAAACCCAAGTGGGTCGTTGAAAAGGAGCAGGCCCGCAAAGCGGCCTCTGCGGAAACCGTCTGGCTGTTTGGCCTGCACGCCGTGCGGGACGCTTTGATGAACCCAAGTCGGCAAAAACTGCGCCTGATCGTGACACGCAACGCGCGTGACAAACTGGCCGAAGCGATTGATTTTGCAGGGGTTGAGGCTGAAATGGTCGATCCTCGAAAATTCACTGCGCCAATTGATCCGGGCTCTGTCCATCAGGGCGCAGCTCTTGAAGTCAAGCCGCTGGATTGGGGCGGGTTGGCTGAGAACTGCATCGGGCGCGAACATCCTCGCGTGATTCTGCTGGATCGCGTGACCGACCCGCATAACGTCGGGGCGATTCTACGCTCGGCCGAGGTTTTGGGCGCCAGCGCAGTTATCGGTACGCGGCATCACTCGGCGCCGGAAACCGGTGCACTGGCCAAAACAGCAAGTGGCGCGTTAGAGCGCCAACCCTATCTGCGAGTTCGAAATCTGGCTGACGCCATCGTTGAATTGCAGAATATGGGATTCTTGGTTCTGGGGCTGGATGGTGAGGCTGAAGAGACCATTGAGACGGCCCTGGGTGGCAAGTTGGATCAGCCCGTGGCGCTGGTGCTGGGGGCTGAAGGGCCCGGATTGCGGCAGAAAACTAAGGAAACCGTTGATCATCTGGTGAAAATCGACGCTGCGGGCGGATTTGGGTCGCTCAATGTCTCAAATGCTGCTGCAATTGCCCTATATGCTTCCAGGCACAGATGAAGATAGACAGGAGAGCGCCCATTCCCAGCCCATCCAAGATTGCTACCTGCTGCTATTGTGGGACCCGCGCTGCGCTGGTTCTGAAAGGCCAGCAACGACATGAATTGAGTTGTTCCAGTTGCGGGGCACCGCTGCATGATCTCAAGATGCTGCCCAAGCGCAAGCTAGCTGAGGGCAAACCAAGGCGCGACGTATCTAAATCGACTGTTGGTCAAAGAAAAAAGAAGCAGAAAAAGAAGAAGAGTGTTTTTTCGCGCGTGTTGGATGAGGCGTGGGATGTTATCGAAGATATCTTTGACTGACAAAGCCTCTGGATGACAATTGCGATCACAACCTCGTTAAATGGGGTTCAACTGGGCCGAAAATATTGCATTTTGAGACCCTGAAGTTTTTGAATCGAATTCTGTGATGCTGACTCGACGTTTCCTTCTGGGCGCACTGACCGCCGTTCTGTTTGCTCCTGCCGTAAAAGCGCAGGATATGCCCGTATTTTACGCGACCGATGGTGCCGCGGTGGCCGGGTATGACGTGGTATCCTATTTCAGTGGAAATGCGCCTGTTCTGGGGCGGCCGGAATACGCGGTCGTATGGAAAGGGGCCGAGTGGCAATTTGCCTCGGCTGAGAACCGGGATGCATTTGAACGCAACCCGCACGCCTTTGCGCCCCAATTCGGCGGGTATTGTGCCTATGCTATGGCGCACGGTAAGCTGAAAAGCACGGAGCCGACGCTCTGGGGTGTTGTGGATGGCCGTTTGTACCTGACACATTCCCCCGAGGTCGAAGAGATGTGGCGCGAAGCCACTGCCGAATATATCTCCATGGCCGAGATGTATTGGCCCGGAATTCTCTACGAGCAATAGGCCAGTTATCGCCATTCGTGAGCTGTCATCACAAAAATGCGCGCTGCCTCTTTTTTTCTTCCAAATTATGCCTAAATGTCACAGTGACCGCGGAACGGAACTGCCGCGGGTCATTTCACTGTCCCTCGTTCCAACAACTGGCGCTCAGGTCCGACCTGGGCGCTTTTTTCTTTTGCACACACCGACTAGGGTGCCCGCATGGCTGAATACACTGATGTTTATCTGAAAGAGATCTTGCAGCGCACCAAGGTGATCGCCGTGGTTGGTGTGTCGATGAACCCGGTGCGGCCCAGCTATTACGTGGCGCGTTACCTTTCGCTTAAGGGGTATAGGGTCATCCCGGTCAACCCTGGCCACGCTGGGAAAGAATTGTTTGGTCGGACCGTTAGGGCGTCATTGGCCGAAATTTCCGAGCCGGTGGACATGGTCGATATCTTCCGTCGTTCTGAAGCTGTGCCGCCAATTGTAGACGAGGCTTTGGCTGTATTACCCATGCTGCGCACGATCTGGATGCAGATCGGTGTGCAAAACACGGATGCTGCCGCAACCGCGCAGGCGCGGGGAATGGATGTGGTGATGAACCGTTGCCCAAAGATCGAATATCAGCGTCTTTTTGGCGAGCTGCGCATGGGTGGTTTCGCCACAGGAGTGATCTCGTCCAAGCTGTGACGGCTATTCGCCAGCATAGGGTAGCAGTTTACCGTATTGCTCCTGACGGCGCTTTTCCAATACGATATCGCGCGGCACCCATTCATACTTGGTATCTTCCTCCAAAGGCGACCAGAACAGCACCCCGCCGTAGCGCCATGGGTCCAGCACCACGCCGTCATACATCGTCTCGCCCTTGCGGCTGATGATGGTGGTGCTGTGGTCGATCCGAAATGGGTTGTCCGCATTTGCGATGGCGCGGTGCAGGTCCAGCATCTTGAAATTTTCTTGCTTCAGACGGCGTTCAATGTCCTCGGCCCAATGCCAGCACAGGCCGCGCGGGCGAAGGCCCTTATTGACCTTGGCGTTGTGGATCAGAGGAGGGTCGGTGATCTCATACTCCTGCACCAGTTGCGCGGTGTAGGAATAGGCGATGCGGGCTGCTCGGTCCGCTTCTTCGGGGTCAATGTCAGGGCCAAGGCTGCGGATTTCACTCGCCAAGCGTTGCACTTCATCCCCGGCCGAAGGGGGCGGGGTTGCGCAGGCCGACAGTGTCACAAAGGCCAGAACAATGGCCAAGGCTCTGATCATTCTTGTGCCCTTTGATCCGGGGACTGTGAAACCTGATCATAAAGGGTGGTTCAAGATGACGGAACCCTGCGGATTATCCTTTGGGGCGCGCGGCTTTTTCGGCAATACCGCTGGTGCCTTGGCGTCGGGCCAGCTCGGACAGCACGTCGTCCAGAGCCACATCCCGCGCTGCCAGCATGACCAGCAGATGATAAAGCACGTCCGCAGCTTCAGCTGTAAGCCCACCTTTGTCACCCTTTACGGCCTCGATAATCGCCTCAACGGCCTCTTCTCCGAATTTCTCGGCGCATTTCTCGGGGCCTTTGGCCAACAGCTTGGCAGTCCAGCTGGAGTCGGGATCAGCCCCTTTGCGGGTGTCTATCGTTGCAGCCAGATCGTGCAGAATGCTCATGTCAGCCTCATCGGGATGCCTGCGGCGGCCATATGTTCCTTGGCCTCGCGAATGGTGTATTCGCCAAAATGAAAGATCGAAGCAGCCAGAACAGCGCTGGCCCCGCCTTCGGTTACACCTTCGACGAGATGGTCCAGGTTTCCTACACCGCCTGATGCGATAACCGGCACATCCACCGCGTCCGAGATTGCGCGGGTCAGCGGCAGGTTGAAGCCCGCCTTGGTGCCATCGCGATCCATTGACGTTAGCAGGATTTCCCCAGCGCCTTTGGCCACAACGGTTTTTGCAAACTCAACCGCGTCGATACCGGTGGGCTTGCGGCCGCCATGGGTGAAAATCTCCCACTTGCCGGGGCTGACAGTCTTGGCGTCAATGGCGCAGACGATGCATTGGCTGCCAAACTGATCCGCAGCCCCGGCAATCACATCCGGATTCGCCACAGCGGCGGAATTGAAGCTGACTTTGTCCGCACCGGCCAGCAGCAGGGCACGCACGTCATCCTTGGTGCGGACACCTCCACCAACCGTCAGGGGGACAAAGCACTGCTCGGCCGTGCGCTGTACGACGTCGAACATGGTGCCGCGGTTTTCATGAGTGGCGTGGATGTCCAGAAAACAGATTTCATCCGCGCCGGCAGCGTCATAAGCCTTGGCCGATTCCACCGGGTCACCCGCATCGCGCAGGCCAACGAAATTGACGCCCTTGACCACACGGCCATCAGCGACATCCAGGCAGGGAATGATGCGGGTTTTCAGCATGTCGGATTCCTTTATTGGCGCACCTCTACCGGCAAAGCCTTGCCGATGCCAGACTTGTGATTGCCACATCTCTCAAACCTGTGAAAACTGCCCCTAAATTCATCAGGAGATCAATGAGATGCGCAAATTGTTTTTAACAACCGCTTTTGTCATAGGGGGAACCGTCGCGGCGATGGCAGATGATATCATCAAGGTAAATACAGATAAATCGGTGTCCGAAGCGCTGGATGCGCTAGAGGGTGCGATCGGCAACGCCGGAGCAACGGTCTTTGCCCGCATCGACCACGCGGCCGGTGCCGAAAAGGTCGGTTTGACTATTCCGGCAAACCAAGTACTGATCTTCGGAAACCCGGCGCTGGGCACACCCGCCATGCAGATCGACCCGCGTGCGGGATTGTTTTTGCCATTGAAGGTTCAGGCCTATGAGGATGAAAACGGGCAGGTCTGGCTGGCCTATGAAGACCCGAAAGAGACCATGGATGACCTTGATGGGGTCGAGAGCTCTCCGATCATCGAAAAGATGCGCGGCGCGCTGGCCAAGCTGACCTCGGTTGCCGCGCAGTAGGTGATTTAAGACAGGGCGCGAATGGCTTCGTTCAGGTCAATCGCGCCATCATAGAGAGCGCGGCCAGAAATTGCGCCGTTTAGCTCTACGCCACAGTCGCGCAGGGCGATCAGGTCGTCCAGAGAGCTGACGCCGCCGGACGCGATTACCGGAATCGAAACAGCACGGGCCAGATCTGCGGTTGCTTCGATATTTGGGCCTTGCATAGCACCGTCGCGGTTGATGTCAGTGTAGATGATGGCCGCGACGCCTGCATCCTCAAAGCTGCGGGCCAGATCGGTGACCTGCACGTTGGTTTCCTCGGCCCAACCTTTAGTGGCAACCATTCCGTTGCGGGCGTCGATACCTACGGCAACCTTGCCGGGAAAGGCCTTTGCGGCTTCGCGCACCAAGTCGGGGTTTTCCACTGCAACCGTCCCCAGAATGACCCGTGCCAGACCTTTTTCGATCCAGGTCTCGATGGTAGCCATATCGCGGATTCCGCCACCCAGCTGAGCAGGCACTTTGCAGGCCTTCAAAATTGCCTCGACTGGGGCAGCGTTGACCGGCTCGCCTGCAAAAGCGCCGTTCAGGTCGACCAGATGCAGCCACTCGCAACCCGCTTCGACAAAGGTGCGGGCCTGTGCGGCGGGATCTTCGTTAAACACAGTGGCCTTGTCCATTTCACCACGCAGCAGGCGCACAGCGTTGCCGTCTTTCAGGTCGATGGCGGGGTAGAGGATCATGTCGGGCGGCCCTATATCAGTGTTACACGGGCGGCGTATCGCACAAGCAGGGCAGGGGATGCAACGCGACGCAAAGTCATTCTTGCCCGAAGCCGGTCACCGGGCCAGAGTGACTGTAAAACAGGGAGAGCATCATGAAGAAACTTCTACTCGCAGCAGGTATTGCTGGGATAGCGACAACAGCCTTTGCCGCCGATCCGGTTGATGGTCTGTGGAAGACAGAGCCGGGCGACACGGGCGGATATCTTCACGTGACCATTTCCGAGTGCGGAAGCGCCATTTGCGGCACCATCGACAGCGCCTTTGATGGCGATGGTAACCAACAACTGGAATATGAAAATCTGGGCAAGCAAATCATCTGGGACATGGTGCCCGAAGGTGATGGCCAGTACGACAGCGGCAAGATCTGGGCGCCGGACCGTGACAAAACCTACAAATCCAAGATGACGCTGGACAGTCAGAACAAGCTAACGGTCAAAGGGTGCGCGGTTGGGGGGCTGGTCTGCCGTGGGCAAACCTGGACGCGGGTTCAGTAATCCTTAGGGGGTCCAGGTCAAGAAATTTCCGATCATGCGCAGGCCCACGTCCTGGCTTTTCTCTGGGTGGAATTGCATTCCGATCATCGTGTCGCGGCCAATTACGGCCGTGACCTCTTGCCCATAGTCCACATAGGCCAAACGCTGGGCCGGATCGGCAACGCGAAAATGGTAAGAGTGGACGAAATAAGCGTGGTCGCCTGATTTGATCCCGCTAAAAACGGGGTGATCGATTTCCAGAACCAGATCATTCCAACCCATATGCGGCACTTTTAGCGTACGGTCGGATGGTTCAATCCGAACCACGTCGCCAGCCACCCAGCCCAGCCCCTCGGTTTCGCTGTATTCGTGACCCTTGGAGGCCATCAGCTGCATGCCGACACAGATGCCAAGAAAGGGGCGGCCTTTCTGTTCGACGGCCTCAACCATCGCGTCGTAGATGCCCTTGTGCCCGCGCAGCTCGGCCGCGCAGGCGGGGAACGCGCCGTCTCCGGGCAGTACCAACCGGTCGGCACGCGCCACGACATCCGCGTCCGAGGTCACCACGACCTCACCCGCATCCACCTCGCGCGCCATGCGTTGAAATGCCTTTTCGGCCGAGTGCAGGTTGCCGCTCTCGTAGTCGATGATGGCGGTTAGCATTTACAGCGCACCTTTGGTCGAGGGAATCCCATCCGCCTTACGCGGGTCAGTTTCAACCGCGTCACGCAGGGCGCGGGCGACAGCCTTAAAAGCAGCCTCGGCGATGTGGTGGCTGTTGAAACCGTGCAACTGGTCGATATGCAGCGTGATGCCGCCATGAGTGCTGAGTGCCTGAAAGAATTCGCGCACCAGTTCGGTGTCGAATGTGCCGATCTTCTGGGTCGGCAATTCCACATTCCAGATCAGGAACGGGCGTGCTGAAAGGTCAAGCGCACAGCGTACCTGAGCGTCGTCCATGGGCAAATGGCATTCGCCGTAACGGCGGATGCCCTTTTTGTCACCCAGCGCCTGCGTCAATGCCTGTCCCAGCGCGATGCCGGTATCTTCGACGGTGTGGTGGTCGTCGATGTGATAGTCGCCCTTGGCGCGGATCGTCATGTCGATCAGTGAGTGGCGCGCTAGCTGATCCAGCATATGATCGAAGAACCCGACGCCGGTCTGGTTGTCATAGGTGCCGGTGCCGTCCAGATTTACCTCGACCAAGATCTCGGTCTCGGCGGTTCGACGGCTGATCTTTGCGCTGCGCATGGGCGAATTCCTTTTGCTACAGGCGCGCTTATAGACGGGGTTGGGTCGGCTTATCCAGACCACACGTGGCTTTCACCGCAAACTGTTGCAGGGGATTGCACCCGGGCGCGGCCCATGCAAGCCTGCGGGCAACTCAACCAACAAAGGTCCGGTCCATGTCCACCTGCGTTTTCATCCAGATCCGCTGCAAACCCGGTACCACCTACAAAGTGGCCGAGGAAATCGCCCTGCGCGAAATCCACTCCGAACTCTACTCGACCAGTGGTGAATATGACCTGTTGCTGAAACTCTACATCCCCGAAACCGAGGACGTAGGGCATTTCATCAACGAAAACCTGCTGGTCATTCCCGATATCGAGCGGTCTTTGACCACGATGACGTTCAAAGCGTTTTAACCAAGCTCGAACGTCGTCACGCCAAAGATACGGTTTAGGTCGATGTCCGGTTTGTGATCTGAATACATCCGGGCCGTTTCAAATACTTTCTCCAGCCCAAGTTTCGCTGCCAGCTCAAAGGCGGCTTCATTGGGCTGCGGCATGTCGATGAAGACCTCTTGCGTGCTTTGATCTTCCGGTAACGTTTCCAGCAAGCTGGCCAGCAAGGTTTCGGCAATGTCGGCGCGGTCTGCGAAGAGTGGCCCGATTTTGTAGCCGTTTTTGCATGGGCGCAACGTGGCATAGCCTTTGATTTGTCCGTCCTCGGAAAATACACGGGAAACATGGCTTGGGGTGCTGATCCAGCCCTGCAGGAAAGTGTCACGTGGGGTCGGGAATAGTTGGCAATCATAAGCCTTTAGTTCATCCGAAACCGTGGCCAAAGCTTCGGTGCCAACCGACGGTGGCAAAGCCTGCTGAATATCCGCTACGGTCCCGGTGAATCGATAGTTGTTGTAGGCAAAGGCAAAGCCCGATTTTCGGTAATTGTGCTGCTGATCGACGACCCCATCCAGCCCAACATTGCGCGCAGTGCAGTTGGCCAATGCACCCTGCCAAAGCTTCAGCCCGTGTCCGGCACCGCGATGCTCTGGGTGCACGATGTAGAACCCGAGGAAAGCGAACGTATCGTCGTAATGGACCACCGATATTGAGGCGATCATCTCGCCATCTAGAAACCCGCCCAGAAACCCGTCAGTATCGGTGCTGTGGAAACACGCACCATCATGATGGCCGGGATTCCACCCCTCGCGTCCGGCCCAATCCACGGCCTGCTGCATCTCGTCAGCGGTGAGAGGGCGGATAACGTATTCAGACATGAGTGAACCCTGTGTTGCGCAGCGCCACCAGAATGACGCAATGCCTCACGAAGAACCAGCATGTTCGGAGAGTTTGGTATCTGGAGCGGGCGAGGCGATTCGAACGCCCGACCCTAACCTTGGCAAGGTTATGCTCTACCCCTGAGCTACGCCCGCATCAGATACATATATGGTCCGTAGACCTCTCAATGGAGCGGGCGAGGCGATTCGAACGCCCGACCCTAACCTTGGCAAGGTTATGCTCTACCCCTGAGCTACGCCCGCGCCGTTGAGTGAGGAGGGATGTATAAATTCCGACGCGGGGCTGCAAGCGGAAAAACACAAAAACGCGGAAAAATCTTTCGACGGAAATCACACCAACGTACGTTCAAAACAAAGAGCTTTATAAAACAAGAAGGTTCGAGGAGAGGAAATGACACGGATCGCAGATATGAAAATGGCACTGTTGGCCGCGCTGATCGCTTTGACGGCCGTAATTTGCGCACAAGATGAGGACAAGCTGGTCAAGGTCGAGCCGATCCTAATGAAAGCGCCGCTGATAGAGACACAGACATTGACGGGATAAGCCCCGCCAACTGAGTCAGAGTACCAGTACGAGATTCGCGAGGGCGGCCACCAGAATGGCCGTGAATGTCAGCAACATCCCGATCTGGCGCAGAATTACGATCTGCGGACTGCGGCCGAAGCCATAGGCATGCAGCACCCGGCCGACCACAAGGCTCAATCCAAGCAGGTTCACCAGCAGACCGGTGCCTGCCTGCAGTTCGACCATCAAGATTAGCAGCAGGGCAAAAGGCGTGTATTCGATAAAATTCGAATGTGTCCGCACCGCCTTGAGCATATCTGTATTCCCGCCGTCACCATAAGAAATCTTGCCGATACGGCGTTGGCTGATGACCTTTAGGCTTAGCAGGACATACAGGATCGCCAGCAACGCGGCATAGATTGGAGTGAAGGTCAGCATAGAGGTCTCTTTCTATTCATCAAAAGCTGCGCGGGTGTTTGCACGATGCCTTGAACATTAGCCGTTTTAGTGGCCTGTTCCAGAGAGGGAGAAGTGTTAGTTTTTGCTAGCAAGTTCCAGTTGCCCAGATGTCGGCCAAACTTCCGCCGCAATTTCGTCGAATTCCGCAGTCACTTTATGCAAATATAATTTTTTGAACATGCAATACCGTGGCTCCCGCTGCCATCAATGAAAGGGACAGGTGAATATTATGAAACGAGTTATGATGCTCTCTCGCGTTTTTGCGACCTCTGTGCTGTTGCTTGGGGCAGCCAGCTTTGTTGCGGTTGTTGCTGCTCCTGACGTAGCCATCGCCAAGAACGGCAACGGCGGTGGAAACGGCGGCGGCAATGGCGGCGGTAAAGGAAACGGTGGCGACAAAGGCAATAGCGGCGGTAAATCCGGCGAACAAGGCGCAAAAGCCAAGGGAAATTCAGGCAAGACATCGGCTGGTACAGGCAAGGGGCTGCTGGGCAGATTGGGTCTCAAGAAAACCGACCAGAAAAAATCTACGAAATCCAGCTCTGCAAACAAGAACAAGCCGGCATTCATGACCAAGCTGGAAGACATTGTTAAGGGCAACAAGAACCAGGCCAAGGCTGTGACGCGTGCAAAGCCCAAAGAGGTTGTCACGCTTGACGAAGAAGCAGTTCCACCTAACAAACATGGAAAAATCGCTTCCGAGTTGAAATCGCTCAACGCAGCGCATGCGAGCCAGACGGGGCTTAGAAATGCGGCGCCCAATAGTATGCCCGGTAAGCTTTATTCGTATCAGCAAAGTGTACTGGGCTACCCGGACGCAACTGTGGATTTGGAAGAAAAGCAGACAGAACTTTCCGACCTGCAAGGTTTGACAGACGAGCAAATCGAAGAACAGTTTGCGCCGACCGAGGAAGAGGCTGAGCAGGGCATCACGACTGAAGACAAGTACAATGATGCGGTAGCCGACGCTGAACAGGCTGTTCAGGATGCCGAAAATGATCTGGCAAACGCGGCAGACCCGCAGGAGACTTTCGACGCACTGACAGGTGGTCGCGAATTGTCGCCGGATGCAATGGACGAGTTGCATGATCTACTGGGGTTGCCCGATCCGGAGGAACTCGAAGAAATCTCGGAAGAGGCTGAGGCTGAGGCTGAGGCTGAGGCTGAGGCTGATGCAGGGGCTGAGACGACCGAAGAAGATGAGGTCGTCGACGGCTGATACTGCCGCCCGTCCAAAAGTGAAAAGGCGCGCAAACTGCGCGCCTTTATTTTTTATTCCAGTTCGACCAGCAGGTCCTTGGCGTCAATCTGGCCGCCGGGCTGCACGTGAACGGCTTTGACCGTTGCGTCGCGCTCGGCGTGGATGCCGGTTTCCATCTTCATCGCTTCGATGGTCAGCAGCATGTCGCCTTCCTTGACTTCTTGGCCAGCCGTAACCGCTACGGTGGCCACCACACCCGGCATCGGCGCGCCGACATGATCGTGGTTGCCCGGCTCGGCTTTGGGGCGCGCCTGTGTGGTCGAGGTGACCATGCGGTTCGGTACCCGGATCACGCGGGGTTGGCCGTTGAGTTCAAAGAACACTTTGACCTCACCCTTGTCATCGGTTTCGCCAATGGCCTGACAACGGATTTCCAGCGTCTTGCCAGGGTCGATTTCGGCCGTGATTTCCTCACCCGGCTCCATGCCGTAGAAGAAGGTGCGCGTGGGCAGGGTGCGGACAGGGCCATAGACCCGGTGACGGCCCATGTAGTCCAAAAAGACCTTTGGATACATCAGGTAACCGTTCAGGTCCTCATCATCGACCTCTTTGCCTTCCAACTGCTTTGACAGCTCGGCACGGGTTGCCTCCAGATCGACCGGAGGCACATCTTTGCCTGGGCGCTTGGTGTTTGGCGCTTCGTCCTTCAGTACCTTCTTGATGATTGTGTCGGGGAACCCGCCCGGAGGCTGGCCCAGATTGCCGCGCATCATGTCCACGACCGAGTCAGGGAAGGCCACATCGGTCGAGGGGCTTTCCACCTCTTCACGGGTCAGGCCTTGGCTGACCATCATCAGCGCCATGTCGCCAACCACTTTGGAGGACGGCGTCACCTTGACGATGTCACCGAACATCTGGTTCACGTCGGCATACATCTGAGCGACCTCGTGCCAGCGCTCTTCCAGACCCAAGCTACGCGCCTGCGCCTTGAGATTGGTGAACTGGCCACCGGGCATCTCGTGCAGATAAACCTCGGACGCCGGAGCCTGCAGGCTGGATTCAAAGGCCGCGTACTGACCGCGAACGGCTTCGAAGTAATCGCTGATCTCGCGGATGGCTTTGATGTCCAGTCCAGTGTCGCGCTCGGTATGGCGCAGCGCCTCGACCACGGTGCCCAGCGTTGCTTGGCTGGTATTGCCCGAGAAGCTGTCCATCGCGCAATCCACCGCGTCCACGCCCGCCTCAGAGGCAGCCAGAATGGTCGCGCTGGCGATGCCGGCAGTGTCGTGCGTGTGGAAGTGGATCGGCAGGCCGACCTCTTCCTTTAGCGCGCGGATCAGGATTTTTGCCGAGGCCGGTTTCAGCAGACCCGCCATATCCTTGAGGCCCAGCACGTGCGCCCCAGCGTCGCGCAGTTCCTTCGCCATGCCTACATAGTATTTCAGGTCATACTTGGAACGATCAGGGTCCAGAATATCACCGGTATAGCA
The DNA here is from genome assembly GCF_056539365.1 of Ruegeria sp. BB7. NCBI lineage: Bacteria > Pseudomonadati > Pseudomonadota > Alphaproteobacteria > Rhodobacterales > Roseobacteraceae > Ruegeria > Ruegeria sp. BB7. The sequence continues at coordinate 718,780 of NZ_JBQFUV010000001.1, read as the reverse complement.
GACGGTACCCTCACAGATTTTCCCGTTCTCGACGACCGCATCCATCGCCACGCGCATGTTCTCGACCCAGTTCAGCGAGTCGAAGACGCGGAACACGTCTATATTCTTGGACGCTTGGCGGACGAACTCCTGTACCACATTGTCCGGGTAGTTGGTGTAGCCAACTCCGTTTGCACCGCGCAGCAGCATCTGGGTCATCAGGTTCGGCATCGCCTCGCGCAGGTCACGCAAACGCTGCCACGGACATTCCTGAAGGAAGCGGTAGGCAACGTCGAATGTCGCACCGCCCCAGCATTCAACTGAGAATAGCTGCGGCAGGTTGGCCGCATAGGTCGGAGCCACCTTGATCATGTCGATCGAGCGCATCCGGGTCGCCAGCAGAGATTGGTGGCCATCGCGCATGGTGGTGTCGGTGATCAACAGCTGCCGTTGAGCCTTCATCCAGTCGGCGACGGCCTGCGGTCCTTTCTGTTCCAGCAGATTGCGGGTGCCCATTTTGGGTTCACCCTTCAGCGCTGGCGGCTTGGCCTCTTTCAGGTCGGCCCGTGGCTCGGGTCGGTCTGCGGTCTCGGGGTGACCGTTAACAGTAATGTCCGCGATATAGGTCAAAACTTTGGTGCCCCGGTCGCGGCGGCGCTTGAAGGTGAACAGGTCCGGCGTCGTGTCGATGAACTTGGTGGTGTATTCGTTCGACAGGAAGGTCGGGTGCTTCAGCAGGTTGATGACAAAGTCGATATTGGTGCTGACACCGCGAATACGGAACTCGCGCAGGGCGCGGTCCATACGTGCGATTGCAGCCTCGGGCGTCGGCGCCTTCGCCGTCACCTTGGTCAGCAGCGAGTCATAGTACCGCGTGATCACCCCGCCAGCATATGCGGTGCCGCCGTCCAAACGGATGCCCATACCAGTGGCCGAGCGATAGGCGGTGATGCGGCCATAATCGGGGATAAAGTTGTTCTGTGGGTCCTCGGTGGTGATCCGGGTTTGCAGCGCATGACCGGTCAGCCGCACATCTGCCTGGCTGGCCGCACCCGTTGCCTGAGCCAAGGTCTTGCCCTCGGCGATCAGAATCTGAGCCTGCACGATATCGATGCCGGTGACCTCTTCGGTCACCGTGTGTTCCACCTGCACGCGGGGGTTCACTTCGATGAAGTAGAACTTGCCGGTTTCCATATCCATCAGGAATTCGACGGTGCCCGCGCATTCATAGTTCACATGGGCGCAGATCTTGCGGCCCAGTTCACAGATTTCTGCGCGCTGTTCTTCGGACAGATACGGGGCAGGGGCGCGTTCCACGACCTTCTGGTTCCGGCGCTGGACCGAGCAGTCGCGTTCATAGAGGTGGTAAATCTCACCATGCTTGTCGCCCAGAATCTGCACTTCGACGTGGCGGGCGCGGGTGATCATCTTTTCCAGATAGCCCTCGCCGTTGCCAAAGGCGGCTTCGGCCTCGCGACGGCCTTCCAAAACTTTCTCTTCCAGCTCATCCTCGGATTCGATTGGACGCATCCCACGCCCACCGCCGCCCCAGCTGGCCTTCAGCATCAGCGGATAGCCAATCTCTTTCGCTTCAGCGCGGATGGCATCCATGTCATCGCCCAGAACCTCGGTGGCCGGGATCACTGGAACGCCAGCTTCGATGGCCACGCGCCGCGCGCTGGCCTTGTCGCCCAAAGCGCGCATGGTCTCGGCCTTGGGGCCGATGAAGGTGATGCCGTTCTGCACACAGGCATCTACAAAGTCCGGGTTTTCCGACAGAAGGCCATAACCGGGATGGATTGCGTCAGCGCCGCATTCCTTGGCGACGCGGATAATCTCGTCGATGCTCAGATAGGCAGCAACCGGCCCCATCCCTTCGCCGATGCGATAGGCTTCATCGGCCTTGAACCGGTGCAGGCCCAGCTTATCTTCTTCTGCGAACACTGCGACGGTGCGTTTGCCCATCTCGTTCGCTGCGCGCATCACGCGAATGGCAATCTCGCCGCGATTGGCGATCAGGATCTTGGTGAAGTCGGTCATATCAGGTCCCGGTCTTTGTGGTTTGGCCGTGTTCATAGGCGGACAATACGCGCTCGTATATCAGTCGTTCTGGGTAGAACCGGCATGTTAACGCTCGCAAGCGCCGCTTGTTGGCGCAATCCTATTAGCAATTCTGCGCTGCAGCATCAATTGTGTTGATTGGTCACTAGCTGATTCAACTGTTCAAGACCCATCTGGCCCATGTTCGCCAACATATCTTGTCGCAGGATGTCGATTACATGGGCTGGGCCGCCCGAACCTAGGGCAGCCAGACCATAAAGAAACCCGCGTCCCAACATGACAAAATCCGCCCCAAGAGCCAGGGCGCGGAGGATGTCGAGCCCGCCTTCGATTCCGCTGTCACAGATCAGCGGCATACTCGTGGCCGTACGAATGGCGGGAAGAACGGAAATACTGGCCGGAGCGCCGTCAAACTGCCGCCCTCCATGATTCGATATCCAGACGGCATCAACACCGGCCTGTTCCAACCGACCTGCATCTTCAGCGCGCATGACGCCTTTGACAATGAACGGCCCGTCCCATGCGTCGCGCAGCCAATTGACGTAATCCATATCCGGCGAGGTGCGCAGTAGGTACCCGACATGAGCGGTCGGAGACAGGGCGCTGTCACTGTCGATGTATTTGTCTAGTGTTCGCATCCGCGGCATCCCGCCCAGGGCCATGCCAACGGCCCATGACGGGCGCAGTGCGATCTGAGCCAGCAAACGGGGGGGCAATCGGGGAGGGTTCGTAAGGCCAGACCGAACCTGTCTCTCTCGCCGCGAAGCGACCGGAACATCAACCGTTAGGACAAGCGTCGAGAATCCAGCAGTTCTGGCTCGGCGCAGCAGATCAGAGCGAATGTCAGGGTCTTTCGGCGGGTAAAGCTGAAACCACGCATTCTCGCCGATATGAGGGGCCAGATCCTCGGGGCTTTGGCTGGCGACGGTCGACAGAGTATAAGGCAGCCCGGCTTGGGCTGCTGCGTGCGCCAGCAGTCTTTCTGCATCTGGCCAGATCAGCCCTGACATCCCAATAGGCGCAACTCCAAAGGGCAGGGGGAAGTGCTGACCTAGAAAATGTGTGCTGGTATCGCATTCGATTGGGCCGTGCAGGATCGAAGGCAAAAACTCTATGTCATCCAGCGCGGTCCTGTTTCGGCGCACAGTGGCCTCGGCCCCTGTACCACTTTCCAGAAATTCCCAGACGAAATGCGGAACTCTGCGCCGCGCGCGGCGTTTCAGATCGGCTATGCCGGGGAATGAGCTGTGCAGGTCCATAAGAATTGATCCGACCTACGACGCGATTCTGCAAGGTTTTCAGGCCGCTGATGTCCGAGGTGTTTGTTTCGGCTGGCCTTCATTTTTCACGGGCGCATGAGAAATAGAGGCTGCCCCATTGGCGATCTGCACCTGATTGCGCCCTTTGTCCTTGGCCATATACAAGGCGTCATCTGCGGCGCGCATCAGGTCCTGCGGCATGGTGCCATGCGCAGGGTAATGGGCCACGCCGACAGAAATCGTGATGCGCGGCAGGGATTTTTCACCATACCGAACCGAAACGGCCTCGACTGCCTGGCGTAATTGCTCTGCCCGGGTCATTGTGTCTTCTGGGGTATTGTCCGGTAGGATCAACATAAACTCTTCCCCGCCGATCCGGCAAGCAGTCTCGTCCCGGTCGCAGCCCTGCTCAAGCGCTGAGCCGACGGCACGCAACACCATGTCTCCGGCATCGTGCCCATGGGTGTCGTTGAATTTCTTGAAATGGTCCACGTCGACGGCGATCAAGCTCAACGGTGCGCCGGTTTGCTGGCTGCGGCTGATGGATTTGCGCAGCGTCTCAGTCATGTGCCGACGGTTAAACAACCCGGTTAGCGGGTCGCGGACCGACTGGTCATGCAACTGATCCCGCATCCGTACATTCGCGATCGCCATACTGATTTGTTCGGCGCAAAGCTGGGCCAGTTTCTTGTTGGAATGAAACACCTCGTAGCTGCCTTCATGGGCCCGCAGATGCAGCAGCCCAACCGTCTCGCCATGCGCCAGTATGGGAAAGCAGAAATAGGGTCGCCCGTCATGCGGTTCGGCATGCTCGCAAACAAAATCAATCTCGGATGCGCCATATTCATATGTCCGCCCCCGCCGCAGACCCCAGCACCCTTCGGGGTGAATATGCGACTTATGAGTGCCGTCATTCCAACTGGCACACCCATCCAGCACATCCCGCGAGTTGGAGTAGACATACACGCTGCCCTCGGCCTCAGGCAGGATATGAGTCATGAAGCGAGACACCATGTCAAACAGCTCATCCAGTGACCGGCTGGATTGCAGCCATTCGTTCAACTCACCCAGCAGCCGCACTTCTCGAGCCAGCCGCAGTTGGTCATCCATCAGTGCCCGTTCCTTGGCTGCACGGCCCTGCAAGTCGCGCACCTGCCGCCGGTTCGCGCGGAAAATCACCAGTGTCACCACCAGCACTGCCAGTAATGCTACACCGCTGAGCAGCGCCAGTGACCAACGCACCCGATTTATAAAAAGGTTCCGGACCTGGGTTATGTCCGAGTAGAACTCGATTGCGCCAACAAAGCGCCCCTCGCGGATGATGGGTGTGTAGATTTCGGCAACGTGACGGGTTTGCCTCCCCGCGGCCATGTCGCGATCCAGATTATCAACTTCGGTCAGGGGCTTTTCTTCATGCTCATAGTATAGATTCCCTTTTCCGATCACATCCTTGAAGTATGGCTTCATATTGAGTGTGCCGACATCGGAATCGCGCGTTGACCAGAACACTCGCCCAGATGTGTCAAAAAGCTTGAAGCGATAAATATCTGACGTTGCGGGCAGCAGCTCCAGAAATTCGTCGTCATGATCGCCCATCACACCCGTCAGGAAGGTGTCATCAACGTCCTCAAGGTGCGAGGTCACCTGGCGGTTCAACTGCATTGCAGCATGGCGCATGTCTGATTCCAGCATTCGGTCAACCACAGGGGCGGGAATCGAATATATGCCCCAACCTGACAAGGCAGCCAGAAGCCCGATTATCAGGACGATAACCGCTATTTTCAGGCGGGACGCGATGCCCGTTTCAGTACGTTTCTTCATGATCCGCGCTCCCACAGCTTTGGGCCCAGCATCGAAGGCAAGCTTTGACAGAGGGTTAACGCTGCTCGGCAAGGCGGACCGATTTGCCTACAATTGACTGCAAGTGGGTGGAAAAATTGAGCGAACAAGGCGTGAACAAACCCTTTCCCTTCCTACGTATTCAGCGTAGCTTGTGCGGATGAGCAGTTTTGACGAAATGGACGCCTTTGAGGGTGCATCGCTATCGCAGAGGGCTATGGCCGCGCGCCCTACGCCTTATCTGGATGAGCTAAACCCGGCGCAGCGCGAAGCCGTCGAGCGGTTAGATGGTCCGGTACTTATGTTGGCCGGGGCAGGGACTGGTAAGACCAAGGCGCTGACCGCCCGTATTGCGCATCTTCTCAGCACCGGGCGAGCGCGCCCGAATGAGATTCTGTCGGTGACTTTTACCAACAAAGCGGCGCGCGAGATGAAAGAGCGTGTTGGGCGGCTGTTGGGGCAACCAGCCGAAGGGATGCCGTGGCTAGGCACCTTCCACTCAATCTGCGTCAAACTGCTGCGTCGTCATGCCGAGTTAGTCGATCTCAAATCGAATTTTACCATTTTGGATACGGATGATCAGTTGCGCCTGCTCAAACAACTGATTCAGGCCGCCAATATCGATGACAAGCGCTGGCCCGCACGGATGCTGGCGGGCATCATCGATGATTGGAAAAACCGGGCTTTAACGCCTGATAAGGTGTCAGCAGCGGATGCCGGGGCCTACAACAACAAGGGCATCGAGCTTTATGCCCAGTACCAGACCCGCCTGCGCGAGCTGAACGCAGTGGATTTTGGCGACCTGCTACTCCACATGGTCACGATCTTCCAGACCCACCCGGACGTGTTGCAACAATACCAGCGCTGGTTCCGCTTCATTCTGGTGGACGAGTATCAGGATACCAACGTCGCCCAATACCTGTGGCTGCGACTGCTGGCCGGGGCGCACAAGAATATCTGCTGCGTGGGTGATGACGATCAATCGATCTATGGCTGGCGCGGGGCCGAGGTTGGCAACATCCTGCGGTTCGAAAAGGACTTTCCCGGCGCGCATGTGGTGCGGCTGGAGCAGAATTACCGCTCGACCCCGCATATTCTGGCAGCGGCGTCGAATGTCATTCGCGGCAACGAAAGCCGTCTGGGCAAAGAGCTGTGGACCGACGCGAAAGAGGGCGAAAAGGTCCGTCTGATCGGCCATTGGGATGGAGAGGAAGAAGCCCGCTGGATCGGTGAGGAAATCGACGCGATGCAAGGTGGGACGCGCGGTGTGCGTCCGATGGGGCTGGATGAAATGGCCATCCTCGTGCGCGCCTCACACCAGATGCGCGCGTTCGAGGACCGGTTTCTGACCATTGGCTTGCCCTACAAAGTGATCGGCGGCCCTCGGTTCTATGAGCGGATGGAGATTCGCGATGCCATGGCCTACTTCCGGCTGGTGGTCAGCCCCGGTGACGACCTGGCCTTTGAGCGGATCGTGAACACGCCCAAACGCGGTTTGGGCGACAAGGCGCAGCAGACGATCCAGATGACAGCGCGGGAAAACGGCGTGTCGCTGGTCGATGGCGCGCGGATTGCGGTTGATAACGGGTTGATCAAGGGCAAGGGCGGCAAGGCTCTGCGCGAGTTGATCGACGGGCTGGCGCGGTGGAACGCGATGACGCGCGGGCCGCGAATCGAAGTGGACGACGAGTCGGTGATTGATGATGGCGCGCCCATGCGGTTCGGTGAGCCCGAGGTTTCGCATATCGAACTGGCACAGATCATCCTCGACGAATCCGGCTATACTGCCCATTGGCAGAACGAAAAGACACCCGAGGCTCCGGGGCGGCTGGAAAACCTTAAGGAACTGGTCAACCAACTGGACAATTTCGAAAACCTGCAGGGGTTTTTGGAACATGTCAGCCTGGTCATGGACAATGAGCAGGAGGGCGATGGGGCCAAGGTCTCGATCATGACCCTGCACGCGGCCAAGGGGTTGGAATTTCCTGCCGTGTTCCTGCCGGGGTGGGAGGATGGCTTGTTCCCCTCGCAACGGTCCATGGACGAATCCGGACTGAAGGGCCTCGAAGAGGAGCGGCGGCTGGCCTATGTCGGCATCACCCGCGCCGAGGAGGTCTGTACGATCTCCTTCGCCGCCAACCGGCGGGTGTTTGGGCAGTGGCAGAACGCAATGCCGTCGCGGTTCATTGACGAATTACCCGAGGACCATGTGGAGGTGCTGACGCCTCCGGGGCTATATGGTGGCGGGCAACCTGCGGCGGGGATTGAAACCCGCGCGGCCGAGGCGAATGTTTATAATTCGCCAGGCTGGAAACGCATGCAGGCGCGGCAAGGGCAATATGGAACGTCTCAGCCGCGTGAAGCCCGCAATACGGTGATTGACGCGACTGCCGTGGCAAGCTTCACTTTGGGTGAGCGGGTGTTCCATCAGAAATTCGGTTACGGCGCGGTGATCGGCATCGAAGGGGATAAGGTTGAGGTCGATTTCGACAAGGCAGGCACCAAAAAGGTGGTCTCGCGTTTTCTGTCCGCGAAGGATGACGTGCCGTTCTGAACGGCTATAGGCCTTCGACCAAGACCATATTCGTTGTGGCCGTCTGATGACGGATTTTGGCAAGCTCGATGTAGTCGGGGTCGTCTTTCCACGCATTGGCGGCTTCGATAGACGGGAATTCCATCAGGACAACGCCGTTTTCCGTCCAATTTCCTTCAATTAACTCTACAGGCTTGGACGATACGGTCAGAAGCCTGCCGCCGTGGCGGTCGAATATTGGCATGAACCCTTCAAGGTATTTCTGATATCCATCCGGATCGTGAATTGAAATTTGGGCTATGAAATAAGCGGCCATTGGGAACTCCTGAAATTCACCTCGGAGCTTCATTCTACACGTCTGGGAAAAAAGAAAAACGGCGGTTCCCAGGGAGGAGGAAAGGGAACCGCCGTTCTTTTCAACATCGAGGCAGGGAGGAGGAGAAGCCCCGATGTATCCGAACCCGGGTTCGACCCCGGTATGTGTAAGACGCGGCGACGTCAGGGAGGAGGAAGACGTCGCCGCGCGCTTTCAACACCGGGTAAGGGAGGAGGAATACCCGGTGTGTCTGCGTCCGGCGTTCGAGGCCGGTATAATCTGCGGCGATATCAGGGAGGAGGAGATATCGCCGCTGAAATACAGGTCCTATAGGGAGGAGGTGGACCTGATCTCGGTAAATCGTTGCGCGATTACAGCGCGGTGTTTTCTTCCGCCGCCTGCATAGCTACGCGGCGGATCATCGAGCGGTGCAGACCCAGGTCGGCCAACTCGCGGTTCGACAGTACGGACAGTTCGTTGACTGTCTGGCGGTAGATGCGGTGCCGGATAAACCGGGTCTTTGCAGCTTCGATCAGGAAAGCCAGGCCAGTTACCGGTGCGCCTTTGAGCGCTGTCTGATGTGTTGCTACAGCCATGTCCGTTACTCGATTTCTTTCGTTGCTGCCGGTTTGTTCCGGCGTTTGCTTGAGAATGAAAATAAGGAAATGCTGCAGGTGCACAATACACGTGTTGTCAATGCTGCTATGCAGCAATTGCATGGATATCAACGCTTTGTCGGTATGATGATCGCGTAGTACTTCATTTGAGGGAGTTCGGGCGTTTTTCGCCTGTTCTGAGACGCTCCGAGCATGTCTAGAGAGCGGGCTGCTCCCTTGTGTAAGGCCCTGTGACCTACTTTCTGTTTAAAGAATTCAAAGGATGTAGGTGCGGATTGCCGATATGGGAATTCATGGGCTTAGTATGAGGTGGGCATATATCTGCAGTCATTATTCATTTTGGAATGGATGATTCGTCATAAGGCTGCGCCACACTTCCGGCTGTTCTAAGTTTCTGTGGCGCTTTGAGAATTTTTTTGGGGAAATCATGGGAAGTGAAGGGTGTGAGCATAATAGACTATATGTAGTGTCTGCCTTTTGAAGTTTTTCTATTTGTGGTGCAAATCTACTATTTTCTTTTGTTGTGTATTTGATATCGTTGCGATTCTTGAAAAAGGAATCTGAAATTTCCTATTGATTTCCATGAATTCCCATGTCATCCCTTATACATCCGATGAGGACGAGGCACATGGGGCGCTAAACGACCCCGAACCAACAAAAACAGGTTTCATACAGGCATCTCGCTTTCATCACTCAAGAGATCCGGCGCGCGGGCGAGCAGACATCCCCCCAGGTGGCGCGCGCAGCTGGACATCCCGCAAGGCGGGTCAATGCGGCGGGTTGATCGGTGGCAGCAGATCAACCCGCCGTTTTTCATCCGGGGGCGTGAAATTTAGGTGGGGCGCAAGCGAAAGGGACAGTCGTCTTGGCGCGTAGGTTTAGAGGTGAAAGCCACCACAAGGTGGATGCAAAGGGCAGGGTGTCGATCCCGGCCTCTTTTCGCCGCGTGCTTGAAGCCTCGGACCCCAACTGGCAGCCCGGTGATAGCCCCGAACTGGTGATTGTCTACGGTGATCACCGCCGCAAGTTCCTTGAATGTTATACAATGCAAGCGATCGACGAGGTTGACAGCAAAATTGACGCGCTGCCGCGCGGCTCGATGCAGCGGAAGATGTTGCAGCGCATGTTCCACGGTCAATCCTTCCCGACCACCGTGGATGAAACCGGTCGCCTGGTGCTGCCCGCTAAATTGCGAAACAAGATCAAGCTTGAGGGCGAGGCGTTCTTTATCGCCGCGGGTGATACGTTCCAGATCTGGAAGCCAGAGACTTACGAGTCAGAGGAACTGGCCGCATCTGAGGAATGGCTGGACGAACAGCCCGAGGATTTCGACCCTCTGGAGTTCTTAGACGGCGTCAGGGACGCGTAACGGCATGGCCGGCGCTGAGACCCCTTCCGACAAGCCTCATATCCCTGTTCTGCTGCGCCCGTTACTGGCAGCTGTAGCGCCGGTGTCGGGTGTCTGGCTGGATGGCACCTTTGGGGCGGGTGGGTACACGCGCGGTTTGCTAGAGGCTGGTGCCGACAAGGTCATCGGTGTCGATCGCGATCCTCTGGCTTTTGATATGGCAGCTGAATGGGCGGGTGAATATGGTGACCGGCTTGTAATGCAGCCCGGAGTATTCTCGCGTATGGATGAATATGCGCAGAATCTGGATGGCATTGTGCTGGACCTTGGTGTGTCGTCAATGCAGTTGGATCAGGCCGAGCGCGGGTTTTCCTTCATGAAGGATGGCCCGCTTGACATGCGGATGAGCCAGCAGGGCGAAGCGGCGGATGACATCGTCAACCATGCGTCAGAAAGCCATTTGGCTGATCTTCTCTATCTTTACGGCGAGGAACGGGCGAGTCGGCGCATTGCCAAAGCAATCGTCACAGCCCGCGCTGAAGAATACATAGAGACTACTTTGCAGCTGGCTCAAATTATCGAATCTTGCCTGCCGCGCCCGAAACCTGGTCAATCTCACCCTGCGACCCGCAGTTTTCAGGCGCTGCGCATCGCGGTGAATGCGGAATATGAAGAGCTGTTCCAAGGGCTTATGGCTGCTGAGCGGGCGTTGAAACCGGGCGGGCAACTGGCTGTCGTTACCTTCCACTCCATCGAGGATCGGATGGTCAAGCGGTTCTTTCAATCTCGTGCAGGGAAAACCGGCCGTGCCAATCGCTATGCACCTGAAATGGAACAGGAGCAGCCGCAATTCACGCTCAAGACCCGCAAAGCTGTGGGTCCGGATGAACAGGAATTGCAGGAAAACCCGCGTGCGCGCTCGGCCAAGCTGCGAGTTGGGGTGCGAACCGAGGCTCCTGCGGGGGAAATTGATGCCCGCGTTATAGGGATGCCGCAACTTGGGGGAAGGGCGAAATGAAGAGTATTTTGTATGTGTTGACTGCTCTGTCCGTGTTCGGGTTGGCACTTTGGGCGTATCAGGAAAATTACCGCACACAGCAGGTGGTGAAGGAAACGCAAAGCTTGCAGCGTGAAATCGGAATGGCGCAGGTGCGGCTGGCCGTTCTGAATGCGGAATGGGCGTACCTGAACCGTCCGGACCGTCTGCGTGAGCTGGCCGATTTAAACTTTGAACGTCTGGGTCTGTTGCCGCTGCTCGCGGAACAGTTCGGGCGCGCCGACCAGATTTCTTATGCTGAGGACCCGGACCTGCCCATCGTTGATCCAATCGAGTTGCAGGCTATCACCAACATTCAAGCCTTTGGTGAGGTGCAGATCCCATGACCCGTACGCCTCTGCGTCCACTCGCGCGTATTCTCGATGCCCGTGCGCGGGGCGAGAATCCTAAGACTATTGAACGGGAAAATATCCGCCAGCGTCACGAAGACATGAAAGATCGCGCCCGCGCCCGCGCCGAAGGGCGTCTTTTGGTGTTGGGTCTGTTCTTTTTTTGCGCGTTTTCTGTCGTGGGTGTACGCATGGGCATGCTGGCCACGTCCGAAGCGCAAGAGCCTCTGGCCAGCGCGCCGGGTGCAGCGATTGCCATGCAAAGGGCCAATATTGTCGACCGGGAAGGCCGTATTCTGGCGACCAACCTGGACACGTATTCGGTCTATGCCCAACCGCCCATGATGATAGATCCGATTGCTGTCGCAGATCAGTTGGTGGCAATCTTCCCGGATCTGGATAAAGAACGACTGGTTAAGGATTTCACTGGCAACCGCAAGTTCCTGTGGATCAAGAAACGCATCTCACCCGAGCAGAAGCAGGCGGTGCATGACATCGGCGATCCCGGCATTCTGTTCGGTCCGCGGGAAATGCGACTGTACCCGAATGGCCGTCTGGCTGCGCATATTTTGGGCGGGTCCGGCTTTGGGCGCGAAGGCGTTAGTGCTGCCGAAGTGATCGGCGTTGCGGGAGTTGAGAAGCAATTCGACGACTATTTGCGTGATCCGGCCAACGGCAACAAGCCGCTGCAACTATCACTGGATCTGACTGTTCAGGCGGCGGTCGAGCAGGTGCTTTATGGTGGCATGAAGATCATGAACGCCAAAGGTGCCTCGGCCGTCCTGATGAATGCGCATACAGGAGAAGTCGTCTCGGCCGCGTCGCTGCCGTCGTTTGACCCGAATGACCGACCACGCCCGCCGACTTCGGGGTTTGACCCGTCGGACAGCCCTCTGTTTAACCGCTATGTGCAGGGTGTGTATGAACTGGGGTCGGTGTTCAAGATTTTCACAGCCGCACAGGCCGTGCAGCTGGGGCTGGTGAACTCGGATACGATAATCGACACCTCGGGTCCGATGCGGATTGGGCGTTTTCCGATTGGTGAGTTTAACGGCAAGAATTACGGCAAGATTAGTGTGGCGGATGTCATCGTTCACAGTTCAAATCGCGGTACCGGGCGGCTGGCGCTGCAGATCGGCGCCCAACGACAGCAGAACTTTCTGAAGGCCCTGGGTATGTTCGAGCCCACACCGTTTGAAATTGTCGAGGCCGCAGGCGGCGAGCCGCTGAAGCCTAAAAAATGGGGTGAACTCAGCACAGTAACCATTTCCTATGGCCACGGGCTTTCGACCAGTCCGATGCACCTGGCGGCTGGCTATGCTGCGATTGCCAATGGTGGGAACTATGTCAGCCCGACCATCCTGCGTAAAAACGGTCCGCAATACGGACCGCGGGTTATGTCTGAAAGCGCGGCGACGCAGGCACAAAAGATGCTTCGGAAGGTGGTGACGGACGGTACGGCCAGCTTCGGCGATGTGGCAGGATATGACGTGGCCGGTAAAACGGGCACGGCGGATAAGCCCAAACCGCGCGGCGGTTACTATGATGACAAGGTCATTGCCACTTTTGCGACGATTTTCCCAGCTTACGATCCGAAATATGTGCTGATTGTCACGCTGGATGAGCCTTCCATCGTCGCCTATGGGGAAAAGCGCCGGACAGCGGGTTGGACCGCCGTTCCGGTTGCGGCAGAGTTGATTGCCCGGATCGCACCATTGCTAGGGCTGCGTCCCCGGCTTGAGCCTGAGGCGGGCGCTGCTATAACGCTGACCTCGAATTAGGCTGTCCGGAAAGAGGTGGGGCATGGGCGCAAGGACGAAAACACTTAGCCAACTGGCCCTGACCGCTCGGGGTGGTGCGAATCCTGACATTACCGGGTTGGCCGTTGACAGTCGCGAAGTCAAAGAAGGCTACTTGTTCGCAGCGCTTCCTGGCACCCGCGTGCATGGCGGAGAGTTCATTCAATACGCCCTGCGTATGGGTGCGGCGGCAATTCTGACTGATGCCGAGGGTGCTGAAATCGCCGCTGATGAATTGGCGTCGTCAGATGCTGCCTTGATCGTGGTCGAAGACCCCCGGCAGGCGCTGGCTGGATGTGCCGCGTTGTGGTTTGGAGCGCAGCCGCAGAACATCGTGGCCGTCACGGGGACCAATGGAAAAACCTCGGTTGCCACATTCGTGCGACAGATCTGGATGGAGCTTGGCCACGCTGCGGTGAATCTTGGGACAACGGGGGTCGAGGGGGTCTGGACGGCACCATTGGCGCATACCACGCCCGAACCGATCACACTGCACCGCTGTCTGGCTGAGGCCGCGGAAAACGGCGTGACCCATGCCGCGATGGAGGCGTCCTCGCACGGTCTGGAACAGCGTCGTTTGGACGGGGTGCATCTGACAGCCGCAGGGTTTTCTAACTTCACGCAGGACCATCTGGACTATCACGAAACTTTCGAGGCTTATTTTGCCGCCAAGGCCGGCTTGTTCGACCGCGTCCTGCCTCAGGACGGCACCGTAGTGATCAACATGAGTGATCCCAAGGGCGCAGAGGTTCGCAAAATCGCCAAGGCGCGCGGGCAATCGGTTCTGACTGTTGGGTTGGGTGATGCTGATCTGTGCCTGATGAACCAACGCTTTGACGCAACCGGACAGGACCTGCGCTTTTCATGGCAGGGTAAGGTGTTCCATACCCGCCTGAACCTGATCGGCGGGTTTCAGGCCGAAAATATCCTGCTCGCCTGCGGTCTGGTCATTGCCGCGGGGGAAGGGCCCGAACGCGTGTTCGAAACCCTGCCGCATCTGACGACGGTTCGGGGCCGTATGCAACTGGCGGCCACGCGGGAAAACAGCGCGACTGTGTTTGTCGATTATGCCCACACTCCAGATGCGGTTGCCACGGCGCTCAAGGCGATGCGACCGCATGTCATGGGGCGCCTGATTGCTATTGTTGGGGCTGGCGGGGATCGCGACGCCACCAAGCGCCCGCTGATGGGTAAGGCTGCTGCCGATCATGCGGATCTTGTCTTTGTCACGGATGATAATCCCCGCAGCGAGGATCCGGCTACAATCCGCGCCGCCGTCCTGCTTGGCGCACCGGAGGCCACCGAGGTCGGTGATCGGGCCGAAGCCATCCTGCGCGGAATTGATGCTTTGCAGCCGGGTGATGCTTTGTTGATTGCGGGCAAAGGGCATGAGACGGGCCAGATCGTTGGTGATCAGGTCCTGCCGTTTGATGACGTGGAGCAAGCTTCCATCAGCGTAGCCGCTTTGGATGGGAGGGTTGCATGACACTTTGGACTGCAACCGAGGCCGCCGAAGCAACGGGCGGGCGCGCCACGACTGATTGGTCAGTGAATGGCGTGTCGATCGACACCAGAACTCTTCAGCCCGGCGACTTGTTCGTTGCGTTGAAGGCGGCACGAGACGGTCATGACTTTGTGGCCCAAGCCTTGGAAAAAGGCGCAGGTGCTGCGCTGGTGTCACGTATTCCAGAAGGTGTGCCCGAAAATGCCCCTCTGTTGATTGTCGATGACGTTCAAACCGGGCTCGAGGTTTTGGGTAAGGCAGGCCGCGCAAGAACCGGCGCGCGCGTGCTCGGCGTCACAGGCAGCGTCGGGAAGACATCAACCAAGGAAATGTTGGCGACCATATTGGAAACGCAAGGTAAAACCCATGCCAGTGTTGCCAGCTACAACAATCACTGGGGCGTACCCCTGACACTGGCGCGGATGCCGCGCGACACCGAATTTGCAGTGATTGAGATCGGGATGAACCACCCCGGAGAGATTGCTCCGTTGGCGCGGCAGGCCCGCCCGCATGTGGCGTTGGTGACGACCGTAGCTGCCGTACACCTTGAGGCATTCGAGTCGGTTGCAGGGATTGCTCATGAAAAGGCTGCCATCTTTGAAGGGCTTGAGCCCGGTGGAGCTGCAATCGTGAATGCCGATATCGAGCATGCGGATATCCTGCGCCAGACCGCAATAGAGCATGGCGCCGGGATCGTCGATTTTGGCCGCAAGGCTGCCGACTACATTTTGACCAACGTGATGCAAGGGGATGCTTCGGTTCAGGCCGATGCCATAGTGGGTGATGTTTCGGTTACCTATGACGTGCAGTCGGCGGGCAAGCATTTCGCCATGAACGCGCTGGGTGCTTTGGCGGCCTGTGTGGAACTGGGCGTTGAATTTGATGCAGCCATCAGCGGCTTGCGCCAATGGTCCCCCGTCAAGGGGCGCGGCGTGCGTGAGGTTTTATCTCTGGCGACTGGTGGGCAGATCGAGTTGCTGGACGACAGCTACAATGCCAACCCAACATCGATGGAGGCCGCGCTGGATGTTCTGGCGGCAACGCATGGTGCACGCCGGATCGCTTTTCTGGGCGACATGAAAGAGTTGGGTGCACAGGAAATTGCCATGCACGCAGGAATGGCGGGTGTCACCGCGATGGCGAACGTGGATCGGGTGCATTGCATAGGTCCGCTCATGAAGGCGCTGCATGAGGCATTGCCTGCCGCCAAGCGCGGGCTGTGGTTTAAAACCAGTGCCGAAATGGCCGAACACCTGCCGGAGTTGATCAGTGCCGGGGATACGGTGTTGGCCAAGGGTTCCTTGAGCATGGCGCTGGCACAGATTGTTGACGGTTTGCGGGAAATGGGGCAAGTGAGCGCGCTTGACTCATGATCGCGGCACGAGAAAGGTTTTGATATGCTCTATTGGTTGACCGCCCTGTCGGATGGGGGGGATTTCTTTAACCTCTTCCGCTACATCACTTTCCGTGCGGGCGGAGCCTTTCTGACGGCGCTGATCTTTGGGTTTATCTTTGGCAAACCGCTGATCAATGTGCTGCGCCGCAAGCAGGGCAAGGGTCAGCCGATCCGCGAGGACGGCCCCGAGGGGCATTTTTCGAAAGCGGGCACACCGACCATGGGTGGGCTGCTTATTGTTGGTGCGCTGGTGACTTCAACGTTGGCCTGGGCGCGGTGGGACAATCCATATGTCTGGATGGTGCTGTTCGTGACTCTGGCCTATGCGGCAATAGGATTTGCCGATGATTATGCCAAGGTGTCGAAGCAAAACACCAAAGGCCTATCGGGTAAGATGCGACTGGCATTGGGCGTGATCATCGCAGTTTTGGCCTCGGCCTGGGCGACTCTGCATCATCCCGAGGCGTTGCAGAACCAACTGGCTGTGCCGGTCTTCAAGGATACGCTGGTTAATCTGGGGATTTTCTACATTCCTTTCTCGATTGTCGTGATCGTAGGGGCAGCCAATGCGGTAAACCTGACGGACGGGCTGGATGGGTTGGCCATCATGCCCGCAATGATCGCGGCGACTACTCTTGGTATCATCGCCTATGCGGTCGGGCGGGTCGACTTTACCGAGTATCTGGACGTCCACTACGTGCCAGGCACCGGAGAAATTCTGATCTTCACGGCAGCGTTGTTCGGAGGTGGGTTGGGCTTTCTTTGGTATAACGCGCCACCTGCCGCTGTCTTTATGGGCGACACCGGTTCCTTGGCCTTGGGTGGTGCTTTGGGTGCGATTGCGGTTGCAACCAAGCACGAGCTGGTGTTGGCCGTTGTTGGCGGCTTGTTCGTCGTCGAGGCGCTGAGCGTGATCATTCAGGTCCTCTACTTCAAGCGCACCGGTCGCCGCGTGTTCCTGATGGCACCGATCCATCATCACTATGAGAAAAAGGGCTGGGCCGAGCCGACGATTGTGATCCGGTTCTGGATCATTTCGCTGATCCTGGCGATGATTGGTCTGGCGACTTTGAAAGTCAGGTAGCGCTCCCGCCAGGTTCGGCGGGCCTGGGGCCCGCCTGTCACCTGTTGGGCCGGGCTCGCGCTGCCGCGCGAGCCTTTTGTCGCCCTTGCCTTTGGGGATTTCTTCTGCGCAGTGTGACGGCCAATTGGACGTCAGAAGAAGGTGGTCGGCATGATCCCGGTCAAAGGGTTTTCAGGGCAGAAAGTTGCAGTTCTGGGGCTTGGCCGGTCAGGTCTGGCGACCGCGCGCGCGTTGCGGGCGGGCAAGGCCGAGCCGGTGTGCTGGGATGACAATCCTGCCGCACGGGAAAAGGCCGAGGCCGAAGGTTTTACCTGTGTTGATCTGCGCCGCCATGGAGCGTTTGACGAGATCGCCTCGCTGATCGTTTCTCCGGGTATTCCGCATCTCTATCCCGAACCTAACCCTGTCGTGGCAGCGGCGCTGGATGCTGGTGTGTCGGTGGACAACGATATTGGCCTGTTCTTCCGATCTTTTGCTGGGCCAGAATGGAACAACTACGACATCCCTCCGCGTGTGATTGCGGTGACCGGTTCAAACGGTAAGTCGACCACGGCTGCTTTGATCCATCACATTCTGACAGAGGCCGGGCGAGAGGCGCAGTTGGCGGGCAATATAGGCCGGGGTGTTCTGGATATTGATCCGGGAAGGGACGGATCGGTAGTGGTGCTGGAACTCAGCAGCTACCAGACCGAACTGGCGCGTGCGCTGACGCCGGATGTGGCAGTGTTCACCAACCTGTCGCCCGACCATCTGGATCGGCATAGTGGGATGGGCGGCTATTTTGCTGCCAAACGCCGATTGTTTGCCGAGGGTGGTCCGGATCGTGCGGTGATCGGGGTGGATGAAGACGAAGGCGCGTTTCTGGCCGGGCAACTGTCCGAAGGGCCTGCGGATGATCGGGTGATCCGCATCTCGGTTGCGCGGAAGCTGACCGGTCCGGGCTGGCAGGTCTTTGCGCGCAAAGGGTATCTGGCTGAATACCGCAAAGGGCGTCAGACCGGTTCCATTGACCTGCGCGAGATCAAGGGTCTGCCCGGCGCGCACAATCATCAAAATGCCTGCGCCGCGTATGCGGCCTGCCGCGCGCTGGGGCTTGCGCCTCGGGTGATCGAGGATGCGCTGCACAGCTATCCGGGGCTGCCGCATCGCAGCCAGATCATTGCCGAGGCCGGCGGCGTGACCTATGTAAACGACTCCAAAGCCACCAATGTGGACAGTGCGCTGAAAGCGCTCAGCGCGTTCAAAAAAATCCGCTGGATTTGCGGGGGTCTAGAGAAAGAAGGGGGGATAGGTGCGCTGAACAGTGCCAGCGACCAAGTGATCAGGGCCTATGTGATCGGACGTGAGGCGGCTGGTTTTGCAATGCAGCTTACCGTCGATGCACAGGTGTGCACCACTATGGCAGATGCTGTTTCGCAAGCCATGGCAGATGCCCAGCCGGGAGAGACCGTTCTGCTAGCCCCGGCAGCGGCCAGTTTCGACCAGTATGACAATTTCGAACAGCGCGGAGAGGACTTTGCCGAACAGGTTCGTCAGAGGCTAGAAGACTAGTGATTTGCAATAGATCGCCGGTTGAGCCAAGTTGAGATGCTATCAACTTGACGCGCCCTACTTATTGGTTTTGCTTGCCTGCAAATTCAACACGAGGTCATGAATATGCCGTACCGTAAATTATCTTTGATCCTGCCTGCCATTCTGGTGGTTGGTGCCTGCACGAACGTGGGCGCGAATTACCAGCCGATTGTCGATGGACCGGTTGGCCCGAATTACAACGCAGATTTGGCGCAATGTCAGGCTCTCGCGCGGTCGCAGCCGGTGGTCAACAGCAACACTGCAGGTGCTGCGGCGATTGGTGCCGCTGGTGCGGCGGGCGCGAAAGCTATCATTGACGACAGCGCCAGCGACTTGGGTCGTGCGGCCGTAGCAGGTGCGCTGGTCGGGGCTGGTGCAAGCGCGGTCAATAACACTCAGAATCAGGAAGTCATCGTGCGCAACTGCATGCGCGGTCGTGGTTACAACGTCGTAGGCTAACAGCCCGCGATTGCAATTCCTGCGGCGTGGCCCGATGACCACGCCCACTGGAAGTTGTAGCCGCCCAGCCAGCCGGTGACATCCACCGCTTCACCAATCGCATAGAGGCCGGGGACATCCCTGGCCTCCATCGTTTTTGACGACAAGTCATCCGTATCGATCCCGCCCAGCGTGACCTCGGCGGTGCGATATCCTTCGGTACCCGAAGGGGTTAGCTGCCAGTTCGAAAGTGCGTCGATCAACTCAGCCATCGCAGCATCGGATTGGTCGGCCAGATTGCCCCGCATGGGGATCAATTGCGAGAGGTAATCCACAAGTCGCCCCGGCAGATGACGGGCAAGTTCAGTGGTCAGGGCTTTACGGCCTCCGGCCTGGCGTTGATCGCGCAGCAGGTCGAACAGGGGCAGATCGGGGATCAGGTTCACCCGGATCGCCTCACCCTCGTGCCAGTATGACGATAGTTGGAGCACGGAAGGCCCGCTGAGGCCCCGATGGGTGAACAGCAGTGCCTCGTCAAATCTGGTGCGTTCGTTCGATAGGCGAGCGGGCAGGGACACGCCTGAAAGGTCTTTGAATTTCCCGTTCGAGAAGGTGAACGGCACCAGCGCCGCGCGTGTCTCGGTCATCCGCAAGCCGAACTGTTTTGCGATATCATAGGCTAGCCCAGTTGCGCCCATCTTGGGGATCGATTTGCCGCCGGTGGCCAGCACCAGATTGGTGCAAGTAAGGCTGTGGCGCTGCCCCTCGCGGTCAACCTCCAGCGCGAACCCGGCCTCGGTCTTGCGCAGGTCCTTCACCTCGGTCCGCACCCACAGCTCGGCGCCGGCGCGCTCCATCTCGGCCAGCAGCATCTGGATGATCTGTTTCGAGGACCCGTCGCAGAAAAGCTGCCCTAACGTCTTCTCATGCCACGCGATGCCGTGACGCCCGACCAGATCGACAAAATCCCACTGCGTATAGCGTGCCAGCGCGGATATGCAGAAATGAGGGTTCTGCGACAGAAAGTTACCCGGACCCGCATACATATTGGTGAAATTGCAACGCCCACCGCCCGAGATGCGGATTTTCTCACCCGGAGCCTTGGCGTGGTCGATCACCAGCACACGCCCGCCGCAATGCGCGGCGCACATCATACCGGCAGCACCGGCACCAAGGATGATCGTGTCATAAGTCATGGGCGGGGGATGGCGTGGATTGCCGAATATGGCAAGAGCAACCGAAACTCAGCGCAAAAAAGCAGGGAGGCATGTGGTAAAGTTCTGCCATCGAAGTTCTCAAGTTTTTTCATTGCAAAGGGGCGCCAAAATGATCATGCGGATTTTCCAAGTCACGGTTCGGCGCGGCAAAGAAGCCGAGTTCTCAAAGTTTTTCCATGAAACCGCGATACCTTTGATGCGAAACACCGATGGTATTGTTCAGGTGCTGCCGGGTGCGCCGCGTTCTGACACACCGCGCGAGTTCAGTTTTGTAATGGTTTGGAGCAGTCTTGACGCGCTAAAGGCGTTTGTTGGTGAGGACTACAAAAGCCCGCATATTGATCCGGCTGAAGCGGAATTAGTCGAGTCCAGAGAAATCAAGCACTACGATCTTGTCGGTTAACGACCGGACAGTCCGAATTAGAGAAGCCAGTGTTCAGAGTGTAATCTTTGGGAGGGGGCCGATTTCCGCAAACGCTCTGTCATTGTGCTAGCCCAAACGCCAAAATCCCTGTAGACTCTCAATCAGATCCCGAAAACGGGACGTGAACGAGGCAGTAAGTGGCGGTATCTCATGACTGAGATGGTGTATGGCGCGGTCCAGGACCAGCGCGGCGAACCGATTCTACCAAAGTGGTGGCGGACAATTGATCGCTGGACGATGTCCTGCGTGCTGATCCTGTTCGTCATCGGATTGTTGCTGGGGCTGGCGTCATCCCCGCCGCTGGCCGGGCGAAATGGGTTTGATCCATTCCATTATGTCGAGCGGCAGTCGATCTTCGGCGGATTGGCGCTTATTGCGATGCTGCTGACCTCGATGATGTCGCCGACGCTGGTAAGGCGTCTGGCGGTGCTGGGCTTTTTGGGCGCGTTCGTGGCGCTGGCCTTTCTGCCGGTCTTTGGCACTGATTTCGGCAAGGGCGCAGTGCGCTGGTACTCGCTGGGCTTTGCATCGCTGCAGCCGTCCGAGTTCCTGAAGCCCGGCTTTATGGTCGTGGCCGCATGGCTGCTGGCCGCGTCGCAGGAGATCAACGGCCCGCCAGGGCGGCTGTGGTCGTTTGCGCTGTGTATGGCCATTGTCGGGATGTTGGTGCTGCAGCCTGATTTCGGTCAAGCCTGTCTGATCTTGTTCGGTTGGGGCGTGATGTATTTCGTGGCCGGGGCGCCGATGTTGTTGCTGGTCGGAATGGCCGGAGCGGTCGTGCTGGGCGGAATGCTGGCTTATTCGAATTCGGAACATTTTGCCCGCCGTATTGATGGGTTTCTGAACCAAGAGGTCGATCCGACCACTCAGATCGGCTACGCTACCAATGCAATCCGTGAGGGCGGGTTGTTTGGTGTTGGAGTCGGCGAGGGACAGGTGAAATGGTCTCTGCCCGATGCGCATACGGACTTTGTCATTGCTGTTGCGGCCGAAGAATATGGCCTGATCCTGGTGCTGATCATCATCGCGCTGTATTCGATCATCGTAGTGCGTTCGCTTCTGCGGCTGATGCGTGAACGGGATATGTTTATCCGTTTGGCGGGTACAGGGCTGGCCTGTATGTTCGGCGTTCAGGCAATGATCAACATGGGTGTCGCGGTACGCCTGCTGCCCGCCAAAGGTATGACGCTGCCTTTTGTCAGCTATGGTGGTTCGTCCCTGATTGCGGGCGGCATTGCGGTCGGTATGTTGCTGGCCTTCACCCGGACCCGCCCCCAGGGCGAGTTTGGAGATATTCTGCGCGGACGAGGGTGATGAGCAAACCTTACTTACTGATTGCAGCTGGCGGCACCGGGGGCCACATGTTCCCGGCACAAGCACTGGCCGAGGCGATGCTCCACAAAGGCTGGCGCGTGCGTCTGTCCACCGATCCGCGCGGTGCCCGGTATACCAGTGGGTTTCCGCATTCGACTGAGATTGTCGAGGCGTCCTCGGCCACATTCGCGCGTGGAGGGCTGGCAGACAAGGCACTAGTTGGGCCAAAGATTGCGGGTGGAGTGACCAGCATGTCGTTGCAGATGATGCGCGACCGGCCCGACGTGGTGGTGGGTTTTGGTGGTTATCCGTCAATCCCGGCGCTGAGCGCGGCGACGATGCTGAAAATCCCGCGTATGATCCATGAACAGAACGGTATACTGGGCCGGGTCAATCAACTGTTTGCAACCCGTGTGTCTCAGGTGGCCTGCGGTATCTGGCCGACCGATCTGCCCGACGGGGCAAGGGGCATCCATACCGGAAACCCTGTCCGCGCCGCAGTGCTGGAGCGCGCCGCGGCGGGTTATATCCCGCCCGGCGACTATCCAATGTCGATTCTGGTGATGGGCGGTTCTCAGGGCGCGCGTATCCTCAGCGACGTGGTGCCGGGTGCGATTGCAGCATTGCCCGATGAATTGCGCAGCCATATCCGTGTCGCCCATCAGGCGCGTGACGAAGATGGTGAGCGGGTCGCAGCGTTTTATGCCGATCATGGTATCCGGGCCGAGGTCAAACCTTTCTTTCAGGATGTTCCGCGCCGCATGTCGGATGCGCAGTTGGTGATCAGCCGCTCGGGCGCATCCAGTGTTGCCGATATCTCGGTGATCGGGCGGCCTTCGATCTTGATCCCCTTTGCAGCCGCTGCCGGAGATCACCAGACCGCCAATGCACGTGGGCTGGTTCAGGCGGGCGGGGCGATCATGATCCCTGAAAACGCCCTTGACGTTTCGTCTCTGACCGAGCAAATCACCGCAGTTCTGACAAACCCCGAAGCCGCGCAAAAGATGGCCCATGCGGCCCTCTCGGCCGGTGCCCCCGACGCAACAGATCGTCTGGTGCACCTTGTCGAAGAATTGGCGCAGAAGGAGACCGCATGAATCCTGCAACCAAACTGCCGCAAGACGTAGGGCCGATTCACTTTGTGGGGATCGGCGGGATTGGTATGTCAGGCATTGCCGAGGTGCTGCTGAACCTGGGTTATCGGGTGCAGGGATCGGACCTGAAAGCTTCGAAGATCACCGACCGCCTGGCGGGATTGGGTGCCGAAATCTTTGTCGGCCAACGGGCCGAGAACCTTGAAAATGCTGCCGTTGTGGTGGTTTCGACCGCAATTAAACCCGGCAACCCGGAACTGGACGGCGCCCGCGCGCGCGGCCTTCCGGTGGTGCGCCGCGCCGACATGCTGGCCGAATTGATGCGCCTGAAGTCCAACATTGCCATCGCCGGAACCCACGGCAAGACCACTACGACCACGATGATGGCCGAGTTGATGGTGGCGGGTGATTTCGACCCGACCGTGATCAATGGCGGTATCATCCATGCTTATGGATCGAACGCGCGGATGGGGCAGGGTGAATGGATGGTGGTCGAGGCCGATGAATCCGATGGTTCGTTCAACCGCCTGCCCGCAACCATCGCCATCGTCACCAATATCGACCCCGAGCATATGGAGCATTGGGGTGATTTCGACACTCTGCGCGACGGGTTTTATGAATTCGTCACGAACCTGCCGTTCTATGGCCTTGCCGTTTGCTGCACCGACCATGCCGAAGTTCAGACGTTGGTCGGTCGCATCACCGACCGGCGTGTGCGCACCTATGGCTTCAACGCGCAGGCGGATGTGCGGGCGGTGAACCTGACCTATAAAAGCGGTGTCGCGCATTTCGACATTCACCTGCAATACGAAGACACGTTGATCGAGGGCTGCACGCTGCCTATGCCGGGGGATCATAACGTCTCGAACGCGTTGTCTGCCGCTACTGTGGCACGTCATTTGGGCATGAAAGCCAGCGAAATTCGCGACGCTCTGGCCAATTTCGGAGGCGTCAACCGCCGCTTCACCAAGGTGGGTGAGATCGATGGTGTCACAATAATTGACGATTATGGCCACCACCCAGTTGAAATTAACGCTGTTCTCAAAGCTGCGCGTCAGGCAACGGAAGGCCGTGTTATTGCCGTGCATCAGCCGCACCGTTACTCACGCCTGTCAAACCTGTTTGATGATTTCTGCACCTGCTTCAATGATGCCGACGTCGTGGCAATTGCTGACATTTTCGCGGCCGGAGAGACGCCGATCGAAGGGGCCAGCCGCGATGACCTCGTGCAAGGTTTGATCCGCCACGGCCACCGCCACGCCCGCGCGCTGCTGGATGAAAACGATCTCGAACGGTTGGTGCGTGAACAGGCACGCCCAGGAGATATGGTTGTTTGCCTCGGAGCGGGTACGATCAGCGCCTGGGCCAACGGGTTGCCGGCTCGGCTGCAGCAGAAACAGGCTGTTTGATGTGATGGACATTTCTGCGATGCAACTCTAAAGAGTAGCGTCGCAACCGCAAAAGATGACGTCCTCGGAGGGGCAATTGGCATATTCTGTGGTGTTCGCAGCCTTGTGGGTCGTGGCCTCGACCATTGTGGCTATGTTGCCAATGCGCCTACAGTTCCCGCCTGGCATTGTTCTGTTCGCTTCCGCGCCTGTACTGATCATCTGGTTGGGTTTCGATTACGGTTGGTTCTTCTCGGTGCTGGCCTTGGCGGGCTTTGCATCCATGTTCCGTAACCCCATCCGTTACTACTGGCGCCGTTGGACCGGCCGGGAGATCGACCAATGAACTTTTCCATAGCTCTGGCCGCACTTTGGGGGATTGCTGCGAACGTGTTGGCCATGATCCCCAGTAAAGACAACCACTGGACCCGCGCCTATATTCTGATCGCAGTAGGGATCCCGATCATTGGTTATGTAACGCTTCAAAACGGGCCTTGGGTGGGTTTGCTTGTGATGGCGATGGGTATGTCGGTGCTCCGATGGCCGGTGATTTACTTCACCCGTTGGACAAAGGCGAAAATGCAGGGCATGAAGGCGGCAAAGAAGTAACGGCCATTTTCAGGAGGCCCCCATGGTCGACATCGCCACATTCGCTTATTTACCGCTGGTATCCTTGATCCTTGGCGCTCTTTCCGGTTTTGTTGCTGGTCGCTGGATAGGCACGAAGGGGCTGCTTTGGCTGATCGGCCTGACCTCTGCCGGTGCGCTGGTGCTGATCGTAATGCTGACAGGGGTTGGAACCGGAGAAGAGGAGCAAGCCTTTGGTCCCTTCGTATGGTTGACCGGCGCGGTCCTGCCTTTCCTATTCGCAGTCATCATGGGCGGTGTCGGTGGGCGCAGTCTGGCTGGAAGGGCAGCACATGATTGATCTGCCGGCTGTCCGGGGGCGTCTAACTCAGGCTCGCGCGTTGAACGACCTCACCTGGCTCCGCGTTGGCGGTCCGGCGGATTATCTGTTTCAGCCCGCTGATACTGAAGATTTGCAGAGCTTTCTGCGTGATTTACCCGCGGATGTGCCGGTGTTCCCGATGGGCGTCGGTTCGAACCTGATTGTGCGGGATGGTGGCCTACGCGCTGTTGTGATCCGTTTGGGACGTGGTTTCAATGGCATTACTGTTGAGGGCAACACCGTGATTGCCGGCGCGGCCGCATTGGATGCGCATGTTGCGCGTAGGGCGGCGGATGCGGGTGTGGATCTGACCTTTTTGCGCACTATCCCCGGCTCTGTCGGTGGGGCGGTTCGGATGAATGCGGGTTGCTATGGCAGCTATACGGCGGATGTTCTACACAAAGCTACCATCGTCACGCGACAAGGAGAGATCGAGGATTTAACCCCCGCGGATCTGAATTTCCGATATCGCCAGACGGACATGCCCGAAGGTGCGGTGCTGATCTCGGCCACGTTTGAAGGGCCAATGGGTGATCCCGAAGAATTGCATGCCCGGATGACCGCCCAGTTGCAGAAACGGGACGAAACTCAACCCACCAAGGACCGCAGTGCCGGGTCCACGTTCCGCAATCCGGCGGGGTTTTCCTCGACTGGCCGTGACGATGATGTGCATGACCTCAAGGCGTGGAAGGTTATAGACAACGCGGGGATGCGGGGCGCCACCAGAGGCGGCGCACAGATGAGCCCCAAGCACTCGAATTTCATGATCAATACCGGCGATGCCACAGCCGCGGACCTCGAAGGGCTAGGTGAGGATGTGCGAAAAAAGGTTTACGAAACAAGCGGCATCACGCTAGAATGGGAAATCATGCGGGTCGGAGAGCCGCTGAAAGAATAAAGCCCCAACCGTCAGACCATAACAGGCAAATTCAGGCGACGGATCAAAGGCATAACACAGTACGGACCACGACATAAGGTCCGGGGACATTGAGGCGCACGAAGTGGGTAAGTCGAGCAGGACAAACCCCAAAGTGGCGGTATTGATGGGTGGCCCCTCGGCGGAACGCGAGGTGTCTCTCAGCTCTGGGCGCGAATGCGCAGCCGCCCTTGTGGGAGAAGGCTTTGAAGTGGTTGAGCTGGACGCAGGTCCCGACCTCTACGCGCGCCTATTGGACATTAAACCGGATGTGGTTTTCAACGCACTGCACGGTCGTTGGGGTGAGGATGGTTGTGTTCAAGGCTTGCTGGAATGGATGCGCATTCCCTACACGCACTCCGGGGTGCTGGCTTCGGCGCTGGCAATGGACAAGCAGCGCAGTAAAGAGGTGTATCAGGCCGAAGGATTACCTGTTGTGCCCAGCGTGATCGTTCCCAAGGTTGAGGTGTCCAAAGCCCATGTTATGGAGCCGCCCTATGTGGCCAAACCCAATAACGAAGGCTCCAGCGTTGGCATCTATATCGTGCATGAAGGCTCGAACGGGCCTCCACAGCTATCGGATGACATGCCCGAACATGTGATGGTCGAGAAATACGTCGCAGGCCGGGAACTGACTGTAACCGTAATGGGTGATCGGGCTCTGACGGTGACCGAGATCATGACGGATGGCGGTTGGTATGACTATGACGCCAAGTACAAACCTGGCGGATCTTGGCACGTGCTGCCTGCTGACATCCCACAGGACATTTTTGACCGCTGCATGGACTACGCGCTGAAGGCCCATAACGCGCTAGGGTGCAAAGGTGTAACCCGAACAGATTTTCGCTGGGATGACAGCATAGGCGCTGATGGGCTGTTTCTGCTGGAAACCAACACACAGCCAGGTATGACCCCGACGTCGCTGGCGCCCGAGCAGGCCGAGCATAACGGCATGACCTTCGGTCAACTCTGCGCGTGGATGGTGGAGGATGCATCATGCGACCGCTGAGGGCCACCCGAGCACCGGTGATTCATCGCTCGAAACCGCTGGCTGGACCGGATGCCGATTTTGCGTCGGGCGCCGAGCGTGAGGTCGAGCCCAAGCTGCGTTTGAGTGGAGTTAAACTCTTTGGGCGCAAGTCGCAGCGTTTTGACCCCGCACCGTCGCGGCTGAGCTACCGCCTGCAGCGCTGGATGCTGACGCCCGGTGTGAGGCGGGGACTGCGGGTCGGGCTGCCAGTTCTGGCGGTTTGCGCTGCGGCTGGCGTCTATTTTGGTTCAGAGAAACGGCGCGAGGCAGTGGTGGCGTATGTCTCTGACGTAAAGACCTCGATCCAGCAGCGGCCGGAATTCATGGTCAACCTGATGGCAATTGACGGTGCAGGTACCAATCTGTCCGAAGATATCCGCGAGGTGGTGCCGCTGGATTTCCCGATCAGTTCCTGGGATCTGGATGTTGAGCAGATCCGCGACACGATCACAGGGCTGAATCCGGTTAAATCCGCGACCGTGCGCGTGCGCCCTGGCGGTATTCTGCAAGTGGATGTGGTCGAGCGGCAGCCGGTTGTCGTTTGGCGGACACGGAGCGGGATCGAGTTGCTGGACGAAACTGGCGCGCATGTCGAGCGAGTTGTGTCCCGAAAGGATCATCCGAACTTGCCACTGATCGCGGGCAAGGGGGCGGACGGTCATGTGGCCGAGGCAATGGCTTTACTGACCACTGCCCGCAGTCTGGGCGGTCGTGTGCGCGGGCTGGTTCGTATAGGTGAGCGGCGCTGGGATCTGGTTCTGGATCGCGGTCAGCGTGTCATGCTGCCGACCGAGAAACCGGTGCGTGCACTGGAACGCGTACTTGCGGTGAACGAGGTGCAGGACCTTTTGGAGCGCGATGTGGCCGTGGTGGACATGCGCCTTGGGCAGCGTCCGACAATCAGAATGACCAAAGCTGCCAGCGAAGACTGGTGGAATACAAAAGTGACAGTGGGTAACGGGCAATAACGACCATGATGACCGATCTTTATCAGTCCCAACGTGCCATGCGGCAGATGCGCAGGCAGGCGATGCAACGCGGTGTTGTCGCCATTTTGGACGTGGGCAGTTCCAAGATTGCCTGCCTTGTTCTGCGGTTCGACGGTACTGGTCGGTTGAGCGAGGACAACAGCATCGGCTCACTGGCCGGTCAGAGTGGGTTTCGCGTCATCGGTGCGGCCACAACGCGATCGCGCGGCGTGCAGTTTGGCGAAGTCACCGCCATGCAGGAAACCGAGCGCGCCATTCGCACTGCGTTGCAGGCGGCGCAGAAGATGGCCGATATACGCGTGGATCATGTCATTGCCAGTTTCTCGGGCGCAAACCCGCGATCCTATGGGTTGGATGCGCAGGTCGATCTTGGCGGTCAGGAGGTGACCGAGGCCGAGGTCGGGCGTGTTCTCAATGCCTGCGACGTACCAGATTACGGGGCGGGGCGCGAGGTGCTGCACGCACAGCCGGTGAACTTTGCGCTAGACAACCGTTCGGGCTTGATTGATCCGCGCGGGCAGATGGGTCAGACGCTTGCTGTGGACATGCATATGCTGACCGTCGATGCGGTGGCGATCCAGAATATCGTCCGCTGCATCAAGCGTTGTGATCTGGAGCTGGCGGGGATTGCGAACTCGGCCTACGTATCGGGCATTTCGGCTTTGGTCGAGGACGAGCAGGAGTTGGGCGCAGCTTGTATCGACATGGGGGGCGGCACGACCAGCGTTTCGATCTTCATGAAAAAACACATGATCTACGCCGATTGCGTGCGCATGGGCGGCGACCATGTGACCTCTGACATCTCGATGGGGCTGGGAGTTCCGGCCTCGGTGGCCGAGCGGATCAAGACCTTCAATGGCGGTGTCCACGCAACTGGGGCCGATGATCGTGACCTGATTGATATCGGTGGCGATACCGGTGACTGGGAGCATGACCGTCGCACCGTCAGCCGCGCCGAGTTGATCGGCATCATGCGCCCCCGGGTCGAAGAGATTCTGGAAGAGGTGCGTGTCCGACTGGATGCCGCTGGTTTCGAGCATATGCCAAGCCAGCAGATCGTGCTGACCGGCGGTGGCAGTCAGATCATGGGCCTGGATGGCTTGGCCACCCGGATACTGGGTCAGCGCGTGCGTTTGGGCCGCCCGCTGCGCGTGCATGGCCTTCCGCAATCGGCGACGGGGCCCGGATTCTCGTCGGCGGTTGGTCTCAGCCTGTTTGCGGCGCATCCGCAGGATGAGTGGTGGGATTTCGAAATACCAGTCGACACTTATGCCACGCGGCCTTTCAAGCGCGCTATGCGCTGGTTCCGTGACAATTGGTAAGGTGATTGGGACCGCGGCGCTTGCCGCCGCGTGTCCAATTGCGGCCAACGCCCAAACCCGGATCACGCCCGAGGCTTTTCTAGATGCTGTTCAGGGTAAAACTGTCATGTTCCATGACTTTCCAACTGGCATCTTGGTGGGGACTGAAGAGTTTCTCAGCCCGACTCTGTCGGTCTGGCGAATGGAAGGGCGAGGCTGTGTCTATGGGCAGATCACCACTCCGGACGGCAAGCTTTGCTTTTTGTATGACGACGACACTGATGGTCTGCCGGTATGTTGGTGGACCTTTCAGTACGAAGGTCGGCTCATGGTACGTCTGGCCAGTTTAAACCAAAGCGAAATCCAAGAAGTGCGCAGTGTTACTGAGGGTGGCCTAAATTGCCCAAGTACCCCAATTAGCTAAACAAATGGGTTGCAGCGCGCTTGAGATTCCAGCAAGATATCCACAAGGCCCGTCAGAGGCCTCGCGGCAGGACTTGAGCAGTTTTCCGCAGTGTAAAGGTTTGAAAAGAGTCAGGTGACGCGCACGTCAGTTGCGGCGCGCGTGTCGCATGCTTTGTGGTGCATTGAGTTCATTCCGCAACATCTGGCGATTAATACGAAATACCGCTTAGCGCCGCCTTATTTACTCCATATTTTGTGGAATTCGACGATTTTTGGCGTGACGTTTGCCGTTTCGATCGGTAGGATTGTTAGTGGATAGGTAAGAAAAACACCGCTTTGGCGGGTCAATAAAACAGGCGGACAGAGCATGACATTGAATCTTTCGATGCCCGGGCACGACGAACTGAAGCCTCGGATTACAGTATTTGGCGTTGGCGGTGCAGGCGGCAACGCCGTCAACAACATGATTGAAAAAGAATTGGACGGCGTGGATTTTGTCGTCGCGAACACCGACGCGCAGGCGCTGCAGCAAAGCCAGTCTTCTGCGCGGGTGCAGTTGGGTGTGAAAGTGACCGAAGGTCTTGGGGCAGGTGCGCGTCCGACCGTCGGTGCCGCAGCTGCCGAAGAAAGCATCGAGCAGATTGTCGATCATCTGGCTGGCGCACATATGTGCTTTATCACCGCTGGTATGGGCGGTGGCACCGGCACTGGCGCGGCTCCGATTATCGCACAGGCTGCCCGTGAACTGGGCGTGCTGACTGTTGGCGTGGTCACCAAGCCCTTCCAGTTCGAAGGCGCCAAGCGGATGCGTCAGGCCGAAGACGGCGTTGAATCGCTGCAGAAGGTCGTCGACACGCTGATCATCATCCCGAACCAGAACCTGTTCCGTCTGGCCAACGAAAAAACCACGTTCACCGAGGCGTTCTCGATGGCGGATGACGTTCTGTATCAGGGCGTCAAAGGTGTGACCGACCTGATGGTCCGTCCCGGCCTGATCAACCTCGACTTTGCTGACGTTCGTGCCGTTATGGACGAGATGGGCAAGGCGATGATGGGCACCGGTGAAGCCACTGGCGAGGATCGCGCGGTTCAGGCGGCTGAGAAAGCGATTGCCAACCCGCTGCTGGACGAAATCAGCCTCAAAGGCGCAAAGGGCGTGCTGATCAATATCACCGGTTCGCACGACCTGACCCTGTTCGAACTGGACGAAGCGGCCAACCGCATTCGCGAAGAAGTGGATCCCGAAGCCAACATCATCGTCGGTTCGACCTTGGACACAGCGATGGAAGGCGGAATGCGTGTATCGGTTGTTGCCACCGGCATCGACGCCAGCGAAAAAACCGAAGACGTGCCGGTTGCGCGTCGTACCATGTCGGCACCGCTGACACGCACTGTTTCGGCAGAAGAGCCTCAGCAGGAAGAGGCACCTGTTGTTGCGGAAGAAGAAACCGCTCCGGCTCCCCAAGCCGAGATGAACCGTGAGCCGTCGCTGTTCGAAGCAACCGAAGAACCGGCGCAGTTCCAGCCGCAGGTCGAGCAGGATGACGATGGTTTGCCACCGCCAGCCTATCAGCCCCGCGTTGCTGAGTTCGAGCCGACACCTGAACCGGTTGAACCCGCACCTGAAAGCTATGTTGCACCTCAGCCTCAACCGGCAGCAGGTACTCCGTCACCGGAAGCGCTGCAGCGATTGCAGGCCGCTGTGCAGAACGTTCCCGCGTCGGAGCGTAGCCACGCAGCGCCTCGTCCGCAGGCACCGCAACCTGTCCCGGCTCCGCAAGCTGATGCACAGGATCGCTCCCGGTTCGGCTTCAATCGCCTGATCGATCGGATGACCGGCCACGCCGCAGATACCCCGACCCAGCCGGTGCGCCAGCAGCCTCCGATGCGCCAAGCTGACGCTACGGCACCTGCACATGATGAGGCCGACCCCGAGCAGGATCGGATCGAAATTCCGGCCTTCTTGCGCCGTCAGGCCAATTGACCCTGGTAACAAAATCGAAAGAAAGGGTCGCCATCTGGCGACCCTTTTTCGTTGCAATACATGGGCTTGCTGGGTTCTAAGCAGGCTTTTGCCGATCTGTTACAAACATGTTTCATTCAGTTACAAAGAGTGAGTTGAGCCTTGGCGTTTGCTTCCTTAACTGAGTGCCCAACACGGACCGCATAGGCCGGACACCACTCACCGAGGTTCACCTTGCAACATACGCTCAAATCTCCGATCACGTTTACAGGCGTTGGCCTGCACAGCGGCAAACCCGCAACGATGGTCCTGAAACCGGCGGCTGCCGGTCATGGGGTCTGGTTCAAACGTACGGACATTGAGTTGGGCAATGCCTTGGTTCCTGCGATTTACGATGTGGTCGAGCGCACCCCGCTTTGCACCCGTCTGGTGAACGATGCGGGTGTTTCGGTGTCGACTGTCGAGCATATTATGGCCGCGCTTGCCGGGTGTGGCGTGCACAATGCCCTTATCGAGATTGATGGCCCCGAAGTACCGATCATGGACGGCTCATCGATTGAATTTGTGCGTGGCATCATGGCCAAGGGCGTTCGCCGTCAGGCTAGCCCGGTTCTGGCCTTTGAAGTTCTCAAGCCTATAACGGCCACGCGCGAAGGTGCGAGTGCATCGATCGCTCCGGCAGATGGACTGATCATCGACTTTCACATCGATTTCGAAGATGGCGCTATCGGTACGCAGACCAAAACCTTGGATATGCGTAATGGCTCGTTCGCACGTGAGCTTAGTGATTGCCGCACTTTCTGTCGCCGTACCGACGTGGAAGCAATGCGCGCGAATGGCCTGGCTTTGGGTGGCACACTGGACAACGCAGTTGTCGTTCAGGGCGACGAGGTACTGACGCCTGGCGGGTTCCGCCGCGCCGATGAGGCTGTGCGTCACAAGATGCTGGACGCTTTGGGCGATCTATATCTGGCAGGAGGTCCGATTCTGGGCCACTTCACCGGAGACAAGTCCGGTCACGCTATGACGAACACGCTGCTGCGCAAGCTGTTCGAAACACCTGGGGCTGTGCGTCCGGTGTTGTGCACTCCTGAAATGGCAGCGCGGCTGCCAGGGCAGGGGCTTGTTTGGGATGAAATCCCCGAAGTTGCCTGATTGGATCAAGTCGGCCGACAATTCCGTCAGGTGGCGTACTAAGGCGTTTTGCCCCGGAATTATATATGCTAGACCAAAGGCCAATCCGGGGTTTGCCCCGCAAGGTAATACGACAAGGATAGGCGGAATGGTTGGCACCAAAGCGGCAGTCAGATTCGCAAGCGCGATTCTTCTGGCAGCAGTTTTGACGGCGTGCAGTGGCAAAGGCGCAGACCGCAACCAGAATCTGGAAGGCTATACGCCGGAACAGATTTTCACACGCGGTGAATTTGAGCTGTCGCAGAATCGCTCGGATGATGCAGCGTGGTACTTCTCGGAAGTTGAGCGACTGTATCCTTATTCCGATTGGGCAAAGCGCGCGCTGATCATGCAGGCGTTCTCGTATCACACGGACAAGAGTTACGAAGAAAGCAGGGCTGCCGCACAGCGTTATATCGACTTCTATCCTACGGACGAAGACGCGGCCTATGCGCAGTATCTTCTGGCGCTCAGCTATTATGACCAAATAGACGAGGTTGGGCGCGATCAGGGCCTTACCTTTCAGGCTCTGCAATCGCTGCGCACGGTGATTGAAGTTTACCCTGACAGTGAATACGCCACTTCGGCTGTTCTGAAATTCGATCTGGCTTTCGACCACTTGGCCGGAAAAGAGATGGAGATCGGGCGCTATTACCTGCGTCAGGACCACTATACGGCAGCCATCAACCGCTTCCGCGTCGTGGTCGAGGATTTCCAGACCACATCACATACGGCTGAGGCTCTATATCGTTTGATCGAGGCCTATCTGTCGCTGGGCCTTGTGGACGAGGCGCAATCGGCCGGTGCTATTTTGGGTTACAACTACCAGTCGTCCGAGTGGTATGATGCGGGCTACAAACTGCTGACCTCGCGCGGGCTGAAGCTGAAGAGCCGGGGTAACAACTGGCTGAGCACGATTTACCGCCAGACGATCAAAGGTGAGTGGTTGTAATCGCCATGTTTAAAGGCGTGGGACTTTAAGACCCGATGCTGCGCGCCCTTGATATCCGCGACATGCTGATCATCGACCGGCTGGAACTGACGTTTCAGCCGGGTTTGAACGCGTTGACCGGAGAAACGGGCGCGGGCAAGTCGATTCTGTTGGATTCGCTGGGCTTTGTGCTGGGTTGGCGTGGTCGCGCCGAACTGGTCCGTCAGGGGGCAGCGCAGGGCGAGGTTGTGGCCGAGTTTGAGCTGCCGGATGACCATCCTGCCCATGCGGTACTGGCCGAAGCTGGTATTCCCGGCGGGGAGGAATTGATCCTGCGCCGTGTGAATACGGCCGAGGGGCGCAAGACGGCGTGGGTCAATGACCGGCGTTGCTCGGGCGAGGTGCTGCGCGCGCTTTCCGAGACGTTGATCGAATTGCATGGTCAACATGATGACCGTGGTTTGCTGAACCCGCGTGGCCATCGGTCAATGTTGGACGATTATGCCGGTGCAGCGGATCACTTGGCCACTGTACGGGCCGCCTGGGCAGAGATGTCCCGCGTCAGGAAGGCGCTGGCCGAGACTGAGGCGAGCCTTGCCGCCATGCGTGCCGAGGAAGAATTTCTGCGTCACGCCGTTGCTGAACTGGATAAGTTGGACCCGCAGCCGGGCGAGGATGCCGAACTGGACGCCCGCCGCAGGATGATGCAGGGGGCCGAGCGCATCCGCGATGATGTCGCGCGCGCCTTTGACCTGCTAGGCGGGGATGGGGCTGAAGGGGCGATGTCCGATGCTGTCCGCTGGTTGGAGGGCGTTTCTGAGAATGCAGGCGGTCAATTGGAGGAACCGATTGCCGCGCTTGGCCGCGCTTTAATTGAACTCGGTGAGGCGCAGGATGGTGTTAATACCTGTCTTCAAGCGCTGGATTTCAACCCGGTAGAACTTGAAGCGGCTGAAGAACGCCTGTTTGCCATCCGTGCGTTGGCCCGTAAGCATGATGTGACACCGGACGATCTAGGGGCTTTTGCAGACACGTTGCGCGAGCGTTTGTACCGACTGGACGCTGGTGATGCTGATCTGGCAGATCAGCGCGCTTCGGTCGAGGCCGCTCAGATGGCTTATGACAAAGCTGCAGCCGCACTTAGCACCGTGCGTCAGCAGGCTGCAGGACAATTGGATGCTGCGGTCATGGCGGAACTCGCACCGCTGAAAATGGAACGCGCAGTTTTTCGAACTGAAATCACAGTAGCTGACCCAGGGCCCGAGGGGACCGATGCAGTAGCCTTTACCGTCGCCACCAATCCCGGGGCACCGTCTGGGCCGTTGAACAAGATAGCCTCGGGTGGTGAACTCAGTCGGTTTCTACTGGCACTCAAGGTGTGTCTGACGGGGGATGACAGCGCCCGAACCATGATCTTTGACGAGATTGACCGGGGCGTCGGTGGCGCCACTGCTGATGCGGTAGGTCGTCGCCTGGCCTCGCTGGCGCAGGGGGGCCAGGTTCTGGTGGTCACGCATTCACCGCAGGTTGCTGCGCGTGCGGCGCACCACTGGCGAGTGCAGAAACAAGTGAATGACGGACAAACACTTTCGACCGTGATCCCGCTGGCTGATCCTGACCGGGTGGACGAAATCGCCCGCATGGTCGCAGGCGACACAATAACCGAAGAGGCCCGCGCCGCCGCTCGTGCTCTGTTGGACGCCTGAAGCCATTCTGCCGCTTTCTGGTTCGCAATCCGTCGCGATCTCACTTTTATAAGGGCGCTCCGTGGCTTACTAAGGGTTATGAATTGATCTCAGAGGGCCAATGACCCAATCGACCCGCACCGTTTTGCGCAACCAGCTTAATCAGGCTCTGGCCGCGATGAAGGATGCGTGGCGGGTGATGTTGCGGCGTGGACCAAGCCAGATCCAATTCTGGTTTATTGCTCTGGCAATTGGGATTGCTGCGGGGTTCATGGCACTGGGTTTTCGCAAGGCAATCAGCGCGTTGCAGGCCTATGTCTATGACACAGATGATATTCTGTTGTTGCACAGCCATGCCGAAAAGCTGCCTTGGGTTATGATCCTGATCATACCGATTATCGGCGGTTTGGTCGTGGGGGTCATTTTGCACAAATTTACGGACGACGGGCGGGTACGCTCGGTTGCGGACGTGATCGAAGGTGCGGCGCTGACGAATGGCCGGGTCGAGGGGAAGGCGGGGATCGCCTCGTTCTTCGCTTCGCTGATCACACTCAGCACCGGGGGGTCGAGCGGGAGAGAAGGGCCGGTGGTGCATATGGCCGGTGTAATCTCAACTTGGGTCAGTGACCGTATCCATGCGGATGGTATCACGGGCCGCGATCTATTGGGTTGTGCCGTTGCGGCGGCTGTGTCGGCCAGCTTCAACTCCCCCATCGCGGGCGCGCTGTTTGCACTTGAAGTCGTGTTGCGCCACTTCGCGGTGCATGCTTTTGCGCCCATCGTCATCGCTTCGGTTGCGGGCACGGTGATTAACCGCTTGGAATATGGTGATGTGACGGAGTTCGTTCTGGAGACCCCCGGTTCGCTGCAATTTTATGTGGAATTGCCCGCGTTTCTGATCCTGGGTCTGATCTGCGGGCTCGTCTCCCTGCTGCTAATGCGTTCGATTTTCTTTGCCGAAGATATTGGTTCCCATATCCAAAACCGTTTGTCCTTGCCGCGATGGTTGCGACCGGCCGTGTCCGGAGCGTTGCTGGGGCTGATCGCCATCTGGTTTCCACATATCATCGGCGTCGGTTATGAGACGACAATCCGTGCACTGGCCGGAGATCTTACACTGACCGTGGCGATCCTGTTTGCGGTGATCAAGACAGTTGCCTTGGCCATAACCATGGGGGGGCGTATGGGTGGCGGGGTATTCTCACCTTCTCTGATGATTGGTGCGCTGACCGGCTTGGCCTTCGGGCTGATTGCCACGGGGCTACTGCCTGATGTATCGGGCACCCATACACTCTACGCTTTTGCAGGAATGGGGGCTGTGGCCGCCGCCGTGCTGGGTGCGCCGATCTCAACCACGATGATTGTTTTCGAGTTGACCGGAGATTGGCAGATCGGGATCGCCGTGATGGCCTCGGTTTCGATGTCTACCGCATTGGCTTCGCGCCTAGTGGACCGGTCATTTTTCCTGACACAGCTGGAACGGCGCAACGTGCACTTGGCAGCTGGGCCGCAGGCCTATTTGCTGGCGATGCTGAGCGCAGGAGCGGTCATGCGTCCAATTGGAGATGCGCGTTCGATTACCGGAGAACAGGCACAGGAACTGATCGAGCAGGGCCTCTGCGTGCAGGCCGATGCCACGCTGGAAGCCGCAATGCCCTATTTCGACCATGACGACATACCCTGCATCCCTGTCGTGGTGCTCGATAGCGAGGGGAACGAAACACCAGTCGGTGCGCTGTATCACATTGACGCGCTCAAGGCCTATAACCGGGCGCTGGCGGCGACTGCGGCCGAGGAGCATTCCTAGCTATCCTCAGGCCACTGCCCGACGAAACCCGATATTTGGCCTGACAGGTGCCAAGTCGCAGGACCCACCGTCGCCTGAAGTTTCAATGTATCAGAGGCCAGACCCTAGATCTGCTCGACCTTGACAGACTCTACTGGATAGAACGCCACATAGCCCTTGATCTCGGCCATGGCCTGAACCGGAGCTTCATAGCTCCACGCTGCGTTTTCGGTCACCGAAGACTTGTTGACGATCGAGAAATGGGTGGCGTCCCCTTTGTGCGGACAATGGGTAATCTTGTCCGTTGTATCCAGAAAAGCCATCGCAATGTCTTTACGAGGAAAATAGATCACGGGGGGCAGGTCGCCCTCGGCCAGTTCCAGCGCAGCCGTGGTTTCGCCCAGAACCGCACCACCGGAGCGGACGCTCCATTTGCCCGGAGCCTTGCGAATTGTAATCTCTACCATTTTTCTTCCCTCGTCTTTAGTCTGGGCTTCTCCTCTGCCCGGTGATTGTAACAGTCCGATGTCAGATCGGCGCGGTTGCGGCATCCAACCACAGTTGCGCCTGATCGCCCAGTCTAGGCCTGAGTTTTTCGGCAACTTCTTTGTGATAAGTGTTCAGCCAGTCCCGTTCTGCTCTGGTTAGCATGTCGACCAAAATCAGCCGCCGGTCAATGGGTACGAAGGTCAAAGTACGCCAATTCAGCATGGCGCGTTCGTCGTCACCCCCGGGCAGGGCCGGGGCTTTTTGCGCGACAATAAGGTTTTCGATGCGAATCCCAAAGGCACCCTCGCGGTAATAGCCCGGCTCATTGGACAGGATCATGCCCGGCTGCAGCGGTACATGACTGGTTTTGGACAGGCGCTGCGGGCCTTCGTG
Organism: Ruegeria sp. BB7; assembly: GCF_056539365.1. Lineage (NCBI taxonomy): Bacteria > Pseudomonadati > Pseudomonadota > Alphaproteobacteria > Rhodobacterales > Roseobacteraceae > Ruegeria > Ruegeria sp. BB7. Next base: position 680,202 of record NZ_JBQFUV010000001.1, on the reverse strand, counting down.
AACGCTGAGATATGCGCCGACGCCATGCCCCACGCCATGATTAAAGTCCTGCCCAGCGGCCCAGAGCGGTGCCCGTGCGATCCCTTCTATATCACGCCCGGCCAAACCCACCGGCCAGCGCAACATGGACAGATTGATCATGCCTTTCAGGACGCAGGTGAAACAGGCCTTTTCTTCATCACCAACGTCACCAATGGCTATTGTGCGAGTAATGTCGGTGGTGCCGTCCAGATATTGCCCTCCGCTGTCCAGAACCAGAATGTGCCCATCTTCCAATGTGCTGTCGGTTTCCTCGGTCACGCGATAGTGCATGATTGCGCCGTTCGGGCCGGTGCCGGCGATGGTGTCGAATGAGATATCCTGAAGCGCGCTATCCTTTCGCCGGTTGCTCTCTAGTCGCGTGACAACCTGCGTCTCTTTCACTGTGCCGGGGCGCTGCGCATCCAACCAGCACAGCGTTTCGATCACCGCTACGGCATCGCGCAGATGCGCCTCGGCACTGCCCGCGATTTCAGCGTCGTTCTTGCAGGCTTTTGGCAGGGCGCAGGGATCCCCGCTATCAATCATTCGATCTGCCAGCACATCTGCTATGGCCTGAGGTAACGTTCCCAGATCGACCTGAACGTTCCCTTCCAGCACCGCTGCTGCGTCCAGAAAAGCCTCTGGCGCGTGAACGGATACCTGATCACCCAAAGACATTGTCAGCTTTTCTTTGACTATGAACAGATCGACCCGACCATCGGCATGCAAAATGGCAAAGCAATGAGCGACCGGGTTGTACCCGATGTCCGAACCGCGAATGTTCAGTAGCCACATGATCGAATCCGGCAGTGTGATCACAGCTGCAGTGCAACCCGCCTCTTGCAGACCTTTAGCGAGACGCGTGATTTTGCTGTCCGCCGTTTCACCAGAAAACTCAATCGGATGCGCCTTGACCGGATTCATTGGCGGCGCGGGTTGATCTTCCCAGACCCGATCCACCAGGTTTCCCACGCGCACTAATTCGATACCGCTGTCTGCCAAGTCTTTCTGCGTGCTGGCGATTTGACCCGCAGCATGTAGCCAGGGGTCAAACCCGACCTTGCCGCCGTCGGGTAGTTGCTCTCTTAACCATGCGCTCAGGCTGACTTCTGGCCATGGAACTGGGGTGAAATCAGCCGCAACTTGTGCCTTGACCTGTGTCCGATAGCGGCCATCGACGAAAACGCCAGCTACATTTGCGAGCGCTGCACAAAACCCGGCCGAGCCGGTAAATCCCGTCAACCACGCCAACCGTTCATCCCTAGGCGCCACGTATTCACCCTGATGCACATCAGCGCGCGGGATCAGGAAACCATCCAACCCTTCTTTCACCATCTCGCTCCGCAGAGCGACCAGCCGTGGCGGCCCTTGTTCCGGGCGTGCGGTTACCTCAAAGGATTGAAACATCTCGGACCTCTCCTATGCGGGGTTTACCCCTTCATCTTTTTGAAAATACTCCCGCCGGAGGCAAGGCCAGCCTTAGCTGGCCTTTTTCATACCCATCACGCGGGCCCGCGCACGTGGATCGCTGTCAAACAGCGCCGCCAACTGCTCGGTCATGGCACCTGCCAGTTGTTCCACATCCGTGATCGTTACCGCACGGTCGTAATAACGCGTTACGTCATGGCCGATACCGATCGCCAACAGCTCTACCATCTTGCGTTTTTCCACCATCGCGATCACATCACGCAGGTGTTTTTCCAGATAATTCGCCGGGTTAACGCTCAGCGTTGAATCATCGACAGGGGCGCCATCGGAAATCACCATCAGGATCTTGCGCTGCTCGCGCCGCGCCAGCATCCGGCGATGCGCCCATTCAAGCGCCTCACCGTCGATGTTTTCCTTCAGCAGGCCCTCTTTCATCATCAGACCCAGGTTTGGCCGCGCCCGTCGCCACGGCGCATCAGCGCCTTTGTAGATGATGTGGCGTAGATCGTTCAAACGTCCCGGCTGCTGCGGGCGGCCATCATTCAGCCACGCCTCACGCGCCAGTCCGCCTTTCCACGCACGGGTGGTAAAGCCCAGAATCTCGACCTTCACATTGCAGCGCTCCAGCGTCCGCGCCAGAACATCTGCACAGATGGCCGCAATGGAAATCGGTCGCCCGCGCATCGAACCGGAATTGTCCAGCAGCAATGTCACGACGGTATCGCGGAACTCGGTGTCTTTCTCGACCTTGAAGCTCAGCGGAGTGGTCGGGTTGGCAACCACACGCGCCAGACGGCCCGCATCCAGAATACCTTCTTCGCGGTCGAACTCCCAACTGCGGTTCTGTTGCGCCTGCAAACGACGCTGCAACTTGTTGGCCAGACGGCTCACAGCGCCTTTCAATGGCTCCAATTGCTGATCCAGATAGGCGCGAAGACGCTCCAGCTCGGCAGGCTCGGCCAGATCCTCGGCCGCAATCTCCTCGTCATGCGTGTCCAGATAGACCTTATAGTCCGGGTCGGCCTCGGACGCGGGCTGTGGGGCAGGGGGTTCCAGAGGAGCTTCCCCGTCAGGCATCTCTGCCTCATCGCCCATCTCGTCCTCGGCCATCTCATCCATTGAGACCTGCGCCTGAGACTGGTCCCGCTGCTCTTCCTGAGTCTGCTCAGGCGTGGCATCCGCGTCCTGTTCATCCTGATCATCCTGGCCGGTGCTGTCGGGGTCCGGCTGTTCCTCAGCGTCGTCCTCGGCCTGATCTTCCTGTTCCTCGTCCAGCTCATCCGGGTCTTCGCCCAGCTGGTCGCCATAGCCCAGATCCTTGATCACCTGGCGTGCGAACTTGGCAAACTCAGCCTGATCCGAGAGAATCTCATCAAGGTTTTCCAGCGTCCCGCCAGCCTGTTCCTCAATGAAGCCGCGCCACAGATTCATTATATTATCAGCAGCAGGTGGCAGATCGCGCCCTGTTGCCAAGTGGCGGATCAGATAACCGGCAGCAACCGCAAGCGGTGCATCTGCGGGCTGCTTACACTGATCATAGCCGCGCCGGATCGCTTCGTGCCCGATCTTGACGTCGATATTTGAGGCGGTGCCGGGCATATCCCGCGCGCCCATCGCCTCACAACGGGCAACTTCCATCGCTTCATATAGATCTCGTGCCATATCGCCCGGCGGGACATAGCGCGCATGCGTCGCATCGTCGTGGTACTTGCGCTGCAATGCCAGTGCGTCCGCTGTTCCACGTGCCAGCAGCACTTCTTCACGGGTCATCCGGCGTGAGACCTGAGGCAAACGCATCGACTCGCCAGACAAGCCCGAAGGGTCGACGGTATAGCTAACCGACAGATCCGGGTCGTCGGCCATAACTTTTGTGGCCTCAGCCAGAGCCTTCTTAAACGGATCAGCAGGGTTGTCGTTCTTCTGTGCCATGTCCCCAAGCCTTTCACATCGCGGCCCCAAATTTCAACAACCGTGAACTCGGATCCGCCTTCATCTGGCTAAAAATATCCCCGCCGGAGGCATTGCGCCCGGCACGGGCGCAATTCTGCGGGTTATCCCAAGCTTACGCTCGCCGCGCTTTCCGGCAGTTCTTCGTCAAAGCAGCGCTGATAGAACTCGGCGACGGTCTGGCGCTCCAGCTCGTCACATTTATTCAGGAAGGACAGGCGGAAGGCATAGCCCACGTCGCGGAAAATCTCGGCATTCTGGGCCCAGTTGATCACGGTCCGGGGGCTCATCACGGTCGAAAGGTCACCGTTCATAAAGGCAGTCCGGGTCAGATCGGCGACTGTTACCATCTGGCTGACTTTCTTGCGGCCTTCTGCGGTGTTGTAATGCGGCGCCTTAGACAGGACGATCATCGTCTCTGCATCGTGGCTAAGGTAGTTCAGCGTCGAGACCAGAGACCAGCGGTCCATCTGCGCCTGGTTGATCTGCTGCGTACCGTGATACAGGCCGGTGGTGTCGCCCAGGCCGACTGTGTTTGCGGTGGCAAACAGGCGGAAATTTGGGTTCGGCGTGATGATTTCATTCTGGTCCAGCAGAGTCAGTTTCCCGTCATGCTCAAGCACGCGCTGGATCACGAACATCACGTCTGCGCGGCCCGCGTCATATTCATCGAACACGATGGCAACGGGGTTGCGCAGCGCCCATGGCAGGATGCCTTCGTGGAACTCGGTGACTTGCTTGCCATCGCGCAACTTGATTGCGTCCTTACCGATAAGGTCGATCCGGCTGATATGGCTGTCCAGGTTCACACGTACGGCGGGCCAGTTCAGACGGGCGGCAACCTGTTCGATATGTGTAGACTTACCAGTGCCGTGATAGCCTTGGATCATCACGCGGCGGTTATGAGAAAAGCCAGCCAGAATCGCCAGTGTGGTTTCCGGGTCGAACTTGTAGGTCGGGTCGATGGCCGGAACCCGGTCACTGCGTTCGGCGAAGCCTTTGACAGCCATGTTGGTATCAATGCCGAACACGTCACGGACCGAGATTTCCTCGGTGGGTTTTGCGTTGATATCGATCGATCCGTCAGCCATTCGCCTTGTCCTTATCCTATGGCCCGCATTGCCGGGTTTGAACCTGTGTGTGGTGCAACATATTGCGGGCAAGGGCAAGGGAAAGCCGCGCAGGTTACGAAGTCGGCAAGTCTTTCTTTGAAATTGGCCTTGTCGTGTGCGGGTCAGTCGAGAATTGCATCGCAGGTCTGCATCAGGTTGTAGCGAAACAGCCAGTCGCTGGCGTTGGGTGACAGCGATGCCGACTTTTTTGAGTTCATGGATGCGATATTAAAAATATTAATTTTGGGTTCACCTGAGTTCTCGTAAACTATCCATATTGGTACTGTGTGAGTGAGTTTGTGCGAGAGGGCGATGAAGAATAGAACCTACTGCAAGAGTATGCTCACACCATCCCCACAATATGGTATGCCTATTTTGATTGCCACAATTGTCCACGGTGCGTGTGATGTCGTTTGATGTCCTTCTCCACACTGTAAATGTAACTGGCCCGGGCGACTTGGTTGTTCAGGGTGAGACACAGCCAGCCATTATTGATGGTGACATGATCTCGTTTGATGGGGGACTGACGTTTGAGGAATATGAATTCCTTGGGCAAGGTTTCAGGTCGGGGTCAAGCGAATCCGGGGATTTCATTCGGGTAGGTGGGCAGGTTTACGCTTGGAATACAGAAGATCCCACTAGTTCGCTGAGCACCGGGAATTGGCAGATTACCGAGGTCGATCTCAACCCGGATAACCCACCGTGTTTTGTCGCTGGTACTTTGATCGAAACTGACACAGGCCCGCGACCAGTCGAAGAATTGGAGGTTGGTGACAGGGTTTGTGTGTCCAACGGCCAGACACTGCCGATAATCTGGATTGGTAACCGAACACTCAGTGCTCAGACTTTACGCCTCCAGTCAAAATTCCGGCCCGTATTAATCACGCGTGACGCGCTGGGCAAAGGCCTGCCGGATCGTGATCTGTACGTGTCCCCGCAACATCGGATCGTTATTGAAGGTTGGCGTGCCGAATTGCTGTTTGGCGAACCGATGGTTTTTTCTGCCGCGATTCACCTGGTCAATGACGATACGATCCGCCAGTTGCAGAAGGACGAGGCCGTTACGTACTACCACATTGCCTGTGAACGGCACGCCATTCTGACATCACATGGCTTGCAGAGCGAAAGCCTGTATCTTGGCGATGGGGCGCTCAGGTCGTTTGGCCGGGAATACCTTGACGAACTGCACGCGCTTTTTCCCGAATTGAGCAGTGGCGCACCAATACCGCAAACCAGTTTGCGCTGCTTGAAACGCCCCGAAGCACAAGCGCTGCAGGGCATGCTTCAGGACTAAAACGAAGCTTATTTGAAGTTCCGGCTATCCTTGATCTGATCCCAGGCCCAGACAACCTCTTGCAACTGTTCTTCCTGCGAGCGATCGCCCCCGTTCATGTCCGGGTGAAGCACCTTGATCAGTTTTTTGTAGGCCTTACGCACCTCGGCCTTGGACCAGCTGTCCTGAGCTTCGAGAATTTCGATCGCGCGGCGTTCGGTCGGAGGCAGGCGGCGACCGCCTGAATTGGCGCGACCGGGGTTTTTGGTTGCGTTCTCGCCCAGTACCTGGTGCGGATCTTCGATGCCCAAACGGGCCCAGGCACGTGCCTCGGGATCACCCATGGGCTTGGTTTCACGCTCCCACACCTTGTCCTTGGATCGCTGTGCGTTCAGCTCGGCTTCGGTCGTGCCGTCGAAGAAATTCCATTTCTGGTTATATTCGCGCACGTGCTGCTGGCAGAACCAGAAAAAATCATCCAGCACGTCGGGTGCTTTGGGCGCGCGGAATTTACCGGCCTCTTCACAGCCCTCATGGTCGCAGATTCGCACCGAGGTTTCAGACGCACCCGACATGCCCCGGCGCCCGCGCGGGTTCTTTTTCTTGGCGCTGGAAACGGACATATCGAATCCGAAGGGGTCTGACTTCACCATGCTCTGAACCTCTCGAAGGTATCTTTTCGACTCGGAGGCAGCAGTTTAGTCTAAGTAGCCGAAAGTAGAAGAGGGGGAGCGGTAAATTTTTTACTGCTGAGCGAAAAAATGACCGTGGCCGACGAAATCTATAAAGCCCTTGATGCGGCATTCAATCCGCGCGAGTTGAAGGTGGTTGACGATAGCGAGAGCCATCGCGGTCACGCAGGATACCAGGATGGTGGTGAGAGCCATTTCAACGTTTTCATTCGTGCCAGCGCGTTTGAGGGCAAATCTCGCGTGGCTCGCCACCGCGCGGTGCACAAGGCGCTGGGCGACATAGTTCCGCGAATACATGCTCTGGCGCTGGATATCGGCGGTTGACCTTCTGGCAAACCGCAGACGAAAAAATGGTAAGGGGGAAGCAATGGCAGAAGAAAAACATGCCTTCACATTAGAATCCGCTCTGACCTGTCCATTGTGTGGCCATGTTGAGGTTGAAGTGATGCCAACGGATGCGTGCCAGTGGTTTTACGAGTGCAAATCGTGTCAGGCGGTTCTAAAGCCACTGGAAGGTGATTGTTGCGTTTATTGTTCTTTTGGCACTGTTCCATGTCCCCCGATTCAAGAAGGTAAATCCTGCTGCAAGTGAATCTTTGTGGGGCGCCTGGGCTTTAGGGTTTTTCCTCAGGGTCTATTTTGGCCTCGGAACCTTTTAGCGACAGCGGTGGTTCTTTCACCTCTTGCGAAATGGGGGCTGGGGCGACAACCGCCTCTGGGCCCGGCACCGGTTTCGCTTGCGCCACGCCCTCGGGCATTTCTGATGGGCCTCGGGTGGTGGTAAACGTAACTTCAATTTTCCGCCGGAAGACCAGAACATTGCGCCAGTTCACCGTCGAACTGGTGAGGCCCGAGCGTTCTTCGCTAGGAAGCAATTCCGCGCGCTGATATTCCCATCCGTCTTCTCCCATCTGGTTCAGCACGTGCTCAATCGAAGCCGCAAACCGATCCTCGGCATTTTTCGCCGCCTTGGCTTTAGTGCCTTTTTGAGGGGCGGGGACGACTTTGTATTCGTAACGCTGCATCAGATATTCCTGGTTGCCGATCCCTGACAATCTAACATGTTGAGGATTTTGGGAAAGTCATCATCACAAACATGCTGAATTCCGCCGGAGCTGTCGTCGAAACGCAAGTCCCAGACAATAAACGGCAGAGGTTTTTGCAACCCCTGCCGCCCATGACGTGATTTCTGATCGACTTAGGAACCCAGCTTTTTGCTCACCAGCTCGTTGACAGCCTTCGGATTGGCCTTGCCGCCGGTCGCTTTCATCACCTGACCAACGAACCAGCCCGCCAGCTTCGAGTTAACCTTGGCTTTTTCAACCTGCGCTGGATTGGCGGCGATAATCTCATCCAGAGCGGATTCGATGGCGCCGGTATCGGTCACCTGTTTCATGCCACGCTCTTCGACGATCTGCGCCGGGTCGCCGCCTTCGGTATAGACGATCTCGAACAGATCCTTGGCGATCTTGCCCGAGATTGCATCGGATGAAATCAGGTCAATGATCCCACCCAATTGCGCAGGGGAAACCGGCGACTCGGTGATGTCGTGGTCTTCTTTCTTCAGGCGACCGAACAGTTCGTTGATCACCCAGTTCGCGGCCAGTTTGCCGTTGCGGCCCTGTGCGACCTCTTCGAAATACGCGGCAGATTCCACCTCGGCAGTCAGTACCGAAGCGTCATAGTCGGTCAGGCCAAACTCGCTGATAAAGCGGGCTTTCTTGTCGTCCGGCAACTCAGGCAGGTTGTTTGCGATGTCGTCAACCCACGCCTGCTCGATTTCCAGCGGCAGCAGGTCGGGGTCGGGGAAATAGCGATAGTCATGCGCTTCTTCCTTGGACCGCATCGAGCGGGTCTCGCCTTTGTCCGGGTCATACAGGCGGGTTTCCTGATCGATCTTCCCACCAGCTTCGACGATGGCGATCTGACGGCGGGCTTCGACCTCGATCGCCTGCTGGATAAAGCGCATCGAGTTCATGTTTTTGATCTCACAACGTGTGCCCAGATGCGAGAAATCCTGTGTTTCCTGATACTTCTCATATGCGCCCGGCAGGCAGATCGAGACGTTCACGTCCGCGCGCAGGTTGCCGTTCTGCATGTTGCCATCACAGGTGCCCAGATACCGCATGATCTGGCGTAGCTTGGCGATATAAGCGGCGGCCTCTTCCGGGCCACGAATATCGGGGCGGCTGACGATCTCCATCAGGCAAACGCCGGTCCGGTTCAGGTCCACGAAAGACATATGCGGGTCCATGTCGTGAATCGATTTGCCCGCGTCCTGCTCCATATGGATGCGTTCGATACGGACCATGCGCGCTGTACCGTCGCCCATCTCGACCAGCACTTCGCCTTCGCCGACGATGGGGTGGTACAACTGGGAAATCTGATAGCCTTGCGGCAAGTCGGGGTAGAAATAATTCTTGCGGTCAAAGGCCGATTTCGGGTTGATATCCGCCTTCAGACCCAGCCCGGTGCGTACGGCCTGCTCAACGCAGTATTCGTTGATCACCGGCAACATCCCCGGCATCGCCGCGTCCACAAAGGCCACGTTCGAGTTCGGTTCGGCCCCGAACTGGGTCGACGCACCGGAAAACAGCTTGGCATTGGATGAGACCTGAGCATGCACCTCCATCCCGATCACCAGTTCCCAGTCGTGCTTGGCCCCGGCAATGGTCTTGGGTTTGGGCATTTCGTATGTCAGGTCGAGCATGGCGCGCCTCATTTCCGCAGAAGTCTAAGCCTGCGTATTAGGCGTGCCGCGCCAAAGGGGCAAGGGGGAATCAGTGCTGAGACAGGCGCAGCCCCGACGGAGTAAACGTCACGTCCATGCCGCTGCGCAGCTCTTCCCGAAACAGATCACCAATGGCCCGCAGCGCGTCGCGATGGCCTCGGGCCGCGAATCGCTCTGGTGAGTTGATACGGGCGCTGTTGTTGAATCCGTTTGCGGCATGAGCCCAGAGGAGCGGGTGCAACTCGGTCAAATGATCACGGATCAGCCAATTGGCCGCCTCGTGAATTTGTGCACGCACCTGATCGGCCTTGTCGTTCAAGCCCAACCCGTTTTGAATCGTGATGGCGCAATAGGCCGACAGCATGTTGACGGTCGGCTGATCCGGTCGGCGATGCAGGATGTCGTGCAGACCTTCCAGAAAGTATTCCACATCCAGTCGTGCGCAGGCCTCTTCATCCAGTGCGATGGCGTCAAACTGAACCCAGGTATATCCGCCGGCTCCCCAGATATCCTGGGTGCGCGCGGCGTTGCGCAGGGCCTGAACCTCAAGTTCTTCATAGCTGCCGAAGCAGCGCGGTAACAGATGCGTGCCCATTGCCCGCATGTGGCGCTGGTTTTGCGGGTCTAGCGTGATCAGCCGTTCATATTCGTCCGCAACGCGCAGTTTGGATTTCCGCTGGCCTGCCAGCAGGGCACATCCTGCTGCAGCAACCATGGGGCTGTTCGGAGCAACCGCACGGCATTTCGGCAAAAGTGCCGCAGCCCGGTCAAAATGCGCTGCGCAGCGCGATTGGTGCAGCGGCGGCAATGTCGCCTTCGTTGCTGTCCCACGCCAAGCCCAAGCTAGATCGATATGCGCCAAGGCAACCACCAGAGTAATCATCGGATCATCCGGATGCGCGCGCATTTCATCTTCAAGCTCGGAAATGCCGCTCAGCAGGTCGTATTCGCGTAGAGCATTTACGTCAGACAGCGCATGCTCAACCGCCAGAACAACGTCGGATCGGGCGCCAAAGGCCAGCAAGTCCGCTATTGGCGTGCCATCTGGTGCCGTCTCGCGCGCTTCATCAGCTTCGCGCATCTGTCGGGACAGTTCGGACCACTGATCCTGCCTTGCCAGCTTGCGACCATGTTCAATGGTTTCGTGTGCAGCCAGGTCTTCGGCCCGGATATCGCCAAGAGGAATATTCAGTTGCCCTTTATCCGGCATTGCCGCCGTTGCAGGCCCATCCAAAGCGCACAATTCTTGCGCGGGATGAGGACAGGGCAGAGAGGAATGGGCGTGACGCGCCTTGAAAAACCGAAACATGGTAACACTCGAAACCGTAACAAACAGGTGGTCTTGAATTTTAAATGTTACTGAAACGACCCTCCAACTCAAGCTTTGCATATGAATTTGAGCGCGGATGTGGCGCAATGGACCACACTCATGTTGATTGTTTCACAAAATGCTAAAATGGTGGCGTTCAACACGCAGCGCGGCCTGCTGAAAGACCTCTTCCAAATCCTTGCTGGGGGGCGTGGATTCATCGGGCAACCGAATCCGCTTGCCAGACTTCAGCACCAACGAAATGCGCACCGAAAAGTCCCAGCGTGTGTCAAACCGCGCATAGTCGATATCCGCCAAATCGACATGCCCTTCACGATTTCCCGAGAACCAGCGTATCTCGTCGTGGTCCACAAATATCCCGGCGCGGGTGTCGCGCGCGATGTCCCAAAGCGCGGGAAGAGTGGTTAACGCCAACAGGCCAACGAGCCACCAAGCCGCATCAAACATAACCTGCAGCGCCACCAGCGCCAGGTAGACGCCAAGCAGGATTAGGATCGTGCGCGGCGTTCTGTTGTGGCGTGTAAAGCGGAACGGGGTCATGCGTCGAGGATACGAGACACCATTTCCGTGGTGTCGCGGGACAGGTTCGGCGTGTCGGCGATACGGGTCAATTGGGCCTGCATAAGCGACTGACGATCTGCGTCGTAACGCTTCCATGTCTGGAAGGCCGAGCACATCCGCGCCGTAGTCTGCGGGTTCACCGGATCCAGCCGGATTAGCCAATCTGCCAACAGCGCGTAACCAGCACCGTCCGCACGATGGAAACCCGCATGGTTCATCGCCAGCGCGCCCATAACTGCGCGGAACCGGTTCGGGTTCTTCCAGTTGAAGTCAGCGTGTTCCGTCAGGTCGCGGGCGGTGTCGGCGGTCCCCTCGGGGGTGGACATTGAGACCTGCAGGCCAAACCATTTATCCATCACCAGACGATCGTGCTGCCACTGGTCGTAAAAGGCGCTCAGTTCCGTTTGTCCTTTGCCAGCACGCAGCAGGCAGGACAATGCGGTCAGTTGCAGCGTCATGTTGTCTGCAGCGGCATAGTCCTCGGCTGCCTTTGCGCCACCGTCCAGCCGCGATGTCAGGGCTAAAGCCGCGCCGCCAAGCGCGCGCTTTCCTGCCTGTTCGGCGTCGGGGTTGAACGGCGCTTCGATCAGCGTTTCACCGTGTAGCCGGGGCAGCAGATCCTGCACATGCTGCGCTGTCGCCTGACGCAGGGTTTCAACTGCGGTCCAGATCGCCATCGGGTCGGGTGTGTCCCCGGCTTCAAACAAGGCTGCTGCGAGTTCGGCTTGCGTTGGCAGGCCCAGCATCAAAGAGCGATAGGCCGGATCCAGATCGCCATCCCGCAACACGGCAAGAATACCGTCCAGATAGTCGGAGCTGGGTGCTGTGTCCTCGCGGATCATGCGCAGCAACGTATCTTGCGCCAGCGAGCGCCCGGCCTGCCAGCGATTGAACGGATCGGTGTCATGAGCCAGCAGGAACGCGCGCTCGGCATCCGTGTGATCATGTTCCAGAATGACCGGAGCCGAGAAATCCCGCAGGATTGAGGGCACAGGCTTAGCCGCCAGCCCGGTAAACTCAAAGCGCTGTTCGGCCTCGGTCAGTTCCAGAACCTCAGTCGCGCGCACTTCGTCGCCGTTTGGACCCAGCAGGCCGACGGCGATCGGGATCACTTGCGGCAGCTTTTCAGATTGTCCGGGGGTGGGCTCGGTGCGCTGTGACAGAGTCAGCGTATAGGTGCCGTCCCGCCAATCTTCGGTGATCGAAACGCGAGGTGTACCGGACTGGCTATACCAACGTTTGAACTGGGTCAGATCGCGGTCGGTCGTATCCTCGAAAACTTTGATCCAGTCTTCGATGGTGCAGGCTTGCCCGTCATGGCGGTCGAAATACAGATCAAGTGCCTTGGAGTAAGCCTCATCGCCCACCAACTGCTTCAACATGCCGATGACCTCGGCGCCTTTCTCGTAGACGGTCGCGGTGTAGAAGTTGTTGATCTCCTGAAAACTCTCAGGCCGGACAGGGTGCGACAGCGGCCCGTTATCCTCGGGGAACTGCCGTGCGCGCAGATCGATCGCGTCGTGTATGCGTTTGACCGGGGCCGAGCGCATGTCGGATGTAAACTGCGCATCGCGGAAGACAGTCAGCCCTTCTTTGAGGCATAGCTGAAACCAGTCGCGGCAGGTGATCCGATTGCCGGTCCAGTTGTGGAAATACTCATGCGCGATGATTGCTTCGATTCGTTCGAAATTGGCGTCGGTCGAGGTTTCGGGACTGGCCAGAACGGCGGAGGAGTTGAAGATGTTCAGCCCCTTGTTCTCCATCGCGCCCATGTTGAAGTCATCGACCGCCACGATGTTGAACACGTCCAGATCGTATTCACGGCCATAGACGTCTTCGTCCCATTTCATCGACTTCTTCAGCGCCTCCATGCCAAAGGCGCATTTTCCCTCGTCGCCGGGGCGGACCCAGAGGTTCAGTTCCACATCGCGACCGGACAAGGTGGTGAACTGGCCTGGGTGTGCGATCAGGTCACCTGCGACCAGCGCGAATAAGTAAGCGGGTTTTGGCCACGGATCGGTCCATTCGGCCCAGCCTTCACCTTTGCCCGACGGGTTACCGTTGGACAGCAGTACCGGCAGGTCGCCGTTGATGCGCACGGTGAAGGTGGACATCACGTCCGGACGGTCGGGGTAATAGGTGATCTTGCGAAACCCTTCGGCCTCGCATTGGGTGCAGTACATGCCATTCGACATGTATAGCCCCTCAAGTGCGGTGTTGTTGCCGGGGTCGATTTCGACCACAGATTCCCAAATGAAAGGCGCGTCGGGGACATTTGCGGTCAGGCCCTTGTCAGTGACGTCGGGCGTGACTTCGACCCCGTCGATGACGGCACGGATCAGGGTCAGTTCTTCGCCATGCAGGAAAAACGTGTGATCCGTGGCCACGGGATTAGGGCGGAATGCGATGCGTGAGGTGACGCGTGTGGCATGATCTGCCAGATCAAAGGTCAGATGCACGCTGTCCACCAGATAGCCAAATGGCGTGTAGTCTTTCAGATAGATCGTGGTGGGGGCGGCGTCGCGCATCTGGGGCCTCGTGTCGGTTCGTGTTCGGCGCGACGTTATGGGCTGTAGCGTTGGGCTGCAAGCCACGTGACCGCTTTGCCAGGCAATCAGGTACGTGATGATTTTGAACTAATCCCGCGGATCGGCAATTAAAGGGTTCAAGACATGTTGCCTATCGGAAACTTCCGTCCTAATTGAAGACGGCATACAGTGGCGTACAATTGCGGGAGAGGCCTGAAATGAGCAGCAGGGAAACCAGAAACGGTTTGCAGATCGCCGTCGAACTGGCGGATTTCATCGAAAATCAGGCGCTGCCCGGAACCGATACTTCATCCGAGGCTTTTTGGTCAGGTTTATCCCGCATGGTTCAAGAGCTGGGGCCAAAGAACAAGGCGCTGCTTGCCAAGCGGGCCGAGATTCAGGGCCGTATCGATGGCTGGCACATTGCCAACATAGGTCGGGAACATGACGCAGCAGCATATCAGGCATTCCTGAGTGAGATTGGCTATCTGGTCGAGGAGGGCGAGGATTTTCAGATCGAAACCGCCAACGTCGATCCTGAGATTGCCCTGACCCCCGGACCGCAGTTGGTGGTACCGATCACCAATGCACGGTTTGCCTTGAACGCCGCCAATGCACGCTGGGGCAGCCTTTATGATGCGCTCTATGGTACTGACGCAATGGGCGAACAGCCCAAGGCCATAGGTTACGACGCCGATCGTGGGGCCCGCGTGATTGCATGGGCCAAGGCGTTTCTGGATGACACCGCGCCGCTGGCCGAAGGGTCCTGGGCGGACGTCACCGGGCTGAGCGTCGAAGGCGGGGCGTTGATTCCGGCGCTGGCTGATCCTGCGGGTTTTGTGGGCTTTGGCGGAGCTGCGGAAAAACCGGAATTTGTACTGCTGAAGAACAACGGTCTGCATGTGCAGATCATGATCGATCCCTCCAGCAACATTGGCGCCACCGATCCGGCGGGCATCGCCGATGTACGGCTGGAATCGGCATTGTCCACCATTATGGACTGCGAGGATTCGGTTGCTTGCGTGGATGCTGCCGACAAGGTTGTGGCCTATAGCAACTGGCTGGGCTTAATGAAAGGCGATCTGACCGAAGAGGTCTCGAAAGGTAGCGAAACTTTCACCCGCAAGCTGGCCGAGGATGTGGAATACACCGCCACCAGCGGTGAGAAGGCCACGTTGAAGGGCCGCTCGCTGATGTTGGTGCGCAATGTGGGGCACCTGATGACCAACCCCGCTGTTCTGGATGGCGAGGGCAATGAGATCGGCGAAGGACTGATGGATGCGCTTTGCACGACTCTGATCGCCATGCACGATCTGCAGCGTGAGGGCGGCAACTCGGTCAAAGGATCGGTCTATGTGGTCAAGCCCAAGATGCACGGTCCCCAAGAAGTCGCATTCTCGGTCGAGATTTTCGATATGGTTGAGGATATTCTGGGCCTGCCGCGCAACACGGTAAAGCTGGGTATCA
The DNA here is from genome assembly GCF_056539365.1 of Ruegeria sp. BB7. Classification (NCBI taxonomy): domain Bacteria; kingdom Pseudomonadati; phylum Pseudomonadota; class Alphaproteobacteria; order Rhodobacterales; family Roseobacteraceae; genus Ruegeria; species Ruegeria sp. BB7. Next base: position 665,112 of record NZ_JBQFUV010000001.1, on the reverse strand, counting down.
TGGATGAAGAGCGTCGCACTTCGGCCAACCTTAAGGAATGTATCCGGGCCGCGAAATCGCGTGTGGCCTTTATCAACACCGGTTTTCTGGATCGGACGGGGGATGAGATTCACACCTCGATGGAGGCGGGCCCGATGCTGCCAAAGGGCGACATCAAAAACACGCCGTGGATCGTTTCGTATGAGGATCGCAACGTTGATATCGGCTTGGCCTGTGGCCTGAAGGGCAAGGCGCAGATTGGCAAGGGCATGTGGGCCATGCCTGATCGGATGGGCGATATGTTGGAGGCCAAGATCGGCCACCCGCAATCGGGTGCCACTTGCGCTTGGGTGCCGTCGCCAACTGCCGCGACTTTGCACGCGACGCACTATCACAAGTTCGACGTGCTGGCCCGTCAGGACGAACTGGCTGCCGGTGGCGCGCGCGGTACGCTGAACGACTTGCTGACCATTCCACTGCTGGGTGGCCGTAACCTCAGCGAAGATGAAATCGCGCGCGAGATCGAAAACAACGCGCAGGGCATTCTGGGTTATGTAGTGCGTTGGGTCGATCAGGGGGTGGGATGCTCGAAAGTGCCAGACATCAATGATATTGGCCTGATGGAAGACCGGGCAACCTGCCGGATTTCGTCACAGGCGCTGGCCAACTGGTTGCACCACGACGTTGTCAGCGAAGACCAGGTGATGGCAGCAATGCGGAAGATGGCCGCTGTAGTGGATCGCCAGAATGAAGACGACCCGACTTATTCACCGATGGCGCCGGGATTCGACGGCATCGCGTTTCAGGCGGCCTGCGATCTGGTTTTCAAGGGGCGCATTCAGCCCTCGGGCTATACCGAGCCGGTTCTGCATGCCCGCCGTCTGGAACTGAAAGCCAGCCTTTAATCCCAAGGAACGAGAGGACACAACATGGCAGTCAATCTGCGCAAAGCTCGCACTATCATCCGGAAAACCCTTGAGAAGGGGCGCGAGATGGAACTGAAGCCTCTCTCGGTTGTTGTGCTGGATGCCGGAGGCCACGTCATCGCATTTGAGCGTGAAGATGGCGCGGCACCGGGCCGGTTCCCGATCGCGCATGGCAAGGCGTATGGATCGGTCATGCTGGGCATGGCGGGCACTGCGCAGATGCAGCGGGCCGAGGCGCAAGCTTATTTCATGGCCGCGGTGAATGGTGTTTATGGTGGTCAGGTCGTTCCGGTTCCGGGCGGTATCTTGTTGCGGGATCGCAAAGGTGCCGTGATTGGTGCCGTGGGTGTTACCGGCGATACGTCGGACAATGACGCGGTTGCAGGCATGGCCGGGATTGAGGCGGCGGGCCTGACCGGAGAAATCTGATTTTCTCTAACTTACGCTGAAAGATGCGTGCAGAACTGAACACGTCCTTGCGCTGTCATGCAGGGCGTGCTCTGTTGCACGTTCTCCTCGCTGCGGATAGCTTTCTTTTTAATCAGGGAACCAGTAAGGAAAGCGGAATGTCTCGACCTGTCGTCGGTATCATCGGCAACTCTTATCTCATGAACGATGAATATCCGACCCATGCGGGCGGAACGATGAATTCGGACGCCGTGGCAAATGTTTCCCACTGCCTGCCGCTTTTGATCCCATCTGACCCGCGATATGTCACGGTCGAAGAATTGCTGGAGGTCTGCGACGGGTTTCTGCTGACTGGCGGACGTCCAAATGTACACCCCGAGGAATATGGCGAAGACGCCACTGACGCCCATGGCGAGTTCGACCGGGCACGGGATGCTATCACGCTGCCTCTGGTTCGGGCTTGCGTTGAGCGAGGGCAGCCGTTCATGGGGATCTGCCGTGGGTTCCAAGAAGTGAACGTTGCCATGGGGGGGACGCTTTACCCCGAAATTCGTGATCTACCGGGGCGAATGAACCACCGCATGCCGCCGGACGGCACGCTGGAAGAGAAATTCGCTTTGCGCCATGTGGTAACATTGGACGAGGGCGGCGTGTTTCACCAACTATTCGGCGCGCCTGAGGTGATGACGAACACCCTTCACGGGCAGGGTATCAAGACAGTCGGTGATCGCGTGGTTATAGACGGACACGCGCCGGATGGCACGCCTGAGGCAATCTATGTCAAGGATGCACCCGGGTTTACGTTGTCGGTGCAATGGCACCCGGAATGGGATGCAATCAACGATCCTGTTTCCCGACCTTTATTCGAAGCGTTCGGTGCTGCTGTGCGCGCATGGGCGACCGGATCGGATGTCAGCCTGATACAGCAGACAGCGTGATTTTCGCGCCGATCCGCAAGAGGGGGACCGGACCGGCGCGTTGCGATCAGACCAGCAAGTTAAACTGATTGATCAGGGGGAGGGTACGGGCACGTTCTCCGGTCAAATCGAACAGAGCATTACCGAGCGCGGGCATCGACGGAGGTGTTCCCGGCTCGCCTGCGCCGCCCATGTGACGGTTGGTTTCCAGCACGCGCACCTCGACCTGCGGGGCAGTGTGCATGCGCAGCGCATCATAGTCAGGGAAGTTGTACTGTTCGACCTCGCCCTCGGCGAAGGTGATCTCGCCATAGCAGGCCGCCGACAACCCGTACATCATGCCACCGAACATCTGCGCCTTGACGTTTTCCGGGTCTAGCGCCAGCCCCATATCACAGGCGATCCATGCCTTGTTGATGCGGATGGTGCCGTCTTCATCGACCACTTCGATCACCTGAGCAACCGGGGTGCCGAAGCTGTAGGTGAAGGCCACGCCGCGCCCGATACCGTTGGGTGTTTGACCAGTCCAGCCGGACATTTCCTTTACGGCTTGCAGGCAACCTGCCGACGGTGCGTGTTCGTCCTTCATCAACTCCAGTCGGAACTCCAGCGGGTCGCGGCCTGCGGCATGGGCCATCTCATCCATGAAGGTTTCATGGAAAAAGCCGTTATGGCTGTTACCGACTGAGCGCCAGAACCCGACGGGAACATCAAGTTCAGCGATGTGTCCGCTTACCCTGTAATTCGGCACCGCGTAGGGTTGGTTGAAGAACCCTTCGACCAGCACCTTGTCCGGGCCTGAACCGGGCAGACCAGTATAGCGTGTAACGGCCTGCTGAGTACTGGATTGGGATGCGACCCTACCGTCGATCAGCACCGCCTTGCCGTCCTGAACCGCTCCTCGCAGCCGGGCGATGGCACCAGGGCGGAAATAGTCGTGGCGCATGTCTTCTTCGCGGCTCCAAGTTGTCTGAACCGGAGTGCCGGGCATGGCCATGGCGACCTTGGTGGCGATCTCGCCGAAATCCAGCTCACCGCGTCGGCCAAATCCGCCGCCCAGATATGTGGTGTGGATCTGCACCGCCTCGGTGTCCAGACCGGCTGTGTTGGCCACGCGGAACCGGATCAGCGTCGGGGCCTGATTGCCGCACCACAGATCCAACGCGTCGCCGGTGTAAAGTGCGGTTGCGTTCATCGGCTCCATCGTGGCGTGGGCCAGATAGGGCACCTGATATTCAGCCGTGATCTCGGTCGCGCCATCGAGCGCGACGCTCACATCGCCATCGTCGCGCATGGTCGAGTTCGGAGCGTCGTCGAAAGCTTCAGCAATTTTGGCAAAGATGCCCGCGGTGTCGGGTGGGTAGGGGGCGTCGCCCCAATCCACATCTATTGCCTCAACTGCCTGATTGGCGAGCCAAGTGTTGTTTGCGATAACCGCGACACCAGTGCCCAGATCGACAATTTTCTCGACCCCGGGCATGGCTTTGGCGGCACTGTCGTCAAAACCGTTCATCGCACCGCCGAGTTTTGGGTTCATCCGGACGGCGGCGAATTTCATGCCCGGCAAGCGTACGTCGACACCGAACCCGGCCGTACCTGTCACCTTTTCGACCATGTCCAGTCTCGGTTGGGTCTGGCCCAGATAGCGCCATTCGGACGGATCGCGCAGCGGCACCTCGACCGGTTCAAGCCCCGCCGCATCTACAGCCAGTTCATTGTAGGCGATCTTATCGCCTCTCGAGGAAATCACATGCCCCGAAGCGGTCTTTAACTCGGACGGGTCGACGCCCAGACGGTTGGCAGCCGCGCGTTTCAGCGTCTCACGAGCCGAGGCCCCGGCCTGACGCATACGCTCGAACCCGTCCTTCATCGAGGTCGAGCCACCGGTGACTTGCAGGCTCAGCACCTTGCCAAGCACCCCAAGCGCTTCACCCAGATTGTGCTGGAAGTTCGAGATGTCATAGCCCTTGTTGGGCAGGCTTTCCCTCATCAGCGCCGAGTTGTAGTAGGCCGCCGCCGCCGGGCCGTGCAGAACGGTGATCTGGTCCAGATCAACGTCCAGTTCCTCGGCAATAAGCGCAGCCCATGTTGTTTTCACCCCCTGTCCCATCTCGGCGCGGGGGGCAAAGAGGGTCACGCCGTTCTGGTCGATCAGAACAAATGGGTTCAGTGCTGTCTGACCTTCGGTGGGTTTCAGCGGGTTTGCGGAGGGGCGGCTTACGTAATAGGCGCCAAAAGCCACGCCGCCGACAATCGCGGCGGACCCGATCAGGAAGGTTCGACGGAGGATTTTTCCAACAGAAGCCATTGATTACGCCTCCTTCAATTTGCCGGCTGCGTCGTGGATCGCAGCGCGAATACGGGGGTAGGTGCCACAGCGACACAAGTTGCCTTGCATCGCTTCGTCTATGTCCGCGTTCGATGGTGCGGGGTTTTCTGCCAGCAATGCGGCGGCCTGCATGATCTGGCCCGATTGACAGTATCCGCACTGTGCAACCTGATGATCGACCCAGGCTTGTTGGATTGCAGCCATAGCGTCTGGTGTTCCGATGCCTTCAATCGTGGTCACATCACCCCAAACATCTGACAAGGCCACCTGACACGAACGTACGGCCTCGCCATCAATTTGCACGGTGCATGCGCCGCAGGCGGCGACGCCGCAGCCAAACTTAGTTCCGGTCAACCCGACCTCATCCCTCAGTACCCAAAGCAGGGGGACGTCATCGGGCAAGTCAATCTGATGTTGCTTTCCGTTGATCTTCAGAGCGGTCGCCATTGCGCACCTCATTTAGCTGTGGCTGGTTTCTGACATAATTGTCGAAAAGTGTCAGTGTGTCAATTGACAAAACAAACAAATAATGTCACGAGTTCAGGTATGGTGGAAGCAGTTGACGATTCACGGCAAAAGGCGATCCTGGACTCGGCGTTTCAGGCCTTTTCCACATATGGGTATCGAAAGACCTCGATGGATGACATAGCGCGCGGGGCGGGGATGTCCCGGCCAGCGCTGTATCTGCATTTCAAGAACAAAGAGGCGATCGTCAGCAAACTGACCGAGTTTTACTACGTTGAAAAAACGGCAGCAGTTGCCGCAGCGCTGGCGACGCAGGGTTCAGTGGCTGAGGTTCTGACCCACGCGATTCAGACCCAGACGGCAGGGATTGCAAAGATACTGGCGTCGCCTCACGGGCTTGAGATGCTGGATAACACCAAGTCCATGTCCTCTGAAATCATTGCAGAGGGAGAAGCCGGATTGGCGGGCGTCTATGCCGAGTGGCTTTCGCAGCAAGAACAGTTGGGGCGTGTGCGTCTGCTGACGAGTGCGGCCGAGACCGGCCGGACGATCACGGCTACGCTGAAAGGGCTTAAGCTGATCGGCGCAGGTGCTGATGTTTATGAACAGCAGGTCGCGCAGATCGCAGCGCTGATCAGCGCAGGGCTTGAGGTCAAGTAACCCGCTGCCGCACTTTGTATTCTGGCGCGTCCCACAGGCGGTTGCTCATGATGTCGGCCATGATGTCGGCTGCGCGTTCAACGTCCTGTTCGTCGATATAAAGCGGCGTGAAACCAAACCGCATGATATCAGGCGCGCGGAAATCTCCGATCACACCGCGCGCGATCAGCGCCTGCATAGCCGCGTAGCCATCAGTAAATCGGAACGACACCTGACTGCCGCGCTGGTTTGGATCGCGCGGGCTGGCCAGTTCTAACTTGGGGCAGGTCGCTTCCACGCGGGAGATGAACAACTCGGTTAGTTCGATGGATTTGGCGCGCACATCGGCCATATCGGCCATGTCCCAGATGTCCATTGCAGCGGAGAGGGCGGTCATCTGGATGATAGGAGGGGTGCCGACACGCATCCTCTCGATCCCGCTGCCGGGGCGGTAATCCAGATCAAAGGCAAAAGGGGCCTCGTGCCCCAGCCAGCCCGACAGGGCAGGGCGCGCACGGTCGGTCAGACGCGGCGCGACATAAATGAAGGCGGGGGCGCCTGGGCCACCGTTGAGGTACTTATAGGTGCAGCCCACTGCGAAATCGGCGTTGCAGCCGGACAGATCCACTGGAATAGCTCCGGCAGAGTGGGCCAGATCCCAGACAGTGACCACCCCATTCGCATGAGCCAACTCGGTCAACGCCCTCATGTCGTGCATTCTTCCGCGGCGATAGTCGACTTCGGTCAGCATCAGAACGGCGACATCTTCGGTGATGCTTGCGGCGACCTCTTCAGGTGCAACGACGCGCAGTTCGTAATCTGGGCCCAGAGAGCGCAACAGACCGTCCACCATATAAAGGTCCGAAGGGAAATTGCCGTTGTCCGACAGCACAACCTTGCGATCCGGGCGCAACTCAAGGGCCGAGGCCACGGCCTGATAGACCTTGATTGAGAGTGTATCCCCGGTCACCACAGTACCGGGTTCTGCTCCGACAAGGCGACCAATGCGGTCGCCCAACCCCGTCGGCAAAGCCATCCATCCGGCCTTATTCCAGCCGGTGATCAACATTTGCCCCCATTCCTTGACCAGCATGTCGTTAACCCGGCCTCCTGCTGCCTTGGGCAACGGACCCAGCGAATTTCCGTCCAGATAGATGACGCCATCTGGCAGGTCGAACATGGCTTTTGTCACGGCAAAGTCGGTCATCGGGGGCTCACAATCTTTTGATCTGGGTCAGTGCTTTGATTCGGCCTATCCGATCCATTTATGCCTGTCCATTGATGCGACAACCCAAGCTTTGCCATTTGGGTCTGAAAGCGGTAGGACATCGGTCAGAAGCGACACGTGCTCTGCGTGGCGCCACTTGCGGAGAGTGCGCATGCGCTGGATCGACATACCGCCCGTCTGGCTGATTGGATTTGCATTGCTGGCATGGCTGCAAGCGCGTCATTTTCCACTCGGGTTGTCGCTGGATAGCGGGCTGACCGATCTGCTCAGCGGACTTCTGATCGGCGCAGGTATCCTGGTTGCGGTATTGGCTATTGTTGAGTTTCGCCGCCACAAAACAACAGTAATTCCGCATGAAACGCCAACTGCCATGGTGCAATCGGGCATTTACAAGCGTAGCCGTAATCCAATCTATCTTGGTGATGTCCTAATCCTGGCGGGCTTGGTTCTACGATTTGATGCGGTCCTGTCGCTGGTGCTCGTACCCGTGTTTGTGTGGGTGCTTGAGCGCCGTTTTATCCTGCCGGAAGAGGATCGTTTGCGTCGCACTTTTCGCGCTGATTTCGCCCGCTATGAACGCCGGACACGGCGCTGGATATGAAGGAACCGTGACCATGATGCAACGCAGCAAATGCTGCGCTTGCGAAATAATGTTGCGCAGGATACACGTTCGCTTAACAAACAATACCGACCACCCGCTCAGTCTGAGTGAAAATTAGGGGGATCTGCCAGTGAAGATAGGCACACCAAAGGAAATACTGGACGGAGAGAACCGGGTCGCGATGACGCCTGATTCTGCGGTTCAGTTACAGAAACTGGGCTATGAATGCCTGATCGAAAAGGGCGCAGGCGCAGCTGCGGGCTTTTCTGATGCAGCTTACGAAGCTGTAGGCGTTGAAGTCGTCAAGACGGCTGCATCGCTGTGGAAAACTGCGGATATCATCGCCAAGGTTCGCCAGCCCGAAGAGGCCGAGCTAAAGCGGTTGTCTGCGGGTAAGACACTGATTTCATTCTTCAACCCTGCGGGCAATGAAGAAGGCATGGAGCTGGCTAAATCCAAAGGTGCCAACGTCATCGCCATGGAAATGGTGCCGCGTATTTCGCGCGCTCAGAAAATGGATGCGTTGTCGTCGATGGCGAACATCGCTGGTTACCGCGCGGTGATCGAGGCCGGTAACAACTTTGGCCGTTTCTTCACTGGTCAGGTGACGGCTGCTGGTAAAGTGCCGCCTGCGAAAGTGCTGATTGTCGGCGCTGGTGTGGCTGGTCTGGCGGCGATCGGCACCTCGACCTCTCTGGGCGCGATCACCTATGCATTCGACGTGCGCCCTGAAGTGGCCGAACAGGTCGAATCGATGGGGGCCGAGTTTGTCTATCTGGACTTCGAAGAAGACCAACAGGATGGCGCGGCCACCGGCGGTTATGCCTCGGTTCAGTCCGAAGAATTCCGCAACGCGCAGCTGGCCAAGTTCCGCGAGCTGGCACCCGAGATGGACATCGTCATTACCACGGCGCTGATCCCGAACCGTGAGGCTCCTGAGCTTTGGACCAAGGATATGGTCGATCGCATGAAGCCCGGCTCGGTTATCGTTGACCTTGCTGCGGAAAAGGGCGGCAACTGCAAACTGACCGTCGCGGACGAGAAGATCGTAACCGACAATGGCGTGACCATCATCGGCTATACCGACTTCCCCAGCCGGATGGCGGCACAATCCTCTTCGCTCTATGCGACCAACATCCGTCACATGATGACTGACCTGACGCCCGAGAAGGACGGTCAGATCAATCACAACATGGAAGATGACGTGATCCGCGGCGCGACCGTGACCCATGAGGGAGAGATCACCTTCCCGCCGCCGCCGCCTAAAATTCAGGCCATCGCGGCGCAGAAAAAGCCTGAGGTCAAGGAACTGACCCCGGAAGAGAAAAAGGCGCAGGAGATCGCGGCCTTCAAGGCGCAGACCAAGCAGCAGTTCACCCTGCTGGGTGTCGGCGGTGCGCTGATGCTGCTGGTGGGGCTGATCGCTCCGGCCAGCTTCATGCAGCACTTCATCGTCTTTGTGCTGGCTATCTTTGTTGGCTTCCAGGTGATCTGGAACGTTGCGCACAGCCTGCATACGCCGCTGATGGCGATCACCAACGCGATCTCGTCGATCATCATCGTCGGGGCGCTAATGCAGATCGGATCGGGCTCGTTCCTTGTTATTCTGCTGGCGGCGCTGTCCGTTTTCATGGCCGGGATCAATATCTTCGGCGGTTTTCTTGTCACCCGGCGCATGCTCGCCATGTTCCAGAAATCTTAAGGAGGCCGGGTAGATGGAATTTGGCTTCACTACTGCCGCCTATGTTGTTGCGGCTGTTCTCTTCATCCTTTCGCTCGGCGGTCTGTCGAACCAGGAAAGCGCCAAGCGCGCGGTCTGGTACGGCATCGTCGGTATGGCGCTGGCGGTCTTTGCCACGCTGGTTGGCCCCGGTTCGGGTTATTGGTTGCTGTCGCTGCTGCTGATCATCGGCGGTGGTCTGATTGGTCAGTATGTGGCGCAGCGCGTCCAGATGACCGAGATGCCGCAACTGGTGGCCGCGATGCACTCGCTAGTTGGTCTGGCGGCTGTTTTCGTTGGCTTCAACGCGCATTTCGAGATCGGAAACGTGGCGCAGGCGCTTGCTTCTGCTGATGCGAAGCTGGCCAAGGAAGGTTTTGGAACCTTCGCTGCACTGATCGCCAAGAAATCCTCGGCCGAGCTTGCAATCCTGCATGTGGAACTGTTTCTGGGCATCTTCATCGGTGCGATCACCTTTACCGGTTCGGTCGTGGCCTATGGTAAGCTGGCAGGTAAGGTGACCTCGGCGGCGACTAAGCTGCCCGGCGGTCATGCGCTGAACGCAGCCGCTGCGGGTCTCTCGCTGATCTGCCTGGTCTGGTACACAGCATCCGGTGGCCTGCTGCCGCTGATCCTGATGACGCTGGCTGCTCTGTTCATCGGTTATCACCTGATCATGGGCATCGGCGGCGCCGACATGCCGGTGGTTGTGTCGATGCTGAACAGCTACTCGGGCTGGGCGGCTGCTGCGATCGGCTTCAGCCTTGGCAACGATCTGCTGATCGTGGTCGGTGCGCTGGTGGGCTCGTCGGGTGCGATCCTGTCCTACATCATGTGCAAAGCGATGAACCGTCACTTTGTCAGCGTGATCCTGGGTGGCTTTGGTGGCACTTCGGGGCCGCAGATGGAGGTCGAAGGTGAGCAGGTGGCGATCGACGCCGATGGTGTTGCCGCAGCTCTGAACGACGCCGACAGCGTTATCATCATCCCGGGTTACGGTATGGCCGTTGCGCAGGCACAGCAGTCGGTTTCCGAACTGGTCCGCAAGCTGCGCGCCAAGGGCAAAGAGGTGCGTTTCGCGATCCACCCAGTTGCCGGTCGTCTGCCGGGCCACATGAACGTGCTGCTGGCTGAGGCGAAAGTTCCTTACGACATCGTTCTGGAAATGGACGAAATCAACGAGGACTTCCCTGAGACGGATGTGGCCATCGTCATCGGTTCGAACGACATCGTGAACCCTGCGGCGCAGGAAGACCCAAACAGCCCCATCGCCGGGATGCCGGTTCTGGAATGCTGGAAGTCCAAGCAGGTGTTCGTGTCCAAGCGTGGTCAGGGCACTGGCTACTCGGGCATCGAAAACCCGCTGTTCTTCAAAGAGAACACCCGCATGTTCTATGGCGACGCCAAGGAGTCGCTCGATAAGCTGCTGCCGATGATCGACTGATCATTTAGGTTTTTCGAACTGCAAAGGGCGCCCTTTGGGCGCCCTTTTCTTTTTTGTTTGGTAGGGGGCTTTGCCCCCCAAGCCCCCAGGATATTTGCGGCCAGATGAAGCGGGCGGGGTGTGCTATGTTCAACCTGAGCACAGTGGGGGGACTGCAATGCAGAAGGTGAACGGCATAGGCGGCGTGTTCTTTCGGGCCCGTGATCCTAAAGCCTTGAGCGCTTGGTATGAAGAAAATCTTGGAGTTGATCCCTGCGGGTCTGTTCCGTGGAAGCAGCGCGAAGGGTACACTGTGTTTGCCCCTTTCGCGCAGGACACGACGTATTTTGGGCCGACTAATCGGCAATGGATGATCAACTTTCGTGTCGATGATCTGGAGGCCATGATCTTTCAGTTAGAAGCAGCGGGGATTCCGGTTGAAACTCGTGCCGAATGGGACAGTGAGGTTGGAAAATTCGCCCGTATTCACGACCCCGAAGGAAATCCCGTCGAGCTGTGGCAACCAAATCAATAGGATAGCTGGAATGTATACCGTTGTATCCTTGTAAGTGCATGAAATAAAAAGATAATTGATGTATTCTTGGTGTGCCGTATAGTGCGGTGGACGAACCGGAGCCCCTTATGACGACCATCGACGACCACCCTTTGCGCTATTCTCTGGCCAATGAACTGCACGCGCGCCCATTTCCTGTGGCTGATACGCCTTGCACTGTAACCTTTTTGGCGATCAAAAATCCGGTGGCCGCTGTAGCTCGGGATCGGGACAAGGAGCTGGCGCATCTGATCAATCTGTTGGATCGTCACGGGGCGCAGCATCCGCAGCCTCAGGCCACACACTATGCTGGCCAGATTGGGCGTCATTGGCTGAAATGGGAACAGCACACCGAATTCGTGACCTTTACAGCAATTACGAAGAACGTGAGCGACCGCCCCTTCAATCCGGCCGATTTTGAGGTGTTCCCCCCTGATTGGCTGAAGGCCAGCGAAGGTCAGCGCATTACTTCGGCCATGATCCGGGTAGTTGAGCGGCAAGAGGATGATGCTGTCAAAGCGTCGCTGCTGAATTGGTTCGAGCCTGAAAGCCTGGCGGCGGCTCGTGTGTTAGACGATGCTGCGGTATGCGCCAGCGATTTTCGCATCGATCCGGCGGGGCACATGCGATTTGCGCTTTTCGTTTCCAAAGGCGCCGGACGGCGCAGAACGGGACGTATTATCCAACGTCTTTGTGAAATCGAGACCTACAAAGCCATGTCCATGCTAGGCTTTGCTCGCGTCAAGAAACTGACCCCCAGGATTGGCGAACTGGATGCGAAACTGACAGAGCTGATGGGTCAGATGACCGATAATATGGCCCATCCCGACGAGTTGCTGCCCGATCTGTTGTCTATATCGACCGAACTTGAGACACTTTCAGCGCAATGTTCTTTCCGCTTCGGAGCAACAGGCGCTTATGAGGCTATCGTAAACCAGCGGATCGAGGTCTTGCGCGAAGAGCGTTTCGAAGGCGGTCAGAGCTTTGCTGATTTCATGATGCGCCGCTATGACCCAGCCATTCGTACTGTGAAATCGACGGAGCGCCGTCTGCAGGCGCTGTCTGACCGCGCCATTCGCGCGGGCGAGTTGCTGCGAACGCGGGTGGATGTCGAGCGGAGCGCCCAAAACCAAGCGTTGCTGGAGAGCATGGATCGTCGCGCTGATATTGCGTTGCGGCTGCAATACACCGTCGAGGGGCTGTCGGTCGTTGCAATCAGCTATTATGCGGTCTCGTTGGTTCGCGATCTTTTGCACCCGTTTGCTGAGGACCAGCTAAGCAAAGGAATGCTGACTTCAGCGGTAACAATTCCGGTTGTTTTTTGTGTTTGGTTGGCCATTCGCCGAATACGCAAGCGGTTGGAATAGGCGTATTTGCCAAAGCGTCACTAGCCTGTAAAACAGGTGCATTTAGCGCTAGTTGCGAAGGATGCCCTTTGATCGGATTGTTGGCCGCTTGGCGGGCCGTTGCTGCCATGTTCATCCTGAATGGTGCACTGTTTGGCATCTGGGCGTCTCGTATTCCCGCCGTGCGGGACCGGTTGGACCTATCGCATGAGGCTTTGGGTTATGGCTTGTTGTTCATGGCAGCGGGGGCTGTGTGTTCATTTCCGGTAACGGGTCGGCTGACAGACTGGTTCGGCGCAGTAACGATCACTCGCGTCATTGCTGTGCTTTACACGTTGTCTTTGATCCTGCTGGCCATGGCCGGTGGGTTTTGGTCATTGGCGGCGTTTCTGTTTTTCTTCGGTGCGTTTCACGGCTCGATGGACGTTGCCATGAACGCTTGGGCGGCGGAAGTTGAGCAAGCCTATGAAAAGCCCGTCATGTCCTCGTTTCACGCGATGTGGAGCCTTGGGGCCGGGTTGGGTGCGTTCAGCGGGTACGGAGCGGTGCAAGCAGGGTTGACGGTGATGCAGCATTTCCTGCTGGCAGGAGGGCTTGTCGTGATCTCGGCGTTGGCTCTGTCTTGGGTACACTGGACATCTCGCAAGGCTGTATCTGCAGGCGGTGCCGTCCTTGCCTTGCCTTCGGGTGCACTGATCCTTGTTGGTTTCACCGCGCTTTGCGGAGCGTTGGGAGAGGGGGCTGTGGCGGACTGGAGCGCGATTTTCATGCGCGACGAGACCGGGGCAGCAGAAAGCGTCGCGGCGCTGGGCTATGCGGTGTTCTCGGTGACAATGGTGGTTTTCCGGCTGGCGGGTGGTTTGGTCATTGCTCGGTTCGGACCCGTTGCCACTGCGCGTTTCGGGGGTGTTTGCGCCGCATTGGGTGTGCTCGCTGTGGTCTCTGCGGCAGAGGCCGAGATTGCGCTGGCGGGCTTCGCTTTGATGGGCATCGGATATGCCGTGATCATGCCGTTGGCCTTTAGCCGGGCTGCCAATGACCCGCATGTGCCGCCGGGTCAGGCGATCGCCAGTGTGGCGACGCTGGGCTATGGAGGGTTGCTGATCGGCCCACCGCTTATTGGGTTTCTGGCCGAAATGCTTACATTGCGCTTAGCGTTTGCAGCTTTGTTGCCGTTGGCCGTACTGATTGTCCTTCTGTCTGGAGCGCTGCGGCCTGCGTCGGCAAATTGAAATTACGATTGTTCGCCGGGGCAGTACCCCGAGCAACAAAATAAAATGGGAGAAAACCATGCCGATCAAAAACCGGTTCGCTGAATTGCAGGGTGAAATCACTGAATGGCGGCGTGACATTCATGAAAACCCGGAGATCCTGTTTGAAACGCATCGAACCAGCGCGCTGGTTGCCGAGAAGCTGAAAGAATTCGGCTGTGATGAGGTGGTCACCGGTATTGGCCGCACCGGAGTTGTAGGAGTGATCAGGGGCAAAGTTGATACACGCGGCAAGGTGATCGGTTTGCGGGCCGATATGGATGCTCTGCCGATCCATGAAGCGACGGGTCTGGACTATGCTTCAAAGACGGATGGGGCGATGCATGCCTGTGGGCATGACGGGCATACGGCGATGTTGCTTGGGGCGGCGAAGTACCTCTCGGAAACCCGGAACTTTGACGGCAAAGTGGTTGTGATTTTTCAGCCCGCCGAAGAGGGCGGCGGTGGCGGCCGCGAGATGTGCGAAGACGGAATGATGGATCGCTGGGGCATTCAGGAAGTCTACGGTATGCACAACTGGCCCGGACGTCCCGTAGGCAGTTTTGCCATTCGACCCGGTGCGTTTTTTGCGGCCACGGACCAGTTCGACATTACATTCGAAGGGAAGGGCGGCCACGCTGCCAAACCTCATGAAACTGTGGATACGACCGTGATGGCGGCGCAGGCGGTTCTGGCGCTGCAGACGGTCGCGTCGCGCAATGCCGATCCGGTGGATCAGGTCGTGGTTTCGGTCACGTCATTTGAGACGTCGTCCACGGCCTTCAATGTGATCCCGCAAAGGGTGCAGATCAAAGGCACCGTCCGCACGATGAGCACAGCGATGCGGGACCTGGCGGAGAAACGCATCAGGGAAATCTGCGAGGGTGTTGCCGCGACGTTTGGTGGGACTGCCGAGGTGACTTACTACCGCGGTTATCCCGTGATGGTAAACAGCGATGAGCAGACCGATTTCGCCGCCGATGTCGCCCGGTCTGTTTCGGGTAACTGTGATGAGGCGCCATTAATCATGGGCGGTGAGGATTTCGCCTTTATGCTCGAAGAGCGGCCGGGAGCGTACATTCTAGTCGGTAATGGCGATACGGCCGCAGTGCATCATCCGGAGTATAATTTTAACGACGAAGCTATTCCGGCTGGGTGCAGTTGGTGGGCTGAGATTGTCGAGCAGCGTATGCCGGCTGCTTGATGGAAAGGGCGGGGGCTCTGCCCCCGCACCCCCGGGATATTTTTAGCCAGATGAACTTGGATCCGGGTCTGTCAGGTCGAGTTGGGCGCAGAGCGTTTCGACGATTGCATCCAGTGCCGATTTTTGGGTGTTTACGCAGGATTTCGCCGCCATGCGCGCCGTGTCCAAAGCGGATTGATCTGATAGCCAGGTTGCAACAGCCTTGGCCAGTTCGGGGGCAGTTTGGACTTGAAGTGCGCCGCCGGTTTCGATCAGCGGGGCGAAGGTTTCGGCGAAGTTGAAAAAACCAGGGCCAGTGATCACTGCTGCGCCCGCTTGTGCGGGTTCGAAGGGGTTATGGCCGCCGATTTCTTTTAATGAACCACCCAGAAACACGATGGGGCAGAGCGCGTACCAAGTGCCGGTTTCACCCAGCGTGTCGGCAATGTAGACCTGCGTTTGTTGAGTGATTTTATCTTCCTGGGACCGGATGGCTGCGATTTGCCCGGCGTGTTCCACGAGAGTAGCCACCTCGGACCGGCGTTCCGGGTGGCGCGGGATCAGCAACAACAGCAGGTCTGGCCAGCGTTTGAGAAGCTCGGTATGTGCGGCCAGTACGGTTTCCTCTTCGCCCGCGTGTGTTGAGCTGGCGATCCAGATGGGGCGGTTTTCGATCTGTGCACGAATATCAGACAGCGTGATCTGATCCACCGGCAGGGGGTCGGACATGGCTTTGAGGTTTGTGCCGGGCTGCACGCGTTCGGCGCGCGCGCCCATGTCGGTTAGGTTTTGCGCTGTCTTGTCGTTCTGGGTCAGAAACAGGCGGAAATGGTCCAGAATGAACCGCGCCGTGTTGGGTCGTTTCTTCCAGCCTTCAACCGACCTGTCCGACAGACGAGCGTTCAGTAAGGTCAAAGGAATGCCGCGCGCGGCACCTTCGACAATCAGACGTGGCCAGAGTTCGCTTTCGACAAAGATGGCGGCGTTTGGCTGCCAATGATCCAGAAAACGTCGCACAGGGCCGGAAGTATCCAGAGGTGGGTATTGGTGACGCGCACGCGGGGGCATGCGTTTTTTGATCAATGCGGCAGAGGTGGGTGTGCCGGAGGTGATCAGAAACTCGGCCTGCGGTAGCCGCTTACCCAGCCGCGTGATCAGGCTGATGACAGATAGCGTTTCGCCTACGCTGGCTGCATGAAACCAGACTAGCTGACCGTCGGGGCGGGGCAGGCTGGCATAGCCCAAGCGTTCCCGTTGACGGTCCGTGGAGACGCCAGCTGCCTGCAATTTCTTCCTTACCGTGCGCCAGACCAATGGGCCTGCTACGGCAGTCACACCGCAATACAGGTGATAAAGCAGGGTCGGTCGACCAGTTTGGTTCGGCATGTCAGCCGCCGGTGTGGCTCATGTGACGGCTCATCTTTCCGTCGACCGCTTGGCGGGAATAATCGAAATCATGGCCCTTGGGCTTGAGGTTGATCGCCGCGCGGATTGCGTCTTCGAGCGGTTGCTCGGTGTCAGGATGGTCGCGCAGAGCGCCGCGCAGGTCGGCCATGTCCTCTTGGCCGAGGCACATGTACAGCTCACCAGTGCAAGTCAGACGCACCCGATTACAGCTTTCGCAGAAGTTATGGGATAGTGGCGTGATGAAGCCAATCTTTTGCCCGGTTTCCTCGAGCCGCACATAGCGCGCTGGCCCACCGGTTCGTTCAGCAAGGTCGGTGACGGTAAAGTGGTTTTCGTATTCTTTGCGTACGTCTTTCAGTGACCAGTATTGGTCCAGACGATCCTCGTTGCCGATATCGCCCATCGGCATGACCTCAATCCAGGTCAGGTCCATGTCGCGCTCGGCGCACCAGTTTGTGATGGTGGGCAGCTCTTCTTCGTTGAACCCCTTCAGGGCCACCGCATTGATTTTTATCCGCAGTCCGGCCTTCTGCGCTGCATCGATGCCGTTCAACACCTGTTTCAGGCGGCCCCAGCGGGTGATCTGGGCGAATTTGTCCTCATCCAATGTATCCAGTGACACGTTCACCCGGCGCACACCTGCGGTATAGAGATCGTCAGCAAAGCGATGCAGCTGAGATCCATTGGTGGTCAGCGTCAGCTCTTTCAATGCGCCGCTGTCCAGATGCCGGGTCATGCTGTTGAAAAACGTCATGATATTGCGGCGCACCAACGGTTCGCCCCCGGTGATCCGCAGCTTTTCAACCCCCATCTTTACAAAGGTTGAGCACATACGATCCAACTCTTCCAGCGTGAGCAGATCCTTTTTGGGCAGGAACTTCATGTCCTCGGACATGCAGTACACACAGCGGAAATCGCAGCGATCCGTGACGGAGACGCGGAGATAGGTAATCGCACGAGCGAACGGGTCGATAAGCGGAGCAGTCATTCGGTATAGGTAAAGCTGCGACAGGGTCGCGACAAGGGCGAAGTTTCCTTTGCGCTGGTACAGATGCGCGCAGGACGGTAGGCTTTAGGCATGAGATTTATGCTTTTGGCTTTGTGTGTTCTTATTGCGGGTTGCGACACCGTGCGGTCGACGACGGATCGCGTTTTTGGAAAGGGCGACGTAGTCGCCGAGCAAGAAGAGGTCGTGACAGAAGAGGTTTTCGAGCCGGAGCCCGTAGCAGCCACTGCTGCCAGTTGGGTTGGTGCAAAAACCACGATTGCCGCATTGGGTGATCCAACGACACCGGGGCGCTGGTTAGAGACGCCGCTGGTCGATACGGAATTTACAGGACGCGTGGTTGTGCCAAGAACTGGCGCGCAGGCTTATATCACCCTTGTGCCAGCGCCGGGGCCAGAAAGCGGAGGCAGCCGTTTGTCGCTGGACGCGATGCGAGAACTGCTGCTGCCGTTCGACGAATTGGTCGAGCTACAGGTCTATTCCAACTGACCTTTCAGGTATTTTCCGGCTTCGCGGCGGGCAAAGGGTTTCATTGCATCGCCATGCTTATCAAGAAAGGCGAGCACTCTGGGGGCGTCGTGTTTCGACAGTTCACGCAGCCACCAGGCGATAGCCTTTTGGATGAACCAGTCGCGGTCGGGCACATAGCCCGCTGTCCAACTCAGGATTCGGTCGCGCCGCGCCAGATCATCGGTTTTAGGGTGGTTTTGTTTGGTCCAGGGCAGGGTGGCCACCAATGCCGCACGCCGGGTCCACATATGGTCCGAGGTTGTCCAGGTTTCCACCTGGTCCAGCCGGGTCGGGTCGGCTGAAAGCCGTTTTTGGATCGCCATACAGGCGTGATCGGCCACGGCCCATCCGTCGAAATCGGGTAGCCAGCTTTGCAGCAACTGCCAAACCGTTTCGTCGGGCCGAATGCGCGCCTGCGTGAGCAACTTGGCCGCCGCTACACGGCCCTCATGGATATTGGTCTGCCAGAGAGCGTCCGCCAGATTCACGCGCATGGGTATGTCCAGTTCCTGGCGCCAGGCTTTGGTCAGGTCGTTCAGAACAGGATTTGCGACGCCCAGATAGGGGCGGTCAACCTTGTGATAGGCCAACATCTGTTCGGCGCGCTCGGGTTCGGCGTGCGCCTTGATCTGGTCGAGATAGGTATTCAGCATCTACGGTTCAGTCGGCGGGGCGGGTGGGCTTGCCGTCGATGGTTTGCTGGTTTTTTTCTACCCAATAGGCGCGGATGTCGTCATCCGACTTGCCGTCCACCCATTTCTGCATGGTGTCGCGGTCGGATTGGTAATCCATGAAGGGCACCGCATAGCCGCAGGAGGTCTGGACCAGATCGACCTTCAGATCATAAATCTGACGTGCGCTGCGGTGAACAGGGAACAGACCAGCCAGTTCGTCCCAGCCTTCGTCGCCGACATGAAATGTGTGCGCCGTCCCGTAGGTACGCAGGATCAGCGGACGCGTGGTGAAAGAACACCACATCAGCGTCATGCGGTTGGCGTCGAGCAAATGCCCAGCGGTTTCGTTGCCACTTCCTGTCAGGTTCATCCAGACAATCCGGTTCGGCCCCAGAACACGCAAGGAATCCATGCCCTTTGGCGAGATATTTACCTGCCCCTCGGACGCTGCAGTGCCAACGAAAAAGATGTGCTGCTCTTCAATGAACTTGCGCTGGTTGGCGTCCAGTTCCGGGAATTTCTTGGCCATGTCTCACTCTACCGTAACGGATTTTGCCAGATTACGAGGTTGGTCCACATCCGTCCCTTTGGCAACCGCTGTGTGATAGGCAAGCAACTGTGCCGGTACCGAATAGAGGATCGGGGCTAGGCTGGGATGGACATGAGGCATGCGAATGGTGCTCCAGACGCCGTCCTCGGCCTCGGCGATACCGTCATCATCCGAGACCAGAATGACCTTGCCTTTGCGCGCCATGACTTCCTGCATATTTGAGACGCTCTTGTCGAACACCGCATCGCGGGGGGCCATGACAACCACCGGCATGTGCTTGTCGATCAGGGCGATCGGGCCATGCTTCAGTTCTCCGGATGCATAACCTTCGGCGTGGATATAGCTGATTTCCTTGAGTTTCAGTGCACCTTCCATCGCTAGAGGATACATCAATCCACGGCCCAGAAACAGCACATCGCGGGCCTCGGACAGGCGCTGAGCGGATTTCTTAATGGCGCGGTTTTGATCCAAGGCTGTGTTCAAAGCCGTGGGTAACCCGCGAAGGGCTGCAGCGTGATCTGCCAGTTCTTCGTCACTCAGCGTTCCGCGATCCGCAGCAGCCTTGAGCGCCAGCATCAGCAGCACACTTAGCTGGCAGGTGAAAGCCTTGGTCGAGGCCACGCCAATCTCGACCCCAGCATAGATGGGGAGTGCGATATCGCTTTCCCGCGCGATTGAGCTTTCGGGGACATTGACCACCGACACGATCTTGTCGGCCTTGCCCTCGCAATACCGCAACGCGGCCAACGTATCTGCAGTTTCGCCCGATTGACTGACAAACAGAGCTGCCGTGCGGCCAGGAATCGGAGGCTCGCGATAGCGGAACTCGCTGGCGATATCAACTTCGACGGGTATCTTCGCCAACTGTTCGAACCAGTATTTTGCGGTCAGGCAGGCGTAGAACGCTGTGCCGCAGGCAACCATGGTCAGACGGTCCAGCTTGGTGAAGTCCAGATCACCGGGCAGGACGACCTCATCCCCGCCAGTTGGCAGGTAGGATCGAATTGCCTCGGCAACCACAACGGGTTGCTCGGCGATTTCCTTGGCCATAAAGTGCTTGTGGCCAGCCTTGTCCGCACGCGTTTGATCCAGTTTGATTTTTCGGGTCTCGCGGTTGGCCAGTTCTCCGGCCTCGTCGCGAATTTCCAGCGAAGTGCGGGTCAACACCGCTCGATCGCCTTCTTCCAGATAAGTGATGCGGTCGGTCAGTGGAGCCAGGGCAATCGCGTCCGAGCCGACGAACATCTCGCCAGTTCCGTGCCCGATTGCAAGCGGCGAGCCCTTGCGCGCGGCGACGATCAGGTCGTCCTCGCCGTCAAACAAAAAGGCCAGTGCAAAGGCGCCCTGAAGGCGGTTGATGGTCTTGAATGCAGCGTCGACAGGGGAAAGGCCGCTGTCGAGGTAATGCGCGGCCATCAGGGCCACCGTTTCAGTGTCCGTTTCAGTGACGAATTTTACACCATGCTCGGCAAGTTCGGCCCGCAATTCGCGGTAGTTTTCGACGATGCCATTGTGTACGACGGCGACCGGCCCCGCCTGATGCGGGTGCGCGTTGGTGACAGTGGGCGCGCCATGGGTGGCCCAACGGGTGTGACCGATACCGGATTTCCCTGGCAGCGGATCATGCACCAGCAAGTCGCTGAGGTTGACCAGCTTGCCCACCGCGCGGCGGCGACCAAGCGCGCCGTTATTGACCGTGGCAATGCCCGCACTGTCGTAACCGCGGTATTCCAGCCGCTTCAGGGCTTCGACCAGAATGGGGGCGG
The DNA here is from genome assembly GCF_056539365.1 of Ruegeria sp. BB7. NCBI lineage: Bacteria > Pseudomonadati > Pseudomonadota > Alphaproteobacteria > Rhodobacterales > Roseobacteraceae > Ruegeria > Ruegeria sp. BB7. The sequence continues at coordinate 644,232 of NZ_JBQFUV010000001.1, read as the reverse complement.
CTTCGTGTTCGCCCAGTACACCTACGATTCCACACATGTTCAGGCTCCTTTGTCGCGGCGAGCCTTCTTCGCCTTCAACATGTCAAATAATTTACGTGCGTAGCCGGGCTTGTTGTCCTGCTTGGCTCGGGCCACGGCCAGAGCATCAGGTTCAACATCACGTGTCACTACAGTGCCGGTCGCCGTCATCGCGCCGTTGCCCAGAGTCACCGGAGCAACCAGCATGGTGTTTGAGCCGACAAATACATTCTCACCAATCGTAGTGCGGTGTTTCATCACGCCATCATAGTTGCAGGTAATTGTACCCGCGCCGATATTCGAAGCCGCACCGACCGAAGCATCGCCGATATAGCTGAGGTGATTGACCTTGGCGCCCTCGGCGATCTCAGAGTTCTTGATCTCGACAAAGTTGCCGATGCGGGTGTTTTCCGCCAGCTCCGCTCCGGGGCGCAGGCGGGCGTAGGGGCCAACAACGGCGCCGCGACTGACATGGCAGCCTTCCAGATGCGAAAATGCCCGTATCGTTGCACCGCTTTCGACGGTGACACCGGGGCCGAAGACCACGTTAGGTTCGATCACCGTATCACGGCCGATAATGGTGTCGGCGGCCAGATAGACGGTATCCGGGGCCATAAGGGTCACACCAAGATCCAGCAGTTCGGCGCGCGCACTGGCCTGAAACACGGCATCTGCTGCGGCCAAATCAGTGCGCGAGTTGACGCCCAGTGTTTGTGTTTCATCACAGGCCACTGCCGTCACCCGCAATCCACGCTCGCGGGCGATTTCGACAACATCAGTCAGGTAGTATTCTTCCGAAGCATTGTTATTGTCGACCGCGTCGATCAGCGAAAACAGCGTCTGTGCATTGCATGCTAAAAGACCTGAGTTACAGAAGGTTATTTCACGTTCTTCATCCGATGCGTCTTTATATTCGACGATCCGTTCCAAATTGTCGCCTTTCATGACCAAGCGGCCATAGCGCGCGGGATCAGCGGCCTCGAACCCCAGAATGACCAGATCATTTTCCGCCCGTGCAGCGATCATGCGTTCTAGTGTATCGGGCGAAATAAATGGTGTATCACCATATAGAACCACGACATCACCCATGAATCCGTCCAACGCGTCGCGGGCCTGTGCGACGGCGTGGGCTGTTCCCAACTGTTCTTCCTGAACCGCGATCTGTGCGCCTTCGTCTTCGGCAGTGGCAACTTTTGCCACGGTCTCGGCCCCATGTCCGGTGACGATCACGGTGCGCTCGGGCGACAGCACGGCACCCGCGCGCATGGCGTGAATCAGCATGGGGGCCTGGGCGATGGGGTGCAGAACTTTGGGGATATCCGAATTCATCCTGGTGCCTTTTCCAGCGGCAAGGATGACAAGGGCAGTGCTCATGAAACCGATTTCTCTTTGTGTTTTGTTGCGGTCCGTTTTATCCGCTGAGGACAAAGGCGCAAGCGGTTCAGCCATCAAACAAGATTGCCGTTTGCAACATGACGCGGCAAAAACCCGCCGAGACAGGAGACACAATGCGCACGGTTATCTTCGATCTGGACGGAACTTTGGCCGATACATCGGGTGATCTGCTGGCTGCTGCCAACCATTGCTTCCGTGAGATGGGGCATGGGGATGTGCTGATCCACGAGCAGGATGCAGCCGTTGCACTACGGGGTGGGCGAATGATGCTGACTCATGGGCTCAAGCGGCTTGGGGCCTATGATGAAGGCACTGTTCATGCCTACTATCCGACGTTGCTCAGGGCCTATTCGCAAGCCATCGATACCCATACGCAGTTCTACCCGGGCGCACTTGAGGCTGTCGAAATGTTGAAATCGGCAGGTTACGGCGTGGGTATCTGCACCAACAAGCCCGAAGCGCTGGCTGAACAGTTGTTGACCCAGATGGGGGTGCGGGATCAATTCGCATCTCTGGTCGGGGCAGATACCCTGCCAGTACGCAAGCCCGATCCCGAGCCCTTGCGCGAAGCCGCGCGCCGGGCGGGTGGACATCCCGAGCTGTGCGTTCTGATTGGCGATTCAGACACCGATCGCAACACGGCGCGGGCGGCGGGTGTGCCTTCGGTGCTGGTGACATTCGGCCCGTCCGGCGAAGACATGGCAGCGTTGGAGCCCGAAGCGCTGTTGCATCACTTCGATGATTTGCCCGAGTTGGTCACTGGCCTGATCGGCGCGGCGGCGTGATCTCTTGACCCCAACCTAAAGTAGGATCAGAACGAGCCAATGAGCGAGATATTCACTGGTAGTTTCACCCAGCAAGAACCCCTTCCCGATGATGCGATAGAGGCCGCGATGGCCGTTCTGCGCCATGGGCGTCTGCATCGTTATAACGTGGTGCCCGGTGAGTTGGGCGAAACTGCTCTGCTGGAACAGGAATTCGCGGCGCAGATGGGGGCGAAATACTGCTTAGCGGTGTCTTCTGGTGGATATGCATTGGCGACATCGTTGCGAGCGGTCGGGGTAAAGCCGGGTGATCCGGTGTTGACCAACGCGTTTACTCTGGCACCAGTGCCGGGGGCGATTGCCTCGGTCGGGGCAAGGCCGATTTTCGTGGGTGTGACCGAAAACCTGACGATTGATCTGGATGATCTGGCAGCCAAGTTGGATCAGGCTCGGGTTCTGATGCTGAGTCATATGCGAGGGCATCTCTGCGACATGGATCGTCTGATGCAGATGTGCGATGCGGCGGGCGTTACGGTGATCGAGGATTGCGCCCACACGATGGGGGCCGCGTGGCGCGGCCAGTTGTCGGGACGGCAAGGGGCGATCGGGTGCTACTCCTGTCAGACTTACAAACACGTCAATTCCGGTGAGGGCGGGTTGTTGATCACCGACGACGAAGAGTTGGCGGCCAAGGCCACGATGCTGTCGGGGTCTTATATGCTGTATGAACGCCACCTTGCTGCGCCGGGGCCAGAGGTGTTCGAAAAAATCAAATACACAACCCCCAACGTGTCTGGTCGCATGGACAACCTGCGTGCGTCGATCCTGCGCCCGCAACTGCACGATCTGGACCAGCAGGTGCAGCGGTGGAATGAGCGTTATGACGAGATCGCAGCCGGTTTGCGAGACACACCCGGCTTAACAATTGTGGAGCGCCCCGAAGAAGAGACCTATGTCGGCTCGTCGATCCAGTTCTTGTTGCTGGATTGGTCGCCCGAGTGTATTGCCGAGGTTATCCGGCGTTGCGCTGCGCGGGGGGTTGAATTGAAGTGGTTCGGGGGTGCTGAACCGACCGGGTTCACCTCGCGCTATGACAGTTGGCGCTATGCGGACAGCGAGCCTTTGCCCGCCAGTGACCGCATCCTTGCTGGGGTGATGGATATGCGCGTGCCGCTGACTTTCTCACTGGACGATTGCCGATTGATCGCGCGGATCATTCGGGCGGAGGTCGGGGCTGTGTTCCAAGCGTGATCCAAAGGTGTGCGCCGTTGGCGCACTCTCGTTTCCCGTGAAATGCCGCCCTGTGCAGGGCGGCATTTTTTGTGCCCGCTACCTGCGCATTGACCTGTAGGGGATTCGCTGCTACCTATTTATTGAACAAGTGTTCATTAAGTTGGTGAGGAGGCCGCGACGTGTTCACAGCTACAATGCAATTTGATCTGGGCGAAGACGTGAATGCCCTGCGTGAAATGGTGCATCGCTGGGCGCAGGAGCGGGTCAAGCCGATGGCTGCCGAGGTCGACAAATCCAACGCATTTCCCAATGAGCTTTGGAAAGAGATGGGTGATCTCGGGATGCTTGGCATAACCGTACCCGAGGAGTATGGCGGCGCTGGCATGTCTTATCTTGCCCACACAGTCGCGGTGGAAGAGGTCGCGCGGGCTTCGGCCTCGGTTTCTCTGTCTTACGGGGCGCATTCAAATCTATGCGTCAATCAGATCAAGTTGAACGGAACCGACGAACAGAAGGCGAAGTACCTGCCGCGTTTGATTTCGGGTGAGCATGTCGGCGCATTGGCAATGTCCGAGGCATCGGCTGGGTCTGATGTGGTTTCGATGAAGCTGCGCGCGGAAAAGCGCAACGACCACTACCGTCTGAACGGCAACAAATACTGGATCACCAACGGGCCGGATGCGGATACTCTGGTTGTTTACGCCAAGACGGATCCGGATGCGGGCTCGAAAGGGATTACAGCCTTTCTGATCGAAAAGGAGATGACGGGGTTTTCGACTTCGCCCCATTTCGACAAGCTGGGGATGCGTGGGTCGAATACGGCCGAGTTGATCTTTGAAGATGTCGAGGTGCCCTTCGAGAACGTTCTGGGCGAAGAAGGCAGGGGCGTCGCGGTTCTGATGTCTGGCCTGGACTATGAGCGTGTGGTTCTGGCCGGGATCGGAACGGGCATCATGGCTGCCTGTCTGGACGAGGTCATGCCCTATCTGGCCGAGCGAAAGCAGTTCGGAAAACCGATTGGTAGCTTCCAGCTTATGCAGGGCAAGATTGCGGATATGTACACCGCGATGAATTCCGCGCGGGCTTATGTCTATGAGGTCGCCAAAGCCTGCGATCGGGGTGATGTAACCCGTCAGGATGCGGCAGCGTGCTGCCTTTATGCCTCGGAGCAGGCAATGACGCAGGCGCATCAGGCTGTGCAGGCGATGGGTGGTGCCGGGTTCCTGTCAGATTCGGCTGTCAGCCGGATTTTCCGCGACGCCAAGTTGATGGAGATCGGGGCAGGCACCAGTGAAATCCGCCGGATGCTGATCGGGCGGGAAATGATGAGCGAAATGCTGTGATGAAAAAACGCCCCACATACGAGGGAACTGTGGGGCGTTCTTTCAAAGGATCAGAAGCTATGGACGTAGGATACGCCGACCAGCCAAGGATCGATTTCGGCGGTGCCGATATCGGTGCTGCCCAGCGAAACGTCCGAGTCGATGTCGAACCAGCGGACGTTCAGACGTACGGCACCTTTTTCGGTGACCATGTAGTCCAGGCCAGCCTGCAGCGCGATGCCGAAGGAGTTGTCAAGCTCGAGTCCGGGCAGCTCTTCGTCGAAGAAAATTGTGTAGTTCAGACCTGCACCGACATAGGGCTTCCAAACGCTGTTGGTCGGGAAGTGGTAGTTCAGCGACAGGGTGGGCGGCAGGTGCTTGACGCTGCCCGCGTCAATGCTGCCATTCAAAGTGATGTCGTGTTCGAACGGGGTAGCAGCCAGCAATTCGATGCCGAGGTTGTCGCGGACGAAGTATTCCACGGTGAAGATCGGTCGCGTATCCGAATCCACTTCGACGTCGAGACCGCCGGTCAGAGTGCCGTTGTCGGATTTCGGCTCAAGGTAGCCAACACCGACACCCACGGTCCAGTCGCCCTGATTTTGGGCCATTGCAGGGGCGGCAAGCGCGACAAGCGCGGTCGAGAATGTCAAAGCGACGAGTGTTTTGGTCATTTTATGGCCTTTGAATTTGTTGATGGGTCGCTTCTGCAAGGCAAGACCGCCGGGAACTCTGATCTGCATCAAGTTCTTGTAAGGGGAAAAGATCTTCCGGCGCGTAATAAGTTTATAAAAACAAGGGTTTCTCGCCATGAATCCCGATAGGCGCATACCCGGTATGCGAAATTCCGGAGACTGGGCGATTCCAGACAGGCTCAACATGGCACAGCAGTGTCTCGCGCATCCTGGTGAGCGCGTGGCGATCATTGACCTGACCAATGATGGAGCCGAGCGTGTCACCTATGGTCAGTTGGCGCGCATGGCTGATGGGCTCGCGCGTGTACTTCAGTCACAGGTTCAGGCTGGGGACCGCATCGGTGTGTTGCTAAGCCAGTCTCCTTGGTGCGCAGCGGCGCATCTGGCGATTTGGAAGCTGGGGGCGATCTCGGTGCCGTTGTTCAAGTTGTTCAAACGTGATGCTCTGGCTTCGCGCATTGGGGATGCAGGCGCGCGGTTGGTTGTAACGGATGCCGAGGGCGCGGCGTTGCTGGGCGATCTCGCCCACCCGTTGCTGGTTGATCAGGTCTCACCGTCGGATGATCCGATGCCATTTGTCGATACAGGGCCAGAAGACCCAGCAGTGTTGATCTATACTTCGGGGACGACGGGTAAACCAAAAGGCGCTCTGCACGGTCACCGGGTGCTGACCGGCCATTTGCCGGGCGTGTCGATCAGCCATAATCATTTGCGCGATGGCGATTGCCTTTGGACGCCCGCCGATTGGGCCTGGATCGGAGGGTTGTTCGATGTGTTGATGCCCGGTTTGGCGCTGGGCATTCCTGTGGTCGCCGCGCGTCTTGAGAAATTCTCGCCCGAAGCTTGCGCTGATGTGATCGCGCGGGGTGCGGTGCGCAATGTGTTCTTCCCGCCCACGGCTCTGCGAATGCTCAAGGCTGCGGATCAGGCGATTCCGGGTCTGCGCTCGGTTGCATCTGGCGGTGAACCCTTGGGGGCTGAAATGCTTGCTTGGGGTCAAAAGGCGTTTGGCCTGACGATCAACGAATTTTATGGCCAGACCGAATGCAACATGGTCGTCTCCTCCTGCGCCGAGGATTTCCCGGTGCAACCCGGCTGCATTGGCAAGCCGGTGCCGGGGTACGAGGTGGCTGTGATTGATGAGGATGGCAACCCGACCGACGAAGAGGGCGATGTGGCCATCCGGCGCGGCTCGGCCTCGATGCTGCTGGAATACTGGAATCGGCCCGAGGCAACGGCTGAGAAGTTCCGTAGCGACTGGCTGATCACCGGAGATCGCGGCGTGTGGGAGGGTGACTATCTGCGCTTCGTCGGCCGTGATGATGACGTGATCACCTCGGCCGGATACCGCATTGGCCCTGCCGAGATCGAGGATTGCCTGCTGACCCACCCGTCGGTGGCGACGGTGGGCGTGGTCGGTAAGCCCGACCCGCTGCGGACCGAGATCGTGAAGGCCTATGTGGTGCTTAAGCCGGGGGCTGAGGCCTCGGGGCAGGAATTGCAGGATTGGGTCAAGGACCGTCTGGCGCATTACTCCTACCCACGTGAGGTGGCGTTTCTTGAGGAATTGCCGATGACGGTGACAGGGAAGGTGATCCGCAAGGAATTGAAGGCGCGAGCTGCGGGGGAGGTGAGTCAGTGAAAGCAATTGTGAAGATATTCCTCTTGGCAATGTTGGGCTTTGCCCAGATGTCTAGCGTGCTGGCTGCCAAAGAGGGCAAACTCAGCGTAGGCACCCTTCTGCAATTCTGTTCAGACAGTATTCCAAATACTGAATTGGCGATTATCATGGATGGGGAGTGCGTTAGCCACGTTCGCAAAATGTGCGAATATGCATATGATTTAGAAAAGAACGAATACTGTCTTGGTGAGGTCACTGCGTGGATGCGGCTTGACGCAGAGATCCGCTGGCAGCGGCTTCCTGACGAGCAAAAGTTAGGTTTCGAAAGCCCACCTACAGCAAAAGAAATGTCCGAAAGCGAAATTGGTCTTGGGCCTAGTTTGCCGCTGCCTGATTGCAGGGAAATTGACGTCGGGGATATTTCGGAAGAGGCAGTATGCTCTTACGCCGATGCACTGGCAGGTTGGCGCGCGTCCCGAATAATTGAACGAGCCTGGGCATCCAATACTGAGAACTTTGAATAGAGGCCACATGAAACTCACATCCAAAGCCATGCCCGCCTCGGAGGGCTTCAAAGCGAACCGCGCGGCCCATCTCGACGCGCTGGCGCAAATCTCGAACGCCGCCCAAGCGGCCCGCATGGGGGGCGGTGAGAAATCTCGCGCGCGGCATGAATCGCGGGGCAAGATGCTGCCGCGTCGTCGGGTGGCTAATCTGCTCGATCCGGGGTCTCCATTTCTGGAAATTGGTGCGACGGCGGCGCATGGGATGTATGGCGATGCCGCGCCCTGTGCCGGGGTTATTGCGGGCATTGGCCGGGTGCAGGGGCGTGAGGTCATGGTGGTGTGCAACGACGCCACCGTGAAGGGCGGCACATATTATCCGATGACCGTCAAAAAACACCTCCGCGCGCAGGAGATTGCCGAGGAAAACCATCTGCCCTGCATCTATCTGGTGGATAGCGGCGGTGCGAACCTGCCCAACCAGGATGAGGTTTTCCCTGACCGCGACCATTTTGGCCGAATTTTTTATAACCAAGCGCGGATGAGTGCCAAGGGGATCGCCCAGATCGCCGTCGTGATGGGCTCATGTACTGCAGGCGGAGCCTATGTGCCTGCGATGTCGGACGTGACCATCATCGTGAAGGAACAAGGCACGATCTTTCTGGCCGGGCCGCCTCTGGTCAAGGCCGCGACGGGTGAGGTTGTGAGTGCTGAGGATCTGGGCGGTGGTGACGTCCACACCCGCCTGTCCGGTGTTGCGGATTACCTGGCCGAGGATGACGCGCACGCATTGGCATTGGCGCGGCGCGCGGTTGGGTCGCTGAACCTGCGCAAACCACTGACAGTGGACTGGGCCAGCCCCAAGGACCCGGCCTATGACCCCGAGGAAATTCTCGGTGTCGTTCCTGCCGACCTGCGCACACCTTATGACATCCGCGAAGTGATCGCGCGTCTGGTCGATGGGTCCCGGTTCGATGAGTTCAAGCCTCGGTTCGGTGAGACGCTGGTTACCGGTTTCGCCCATGTCAAAGGCTGCCCGGTCGGGATCATCGCCAATAACGGTGTGCTTTTTTCCGAGTCGGCACAGAAGGGCGCGCATTTTGTCGAGCTGTGTTCTCAGCGCCGTATCCCGCTGGTCTTCCTGCAGAACATCACCGGGTTCATGGTCGGTCGCAAATACGAAAACGAGGGCATCGCGCGGCATGGGGCCAAGATGGTGACGGCGGTTGCCACGACCTCAGTGCCCAAGATCACCATGCTTGTCGGAGGCTCATTCGGGGCTGGAAACTACGGTATGTCGGGTCGCGCCTATCAGCCGCGCTTCCTGTGGACATGGCCGAATTCGCGTATTTCCGTGATGGGCGGTGAGCAGGCGGCGGGCGTGCTGGCCACCGTCAAGCGCGACGGGATCGAGCGGCAGGGCGGCACTTGGACCGCCGAGGAAGAAGCCGAGTTCAAACGCCCGACGCTGGAGATGTTCGAGGAACAGTCGCACCCGCTTTATGCTTCGGCGCGGTTGTGGGACGACGGCATCATCGATCCGCGCAAAAGCCGCGATGTGCTTTCCCTATCACTGAGCGCCGCGCTGAACGCCCCGATTGAGGAGACACGTTTCGGCGTGTTCAGGATGTAGCATGAACGCTGAACTGGACAGAATAAAAGCGCGCTATCCCGAAGCTCAGACATTCAAATTCGGTGACAGTCAAATCTTGTGCGACGAATTGCTTTCATTGGTTCGATCTGGGGCGAAGACGGCCACGTGTGGCGCTCTTAGGGACTTTCCCGAGGGCAGTGCGGATATGCCAAAGCCCGGTCGGCGCGACATCGCTTTGGAGTGGGATGGAAGACCGGCTCTCGTCATCGAAACGGTGGATGTTTCGATACGCAGGTTTTGTGACGTGACCGAGGATTTCGCGTTGGCAGAGGGTGAAAACGACACGCTGGACGGTTGGCGCGATGGGCATCGCCGGTATTTCGAACGCAATGGCGGGTTTGACCCCAAGATGGAACTGGTCTGCGAGCGGTTTCATCTGATCGAGGATCTGGCGGCGGAAGGATGAAAAAAATGTTTAACAAAATTCTGATTGCCAACCGAGGCGAGATTGCTTGTCGGGTGACGGAAACCGCCCAGAAGATGGGTGTGTCCTGCGTCGCGGTTTATTCGGATGCGGATGCTTCCGCTAAGCACGTACAGATGGCCGATGAAGCTGTCCATATCGGCGGTGCGGCCCCTTCAGAAAGTTATCTGAAAGGCGATGTGATCATTCAGGCTGCGCTGGATACTGGTGCGCAGGCGATTCATCCGGGGTATGGCTTTCTGTCCGAGAATCCCGAATTTGTGGATGCGGTTGAGGCGGCTGGGCTGACCTTTATCGGCCCGTCGGCGGATGCAATCCGCAAGATGGGCCTGAAGGATGCGGCCAAGGTGCTGATGGAGCAGGCCGGGGTGCCTGTCGTGCCCGGCTATCACGGTGACAATCAAGACCCCGAGCATCTGGCGGGTGCTGCAGATACCATCGGCTATCCGGTGCTGATCAAGGCGGTTGCGGGTGGTGGCGGTAAGGGGATGCGCCTAGTCGAAGGCCCCGCAGATTTCGCCACCGCGCTCGACAGTGCACGAAGTGAGGCGCGCACTGCCTTTGGTAATGATGCGGTGCTGGTCGAGAAATTCGTCGCAAAGCCACGCCATATCGAGGTGCAGGTCTTTGGTGATGGCACCCACGCGGTGCATCTGTTTGAACGCGATTGCTCGCTGCAACGGCGGCATCAGAAAGTGATCGAAGAAGCTCCAGCCCCCGGTATGACAGCCGAGATGCGCGAAGCGATGGGACAGGCTGGTGTGCGCGCCGCTGAGGCGATTGGCTACAAAGGGGCAGGGACGGTTGAGTTTATCGTCGATGCCTCGGACGGTCTGCGCCCGGATCGGTTCTGGTTCATGGAGATGAACACCCGCCTGCAGGTCGAACATCCGGTGACCGAGGCGATCACCGGCGTCGATCTTGTCGAGTGGCAATTGCGGGTCGCCTCGGGTGAGACGCTGCCGAAATCGCAGGATAAATTGTCGATCAATGGCCATGCGTTCGAGGCCCGGCTTTACGCCGAGGATGTACCCAAGGGGTTCCTGCCTGCGACCGGGACATTGACCCATCTGCAGTTTCCGCCCGCATGCCGCGCCGACAGTGGTGTCCGTGCGGGGGACACGATCAGCCCGTGGTATGATCCAATGATCGCAAAGGTTATCGTCCACGGTCCCACACGCGCGGTTGCGCTGGAGCAGTTGCACCGCGTCTTGCATCAGACCGAAGTCGCGGGCACCGTCACGAACCTTGCCTTTCTGGGCGCGCTGACGCGGCATGCAGGATTTGCAACAGGTGACGTGGATACCGGGTTGATCGGACGCGATCTTGAGGCGTTGACGCAGGGCGCTCGTGTCTCGGCAGCGACCAGCGTGGCCGCTGCAATGACGGCGTTGGGTCTTGTTGAGACATCTGGACAGACCGGCTTTTCCCTCTGGGCTCCATTGCACAGGGCGGTCCAATTGGCGGCCGGGGACGTCATTGATCTGGATGTGCAGGTTGAAGGTCCGAACCGTCAGACTTGGACGGTGGGAGGAGAAACCGTCATTGCCGAGCGTAATGGCGGTACCTGGTCCATTGATGGGACGCCGATGCCGTGTGTTGCGATTTCAGGCGGGCGGGTCACGGTATTTGAAAACTATGGGCAGGCGTTTGACGTCGTTGATCCACTCGACCGCGATACCAGCGCCGCGGGTGATACCAATGTGATCGAGGCACCCATGCCAGGCCTGGTCAAGGCTGTGTTTGCTACCGTGGGACAGACGGTGCAGGAAGGCGACCGGCTTGCCATTCTGGAAGCCATGAAGATGGAGCATTCTCTGCTAGCCGCCCGTGATGGCATCGTTGCCGAAGTGCTGGCTGATGATGGTGCTCAGGTTGAAGCCGGAGCTGCCCTGATCAGGTTGGAGGAAGAGTAACCTGTTCCTGCGCAACATCACGTGGCACAGTCAGGTCATCCATTTGAAGAATGTGACAAAACCGGAAGGAGCGCAGCCATGGGCGAGCGGGTCGAGATTTTCGAAGTAGGGCCGCGCGACGGCTTGCAGAACGAACAGCGTGAGATTCCGGTGGCCGAGAAGGTGGCGCTGGTCGATTGCCTCAGCCGTGCCGGTTTCAACCGCATCGAGGTGGCCAGTTTCGTTTCTCCCAAGTGGGTGCCACAGATGGCTGGCAGCGCAGATGTACTAGCCGGGATCAAGCGGGCAGACGGGGTGCGATATGCCGCGCTGACACCGAATATGCGCGGATACGAGGATGCTCTGGCGGCCAAAGCGGATGAAATCGCTGTTTTTGCGTCCGCCTCCGAGGGTTTCTCAAAAGCAAATATCAACGCGACAATTGAAGAGTCCATTGAACGGTTCATGCCGATCCTTGAAGCCGCGCGTCATATTGACCTGCCGGTACGGGGCTATGTCTCTTGTGTGACCGATTGCCCATACGATGGCCCGACGCCGCCCGAGAAGGTGGCCGAGGTTGCCGACAAACTATTCTCGCTTGGATGCTATGAGATCTCGCTGGGCGACACGATTGGGCAGGGCACGCCGGATACCATCGCGCATATGCTTTTGGCGGTGCGTGAGCGTGTGCCAGTGACGCGCCTCGCTGGTCATTTCCATGACACGAACGGTCGGGCCATCGACAATATCGACGCCGCGCTGGCGCTGGGCGTGCGGACCTTTGATACCGCCGTAGGTGGTCTTGGTGGCTGTCCATACGCGCCCGGAGCCGCTGGAAATGTCGCCACCGAAGCGGTGGCCGCCCATCTTGAGCGGTTGGGCTACCAAACCGGGCTTGATCTGGCGATTGTGGACGAGGCTGCGCAGATGGCGCGGGCCATGAGGCCAGAGTGAGGGATGGGCATGTTTGAAACGATTTCGGTCACCACCAATGCGCGTGGGATTGCGACTCTCACGCTGAACCGGGCGGAAAAGCACAACGCGATGTCGGCGCAGATGATCTCTGAACTGACACAGGCAGCGCACCGGTTGGGTGCCGATGACAAGGTTCGCGCCGTTGTGTTGACTGGCGCGGGTAAGAGTTTCTGCGCTGGCGGAGATCTGGGCTGGATGCAGGACCAAATGGCCGCAGATCCCGAAACCCGATTTTCCGAAGCACGCAAACTGGCGGAAATGTTGCAGGCGCTGAACACCATGCCCCGTCCATTGATCGGAGCTTTACAGGGCAATGCCTTCGGCGGCGGCGTCGGTCTGGCTGCGGTCTGCGACGTGGCAATCGGTGTGGACGGAATAAAGATGGCTCTGACCGAAACGCGGCTTGGCCTGATTCCAGCAACCATAGGCCCCTATGTTATCGCGCGTATGGGCGAGGCCCGTGCGAGGCGCGTGTTTATGTCCGCGCGGGTGTTCGAAGCTGCCGAAGCGGTCGAGCTTGGGCTGTTGGCCAAAGCTGTCCCTGTCACCGATCTGCACGAGGCTATCGAAGCTGAAATTCTGCCCTATTTGTCCTGCGCGCCGGGGGCCGTGGGCGCGGCCAAGAGACTGGTGCGGGCACTGGGGCCGACCATTGACAATAAGGTGATCGATCAAACGATCCAGGCACTGGTCGACCTCTGGGAAACTGAAGAAGCGCAAGAAGGCATAAGTGCCTTTTTCGAAAAGCGAAAACCTGCATGGAATAGTTAGGTTTAATTCAAAGATACCCCGTTACAGATTCGCCAATCTCCTTGGATTTCGGCAAGCCTTGGCAAGCGGAATATTAAGCCCTGCGCGTTTGTGTTCGGTTGACCCTCTGACCCGGCGCGGATAGAGAATGTCCAGTCAACACGCCAATTGACGGCGCTCCCGGATTGAGGTGCGCGGGAAAGGAGCTATTCGTGGAAGACCTGTTGCGGGAATATCTCCCGATCCTGGTGTTTCTGGCCGTTGCTGTCGGCCTTGGAATCGTCCTGATTCTGGCGGCTGTGGTTCTGGCAGTCCGCAATCCCGACCCCGAAAAGGTCAGCGCATATGAGTGTGGCTTCAACGCCTTCGATGATGCGCGGATGAAATTCGACGTCCGATTCTATCTGGTATCGATTCTCTTCATCATCTTCGATCTGGAAATCGCCTTCCTGTTCCCGTGGGCTGTGGGCTTCAAGGACATCAGCGATGTAGGTTTCTGGTCCATGATGGTGTTTCTGGGCGTTCTAACCATCGGCTTTGCCTATGAATGGAAGAAGGGGGCCCTGGAATGGGAGTGATGACGGGCGCAAACACCGCTGGTGTCGACAAGGAAGTCGCCACTCAGGCCCTGAACGCCGAGCTGCAGGACAAAGGGTTCCTGCTGACCTCGACCGAGGACATCATCAACTGGGCGCGCACCGGCTCGCTGCACTGGATGACATTTGGTCTGGCCTGCTGTGCGGTTGAGATGATGCACACCTCGATGCCGCGTTACGATGCAGAGCGGTTTGGTATCGCTCCGCGCGCCTCTCCACGTCAGTCCGATGTTATGATCGTGGCTGGTACGCTGACCAACAAAATGGCCCCCGCGCTGCGCAAGGTGTACGACCAGATGCCTGAGCCGCGCTATGTGATCTCGATGGGGTCATGTGCGAATGGCGGCGGGTATTATCACTATTCCTATTCCGTAGTGCGCGGGTGCGACCGCATTGTTCCGGTTGATATTTATGTGCCCGGTTGTCCCCCGACTGCCGAGGCTCTGTTGTACGGGCTGATGCAGCTGCAACGCAAAATTCGCCGTACCGGCACCATTGTACGCTGAGGAGAGGGCAGATGAGCGAAGCACTCAAGGAACTCGGCGCGCAACTGGAATTGAAACGAGTCGATTGCGTTCTGTCCTGGGACGTGACCCACGGAGAACTGAACATCGATGTGGCCCCGTCGAACCTTGTCGAGTTTGTGGAATTCCTGAAATCCGACCAGAACTGCAGATTTTCGACCCTAGTAGACATCACGGGTGTGGATTACCCCGAGCGGGCCAAACGGTTCGACGTGGTCTACCACTTGCTGTCGATGTACCAGAATCAGCGTATCCGCTTGCGGGTATCGGTTCGTGAAGAGGACATGGTGCCTTCGATCGTGGATGTGCACCCCTCGGCCAACTGGTTCGAGCGTGAGGTGTTCGATATGTTCGGCATCCTGTTCTCGGGCCATCCAGACCTGAGGCGTATTCTGACCGACTATGGGTTTCGCGGCCATCCGCTGCGCAAGGATTTCCCGACCACTGGCTATACCGAGGTTCGCTATGACGAGGCGCAAAAGCGCGTGGTCTACGAACCGGTCAGTCTGGTGCAAGAATACCGTCAGTTTGATTTCATGTCCCCATGGGAAGGCGCGAATTACATTCTGCCAGGGGATGAGAAACAGGAGACGTAATCATGGAGTTCTTGATCTGGATAATTTTGGTGGTGGCGACGGTTATACCGATGTTGAAACTGCTGCCGCATTTCGGGATCAACAAGAACTGGGCGTTTGCCTGCATCATCTCTCCGGTTGTGATTGTCCTGCTGTGGATGATGGCGATGAAGCTGCAAGAGATGGAGCGACGCTGACATGATGGGCGAACTGATCGTTTTGGGCGCGTTGGGCGTCTTGCTTGCAGGGGCTGCTGTCAAAGCAGCCGAAGCCGAAAAGGTCCGGGTACGGGCCGAGGCGAAAAAGAAGAAACGAGGGCGTTGATGGACGGCTCAAGATACGATGACGGCAGCACAGACGCGCTGAGCGGAGAACAGAAGATCCGCAACTTTAACATCAACTTCGGCCCGCAACACCCTGCGGCGCATGGGGTTTTGCGTCTGGTGTTGGAGTTGGACGGCGAGATTGTCGAGCGCTGCGACCCGCATATCGGCCTGCTGCACCGTGGAACCGAAAAACTGATGGAAAGCCGGACGTATCTGCAGAACCTGCCGTATTTCGACCGTCTGGATTA
Source organism: Ruegeria sp. BB7 (assembly GCF_056539365.1). Lineage (NCBI taxonomy): Bacteria > Pseudomonadati > Pseudomonadota > Alphaproteobacteria > Rhodobacterales > Roseobacteraceae > Ruegeria > Ruegeria sp. BB7. Next base: position 628,714 of record NZ_JBQFUV010000001.1, on the reverse strand, counting down.
TGTGGCACCGATGAACCAGGAACATGCCTGGTGTCTGGCCATCGAAAAGCTGACCGGTGTGGAAGTGCCGCGCCGCGGCTCGCTGATCCGGGTTCTGTATTCCGAGATCGGGCGCATTCTGAACCACCTGCTGAACGTGACCACGCAGGCGATGGACGTTGGTGCGCTGACCCCGCCGCTCTGGGGCTTTGAAGAGCGTGAAAAGCTGATGGTGTTCTATGAACGTGCCTGCGGTGCCCGCCTGCACGCAGCGTATTTCCGTCCCGGTGGTGTCCATCAGGACCTGCCGCCGGAACTGCTGGACGATATCGAGGCATGGAGCCACGAATTCCCCGCTGTTCTCGACGATATTGATGGGTTGCTGACCGAAAACCGCATCTTCAAACAGCGCAACGCTGATATTGGCGTCGTGACCGAGGAAGACATCCAGAAATACGGTTTCTCGGGCGTTATGGTCCGTGGGTCGGGCCTGGCATGGGACCTGCGCCGTGCGCAGCCCTATGAATGCTATGACGAGTTCGAGTTCCAGATTCCCGTCGGCAAGAATGGCGATTGCTATGACCGCTATCTGGTCCGCATGGAAGAGATGCGCCAGTCGCTGCACATCATCCGTCAGGCCATCGCCAAAATCCGCGAATGCCCCGGAGACGTGCTGGCGCGCGGCAAGATCACCCCGCCGAAACGCTCGGATATGAAGACCTCGATGGAAAGCCTGATCCATCACTTCAAGCTGTATACTGAAGGCTTCCACGTCGCCGCGGGCGAAGTCTACGCCGCCGTCGAAGCCCCCAAGGGCGAGTTCGGCGTCTACCTGGTCGCCGATGGCACCAACAAACCCTATCGCGCCAAACTGCGCGCGCCGGGGTTCCTGCACCTGCAAGCCATGGATCACGTCGCCAAAGGCCACCAACTGGCCGACGTTGCCGCCATCATTGGCACCATGGACGTCGTATTTGGAGAGATTGACCGCTAATGCTCCGCCGTCTTCATCCCGAACAACCCGAAAGCTTTGACTTCACTGCTGCTAACCAGCAATGGGCCGAAGCGCAGATCACAAAATACCCCGAGGGGCGTCAGGCCAGTGCGGTCATTCCGCTGTTGTGGCGCGCGCAGGAACAAGAGGGTTGGCTGAGCCGTCCGGCGATTGAATCCGTCGCTAACATGCTGGGCATGGCCTATATCCGTGTGCTCGAGGTGGCGTCGTTCTACTTCATGTTCCAACTGCAGCCGGTTGGCTCGATTGCACATATTCAGGTCTGTGGCACAACATCCTGCATGATCTGCGGGGCCGAGGATCTGATCGCGGTCTGTAAGGACAAGATCGCCGCCAAGCCGCATGAGCTGTCTGCCGATGGCAAGCTGAGCTGGGAAGAGGTGGAATGCCTCGGCTCTTGCGCGAATGCACCGATGGCACAGATCGGCAAGGACTATTATGAAGACCTGACTGCTGAAAGCTTTGGCCGGATCATCGACGATCTGGTGGCGGGCAAAGTGCCAACCCCGGGTCCGCAGAACGGGCGTTATGCGGCTGAACCGCTGAAAGGGCTGACCAGCCTGACGGAATATGACAGCGGCAGAACCCAGTATAACGCCAGCGTGCAACTGGCGAGTGACCTAGGCGACACCGTCAAACGTATTGACGGAACTGAGGTTCCGATCCTGACTCCTTGGCTGGGTAAGGACGGCAAACCAGCCGGAGCTTCGGCTTCGGCGAAACCTCCCAAAGCGCCTGAACCTCCGAAACCGGCTGTGAAACAGGCGGCAGAGGCAAAAGCCAAGCCCGCCGAGGTTAAAGAGGATCAACCTCAGACATTGGCCGCCGCGCGCGATGGGCAGGCCGATGACCTCAAGATGTTAAAGGGTGTAGGTCCCAAGCTTGAGCAGACTCTGAACGAACTGGGCTTCTATCACTTTGACCAAATCGCAGCCTGGACGCCAGCGCAGGTGGCTTGGGTTGACGCTCGGCTGAAGTTCAAAGGCCGGATCGAACGTGATGGTTGGATCGAACAGGCGGCGAAGCTGGCGGCTGGGGAAGAGACCGAGTTTTCTAAACGTGCCAAGAAAGACGGCTCTTACGAGGACTAAACAGGTGCCCGCATGGGGCATTAGAGGAAGATGGACAAGGACAAGGAACAGGCCATAGCCCGAAAGGGTCGACATATTGGCATCGTCATTGCGGTGACGATGGCGATTTGGCTTGTCATGAACTTGTTTGTCGGCCCTGCGCTGGGATTGACGGCGCGGCACGCGCTGCTTTTTGATTTCGCTGCCTTGGCGGCGTTCATTTATGCGGGCGTGAACATTTTTCAACTCTGGCGCATGCGTCGGGATAGCTGAAGGTAACGAATGATGCTGAAGGATCAGGACAGGATCTTTACCAACATCTACGGGATGCATGAGCGTACGCTGAAAGGTGCGCAGGCCCGGGGGCATTGGGACGGCACTGCTGGCCTGATCGAAAAGGGTCGTGACTGGATTATCCAGACGATGAAGGACTCAGGCCTGCGTGGTCGTGGCGGCGCTGGTTTTCCGACCGGTTTGAAATGGTCGTTCATGCCTAAGGAAAGCGATGGTCGTCCGGCATACTTGGTCGTCAACGCGGACGAATCCGAACCCGGCACCTGCAAGGATCGCGAGATCATGCGCCACGATCCGCATACGCTGATCGAGGGCTGCCTGATCGCATCTTTCGCGATGAACGCACATACCTGTTATATCTACCTGCGCGGCGAATATATCCGCGAGCGTGAGGCGCTGCAGGCCGCGATTGATGAGGCTTATGACGCCGGCCTGTTGGGCAAGAACGCAGCCGGTTCGGGTTGGGATTTCGACCTGTTCCTGCATCACGGGGCAGGGGCCTATATCTGCGGTGAGGAAACCGCGCTAATCGAAAGCCTTGAGGGCAAGAAAGGCATGCCTCGCATGAAGCCTCCGTTCCCTGCGGGTGCGGGGCTTTATGGCTGCCCGACCACGGTGAACAACGTGGAATCCATCGCCGTTGTACCCACCATCCTGCGCCGGGGCGCGGATTGGTTTGCGGGCTTTGGCCGCCAGAACAACGCAGGCACCAAGCTGTTTGCGATCTCGGGCCATGTGAACAACCCCTGCGTCGTCGAAGAGGCGATGTCGATTTCCTTTGAAGAGCTGATCGAGACCCATTGCGGCGGCATTCGCGGCGGCTGGGACAACCTGCTAGCGGTGATCCCGGGCGGGTCGTCAGTACCTTGTGTGCGTGGCGAAAACATGCGCGATGCGATCATGGATTTCGACTATCTGCGCGGCGAACTTGGTTCGGGCCTTGGAACGGCCGCGGTGATAGTGATGGACAAGTCAACGGATATCATCAAAGCAATCTGGCGTTTGTCGAAGTTCTACAAACATGAAAGCTGCGGCCAGTGCACGCCATGTCGCGAAGGCACAGGCTGGATGATGCGCGTCATGGACCGTCTGGTGCGAGGCGAGGCCGAGTTGGAAGAGATTGACATGCTGTTCGACGTGACCAAACAGGTCGAAGGTCACACGATCTGCGCCCTTGGCGATGCGGCGGCCTGGCCGATCCAGGGCCTGATCCGTAATTTCCGTGAAGAAATCGAAGACCGCATCAAAGCCCAGAAGTCGGGCCGCATGGGTGCGATGGCAGCGGAGTGATTTTGATGGATGTATTTGCAGAATATGGCCACGCTATCGCGTCGGTTGTGATCTTTACCCTGATTATCCTGATCCTGTCGCCTTTGTCAGCGCTGGCTAAACAGGGTAAGGGATTGGCTCCGGGGGCTACGCCTGAGCAAGATTATTCTGACAAGGCGTACCGCCTGAACCGCGCCTATCTGAATGGCACAGAGACATTGCCAGCCTATGCATCGCTCACTGTCGCCGCAATTCTGATGGGTGTCAGTCCGTTCTGGGTGAACCTGTTGGCCTCGGTCGTTCTGGTGTCCCGTCTGGTTATGCTGTTTGTGCACATTCGCGGAATAGGGAAGCCACACAGTGGTTTGCGTTCGGTTCTTTATGTCGTCGGTTGGGCCTGCATGTTCGTAATGGGCATCATGGCATTGGTGGCAGCGTTTTGATGTTGGCTTTCAAGAATAAACAGGTGTTGGGGCTAAAGGTCCTTGCCGGCCGTGCATCCACGCTGAGTGCAATTGTTGCTTTGACGGTGGCTTCCGCCTGCACTGTGACCTCGTCCAGTGACCGTGTTCTCTTTGACGGTCACTTCTTTCGGACCAAGGCAAAGCATGTCGACAAGAAGGCCATGCCCACCGAGTTTACTGTGGTTGTGAACGGTGTCTCGGCTTCGTTGGATGGCGCGAGGGAAGCGGGACGTTTTGAGGGAACAAAATTCTGTATCAATAATTTCGGTTCCTCCAGCATTGCGTGGAAAGTTGGTCCGGATACCGAACCCCAGAACCTGCGCATCACCGACGACAAGTTGACTTTTGCAGGAACCTGCCAGCGACCATGATGCGTGTTTTTTCATATCAAGCCATGACAGGCGGGATGTTATTGCATAGCACTCCGGCTGCCGACCGTCTTGGGTTTCCCAAGACGAAAGGAATGGTCATGTCCGGTGTGAAAATGCTTGCTTTGCTGTCTGTCCTTGCTTTGCCGACTGTCGCCGAAGCAAAGCCGCCCTTGCGCGAAGTCAAAGAGATCGACGACGAACTCTATTACATCGCCATCGCAAATGAGATTTCGGAATACTGCCCGTCGATCAGCGGGCGTCGGCTAAAGGCAATCGGTGTGATGTGGGACCTGCGGTCCAAAGCAAACAAACTGGGGTACTCGGATAAAGAAATCCGGGCGTATGTGGAATCAGATGCCGAGAAAGACCGGATGCGTGCCAAGGGCGAAGCATTTTTGGCTCAGAGCGGTGTTTCCTATGACAACCCCAAATCCTTCTGCGCATTGGGACAGAAGGAAATCGAAAGAAACAGCGCCATTGGCGTGTATTTGAGGGCGAACTAGACCATGTCTGACCTCCGCAAAGTGAATATCGACGGGCAGGAAATCGAAGTCGATGGTGCGATGACCCTGATTCAGGCTTGTGAGGAGGCCGGGGTCGAGGTTCCGCGTTTCTGCTATCACGAACGTCTGTCGATTGCCGGGAACTGCCGGATGTGTCTGGTCGAGGTTGTCGGCGGCCCGCCGAAGCCTGCGGCCTCTTGTGCGATGCAGGTGCGTGATCTGCGCCCGGGGCCTGAAGGTCAGGCGCCGGTGGTCAAGACGAACTCACCCATGGTCAAGAAGGCCCGCGAAGGGGTGATGGAGTTCCTGCTCATCAACCACCCACTGGATTGCCCGATCTGCGATCAGGGCGGCGAGTGCGATCTGCAGGATCAGGCAATGGCCTATGGTCTGTCGGGCTCGCGCTTCAAGGAAGCCAAGCGGGCTGTGGATGATCTGGACCTGGGGCCGTTGGTTGGCACCGCCATGACCCGCTGCATCAGCTGCACCCGCTGCGTGCGTTTCACGACCGAGGTCGCGGGAATCACTCAGATGGGGCAGACCGGACGCGGTGAAGATGCCGAGATAACCTCATATCTGAACCAGACGCTCGAATCGAATATGCAGGGCAACATCATCGACCTGTGCCCGGTCGGCGCGCTGACGTCGAAGCCCTATGCCTTTACCGCGCGTCCGTGGGAACTGACCAAGACCGAGAGCGTCGACGTGATGGATGCTCTGGGCTCGAACATCCGCGTGGATACGAAGGGGCGCGAAGTGATGCGCTTCTTACCGCGCAACCATGATGGCGTGAACGAGGAATGGATCAGCGACAAAACCCGGTTTGTCTGGGACGGCCTGCGCCGCCAGCGTTTGGACAAGCCTTACGTGCGTGAAAATGGCAAACTGCGCCCAGCTTCATGGCCTGAAGCACTGACCAAAGCAGCCGAAGCTCTAAAAGGGGCTGAGAAACCTGCTGGTATCGTGGGTGATCTGGCCCCGGTCGAGGCGATCTTTGCTCTGAAACAGATGATCGAAGGGCAGGGCGGTGTTGTCGAATGCCGCACCGACGGCGCCAAGCTGCCAGCTGGCAAACGTGGGGCTTATGCCGGGACTGCCGCGATCGAAGATATCGACAGCGCCGAGCGTATCCTGCTGATCGGCACCAACCCACGCGACGAAGCTCCGGTGCTGAACGCCCGTATCCGAAAAGCATGGGCGCATGGGGCCGAAGTGGCTCTGGTCGGTCCGGCTGCGGATCTGACTTATGAGTATCATCACATGGGTGACGACCGCGCGGCGTTGCAGAAAGTCGTCGACATGGGCGGCGATGATGAGATCAAGGGCAAGCCTTCACTGGTCATCGTCGGCCAAGGCGCGTTGCAAGAGGCGGACGGCGCGGCTGTTTTGGCCGCTGCGCAAGCCATTGCTGCAAATACCGAAAGTGGTCTGCTTGTTCTACACACTGCTGCTTCGCGCGTCGGCGCAATGGATGTGGATGCTACTAACGAAGGCGGCATGGATGCGGTCAACGCGGCTGATGTCATTTACAACCTCGGCGCGGATGAGGTCGAAATCGGCGACGGTGTCTTTGTGATCTATCAGGGCAGCCACGGCGACCGGGGCGCACACCGCGCCGACGTGATCCTGCCGGGCGCGGCCTATACCGAGGAAAACAGCCTGTTCGTGAATACTGAGGGTCGCCCGCAGCTGGCCATGCGTGCCGGGTTCGCACCGGGTGAGGCGAAAGAAAACTGGGCGATCCTGCGGGCGTTGTCGGCTGAGCTGGATGCAACGTTACCCTTCGACTCGCTGGCACAATTGCGCACTGCGCTGATCGAGGCGGTACCGCATTTGGCCCGCATTGATGAGGTGATCGAGAACGAGGTTGCAGCACTTGATGCGGCTACTTTGGGCAAGGCATCTTTCCGCAATGCGGTCAAAGATTTCTACCTAACCAACCCCATCGCCCGCGCTTCGCAATTGATGGCAGAGCTATCGGCGCAGGCGCAGGCCCGCAAAGCCGAGAAGATTGCGGCGGAATGAACCAGAACTGTTTCATATCGCTTTTGGGTCCCTGCAGCGCAGTGGCCCGAGAAATGCGCGTGGAACGCAACAAAAAGGGTGGCGCAATGGCGGCGTATGCTGTTTACACCAACGCGCCGACCCAGCCGCTCTTTGCGCAGGCATCTGGCCTTTGCATCGCTCGCGGAAAACGGAATACCCACGGTGTGAGGACCAATGGCTGAATTCTTTAACACCCCAGGCGGAATAGCCATCATCATTCTGGCGCAAGTGCTTGCAGTCGTTGCCTTTGTGATGATCTCGCTGTTGTTCCTTGTTTATGGCGACCGCAAGATCTGGGCAGCGGTCCAGATGCGGCGCGGCCCGAACGTGGTCGGCGTCTATGGCATCCTTCAATCGGTGGCCGACGCACTGAAATACGTGGTGAAAGAGGTCGTCATTCCCGCGGGCGCTGACCGCGCCGTGTTCATTTTGGCCCCGATGACCAGCTTTGTTCTGTCGCTGATCGCTTGGGCGGTGATCCCGTTCAACGAAGGTTGGGTCTTGTCCGACCTCAATGTGGCCGTCCTGTACGTTTTCGCCGTATCCTCTCTTGAGGTCTACGGAGTGATCATGGGGGGATGGGCGTCGAACTCGAAATACCCGTTCCTGGGTTCGTTGCGATCTGCCGCTCAGATGATCTCTTACGAAGTCTCGATCGGTCTGATTATCATTGGCGTAATCATCTCGACCGGCTCGATGAATTTCGGTGCGATCGTCAATGCGCAGGACACCGGATACGGCTTCTTCGGCTGGTACTGGCTGCCGCATTTCCCGATGGTCTTCCTGTTCTTCATCTCGGCGCTGGCAGAAACCAACCGCCCTCCGTTCGACCTTCCCGAGGCGGAATCGGAACTGGTGGCGGGTTATCAAGTAGAATATTCGGCCACCATGTTCCTGCTGTTCATGGCCGGTGAATACATCGCAATCTTCCTGATGTGCGCGCTGACGTCGCTGCTGTTCTTTGGCGGCTGGCTGTCACCTATCCCGGGTCTGCCCGACGGCGTCCTGTGGATGGTAGGCAAGATGGCGTTCTTCTTCTTCATCTTCGCGATGGTCAAGGCAATCACGCCCCGCTACCGCTATGACCAATTGATGCGGCTGGGTTGGAAAGTGTTCCTGCCGTTCTCGCTGGCCTGGGTGGTGTTCGTGGCCTTTGCGGCGAAATTCGAATGGTTCTGGGGCATCTTCGCCCGTTGGACCGTAGGAGGCTGATATGGCAAATATCGACTATACCCGTGCAGCCAAATACTTCCTGCTGCAGGACTTCTGGGTCGGCATGAAACTGGGTCTGAAGTATTTCTTCGCCCCCAAGGCCACCATCAACTATCCGCACGAGAAGGGCCCGCTGTCCCCGCGTTTTCGTGGTGAGCACGCCCTGCGCCGCTATCCCAATGGCGAAGAACGCTGCATCGCCTGTAAACTGTGCGAGGCGGTCTGTCCGGCGCAGGCCATCACCATCGACGCCGAACCTCGTGAGGACGGCAGCCGCCGCACCACACGCTATGACATCGACATGACCAAGTGCATCTATTGCGGTTTCTGCCAGGAGGCCTGCCCGGTCGATGCCATCGTCGAAGGCCCGAACTTCGAATTCGCCACGGAAACCCGCGAAGAGCTGTTCTATGACAAGCAAAAACTGCTCGATAACGGCGAACGCTGGGAAGCCGAGATTGCCCGCAATCTGGAAATGGACGCGCCGTACAGATGAGTGACACGCCCACAAATCCCTTTGAGCTGATGATGAAGCAGGCTCAGGACATGGCCAAGGCGATGAACCCGGCGATGGAAAATTTCTCGCCCAAAGGGTTCGAGGCGTTGTGGCCGACCATGCCCAAAGAGGTCATGGAGATGATGTTCGGCAATACCGTCAACAAGGACGGGCTGGATGCCAAGACCCGCCTGTTGCTGACGCTGGCCGGGCTGACCATGCAAGGCGCTCAGGCGGACTCGGCGGTGCGCCAGACCGTGCGTCACGCGCTTGAGGCCGGTGCCAAGAAACAAGAGATCGTGGAAACGATCGGTCAGATGTCGGTCTTTGCCGGCATCCCGGCCATGACTCGCGCGCTGGATCTGGCGCAAGAGGTTATGGGCGACAACGAGGATGAGGATCAATGACCGTCTTTGCCTTCTATCTGTTTGCCATCAGCGCCATCACCGGTGGGCTGTTCACGGTGATCAGCCGCCAGCCGGTGCATTCGGTGCTGTGGCTGATCCTGTCCTTCCTGTCTGCGGCGGGGCTGTTCGTGCTGCTGGGGGCCGAGTTCGTGGCGATGCTGCTGATCATCGTTTACGTGGGCGCAGTCGCGGTTCTGTTCCTGTTCGTGGTGATGATGCTGGACGTGGACTTTGCCGAGCTCAAGGCCGAGATGGCGCGCTATATGCCGCTGGCCCTGCTGATCGGTCTGGTCATCCTGATGCAGTTCGTCATGGCCTTTGGGGCATGGGACAGCGCGCAGGGCGCGGCGGCCAATCTGGCGCAGCCGGTTCCGGCAGACCGCCACAACACCGAGGCGCTCGGCGTCATCCTTTACGATCAATACTTCCTTCTGTTCCAACTGGCAGGCCTGATCCTGCTGGTGGCCATGATCGGCGCGATTGTGCTGACCCTGCGCCATCGCAAGGACATCAAGCGTCAGGACATCGTCGGCCAGATGATGCGCGACCCGGCCGAGGCGATGGAGTTGAAGGACGTGAAACCGGGGCAGGGGTTGTGAGGTTCAAAGCCGTGATATCTGGGCTAAGTTTCGCTTTTTTCCCCGCGACTGTTTTCGCAGCGGGTATCGAAGCTTGCGAAGCTCTTCCGATTATGTCGCATCACGTGTTCGAGACGAACCACAGAATCGTTGGCAACGGCGTTGTCTCTTATTCTGAGATTGGCTCTATCTGCACCGACGAATTGGGATGCACACATACTGAGTTTGTTTTGTTTGCGGCTTGTGAGAGCGGTCAAACGATGCGCGTCGTAGCGAAACTCGAACGGGACTTCGACGGTACTCATTTGGATCGCGTCGATGAAGCAAATGAAGTTGTCCAAGTACTAGCATCTGCTGAAACAAGCTATTCGTGGACTTCGGCAACAAAAGCCTTTGAGCGAAAGGCATTCCAGATCGACGACTACATTGAATCGAAAGAAAACTGCGCCTGTGCAATGGCGTTTCCCGAGCTTCGCAACGGGAAAGAGAAATTCGAGGGACTCTAAGACGATGATCGGACTTGAACACTATCTTACGGTCGCGGCGACGCTGTTCGTCATCGGCATCTTCGGTCTCTTCCTGAACCGCAAGAACGTCATCATCCTGCTGATGAGCATCGAACTGATGCTGCTGGCGGTGAATATCAACCTCGTGGCGTTTTCCAGCTTTCTCGGCGATCTGGTCGGGCAGGTGTTTACGCTGTTCGTGCTGACCGTAGCGGCGGCCGAGGCGGCGATTGGTCTGGCCATTCTGGTCTGCTTCTTCCGCAACCGCGGCACCATCGCGGTTGAAGACGTCAATATGATGAAGGGGTAAGGGAACATGGAAACCACCATCCTTTTTGCCCCGCTCGTGGGCGCACTGATCTGCGGCTTTGGCTGGCGCTTTATTGGTGAGAAAGCCGCCATGTGGACCGCCACGGGCCTGCTGTTTCTGGCCTGTCTGCTGTCGTGGATCGTGTTCTTCACCTTCGACGGTCACACCCAACAGATCGAAGTCATGCGCTGGATCGAGAGCGGCTCGCTATCGACAAGCTGGGCGGTGCGTCTGGACCGGTTGACCGCGATTATGCTGATCGTGGTGACGACCGTCTCGGCGCTCGTGCACCTCTATTCCTTCGGCTACATGGATCACGATCCGCAATGGCGTGAGGGCGAAAGCTATAAGCCGCGCTTCTTTGCCTATCTGTCGTTCTTTACATTCGCGATGCTGATGCTGGTGACAGCGGACAATCTGGTTCAGATGTTCTTTGGTTGGGAGGGCGTGGGTGTCGCCTCGTACCTGCTGATCGGGTTCTACTATCGCAAACCCTCTGCCAATTCCGCTGCGATCAAGGCCTTCGTGGTGAACCGGGTTGGTGACTTTGGCTTTGCGCTGGGGATCTTTGCGCTGTTCTTCTTGACCGACAGCATCAACTTTTCCGACATATTCGCATCGGCCCCGGAGCTGGCGGAAACGCAATTGCACTTCCTGTGGGGTGAGTGGACCGCCATCGAAGTGATCTGTGTGCTGCTGTTCATCGGTGCGATGGGTAAATCGGCGCAGCTGATCCTGCACACCTGGTTGCCGGACGCGATGGAAGGCCCGACGCCCGTTTCGGCGCTGATCCACGCCGCGACCATGGTGACTGCGGGTGTTTTCCTGGTCTGCCGCATGTCGCCGCTGATGGAGTTCGCGCCGGGTGCCACCGGGTTCATCACCGTGCTGGGTGCGTCGACCGCGTTCTTTGCCGCGACCGTGGGTCTGGTTCAAACCGACATCAAGCGCGTCATTGCGTATTCGACCTGTTCGCAGCTGGGCTACATGTTCGTGGCTGCCGGTGTGGGCATGTACTCGGCGGCGATGTTCCACCTGTTCACGCACGCATTCTTCAAGGCGCTGCTGTTCCTTGGTGCCGGTTCGGTGATTCACGCCATGCATCACGAGCAGGAGATGACGGAATACGGCGGTCTGCGGAAAAAGATTCCATATACCTTCTGGGCGATGATGATCGGTACGCTGGCCATCACCGGTGTCGGCATTCCGCTGACCACATTCGGGTTCGCCGGGTTCCTGTCCAAGGACGCCATCATCGAGAGCGCCTATGCAGGCGGCTCAGCCTATGGCTTCTGGCTGCTGGTGATCGCGGCTGCGTTCACTTCGTTCTACAGCTGGCGTCTGATCTTCCTGACCTTCTACGGCAAGCCGCGTGGTGATCAGCATACACATGATCACGCGCATGAAAGCCCGATGTCCATGCTGGTGCCGTTGGGCGTGTTGTCCCTGGGAGCGGTCTTTGCCGGTATGATCTGGTACGGCAACTTCTTTGGTCACGCGGACAAGGTCGGCAAATTCTATGGCATTCCGGTTGCCGAGGCGTCCGAGCATGCTGAGGCGGGCGATCACGGCCAGACGGATGCGCACGCCGATACGGCCCATGCGGAGGATGACCACGCGACGGATACTCATGCGGATGACGGTCATGGTGACGAGGCTGCACGCGCTGAAGCTGGTCACGGTGACGATGCGGCGCATGGCGACGAGGCCGCCCATGGTGGGGATCACCACTATGTCTTCGCGGGCAAGCCGGGCGAGGGAGCGCTCTATATCGCGCCGGACAACCATATTCTGGACGACGCACACGCGGCTCCGAAATGGGTCAAGGTTTCGCCCTTCGTCGCGATGGTGCTGGGTTTTGTCATGGCCTACTGGTTCTATATCGTGAACCCGGCGCTGCCGGGGCGCTTGGCGCAGAACCAGCGGCCTCTGTACCTGTTCCTGCTGAACAAATGGTACTTTGACGAAATCTACGATGCGATCTTCGTCAAACCCACAGTGGCGCTTGGCCGGTTCCTGTGGAAACGCGGCGATGGCAACACCATCGACGGCTTCCTGAACGGTGTCGCCATGGGCGTTGTTCCCTTCTTCACCCGCCTCGCAGGCAAGGCGCAGACGGGCTACATCTTTACTTACGCCTTCTGGATGGTTCTGGGCATCGCCGCCCTGGTCACCTGGATGTCGATCGGCGGAGGCGCACACTAATGGATAATATCCTCTCCATCGTCACCTTCATCCCCGCAGTGGCGGCCGGTATTCTGGCCCTGTTCCTGCACGGCGATGACGTGGCCGCGCAGCGCAACGCGAAATGGGTCGCGCTGGTGGCGACCACGGTGACCTTTCTGGTCTCGATCGGCATCTATACGGGCTTTGACCCATCCAACACCGGCTTCCAGATGGTGGAAGAGGGTGAGTGGCTGCTGGGCCTGAAATACAAAATGGGTGTTGACGGGATTAGCGTTCTTTTCGTGCTGCTGACCACCTTCATCATGCCGCTGACCATTCTGGCCAGTTGGCAGGTCACCGACCGCGTCAAGGAATATATGATTGCATTCCTGTTGCTGGAAACGCTGATGCTGGGCGTCTTCATGGCGCTGGATTTGGTGCTGTTCTACCTGTTCTTCGAGGCGGGCCTGATCCCGATGTTCCTGATCATCGGTATTTGGGGTGGCAAGGAACGAATCTACGCCAGCTTCAAGTTCTTCCTGTATACCTTCCTCGGCTCGGTGCTGATGCTGGTGGCGATGGTTGCAATGTATTCGGATGCAGGCACTACGGACATCGAGGCGCTGATGAGCCATCAGTTCTCGTCCGAAAGCTTCAGCGTTCTGGGTATCTATGTCGTCGGCGGCATGCAGACGCTGATGTTCCTGGCCTTCTTTGCTTCGTTCGCGGTGAAGATGCCGATGTGGCCAGTGCACACCTGGTTGCCCGATGCACACGTGCAGGCTCCGACTGCGGGTTCGGTTGTGCTGGCGGCGATCCTGCTGAAGATGGGCGGCTACGGCTTCCTGCGCTTTAGCCTGCCGATGTTCCCTGTGGGCTCGGCTGTAATGACTGATCTGGTGCTGTGGATGTCGGCCATTGCAGTGGTCTACACATCGCTGGTCGCGCTGGTGCAGGAGGATATGAAGAAGTTGATCGCTTATTCCTCGGTTGCGCATATGGGCTTTGTGACCATGGGCATTTTCGCGGCGAACCAGCAAGGCGTTGACGGGGCAATCTTCCAGATGCTGAGCCATGGGTTTATCTCGGCAGCGCTCTTCCTTTGCGTCGGCGTAATCTATGACCGGATGCACACCCGCGATATCGAGGCATATGGCGGTCTGGTGATCCGGATGCCCGCCTATGCGCTGGTCTTCATGCTGTTCACCATGGCTAATGTCGGCCTGCCGGGCACGTCAGGCTTTATCGGGGAATTCCTGACCCTGATGGGCGCGTTCCAGGTCAACACCTGGGTAACCGCCGTCGCCGCGTCCGGTGTGATCTTCTCGGCAGCTTATGCGCTGTGGCTGTATCGCCGGGTCGTGTTTGGCGATCTTATCAAGGAAAGCCTGAAGGCGATGACCGACATGAGCTCGCGTGAGCGGCTAATCTTTGCCCCGCTGATCGTGATGACGATCCTGTTGGGCGTTTACCCGTCTCTGGTAACTGATGTGATCGGCAATTCGACCGCTGCGCTGATTTCGAACTATGACACGGCTCTGGCCGCGGCTGAGGCTGCGTCCCAGACGGCCGCTTCGCATTAAGGAGGCTTTGGAGACATGATCCAAGCTGATCTGACAATAATCCTGCCGGAAATCGTTCTGGCCGTATATGCGATGGCCGCTCTGATCGGGGCCGTCTACACGACGAAAGATGCGCTTGCGCCGGTCTTGGTCTGGGCGACTGCGGGTCTGATGGCGTTGTTGGCGTTTTGGATTGCCACCAACGGCGATGGCGTGAATGTCGCGTTTAACGGGATGTTTGTCGACGATGGGTTCTCGCGCTTTGCCAAGGTCGCAATCCTACTGTCTGCTGCGGCCGTTCTGGTGATGAGCCAGGAATACATGACCCGCCGTGGTCTGTTACGGTTCGAATACCCGCTGCTGGTGGCATTGGCCGCCGTGGGCATGATGATGATGGTCAGCGCAGGTGACTTGATGTCTCTGTATATGGGGCTGGAACTGCAATCGTTGTCCTTGTACGTCGTGGCTGCCCTGCGCCGGGACAGCGCAAAATCCACCGAGGCTGGTCTGAAGTATTTCGTTCTGGGTGCGCTCAGCTCGGGCCTGCTGCTGTATGGTGCATCGCTGGTTTATGGGTTTACCGGGACCACGCTGTTTTCGGGCATCATCCAGACGGTGCATCACGGGGACGTCTCGGTCGGCTTGTTGTTCGGTCTGATCTTCCTGATTTCAGGTCTGGCATTCAAAGTCTCGGCAGTTCCGTTCCACATGTGGACGCCGGATGTATACGAAGGCTCGCCCACGCCCATCACCGCTTTTTTCGCCACTGCTCCAAAAGTTGCCGCGATGGCGCTTTTCGCGCGCGTCCTTCATGATGCCTTCGGTGGAGTGGTC
Organism: Ruegeria sp. BB7; assembly: GCF_056539365.1. Lineage (NCBI taxonomy): Bacteria > Pseudomonadati > Pseudomonadota > Alphaproteobacteria > Rhodobacterales > Roseobacteraceae > Ruegeria > Ruegeria sp. BB7. The sequence goes on along the minus strand of NZ_JBQFUV010000001.1, from coordinate 613,632 downwards.
AAGGATTGGCAGCAAGTGATCGTTCTGCTTTCGGTGCTTTCGATGCTGCTGGGGGCAGTTGCTGCGATTGGCCAGCGTGACATCAAACGCCTGATGGCGTTTTCGTCGATTGCCCATATGGGCTATGCGTTGATCGGTCTGGCGGCTGGTACGGAATTGGGCATCAAGGCGATGCTGATGTATCTGGCGATCTATGTGACCATGAATATCGGCACCTTCGCCTTTATCCTGATGATGGAACGCGACGGCAAGCCTGTCACCGACATTGATGCGCTGCGTCAGTATTCCAAGCGTGATCCGGGCAAGGCTCTTGCCGTTCTGATCCTGATGTTCTCGCTGGCTGGTGTGCCGCCGATGCTGGGCTTTTTCGCCAAGTTCGGTGTCTGGCAGGCAGGTATTGGTGCGGGCTTGACCGGGTTGGTCATCGTCTCGGCCATCGCCTCGGTGATCGGTGCGTTCTATTACCTGCGGATCGTGTTCTACATGTATTTCGGAGCTGAAAACGAAGACCCGATCGAGACGCGTTCAACACCTGTATTGTGGGTTGCCTTGATGGGGTCGGCGGCTCTGATGCTGGTGGGCGTAATCTACCAATTCGGTATCGAGGGCGCGGCGGCAGCTGCGGCAGCGACACTTGTTAACTGACGTATCCCGCAACCAAAACTCGGAGGCTCGGTCGTCAGACCGGGCCTTTTTGCCATGACAGCCTGGCCGCAAGGATATGGTCTGCACATCGTGCAGGAGGTCGACAGCACCCTGAACGAGGCAGCCCGGCTGGCGCCGACCTCGCCGGGGCCGGTTTGGATCATGGCGCATCATCAGACAGCAGCACGTGGGCGGCGAGGCCGGACCTGGGAAAACCCCAAGGGCAACTTGGCCGCGACCCTTTTGCTGCGACCCCAGGGCAACCCGGAACAAGCGGCGCTTCGCAGCTTTGTGGCAGCGCTGGCGCTGTTCGACGCCTGTGTCGCAGTGACCGGGCGCGCGGCGGGGCTATCGCTGAAATGGCCCAACGATGTATTGCTGAACGGCGGGAAGCTGGCGGGTATCCTATTGGAAAGCACTGGGCAGGGGAGGGGCTTATCCCATCTTGCCATTGGGATAGGCGTAAACCTGTCCGAAGCGCCTCCGGCCTATGCTGTGGAGCAAAGCGCGGTTCGTCCTGTTTCGCTGCTGTCAGAGACCGGTGCGGCTGTCATCCCCGAGGATTTCCTGACCGAGCTCGCGGCGGCTTATGCAAGGTATGAAACCCAGTTCACCACATATGGCTTCGAACCGATCCGGACAGCGTGGCTATCCCGTGCGGCCCGGTTGGGTGAAGTCATCACTGCCCGGACTTCGACATCAGAAACGGTAGGGACGTTTGAAACCGTGGACACCAATGGCAACCTTGTCCTAAAGACCGCCAAGGGCCGTGTCAGCATTCCGGCGGCGGATGTGTTTTTCTGAAGGAGAATCAGATGCTTTTGGCAATCGACTGCGGCAACACCAACACCGTGTTCTCGATCTGGGATGGCGAGCAGTTTCTGTGCACCCTGCGGACCTCGACCCATCATTCCCGCACAGCGGATGCTTACTTTACCTGGTATTCGACGCTGGTGAAACACTACGGAATCGACGCGGATATCACCGACGTTGTCATCGCCTCGACCGTGCCGCGGGTGGTGTTCAACCTACGCATCTTTGCCGACCGTTTCTTTGGATGCCGACCTCTGGTTGTGGGGAAACCGGAATGTCTTTTGCCCGTAGCCCCACGCATTGACGAAGGCACAATTCCCGGCCCCGACCGTTTGGCAAACGCGGTCGGCGCGTTTGACCGTCACGGTGGTGATGTGGTGGTGGTTGATTTCGGAACTGCGACGAATTTCGATGTGGTGGCTTCGGACGGAGCCTATGTCGGCGGCATCATCGCTCCGGGTGTGAACCTCAGCCTTGAAGCGCTTCATCAGGGGGCGGCGGCCCTGCCGCATATCGACATTACCCGCCCGGAAAAAGTTATTGGCACAAATACGGTTGGCTGCATCCAATCAGGCGTGTATTGGGGCTATTCCGGCTTGATCGAGGGGTTGATCGACCGGATCAAGGCTGAATACGGCATGCCGATGAAGGTGGTCGGCACTGGTGGGCTTGCGCCCTTGTTCGATCAGGCAGATGTCGGATTTGACGCGATCGAAGATGATTTGACGATGCACGGGCTGACCGTGATCCATCGCTACAACAAGGAAAATGGCTCGACATGAGCAGTGAACGATTGATCTATCTACCGCTGGGTGGTGCCGGCGAAATTGGCATGAATGCGTATGTCTATGGCTATGGTAGGCTTGGGCAAGAGCGTTTGATCCTTGTTGATCTGGGTGTAACCTTTCCTGATATGGACACGACGCCGGGTGTCAATCTGATCCACGCCGATATTTCTTGGCTGCAGGAACGGGCTGACCGGCTGGATGCCGTGTTCGTCACCCACGCGCACGAGGATCACGTAGGCGCTGTGGCTCTTTGCTATGAGGCACTGGGCGCGCCGATCTACGCGCGTGCCTTCACCGCCAATATCGCGCGTCGCAAGATGGAAGAGCATGGCCATTCCGAGGATGCTGTTCGTACGGTTTCAGCGTGGCCTGAGCAGATATCGGTTGGCCCATTCACAGTTGGGTTTCTGCCGGTTTCACACTCGATTCCCGAAAGCGCAGGGCTGGTCATTGATACGCCCGAAGGCCGGATCGTACATACCGGCGATTTCAAACTCGACACAAATCCGATGGTAGGTGAACCATTCGATCCCGACCTGTGGGCCGAGGTCGCCAAGCCCGGTGTAAAGGCTTTGGTCTGTGACAGCACCAATGTGTTTTCCAACCATGCCGGTCGCTCGGAATCGGAAGTAGGCCCTGAAATTACCAAGCTGGTCGAAAGCGCTGAGGGGATGGTTGTCGCGACCACATTTGCCTCGAACGTAGCGCGGGTGAAAACACTGGCCGAGGCCGGGGCGCGAGCCGGGCGGTCTGTGGTTCTGCTTGGGCGCGCAATGCGCCGGATGATCGAGGCCGCGACGGAAACGGGTATTCTAGCCGATTTCCCAAAGGTAGTCAGTGCCGAAGAAGCCGTGGACCTACCGCGCCAGAACCTGATGCTGATTGTGACCGGCAGCCAGGGTGAGAGGCGCGCGGCCAGTGCCCAACTGGCGCGCGGCAAGTACCGTGGGCTGGAGTTGAAAGAGGGCGATCTGTTCCTGTTCTCGTCGAAAACCATTCCCGGCAATGAACGTGGTGTGATTTTCATCATGAACCAGCTCAGCGAAAAGGGTGTGGATGTGGTGGATGACAGCTCGGGCCGATACCACGTATCCGGTCACGCCAACCGCCCGGATCTTGAAAAGGTTCATGCGCTGATCAACCCTCAGCTTGTCATCCCGATGCATGGTGAGCATCGGCACCTGCGCGAACATGTCAAGCTGGCCGAGGCTGGTGGGCGCGCCGGCATACTGGCGGTCAACGGCACGATGGTTGATCTGACGGGCAGCGCGCCACAGGTGGTCGACTTTATTGAAACCGGCCGGACCTATCTTGACGGTACCGTCAAGGTGGGTGCGTTGGATGGGATCGTGCGGGACCGTGTCCGTATGGCGTTGAACGGGCATGTAACCGTCACGGTCATACTGGACGAAGAGGACGAGCCGCTGGGTGAACCGTGGTGCGATACCATGGGTCTGCCTGAGATTGGAACCTCAAAGGCCGCATTGATTGAAGTTCTGGAAGAGGATCTGAACCAATTCCTGATGCGAGCGGATGCCAAGACCCTGCGCGACGATGACAAGCTAGAAGAAGCTATGCGCCGCATCATACGTCAGACCGCCAAAGCAGAGATCGGCAAAAAGCCTGAAGTAACCGCTGTCATCAGCCGGATGAAGTGACGCTTAGTCGGCGTCTGGCATCGGATAGCCCTTGAGTTGCAGGAACAGGCTTTGTTCTTCGGTATGCAGGTATAAGGGCACTGTTTCCGGCGGCTCGGGGTTTGTGACCCGGGCCGCGATTTCTGCCAGAACCACCTCGGTAATGAAGGGCAAATCCAGGTCGCGTGCGCGGTCGAGCGGCACCCATTGCAGATGGGATAGCTCATCCGACGCGCGGCTAAAATCGTCTAGGTCGCCCTGAATTGCATCGGCATCAACCAGAAAAAACCGCGCATCAAATCGGCGCGGGCGGCCCGGTGGTGTCACCGCGCGGAATACAAACTGCAGCGCTTGGGCCGAAGGGCAGAAACCCAGTGCCGCGAAGCCCTGCCAATCCTCGGGTGGCGATCCCTGCCAGTTGCCCGGCTCGCCAAGAATCAACCCGGTTTCTTCCCAAAGCTCTCGGATTGCTGCGGCGGCCAACGCATTTTGCAATCCGGGTTCGGACCTTTCATCCAGCCGTTCGCTGCAAAGTGCGGGTAAGGCCGAGGTCAGAGGCACGGTGGCATCCGCGTCATCCACTGCGCCACCAGGAAACACAAACTTGTTCGGCATGAACACGGCTTTTGCGCCGCGTTGGCCCATAAGGATTGAAGGCTTGGTCATGCGGTCCCGCAGGACGATGACCGTTGCTGCATCCCGTATCGCTGTTTTGTCTTCGCTCATCTGCTAGGTGATCCTTTGACCCGGATCACGACGCGTTTTCAAAACCGTGCATGCGCCGCGCCCACTGATAGGCGACAACGGCACCTTTCAAACGAGGCAGCAGGAACAGGGAAAGAGCCGTACAGCCGATCGCAAAGATCAGGAACATGGTCATCGGCTCGGGGCGGAATTCAACATATGTCACATGCAAGGCAGGGGCCAGCAGGTGACCGACCAGCAGAATGGTCAGATAGGCCGGTCCGTCATCCGCCCGATGGTGAAACAACTCTTGTCCGCAATTGTCACAGCTATCTTTGACCTTCAGGTAACCCTGCAGAACCTTACCCTCACCACATTTCGGGCAGCGGCAGCGAAAGCCTTTGACCAATGCGGGCCATGTCGGGCGTTCATTCTCGGTCGGGGTGTCGATCGTCTGATCTGTCATTTTGAAACTCGCGCGTTCGTTTGCGCGGGATAATGCGCTTGTTTTGCTGCCGAGAAAAGAGGGGTGCGTCGCTTTGTGACTCTGGGCGGCAGCAAATGGTAGCCATTTTTTTTTTCAGTTTTTGCGACGGAACCCACATGCTGCCGCGTTTGAACTTATATGAGCAGCGGCGATGGGGCCGCAAAGCAAAGGGAAAATGACATGAAAAGCTCCAAATTCATTCCGGCCATCTTGATCTCGGCCGTGGCCATTACAGGCACTTCCGTTCTGGCCGCTGGACCGAGAGATCGCGAACCAGTGAGCTTTCAGGAACTGGACGCCAATGGCGATGGTCAGCTAACGCAGGAAGAAATGGAAGCCCATCGCACACAGCGATTCTCCAAAGCTGATACGGACGGCGACGGCAGACTGAGCGTCGAAGAAATGCAGGCCGCCACGCAGAAGAAAGCCAATGACCGAGTGACCAAAATGTTCGAGGAGCACGACGCAAACAAGGATGGTTTTCTGAGCGAGGACGAGTTGCCCAAGCCGCGCCGCGCTGGCAAGATGTTTGACCGTATCGACGCGGATAACAGCGGAACGATTTCGGAACAGGAATATGCCAATGCGAAAGAGCGGATGGGTCGCAAGCATAAGAAACACGGCAAGGCGGACTCTGACGACAGCTGATGAAGGATGGAGGATCTGACCTCCCTGCCACAAGATGTTCGCGGCACCGAATGTGCCGCGGATGCGTCGGACGATGCGTTGTTGCGGCAATTCGCGGAAGGCGACGCCGGTGCAGCGCGTGCGCTGACGGATCGCTTGGCACCGCGGTGTTTTTCGGTGGCTATGCGGATGCTGGGCAATAGGACTGAGGCCGAGGATGTGACACAGGACGCCATGATGCGGCTGTGGAAAATGGCACCGAAATGGGTTTCGGGGCAGGCCAAGGTTTCCACTTGGCTTTACCGCGTCACACTAAACCTGTGTGTCGATGTGCAACGCAAGAATAGGCCAGATCGTCTGGACGATGTGCCAGAGCCCGAGGACAACGATCCTAGCGCGGCTGAGAAGTTGCAAGAAGCGGCGCGCAAGGATGCGTTGCAGACGGCGTTGTCGCAGTTACCGGAACGCCAGAAGCAGGCGGTTATCTTGCGGCATATCGAGGAATTGCCCAATTCTGAGATCGCCGGGATCATGGGCATTACGACAGAAGCGGTGGAAAGCCTGACCGCACGCGGAAAACGGGGCTTGGCGGCGATACTGGCCGGGCGGCAGGACGAACTGGGGTACGAAGATGACTGAAGACAATATGGAGCTGGATCAGTTGTTTGCCCAAGCCAGGCAAACCCGACCCGCGTTGCCAGACGATTTGGCGGTTCGCATTCTGACGGATGCCGAAACAGTGCGTCTTGAACGTTTGAAGCCCTCTGCGCCACCGCGTTCTGTTTGGGCGCGTATGGTGGATGGTATCGGAGGGTGGCAAAGCATGGGCGGTCTGGTTGCAGCCAGCGCGGCAGGTGTCTGGATTGGTTTCGCTGCGCCTGATTTTCTGCCTGATCCCGCAACGATACTCTATCCAGAGGATACCAGCTTTGCGGTTGCTAACCTTGGCCTGGACACATCATTTCTGGAGGATGCAGAATGAGCGATAATGCCAAACCCAAAAGACGGTGGGTGACGGTTTTGCTGGCCGTGTCGCTGGGGCTGAACCTGTTGGTGGCCGGAGTTGCCGTTGGTACGGTTTATCGGGTCAAGGGCGGGGATCACGGCAAGGCACCACCTGGATTTGGGCCTGCCATGTATCGCGCCTTGCCCAAGGAGGATCGCAAAGCTTTGCGCGGAGAGCTGTCCGAACGGCATGTCAGAGGCGGGAAACTGCGGTCTCAGGACTTTGCCAAGCTTGGGGCCGCTTTACGAGCCGACCCTTTTGATCCGGCTGCTGTGCAGGCTTTGTTGCAGCAGCAAGCGCAATCGATGGCCGAGTTGCAATCCGCGCTGCAGGAAAAATGGCTCGTGAAAGTGACTGCGATGACGGATGCTGAACGCCAGATATACGCGGATCGGCTGCAGGATGTGGTGAAACGTAAATCATATGGGCGCAAGCACAAGGATTAACCAGGTTAGGCTGCACATTGCTGGACCTGATCGCGCCCGCCGGTCTTTGCGGCATAAAGTGCGGTATCGGCCGATTTGATGAGCCTTTCCAGATGTGCCGTCTGTGGTGGGTGCGACGCCCCCGCGCCTTGGGTGGCTATCAACCCAATACTGACCGTGACAGAAATCGATTCTGAGATATCCGACAGGGCGAACGGGGTATCTCGGATGCAGCCCCGTAAGTTCTGCGCCAGTTTCAACGCCTTCTCCGGTGTCGTGTTGGACAGGCCAATCATAAATTCCTCACCACCAATTCGGGCAACGAATCCAGCCGAACCGATGGTTTGCACCATCCGTTTCGCCGCCTCAGCCAGAACATTATCCCCAGCGGAATGGCCGTATGTGTCGTTGATTGCTTTGAAGTGATCTAGATCAGCTAGCATTACGGCCAGACCTTGCCCCGCTTGCAATGATTGATATGCAATTTGATCCATCGCTCTCATCGCGTAGCGGCGATTGTGTAGCCCGGTCAGAGGGTCGACCCAGGAATCGACCACCCCGCGCCGCAGTGATGCACGCATCTGATCTCTTCGGTTCTTACGAGCGATCTGGTTTTTTAGGCGTAGAAAAGTCTCTTCGGGGCAGAATCCTGCCATGCATATTGCGTCGGCGCCCCGGTCCAAGGCTTCTGATGCCAATTCAGAGTTCCCGTCTTGCAGAATACCGATTAGTACGGTGTGCCGCGTAAACCCGCGGGATTTCAGGTCTGCCAGTAGGTTCAGCCCTGACGGGTTTTCGCTGACCTCAAACAAGATGGCATCTGGCACGGGACCCGACAAAACCCCCTGAAGGTTTGACGGGGTATGCGCAGACAAACTGTACCGGGTTTGTTTCGCCAGTACGCTTTGCCACAAGGCCCCCGTACGAGGCTCTTGCGTCAGAACAGCGACGCGGGCTGCTGCGGCGGGCATAATTAGCGCTGCGCTGGGCTCTGCAAAACCAATGGGATGCGATGAACTGTCAATCTGTAGATCCTGTGTTTCGGCTCGGGTGCGCAAAAGGCTCCGCACGCGGGCCAACAGGAATGTGTCTTTGAAAGGGTAGGCCAGAACATCATCCAACCCTTCCGACAAAGCCTTGATGCGTGCCACCCTGTCGTTTTGCGGTGCGATGGCAACAACCGGAACGTCAATCAGGTCTGGATTGGCCATTACCAGCTTTTTGACATCCGCAGCGGTGCCATCTGGCAATGACTGAGATGTCAGTACCAGATCAGGTTTGCTGCGTCGTAGAAGCCCGGCCAAACCCTGAAGCCGTTCGCCCTGAACGACGTGATACCACGCCGCGGTCAGTTGAACCTTCAGCATGATGCGATTGGTTGAGGTCCCGTCGAGGACAAGGATGGTTCCTTGCGCGGACATATCGGTCACCGTTGATTGCATGCGTTGCCAAAGTGTTTATGAGTCTGGTTAACAAACCCTTTCCATGACCTGATCCGGGGCTATTTTATGCCAATCTCTGCCCAATCCGCTGAAACTTTGGCTCTGAATGTCTTGGGCTGGTTAGTTGGAAATGAAGAGTTGTTGCCAGTTTTCCTGGGTTCGACTGGTGCATCGGCGCAGGACTTGCGGGACAGGGCTGCAGAGCCTGAGTTCCTCGGGTCGATCTTGGAATTTCTGATGCTTGACGATTCGTGGGTAATCGCCTTCTGTGACGCGAATTCAGTGCCATACGATCTGCCGGGTCAAGCGCGCGCGGTATTGTCCGGCGGTGCCGACGTTCACTGGACCTGATTCAACATCTGTGCAGGAGAAAACCATGCCCATTGACGCGATCCTGTTCGACAAGGACGGAACCCTTTTTGACTTTGCAAATACTTGGGGGGCTTTCGGACGAAATCTGGTTCTGCGACTGGCAGATGGCGACCATGCACGAGCGGCCGAATTGGGGCGCGTCATCGGATTTGACCTTGAAACGGCAACCTATGCCGAAGACAGCATTGTGATTGCCGCAACAGTCGAGGAAATCGCCGAGGTTCTCATCGAGCATGTTTCAGCTATGTCACTTGAGGAATTGCTCGATGTGTTGAACACCGAGGCAGCTGCGGCACCGCAGGCTCAGGCCGTGCCTCTGGTGCCGTTTCTGGACGGGTTGCGGCAAGCAGGATTCAAGCTTGGTGTGGCGACCAACGACAGTGAAATGCCTGCGTTGCAGCACTTGGCGTCGGTGGGAATCCGGGAACATTTTGACTTTGTTGCCGGTTACGACAGCGGCCACGGGTTCAAACCGGGACCCGGTCAGTTGTTGGCCTTTGCCACGCATGTTGGCGTAGATCCGGAACAGGTGGCCATGGTCGGCGACAGCTTGCATGATTTGCAGGCCGGGCGCGCAGCAGGGATGACAACAATCGGTGTTCTCACAGGGATCGCGCCGGCCGAAGCTCTGGCACCGATGGCGGATGTCGTTTTGCCGGATATCGGTCACATTCCCGGCTGGTTGGCCAAAAACTGATCTTTCAGAGATCAGTTTCGCAGCATTGGAATAAAAAACCGACAGACTCTGTCGCAGACAGAACGGCCAGACACCCAACTTCGGGGCTTGCATGGAAGGACGCAAGTTCCGGAGGATCATATGGCAGATACAAAATCGCGTAGGCGTCGTGCTGGCGGGCGGGCCGGGGCCGCCGAGCGCCGGGGTAGCGCAGTAATCGACCAGATGCCCTGGAGCCCTCCGGTCAATATCGATCATCCGACGGAACCGCTGAATCCGGAAGGGATCGAGGCGATCCACGAGGGGGCGATGCGCATCCTCGAAGAGATCGGGATCGAGTTCTACAACGAAGAAGCCAAGGGTATTCTGCGCAAGGCAGGCTGTACGGTCGAAGGCGACAATGTCCGTATGGGCCGGGACTTTGTCATGGCGATGGTCGGCAAGGCACCATCTACATTCACGATCACGCCGCGCAACATCGAACACAGGATCGAGATCGGCGGAAAGAACATGGTGTTCGGAAACGTGTCTTCTCCGCCGAATTACTGGGATATGGAGATTGGCACCAAAGTGCCTGGCAACCGAGACATGTGCCGCAATCTTTTGAAGCTGACACAGTACTTCAATTGCATTCATTTCGCCGGAGGTTATCCGGTCGAGCCAGTTGATATCCATGCCAGTGTGCGGCATCTGGACGTGCTTTATGATAAGCTGACCCTGACAGATAAGGCGATGCACGCCTATTCGCTGGGCAAAGAGCGGGTCGAAGACGTGATGGAGATGGTTCGCATCGCAGGTGGCCTGACCCACGAAGAGTTCGAAGCAACGCCCCGGATGTACACCAACATCAACTCAACGTCTCCACTGAAACACGACCATCCTATGATTGATGGCTGTCTTCGGTTGGCGCGGCGCGGGCAAGCTATCGTCGTTACTCCGTTTACGTTGGCCGGTGCGATGGCACCTGTAACCATGGCCGGGGCCGTGGCACAATCGCTGGCCGAGGCGCTGTGTGCGATCGCCTTGTTTCAATATGTGCGCCCAGGGAATCCTTGTGTTATCGGCACGTTCACATCCAATGTGGATATGAAATCTGGCGCTCCTGCCTTCGGCACGCCGGAATATATGCGTTCCACTCAGATGACAGGGCAGATGGCGCGGTTTTACGGTCTGCCTATGCGATCGTCGGGTGTGTGTGCTGCGAATGTGCCTGACGGGCAATCTGTTTGGGAGACGTCCAATTCACTCTGGGCTTCGGTGCAGTCGGGCACCAACATGGTTTATCATGCCGCCGGATGGCTTGAGGGCGGCTTGATCGCAAGCCCTGAAAAATTCATCATGGATTGCGAAATCTTGCAGCAAATTCAGCGTTATATGCAGCCAGAGATCACAGAGACCGGCCCGGATGAAATCGCTCTGGACGCTATCCGCTCGGTGGGCAATGATGGTCATTTCTTTGGCATTCAGCACACGCAGGATCGGTACACTACGGCGTTTTATCAACCCTTCCTAAGTGATTGGAAAAACTACGAAGGCTGGAACGTCGCGGGCGGCATCTGGACGGCCGAGCGTGCTCATCACATGTTCAAGGAAATCATCACCAGCTTTGAACCTCCGGAGATGGATGATGCAATCCGAGAAGAACTGGCTGATTTCGTGGCCCGCAGAAAGGCCGAAGGCGGGGCGCCGACGGACTTCTAGTTTTTCATCAGGGCGTCCATCCCAAGTCTTGTTCATATTGTCTGTACGCTATGGCGCATCTTGGGGGTTTGTTAAGGATTGTCAGGCCAGATTGGTGTGGAAACCAATTTGGGGCATCAAATGCATGGTTTGATCAATCGGGCGGTCCAATCTTTTGTGTGCGTGACTTACGGTCAGTCATGCTGGTTGCGCGTGGCCGACGCGGCTGAACTGAGCTTTACCGAGTTTGAGGCCATGCTTGTCTATGATGATGACGTGACGATCCGGGTTATGGATGCAGTATGTGCCGAATTGAAACGCCCGCGTGCTGAAATCCTTGAGGATCTGGGAACCTATCTGGTCTCGCACCCTAAAATGGAAGACCTGCGTCGGCTGCTGCGGTTCGGCGGCGTAACATATGTGGAATTCCTGCATTCACTGGACGATTTGTCTGACAGGGTTCGGTTGGCGGTCTCTGATCTTTGTCTGCCAGCGCTTGAGTTGATTGAGGTTAACCCGACAGAATTCCGATTGCTCTGCCATCCGGGGCTGGTAGGATATTCCAGCGTCATGGTCGGAGTACTGCGTGCCATGGCTGACGACTACGGCGCTTTGGCGATGTTGTCCCATGACGGTCAAAACGGCGAGGCCGAGGTGATTTCAGTGGTGCTTGTGGAAAGTGCCTTCGCTAAAGGGCGCCATTTCGATCTTGGAGCGCGCAAGTCATGAAGGGTGCTGGTGATCTGGCGGGCTTGTTGGAGACACTTTGCCCAATGTTCGTTCTAGTTGACGAAGATGGTCGGATAACGCGTGTGGGTCCGACTTTGCAGAAACTGCGACCTGGTCAACCGATGGCGGGGAAAGACTTTCTGGAAGTGTTCGAGCTGGTTCGACCACGGTCGGTAACGACCCCTTCGGGGTTGATGTCATTGGCCGGAGCTAAGCTTCACCTCAAACTTCATGGCACGCCACGCACGGCGCTTAAGGGATTGATTGCGCCTCTGCCACGGGGAAAAGGCGCGGTCATTAACCTATCGTTCGGTATCTCGATACTGGATGCGGTACGTGATTATGCGCTGACCAGCGCGGACTTCTCGGGTACTGACCTGGCGATCGAACTGTTGTATCTGGTCGAGGCAAAATCTGCCGCAATGGAAGCTTCGCGGTCGCTGAATCTGCGCCTGCAGGGTGCAATGTTGGCGGCCGAGGAGCAGGCATTTACCGATATGCTGACCGGATTGAAAAACCGACGGGCCTTGGATGTGCTGCTTGGGCATCTGGTTTCGGGAAATGCCCCCTTCGCCCTGATGCATTTGGATCTGGATTTCTTCAAATCAGTCAACGATCAGTACGGGCATGCAGCAGGTGATTTTGTGTTGCAGCAGGTCGCTCGGATTATGATCGAGGAAACTCGCAACGACGATACAGTTGCTCGTATCGGTGGGGATGAGTTCGTTATTATTTTCAAGGGGATGTCGGACGAAGTTATTCTGTCATCAATAGCCGCGCGCCTGATCGACCGGCTGCAAAAACCGATGCAGTTCGAGAATAACACCTGCCGGGTTTCAGGCAGCATAGGCACCGCGTTGTCGACCCAGTTTTCGTCCCCCAAAGTGGCAGAAATCATGAACGCGGCGGACTTGGCTTTGTATGAGGCGAAAAGGAAGGGCCGGTCCCGGCATTGCCAGTACTCTGCACTAGATGGGCTTCGTCACGGTGACGCAAAATCCGGGGTTGCCTCGAACTAATCGCGCGTAAACCAAGTGGCTGGGTGGTCAGTCCCGTTGAAATGCGCGGGTCAGAGTGGTGGCGATATGGCGCTTGATCTGGGGCAGTTCTCCGACAACGGGCATGACCTGACCTGTGAATGCGGCTGCCTCTAACTCTTGCGGTACATCCTCAAGCACATGACCTCCAGTGCATGCAAAATAGGGCAGGCACAGAGCTTGCGCTGACACGCCAGAGGCTGCTTCGGAAATTGAAGGGGGTTCCTCGACAAAGCCTGGGCGAATTGATCTGAAGGCCAGCCGCTGAGCCAATTCAGCGGCGAAGGTCCGAGCCACTGCGGACGGGTTGCGGCTGCGGCCCGAGCCATGGGCGGCCAGAACCAGATCGGTGTCCTGCGGGGCCCATTTGTTGTCTTTCAGCGTGTCGGACAGCGCTTCGGCGACCAGTCCTGGCAAGTTCGGATCAACCCCCAGCGGTTCGAGAATAGGGAGCTTCCTTTCGGCAAGGCGTTTGGGCAGGGCGCTGGTGACAAACCACCCATTGGCCATGAAAAGCGGGTAAATCACCGCGTCATCCGACAGTTCTGATACGCAGCCTTCGAACACGCCCGGCGCGGCGAGGGTCGCCGAACGCACAGTCACACCTTCGCACAGGGCGTCCACTTCGGCCGCATAGGCGGCAAGTGCCTGTTCGGCTGGGCCCGGATCTGACGGTTGGCCATGGGCGACAATAAGGGCGTGGGGCATTTCATTGGTCCTGTCTGGTTTTTCGATAGGTGTTTCATGACGCAATAAAGTCAATCCATACCATGCTATTGTCAGCCCAAAAGCGTCAGCCAGAACCAGACCGTCAGGATTGACGCGGCTGTCCCGATCAGAACCGCTGAGGCTGCGACTCGTTTGGCCCGGCCATATAGGTTGGCGAAAATATAGGCGTTGAAACCGGGTGCCATAGCAGATGTCAGAACGCCAGATCGAAACAAATCCTGCGGCAGTCCCGCCACCGACCCGAACAGCCACGTAAGGCTGGGGTGCAGCAACAAGGAGACACCGCAGACATACGCAATCGCGCGCAGATCGCCTTCGGGTTTGTATTTGACCAGTATTCCTCCCAACGCAAATAGGCCACCGGGCAAGGCAGCCCCGGTTATCAGACCAAGCGCTTCGTCCACTACCAGCGGCACACCGACGCCAGACAGATTGACGATAAACCCAAGAGCAATACCAAGGATCAGTGCGTTTCGAAACATCGCGGACAGTACCGACCGGGCCATTTGTTTGCCGCCATTGCCGCGGTTTCGAACAACCTCCATCACGGTGATGCCGATGCAATAGCAAAACGGCGCGTGGAAGGCGATGATCGCATAGTTTCCTGCCAGATTTTCAGGCCCATAGGCTCGGTCAGTAATCGGCAAGCCCAGTAACACCGAGTTGGAAAACAAGCAGCAAAAGCCGATGGCGATGCAGTCCTCCCACTCGCGCTGAAAGATAAGGCGGGCACCGAACAAACCAGCGATGAAACACAGCGCAGCGGCGGTGTAGAAGCTGACCAGCAGCCGAGGATCAAAGCTGGTACTCAGGTCCAGACGCACGATAGCAAGAAACAGCAGGCACGGGATGGCGAAGCCTTGGGTGAACTTCATCAGCCCGTCGATATGGATTTCCTTGAAATACCCCAAATAAGTGGCAGCGTAGCCCGCTCCGATCACAAGGAAAACCGGCAGGATGACGTCGATCAGGCTTTGCAGCATCTTGCTACCCCAGGGGATATCGCGGGACCCCTTTGCAGCGGTCTACAGAGCCTGATGGATCACCATGCCATCATAGGCGGGGGTGATATGGTCTGCAGTTTCCGCGTCGACCGTGTCATAGTCGAGGTCGATATGCATATTCGTCAGGACTGCGCGTTTTGGTTGCAGCTGGTCAATCCAGCCAAGCGTCTTCTCCAAATGTGTATGGGTCGGATGTGGCGACCGACGTAGGGCGTCGATGACCAGACAGTCCAACCCCTGCATTATCGCCCAAGCATCGTCATAGATATCTGCCACATCTGGCAGATATGCCAGCCCGCCCATCCGGAATCCCAATGAGTCAATCGACCCGTGGTTGACCTTGAACGGGTGAAAAGGGACCGGACCACCGGGGCCGTCGATTTCAAATGGGCCATCTATGGATTTAAGATCGAGGATCGGCGGGTACGGAGAGCCCTCGGGCTGAATGAAGGCATAGCCGAACCGCCCCAGCAACGCGTTTTGGGTATCGCCATCTGCCCAGACTGGCACACGTTCACGCATGTTGAACACGATCATACGCAGGTCGTCGATACCGTGAACATGGTCGGCGTGTGAATGCGTATATACAACGCCATCCAGCCGTCCGGTTCCGCTGTCCAGCAGCTGGCTGCGCATGTCGGGTGGTGTATCAATCAGGATGGACGTTGTGCCTTCGGGCCCGTCACGCTCGACCAGCATCGAACAACGCCGGCGGATGTTCTTGGGATTATTCGGATCACAATCGCCCCAATGCCCACCTAGCCGGGGCACGCCGCCGGACGAGCCACAACCGAGGATGGTGCAGCGAAGTTCGGTCATGCAGCCGCCTTATAGGTCGCGGCTTTGGTAAAGAGGCGATCAAAATTGGCCTGCGTTTGGGCGGCAAAATCGGCATAGGCCATGCCGAACACCTCTGCCCCTTTACGGGCTGTGTGGGCGGTGTAAGCCGGTTCATTACGTTTGCCACGATATGGGGGCGGCGCCAGATAGGGCGCGTCGGTTTCCACCAGAATGCGGTCGACCGGGGCCAAGGCGAAGATATCGCGCAACTCCTGGCTTTTGGGGAAGGCGGCGATGCCGGACATTGACAGGTAAAAACCCAGGTCCAGCGCGGCCTTGGCCAATTCCGCCGAGGAGGAAAAGCAGTGCATGACGCAGGTATAAGGTGCGTTGCGGTGTTCCTCGGACAGGATGCGGGCCATATCGTCATCCGCTGCGCGGGCATGAATGATCAGCGGCAGGCCAGTACGCTGCGCAGCTTCGATATGGACGCGCAGAGATTGCTTCTGCACATCAGCACTGTCGCCCGTGTAATGGTAGTCCAGCCCGGTTTCGCCAATGCCCACAAACTTTGGATGTTGCGACAGCGCGACCAGTTCGTCCAAAGTGGCCATCGGTTCGTCCGCGGCGCTCATGGGGTGGGTGCCAGCGGCATAAAAGACGGGCGCGTGAGCCTCGGCAATGGCGCGGATAGTGGGCTCATTGCGCAGGCGGGTGCAGATCGTGACCATGCGAGTCACGCCGGCTTCGGTGGCGTTGGCGATGATCTGGTCCAGCTGCCCTTCGAAATCAGGGAAGTCCAGATGGCAATGGCTGTCGGTGATTTGGGGGGTGTCGCTCATCTGCTCCGACCGGCGGTTTCCTGTATCTTGAACACCGTATCTAGGACCAGAGCGGCAGGGTCAAGGTTCACCGCCTGACCATGTCGCGCGCGGGCAGTGATTGTCGCGGCGACCTCGGCCCATTGTCGTGCTTGTTGAGGCGAAGAAGACAGGCGGGACAATGTTTCTGCCTCATTCGGGGCGGCTTCGGGCATAGGCGGCGCGCCAGTTGCGCCAGTCAGCGCGAGGCGAGACAGGGCGACGTCGATAAGGGTTAACAGAAGCTCGAACCGCTCGGCCGCGCCGCGCTGGGCGGCAGCCTCGGCCAGCCTCAGCGCGCGTTGGCGGTCCATACGGGGCAGGGTGCCCAGAATTGCGATCAGCTCGGCATAAATTTCCAACCCGCCCAAATTGATCAGCCGAACCGCGTCACCGACAGACCCGGCGGCCAGCGCTGCCAGATGATCAGTCTGCGCTGGCAGTTCAGTTCCGGTTTGAGTAAGGGCGGCCTGCATGTCCTCGGCCCCCAACGGCGACAGACGCAGGGTTCGGCAGCGAGACCGTATTGTCGGCAACAGACGCGAGGGCTGATGTGAGACCAAAAGCAAAGTGGTGCGTGCAGGCGGTTCTTCCAGCATTTTCAGCAGGGCATTGGCCGCGCTGACATTCAT
This sequence comes from Ruegeria sp. BB7, assembly GCF_056539365.1. NCBI lineage: Bacteria > Pseudomonadati > Pseudomonadota > Alphaproteobacteria > Rhodobacterales > Roseobacteraceae > Ruegeria > Ruegeria sp. BB7. The sequence continues at coordinate 596,579 of NZ_JBQFUV010000001.1, read as the reverse complement.
CTCGTCCGCCGAGTCCACGATCACGACCCGGCGCCCGCCATCAGCGGACGACAGGCCAAAGAACTTCCCCAGCTTGCGGATGTCGTCGACCACGATTTCGTTGCGCAACCGTCCCTGATCGTTCAGCGAACGGGTGATGGCGGCAAGCCCTGGCTCGGCACCAGCCAGAATACGGTGCGCGACGGGATGATCGGGATCAATCTCCAGAGACTCGGGGGGCGGAGGCGCACCGAACAACCCATCCTCCTCAGCCGGTAGCGTTGCCAGCAGAAAACGGGCGATCCGCCAGGCCAGCGTTGCCTTGCCGACCCCACGAGGACCGGTCAGAAGCCAGCCGTGATGCAGCCGGTCCGAGGTGTAGGCGTTTAAAAACGCCTGCTCGCCCTCATTTTGCCCAAACATTTGCTGGGTCTCGCGCGGGTGCGGGGCTCCGGGAGCCTGATCCGGGGTCGGGGTGTCGTCGCTCATCTATAGTCTATCGCAGTGCTTGCAGAACGATTTCTGTCACATCCTGTGCAACACTGTCCATGTCCCGGTTGCCATCAATCACGCGGAAGCGGTTGGAAAACTCGTCCGCCAGCGCCAGAAAACCAGCTCGCATCTTTTGCTGCAGGTCAATGCCGAAATCCTCAAAGCGTTCTTCAGTGCCCTGCCGACCCTTGGCACGAGAAAGGCCGGTTTGCGGATCCATGTCGATCAATAGCGTCAGATCGGGCTCGCGTCCGATCATGAGGGTGTGTAACTGATCGACCAAATCGCGCAGATTTCCACGAGACAGCCCCTGATACATTCGAGTGCTGTCAGCGAAGCGATCACAGATCACGACTTTGCCCGCGGCCAGCGCCGGTTCTATGGTGCGCTCCAGATGATCCCGCCGTGCGGCGGTGAACAGCAGCAGTTCCGACTCGGCGGACCAGCGATCAGGGTCGCCTTCCAGAACCAGACGTCGAATCTCTTCAGCCCCGGCTGAGCCGCCAGGTTCGCGGGTCAGGACGACGTCATGCCCCAGATCGCGCAAATGCTCGGCCAGCATGCGCGCCTGCGATGACTTGCCTGATCCGTCAATACCTTCGAAGGTCAGAAACAACCCAGTTCCCGTCACAGTGCATCCAGAGGGTTGCCGATCACATCGGTTAGAACAATACCGCCTACGGTCATCATGCGTACTACGAATCCTCCGGCGGGCACGGCTTCGGCAGCCAGCAGCGGGCGGCGGATTTCCGGCAGACCTTCCGGCTTGATCACCAGTTCAGCCAATTGCTGCCCCTTTTCGATCGGCGCGTTGACCGGACCGTCATAGACTACCTCAGCCTCGATATTCTTGTCGCCCAGAACCGGGAACAACAGCGATAGGTCCTCTTCGGGAACCAATCCCACGGTCTTTTGCGACCCCATCCAGACTTTGGCCTCGGCTATTGGCGTTTCCGGGTTGGCAACTGTCCTCTCGACAAAATTTCGAAACGACCAGTTAACCACGGCCTCAGCCTCCTCTGCCCGTTTTGCGGTACTATCGAGGCCAGTGAGAACGAAGATTACCCTGCGATCCCCTTGCTTGGCCGAGCCGACAAGGCCATATCCGGCCTCTTGCGTGTGGCCGGTTTTCAGGCCATCGGCACCTATCCCCAGTTTCAGCAGTGGGTTGCGGTTCCGCTTGTTCGAGGGCGCACGACCGTCGAATTCAAAAATTTCCTCGGCGAACAGGGGGTAATATTCCGGGAAATCCGCGATCAAGCGATCCGCCAATACCGCAAGGTCGTGCACCGACATCATATGTCCCGCAGCGGGCCAGCCGTTGGAGTTGGCAAAGTTCGAATTGTCCATACCCATCTGTTCGGCGCGCTGGGTCATGTACCGGGCGAATCCGGCCTCGGTTCCATCCGGGCTGAGCGCTTCGGCGATCACAACGCAGGCATCATTGCCAGACAGAACGATAATGCCACGCAGCAGATCTTCGACCCGGACGCGGTCCTGTGTGTTCAGGAACATGGTTGAGCCACCATAACTCATCGCGTGTTCCGACACGGGCAGGGTTTCGTCCAGTGTCAGTCGGCCATCGCGCAGCGCTTCGAACGCAACATAGAGCGTCATCAGCTTGGACATCGATGCGGGCGGCAAGGGCTGATCGGCCTCTTTGGACAGTAGAACTGTACCGGTCGTCTGGTCGATCACGTAAGCCGCGCGGGCGGTTGTATCAAAGGCGTGGGCGGGCAGCGCAAACAACGCCAGCCCGAGGGTCAAAACAGATGATCGCAGTGAGGACAGCAACTGGGGCCTCCTTTGTTTCAGTTTTTGACGGTAAACGCGTCAGTAAAGCCAAGATCTTTGGCGTCGGCCTGCATCGCGTTGCGCTCTGCTCGATTGGCTGCGGGACCAACCAGCACACGCCAGACCGTCTTGTCGCCGGTCTTAAGTTCGCGGACGCGCGCAGGCATTCCGTTTCGTTCAATTTTTGACGCCGCGCTTTTGGCATTGGCCTCGACATTGAAGGTTCCAACCTGAACAAACGGTTTGGTCAGAGACTTGGCCGGCGTTTCTGCGGCGGCGGTGTTTGCACTGACCGGAGTGGGTTCTGATGCCTCAATGGCGGCTGCGGCCCCTTCAATGGGGTCTAAAGGCGTTTCTGTGATTTCGTCAGGGTCTTTCTTCTGCCACCATTTTCGTTTCTCGGGCTTGTCCTCTGGCGGTGTCACCTCAGGATCCGACAGGGCGGCTGTCGCGGGCGTCTCGGTTGCGGTTTCAACAACCTCTTCAGGTGCTGCAGTCCCGGCCTCGGTTGTGGTCTCACTTGCCGTCGCGGCTACTGCTCCTGCTACGCCCGCCGCTGCAACCGTTTCTTTCTTCTGCCACCACTTGCGCTTGTTTGGCTTGTCCTCTTCGGCTGACGCGGTATCGACCGCGTTCTTCTGCGGCTTGGTTTCTTCTTTCTTGGGCGCACTGTCAGCGGTCTGAGGTTCAACAACCTCTACCGGTTCTTCTACTTTCTTCTCCACCGGTTTACGCCGCAGGGCGATGACCTCGACCTTGGTGGGTGAGCCCGCAAGGATACCCAACTTTTCCGCGGCTGCGGATGAAAGTTGCAGAGCTGGCCCCGGAAGGTGTCTTTCCCGCCGGAACAAAGCGCCGGTAATGGATTTGTTGTTCGTCGTATTCTTAATGACAACACGCTCGGGCTGCGTCACATCCGGGTGGGCCACCCAAATACCCCCCAGCGACGGGCGTCCGTCCCAAAGGCCAGCCTCGGTCACATTGAAAACATCTGGTGCCTCGACGGTTTTGTCGGATGCTGACGGGGCTGTTGCGAACAGTTCAACCGGGTCATTTGTTTGTGAGTCTTCACTTTGGACCTCTATCGAGGCGCCATCTGTCGACAAACTCTCATCACAACTTGCCAGCACCGCCAGCGTCACGGCCAACACCGCTGCTGATCGCGGTTTTACACGTATCTCAGTCGCTCGCTTCATTTTGTCATCCCTTGCCTGAAGGGGTCTCGTTTCCTGAACCCCACCGTTCGTCGCCGGTTCTGTGTTGCCGGTCTGTTACGGTCCTCACGCAAAGCATAACGGGGGTAGGGTGTCATGGAAAGACCACTGCGCACGCATAGGCGAGTTTTCCCTATTTGGCTCTTGCCACCGTTTCCAGTTGGCCTTAGACCCGGCATCACGCGGGGAGGTGGCAGAGTGGTCGAATGCGGCGGTCTTGAAAACCGTTGAACGTGAGAGCGTTCCCAGGGTTCGAATCCCTGTCTCCCCGCCACCTAAGCCAATCTCATTTCATGAGTGTTTTCTGTCCTGGAATTGCGCGGCAATTCCTGTTGGTTCCGATTCTGATCCGGTCAAAATAAGCTGGGTAGAGGCGGGCAGGTTGCCCACAAATCGAGTCGAGCCCCCTCATCTGCCATTTCAACGTCGCGATCGGGTGATGCAGCGCTTTAGGCCCATGCCAAGTTTGCGGAAGCTGGCCGCTGCTGTTTTCTATCTATGACCACTTCAACCAGAAGCGATCTTTTACCCGCCTAGCTGAGGCTGATTCGAAACCGTCTGGCAGCACCGGCAGTGCCCGACGACAGCGGGCTAGTATGTTCGAACTTCGAACCGCGACAGATTATTTGAGGCAATGCGAAAAATATGGGCGCAAACACATTGCCATCCCCGGTTTACGTGCTGCCCTGGAGGCGGTCACAGGAGGAGAGCACACACTCGACGTGAGTGATGCCCTCGAATTACTTGGTGACACCATCGCTGGCTAACCTCCCGAGTTTCACGGTAGCGCTTGGAAAAATGAGTGCTGCTATGAAGAGTAGTTTTAGCTCTAGTCTAGTTCAGAAATCGAAGGCCAGATTTGTTGCGCATTGAGGTTAGTCTGGCACTTGGCTGTGAACACCCTGTTTGCGCAACAAATGCGACTTCTCTGTACTTTCCAAACGTTGGACCGAACTGTGCTTCCTCTACTGCATGTCACGTCCGCGTCATGGCCGGAGTATTTGCGAAGCTCTCGTTCGGCACATTTGGTCGGGTTCCGGTGCTTGGCGCTCCTGAGATGTAGACTTCCTCAATCGCGCGGTCATCCCCCATCATCTGCAAAACAAATAACTCTTCTGCAAGACTATCCACGCGGTCCATGCGCAAGGCCATGGCAGGAGTGCTGCGTGCGTTTAGAACGACGATATCTGCCTCGGTTCCGGGGCTCAGGTTTCCGATTTTATCCTCCAACCCAAGAACGCTTGCATTGCCGAGTGTCGCCCAATGGAAGGCCTGAAGGGGATGCAGGGAAAGTCCCTGTAATTGCAGGATTTTGTAGCCCTCGTTGAGAGTTTGGAGCATCGAATAACTTGTGCCAGCGCCAACATCTGTTGCGATGCCGTTAGAGATACCGCGCGTTTTCAACCCTCCATGGTCAAAAAGACCACTGCCAAGGAACAGGTTTGAGGTTGGGCAGAATACGGGGTGCGCACCGGTTTCCGCGAGCGCGTCTATTTCGCGCGCCTCCAGGTGGATGGAGTGACCAAGAAGCGTTTTCTGCGACAGCAAACCATAGGACTGGTAGACATCCAGATAGTCGCGCGCCTGCGGGTAAAGCTGCTTTGTGTAGGCGATCTCATCTTTGTTTTCGGACAGATGAGTCTGAATGTGGCAGTCGGGATGTTCTTGCGCCAACACCTGCGCCATCGCCATTTGTTCGGGCGAGGACGTGATCGCAAAACGGGGTGTGATGACATAACCATTGCGGCCCTTGCCGTGCCAATCCGCGATCAGGGCCTTGGTGTCATCGTACCCTGTTTGCGGAGTGTCCTGCAGGCCTTCGGGCGCATTGCGGTCCATCAGGACCTTGCCGCCAAGCATGCGCATGTTTCGTCTGGTCGCTTCGGTAAAAAAGGCGTCCGCCGACGTCTTGTGGACCGAGCAATAGGCAACCGCAGTCGTCGTGCCGTGTGTGACAAGTTGATCGAAAAACGCGCGTGCCATAAGTGCACTGTGCTCGTCCGAGGCAAATCGGGTTTCTTCCGGGAAGGTGTAGTTGTTGAGCCAGTCCAAAAGCTGCGCGCCCCACGAGGCGATCACCTGCACTTGCGGGAAGTGAATGTGTGTGTCGATGAAGCCGGCCATCATAAGGTGGGGGCGATGGTCTGTCACCGGCAAATTCCCAGCTTTCGCGCTGATCTCGGTGAAGGGGCCGGTGTCTTGGATGATCCCGTCCTGTATCAGCAGGGCGCCGTCTTCAAGATAAGTATAAGCGCCGGTGTCTTCGCCGTTTTGGGGCTCGCGATTAAAGGTCAGCAGACGACCGCGCAGCAATCTCTGTGTCATGGAATGTCTCGTATGTCGTGGGAAAACGGATAGAGGGGCAGCCCTGTGGCTGCCCCGCCATGGTTCAGGCCTGTTGCGCAGGTGTGTCGTCGTCGATCAGATCGGGCTCATCCGGTACGATGACGCGATGCTCCAGGTCCTCTTTGGGCGCGAACATCGGGTAAACGTAGAGGAACGCGCCAATGATCAGGTAGCCGATGGTGATTCCGTCGAACTGAGGCATCTGCAGTGTGTAGGAGTGAATGATCCCTACGGCAGACATCAGCCCGCCAGCGGCAGCAAACGCCCCTGCCATCCGGAAACGGCCGTCAATCACGTCAGCCACGATTGCACCCCAGACCAGACCGGTGATGATCGCGCCTTGGCTCAGCGCCAGGTGTCCTTCGTAGTGAGCACCTTCCATCAGTAGAGCTGCGGTCAGGCCTTCGTCACCCAGCGAGGGCAAGCCTTCTACACCGGTGCTACGCAACGCGTTCATCAATGATCCCCACTTGACCATCAGGAAGGCCGAGATGTGGGGCAGGATAGCAAAGGATACTGCAGCCATGTGCATCGGTTTCACAGCCCAGGCCGTATTGGTGATCAGGCTGACCGAGACAAAGACCAGTACAGGTGCCGCTGCAGCAATCGGGATCAGGCCAGCAAGGAATGACAGGAAGCCCAGGAACGCAGCCGCGGCGATCACGACGGCGACGCCGACGATGTAACCTGCATGCGCATCAAGCCGTTTGTAAGCTGGATGACCGATGTAAACCGTGGTTGGGAAGGGCGATCCAAACAGCGCGCCCAGCATCGTGCCCGCGCCATCTGTGACCTGGCACAGTCCGACCGGGTAGTGGTCACCTGCGGCCTCGGCCGACTCCACATTGTTCATCGTTTCGATGAAGTTGTAGATTTGCACAGGGATCAGCACCAGAAACAGTTCGGGGTTTGCGAACAGGTACTGCACACCGGCAATGAGGTCGCCGATATAGGGGATCGGCGGATAGAAACCGATGCCGCTCACGTCGATCTTCGATTCACCAAGGATAAGAGCGATTACCGTACCGGCAGCAATCGCAACCAGACCTGCAGGGACGTTGCGCGGGAGGCGGAAACGACCGATCAGGCCCCAGAGTATGAACAGCAGCGAGGTAAAACCGATGATGGGGTTTTCGAAAACTTCGGCCAGCGGCACGGAACCGATGAAGACCAAGGCGATGCCACAAAGCGTGCCCAGCATCCCGGCGCGGGGCGTGATCCGCTTGAGGTATGGCCCAACGATGGCGCCCAAGGCCGCAACGATGCCGCCCATGAACCCGGCTCCGATGCCCACTTGCCATGCAAGCATCGGGTCATTGGTTGCCCAATAGATCGGTCCGATAACGCCAAACAGGTAGACGAACATAACCGGGGTCGAGATGCCGTAAGGCAACGCGGTTACATCTTTACCTTGAGCAGTAGCGGCCCATTTGGCGAGGTATGTGTAGACGGCGACACCGGCCAAAATCGCGACGGCGGCACCGGGAACGATGCGGCCAAAGACGATTTCTGCAGGCATCTGAAACACGAACTGACAGACACCTGACAGGATCAGCAAATTTACTAGGTTGTCGGTAAACAGCGCCCAGAAAGCGCTGAAATCGCTGCGGGTAAACAGCTTGTAGTCGTAGGTCCTCCCGTCCATGACGGTCTCCTCCTCTGATGTGACCGGAATTGCCCGACTGATGTCAGGCCGATCTCCCTTTCCGGTCGTGATGGTGGCCCTCCAGGGGCGCCTGGTTTGCCCCGATCGGGGCGGTCGCGGCAGTTTCAGAGGTCAATTCAGCCATCACCTCGGCCACCACGAAGGCGGCGATGACGCTGGGCCGCTTGTCGCGGCTACCGCTAGCCCCGATGGGGCAATTCAAATGTTCGATTGACTGTCCGTCGCAGTTCTTGTGCGCCCAGTTTCTGAGCTTGACCCGCTTGGTGGCGGATCCGATCATCCCCACATATGCGGCGTCCTGACGTTCCAGTGCTGCGGATGTCAGCAAGAAATCAAGCCCATGATCATGGGTCAGAACGATAAAGGCGCTGCCCGCAGGCGCACTCCAGATGTCGGCCTCAGGAATTGCGCTCACTCGGGTTTCGACATTTGCAGTGCAAAGTTCGACTTCCTCGGGTCGGGTATCAACAAGGATGCAGCGCACTGGCAGATGCTGAAGCTGATTGGCCAAAGCGCGCCCCACGTGGCCCGCGCCCATCACATAGACATGCGGCAACGCTTCCTCGCGCCGGGTCGCACGTTCTGTTGCGGCCCATTTGTCTGACACTCGCATACGGGTCAGTTTCAACTCAACGCGACCACCGCAGCATTGCCCGATTTCAGGGCCAAGAGGCACATCCAGATCTTGATGCAGTACCCCATCGCGCAGCATGTCCCGCGCGGCGTTGATGGCCATGAACTCCAATTGGCCACCACCGATGGTTCCCCACAGCGCCCCGGATGCCACGAACATCTCTGTCCCCTCATTGCGCGGAGAAGACCCGCGCACACGCGTAAGGGCGACTTGGATAACGCAACGCTGAGCGGACAGAAATTCGTTCAGAGAACCCACGGTAGCCATGGCTCAGGAACCTTTTTGCAGCCGTGACACGGCCATCAGGACACGTTCGGGCGTGGCTGGCGCGTCAAGGCGCGGGTATTCCCGATAGTCGGCGACAGACGCCACAGCCATCGACAGCGCCTCGAGCACCGAAATGCCTAGCATGAACGGCGGCTCGCCAACCGCTTTGGACCGTTTGATCGTCAACTCGCGGTTTTCCGACCAATCGGCGAGGTTCACATTGAAGATTCGCGGGCGGTCCGACGCGAGCGGGATCTTGTAGGTGGACGGCGCATGAGTGCGCAGCCGACCGGCATCATCCCACCAAAGCTCTTCGGTGGTCAGCCATCCCATGCCCTGAATAAACGCGCCTTCGACCTGCCCCTTGTCGAGCACAGGGTTCAACGAGCGCCCGACATCGTGCAGCACATCTGTACGGTCGACGCGGTACTCACCAGTCAGGGTGTCAATCGTCACCTCGGAGCATGACGCACCATAAGCGTAGTAGTAGAACGGGCGGCCTTGCCCCTTTGCGCGATCCCAGTGGATTTTCGGCGTTTTGTAGAACCCGGCTGCCGACAGCTGCACACGCGCCAGATAGGCTTGCTTGATAAATGCATCGAACGGCAGAACCTCTTGGCCGATATGCACCTGATTGGCGTGAAAGGTCACGTCTTCGGGGGCGACATTCCAAGTCTCGGCTGCGAATTTGACCAAGCGTTCCTTGATTTGCTCGACGGCGTTCAGCGCCGCCATGCCATTCAGATCGGTTCCGCTGGAGGCCGCAGTGGCTGAGGTATTTGGAACCTTCTCCGTCGTCGTCTTGGTAATCTTGATCCGGCTGAAATCAACCTGAAAAGCCTCGGCCACGACCTGCGCAACCTTGGTGTTGAGGCCTTGCCCCATTTCAGTGCCGCCGTGGTTCAGGTGGATCGAACCATCATTGTAGACATGCACCAGCGCACCAGCCTGATTGTACCAGGTCGCGGTGAAGGAAATACCGAACTTGACGGGTGTAAGCGCGATGCCTTTTTTCAGGATCGGCGATGTCTTGTTGAACTCAATGATGTCCTGACGGCGCTTGCGGTATTCGGACGTCTCTTCCAGCTCTCCGACCAGTCGGTCGAGAATGCTGTCTTCGACCTCCTGATGATACGGAGTTATGTTGCGGTCCGTGGTACCGTAGAAATTGGTCTTGCGCACATCCAGCGGGTCCTGCCCCGTGGCATAGGCAATCTCTTCGATCATCCGTTCTGCGGCGATCACGCCTTGCGGCCCGCCAAACCCACGGAACGCAGTGTTCGACACGGTGTTGGTTTTCATAGGATGGCTGTTCAGGCGCACATTCGGATAGAAATAGGCGTTGTCCGCATGGAAAAGCGCCCGGTCGGTCACGGGGCCGGACAGGTCCGCCGAGAACCCGCAGCGTGCGGCAAAGCTGCCTTCAACGGCCTGAATGCGGCCATCGTGGTCAAAGGCAACATCATAATCGATCACAAAGTCATGACGTTTGCCGGTTGCCGTCATGTCCTGATCCCGGTCGGGGCGGATTTTCACGGCGCGGTTCCACTTTTTGGCAGCCATGGCGGCAACGGCGCAGAAGAGGTTCATCTGGCTTTCTTTACCGCCAAATCCGCCACCCATGCGGCGCACGTTGACCACAACGGCATTGGAGGGCACCCCAAGAACATGCGCCACCATATGCTGCGCCTCGGATGGGTGTTGGGTCGAGCAATGCACGACCACATCGTCGTCTTCGCCCGGAATGGCAAAGGCGATGTGACCTTCAAGGTACATGTGATCCTGACCGCCGACATTCATACGGCCTTTGATCCGGTTGGGTGCAGTTGCCTGCGCCGGGCCAACGTCACCGCGCTCCAGTTTGAGCGGCGCAGTGACATGCGGGTATCCAGCTTCCTGCGCGGCAATCGGGTCCAGCGCGTGGGGCAGGGTTTCGTATTCGATCTTTGCCAGTTCTGCAGCCCGGCGCGCAATGTCGCGGCTTTCGGCAACCACGGCAAACAGAGGTTGGCCGTGAAACTGAATGGCATCGGTCGGGAAAACCGGTTCGTCATTCAGGTGGGTTGGGCTGATGTCATTGACCCCCGGCACGTCATCCGCCGTCAGCACGCCGATGACACCCGGTGTGGCCAGAACATCGGAGAAATCAATGCCCAAAAGCTTGGCATGAGCAACGTCAGAGACGCCGAGATAGGCGTGCAGCGTGCCTTCGGGCTGAGCAATATCGTCGGTATAATCGGCTCGCCCGGTGACATGCTTGATCGCACTGTCGTGGTTCACGTTGGTGTGGGCTGATCCAATAATGGAAACGTTATCTTTCATTTTCTCGTCTCCTTGTTAGGCGCAAGCCAGTTGAACGGGGGTGTCAGTTTGGGCGTCGTTTTCAAGGAAGAACCGACGTAGCAGGTTCTGGGCACTCAGCATCCGGTAGTCAGATGAGGCACGCCAATCGGTCAGGGGCGCGAAGTCCTGCGCCAGCGCTTCGGCAGCGGCTTCGAAGCTTTCACTCGCCCAGGGTTGGCCGTTCAAAGCCGCTTCGGCAGCGGCAGCACGTTTGGGCGTGGCAGCCATGCCGCCGAAAGCGATGCGCGTATTGCTGATGGTGCCGTCTGTGACAGTCATGTGGATACCGGCAGCCACGGAGGAGATGTCCTCGTCACGACGCTTGGAAATCTTGTAAGCCGCGTCCAGATCGTTGGGTCCGGGCAGGGGCACATGAATGCTGGCGACAAACTCATCGGGTTGGCGGTCTTGCTTGCCATAGTCGATGAAGAAATCAGCCAGAGGCAGTGTCCGGCTTTCGGATCCACGCCGCAACGTGATTTCCGCACCAAGCGCGATCAGAACCGGCGGCGTATCCCCGATGGGGGAGCCGTTGGCGATATTCCCGCCAACTGTTCCCATATTCCGCACCTGCCACCCTGCGATGCGATCCCAGTAGGAGGACAGGTGTGGCAAGTGCTCTGACAGGAGTTCCTGGCAATCGGTGTAGCTGGCGCCAGCACCGATCAGGAGGAGGGAACCCTGTCTTTCGACTGTTTTCAGGTCTTCGAGATGACCGGTGAAGATGGCTGGCCCAATGTTGCGCAGGAATTTAGTGACCCAAAGGCCCACATCCGTGGCCCCCGCCACGATTGTGGCCTTGGGGTAGGTCTGCAGGCACTCGGCAAAATCATCAACGCTGGAGGGGATGATGCTCAGATTGTCCTCTGGTCCGGACACCACGCGTCGCCCGTCTTTGAGGGCAGCCAGACGCGCGGTCATGGCTTCTCGTTCCGTGTTCAGATGGTCCGACGCCGGAGTTCCATAGCGGCTGACGGCAACGGCGGCACGGATGATTGGCTCATATCCGGTGCAGCGGCACAAGTTTCCCTGCAGCGCAGTTTCGACCTGTCCTTCGGTTGGTTCTGGGGTTTGCATCCACAGCGCATACAGCGCCATGACGAAGCCCGGTGTGCAGAACCCGCACTGGCTGCCGTGATGATCGATCATTGCCTGCTGAACCGGGTGCAGACGACCGTCTGGACCTGACAGGTGTTCCACCGTCACGACGTGACAACCATCAACAGAGGCAAGAAACCGGATACAGGCATTTACCGGAACATAGGTCAGACCCGCGCTGCCAAGCCGCCCTACAAGTACGGTGCACGCACCGCAGTCTCCCTCGGCGCAGCCTTCCTTTGTGCCAGTCAGTCGGCGTTCCAGTCGCAGAAAGTCCAGAAGCGTCTGGTCTGCCGATACGCTTGGGACGGACACGTCCTTGCCGTTGAGGACAAACTGGATGTCGGTGCGATGCGTCATGATATTCTCCCTCTACCCCTGCCTTCCGGCGGGTGATCGGGGAGACCATAGAAGCAACGATTGAGTCTTAAAATTGCTGGAAACGACAAATACTTTCAACAGATCGTTGAAAAAGGAAATGACTTGGCGCAGTCTTTCCCCATCGGGAGGATCAAATGTCGTACATCGAAAGTCTGCGTGTCTTCGTCAGAGTGATGGAGCTGGGCAGTATCACGTCCGGCGGGCGCGACCTGCGGTTGACCCCGGCCGTGGCCAGCAAACGGTTGAAAGAACTTGAGAACCATTTGGGCGTGCGGCTGTTCAATAGAACGACCCGGTCGATGACTCCGACCGAAGTCGGGACGGTTTTTTATGATGAAGCTAAAGCCGTCTTGCTGGCGCTTGATCACGCCGAAGCGCGTGTCGCCAGCTTTTCCGACGCCCCCCGAGGTGCCATTCGTATCACCGCGCCGCTGGGTGTCGGGCGCAGAATAGTTGCGCCTCTGGTCCCGGATTTCTCGGATCTTTACCCGGAAACAGAGATTCGGATGCGCCTGTCCGACCGCAAGGTGGACATATTGGCTGATGGTTTAGACATCGCATTTTTCATTGGTGAGCCCAGCGACTCCACGATGAAACTGCGGAAGTTCGCAGATTGTGATCGTATTTTATGTGCCTCGCCCGATTACTTATCAAAGTTTGGTACACCCAAGACACCAGACGACCTGTTGTATGCGCCCCACAACTGCCTTTTGTTGCGTTATCCAAGGTCTCCGGAATATTTCTGGACCCTCCGAACCGATATGGGCCCACGAAAACTCGAGGTTCGCGGCAAATACGATGCAGATGATGGAGATGTGCTGACCGACTGGGCCTTGGCAGGCAAGGGAGTCGTCAACAAGCCGCGCTTTGACGTGCGGGAATATCTCGACGATGGTCGATTGGTGGAGGTCCTACCAGAGACGCCACCTTTGCCGACAATTTTCGGATGTCTCTATCCACACAAAAAACTTCAGGACCCCAAGGTGCGTCTTTTCGTGGAACATATTGCGCAACACAGCAAACGGTTCTTTGCGTAGCTTCTAATCACAAAAAAACTGGGCCAGAAAACCCAGTTTTGTCATTTCTCGGATATGAGGCGTCTACTGATCTCTGACTTCCCGCACCCAGGCGATGATTGTCTGACGTGCTTCTTCGTCCATCTGAACCGCTGATGGCGGAGGCATTGCATGGCTGATCCCCGCCTGCAGATAGATTTGGTCGGCCTGTCGGGCCACATCACCGGGTGTTTCAAGGTAAACCTTTTTTGGGGCCCATTTCATGGTTCCATACACCGGCTCGCGGGCATGGCACATTGAACAATTGCCCAAGACTGTGTCGTAAGCTTCTTCGAACCCCGCGGCTGACGCATATTTCTGCTCATATGGCGTCAGATCACGTGCTTCGGCGTCTTCCCACGTTTCACCGTTTCTTACCGAAGACAGCCAGGCGATTACGACCATAAGCAGAACCGTGACAGCCCAGGTCCAGTGCGGGCCCTTCCCGGTTGCGTGCATAGTGTTGAAGTAGTGACGGATGGTGACGCCAGTCAGGAAGATCAGGCTGGCGATGATCCACGAATACTCGGTGCCGAAAGCCAGCGGATAGTGGTTCGACAGCATCAGGAACACGACCGGCAAGGTCAGATAGTTGTTATGCGTGGAGCGTACCTTGGCGATCTTGCCGTATTTGGCGTCAGGTGTCCGACCGGCCTTGAGGTCTTCGACCACGATCCGCTGGTTTGGCATGATCTGGAAAAACACATTGGCCGTCATGATTGTTGCGGTGAACGCACCAAGATGCAAAAGCGCGGCACGGCCAGTGAATATCTGGTTGTAGCCCCAGGACATGATCACGAGGATTAAGAACAACAGCAGCATCAGAACAGTCGGGTGATCGCTCAGCTTCGATTTGCACATCTGATCGTAGAGCAGCCAACCAATCGTCAGCGATCCGCCTGAGATCAGAATCCCCTGCCACAGCGCCAGGTCCGCTTTGGTCGGATCAAGCAGGAACAACTCGCCGCCGACCCAATAGATGATCATGAGCAAGGCCGCACCTGAGAGCCACGTCGTATAGCTTTGCCATTTGTGCCAGGTCAGATGTTCAGGCATCCGGGCAGGCGCCACCAGATATTTGACGGTGTGGTAGAAACCGCCCCCATGTACTTCCCATTCTTCACCGTAGGCCCCGTCCGGCAGAGCGGGGTTCGGCTTTAGCATGAGGTCCAGCGCGATAAAGTAGAATGATGCCCCAATCCACGCCATTGCGGTGATTACGTGCAGCCAGCGGACGGAAAATGCGATCCATTCCCACATTACGGCAAGGTCATACATGGCTTTGCTCCCAAGATTCTTTAGTTCCGGCAACTCTATGCTAGACTGTTTTATTCTGGTATTGCTGGTAAAGACCAAGCAGTATCAAAAAATGCAAAAAAATGTCTTACCTTGATAACATCAGAACTTTTGTCCGGGTCTACGAGTTGGGCAGCATGTCTGCTGCAGGCCGCGACCTTAGGGTTTCACCGGCTGTAACGTCGGCCCGAATATCGCAACTGGAAGAGCATCTTGGAGTGCGGCTGTTTCAGCGTACAACACGCAGCCTAACGCCGACCGAGCAGGGAAAATCTTTTTATCGCGGGGCGGCAGAGATACTTGAAGCGGTCGATCGCGCTGAAGCTCAAATCGTCAATATTACAGAGAACCTGAAAGGGTCACTATACGTGGCAGCGCCATTGGGCGTTGGGCGAAGATTGATAGCGCCGCAGGTGCCAAAGTTTCTTGCTGAGTACCCCGAAGTGAATGTCAGGCTAAGGCTGACGGACCGAAAGGTGGATCTAACCACTGAAGGCTTGGACTTGGCGTTTTTTCTTGGTCAACCAGAGGACAGCAATCTGCGTATCCGCAAGATTGCTGATGTTGAAAGAGTTCTTTGCGCATCTCCGAAATACATAAAAAAACGTGGGAAGCCCGAAAGCGGCGATGATCTTATCGCCGATCAGCACGAATGCCTCAATTTGCGGTTTCCGGGTGCGACCGAGTTTCAATGGCTCCTGAGAACTGATGAGGGACCGAAACGGTTCCGCGTTTCTGGACGTTACGAGTCAGACGATGGCGACGTATTGACGGATTGGGCGCTTGCCGGTCACGGTATCGCGTTAAAACCGATATTTGAGATCGCTCAGCATCTGAACGCCGGAGATTTGGTTCCAGTAGCAGTAAAAACGCCGCCGGAACCAATTCAGATGGCGTGCCTGTTTACGCACCGTCGGATGCAGGACCCCAAAACACGACTTTTCATGGAGTTCATAATAGAACGCATTGGATCATCGATTGCCGCATCAAATACGCCTCGATAGGCCGCTCAGCTACCGCGATAAGTCGAGTATCCAAAAGGCGATAGAAGCAGCGGCACGTGGTAATGCGAGTGTTCGGACATCCCAAAGCGGATCGGTATCACGTTCAGAAAACGTGGGTCCTCAGGCGGGGTGCCAGAGGCATCGAGGTACTCTCCGGCGTAGAAGATTAGTTCGTATTCACCGGTTGAAAACTCGGCCTCGGGCAAAATCTGTTCGTCCGTCCTGCCATCGTCATTGGTGGTCAGAGTTTTCAGCAAAGTGCGTTCCGTACCCTCAATCCGAAACAGTTCGACTTTCAATCCTTCGGCGGGACAACCCCGCGCCGTGTCCAGAACATGTGTTGTAAGGTAACCGGTCATTTGTGCTACTCCTCAAGTTATTCAGTTACTAATCTGTTTTCTTCTCAGGTGGCAAAGGCTGTCTATTCGAAGCTGCTTTCTGTATTTTTTGAAAAACATCTCAAATTATCTGGGGTATTGATCAAAAGAAGAAAAAGGAAATTGATGTGACGCGTTATCCACGAGATATGACCGGCTACGGTAAAGAAGTACCGAAAGCAAACTGGCCAAATGATGCCAAAATAGCGATTCAGATCGTACTGAATTATGAAGAGGGCGGCGAAAACAACGTTCTGCACGGTGATGCGGCATCCGAAGCGTTTCTGTCCGAGATTACCGGAGCGGCCCCTTGGCCAGGGCAAAGACACTGGAACATGGAGTCGATCTACGAATATGGCAGCCGCGCCGGGTTCTGGCGGGTGCATCAGATCCTGCAGGGCCTGCCCATCACCGTTTATGGTGTCGCCACCGCTTTGGCCCGTGCACCGGCACAGGTTGCTGCGATGAAACATGCCGGTTGGGAGATTGCCAGCCACGGGTTGAAATGGATTGAACACAAGGACATGGACGCAGAAGAAGAGCGCGCCCAGATTCGTGAAGCAATCCGGTTGCACGCCGAGGTCACGGGCCAGCCGCCGCGCGGTTGGTACACGGGGCGCTGTTCTATGAATACGGTCGATCTGGCCGCTGAGGTAGGCAACTTTGCCTATATTGCCGACAGCTACGCTGATGATTTGCCTTACTGGACCAAGGCCGGGGGCAAGGATCAACTAATCATGCCTTACACCCTGGATTGCAATGATATGCGCTTTGCGATTCAGGCCGGATTTACCAATGGCGACCAGTTCGAGAGCTATCTGAAAGACAGCTTTGATATGCTCTATGCCGAAGGCGAGGCGGGCGCGCCGAAGATGCTCTCAATTGGTTTGCACTGCCGGTTGATTGGCCGACCTGGCCGCGCAATGGCGCTGAAACGTGCGTTGGAGCATTTCATGAAACATGACGGTGTCTGGTTTGCCACACGCGAACAGATTGCGGACCACTGGGCAAATGAGCACCCACCGAAGCAAGGCTTAACCCCTTCAGAAATGGATCAGCCAACCTTTGTGTCTGAATTTGGCGGTGTGTTCGAACACAGCCCATGGATTGCCGAAGGTGCTTTCGCTCTGGAGCTGGGCCCGACGCATGACAATGCTGCAGGTGTTCACAATGCGCTGGCGCGGGTGTTCCGATCTGCAACTGCGGAACAACGCCTCGGCGTCCTGACGGCCCACCCGGATTTGGCGGGCAAGCTTGCGGCAGCAGGTCGCCTGACCAAGGAAAGTACCGCTGAGCAGGCCGGGGCTGGTCTGGATATGTTGACCGATGAAGAGCGCGCAACATTCACGGCGCTGAACGAAGCCTACACCTCCAAATTCGGCTTTCCCTTCATCATAGCGGTCAAGGACAATACGAAGGCCAGCATTCTGGAAGCCTTTCACCGCCGCATTGATAGCGACCGCGACACCGAATTTGCCGAGGCCTGCCGACAGGTTGAGCGGATAGCAGAACTGCGCCTGATCGAGAAGTTCTCTGAATGACAACCGCCTTGAAACTCCAGCCCCTGACATCAGAGGCTTTTTCACCATTTGGAGATGTCATCGAGGTGGCGGGCCAAGTGGATAAATTCATCAATCAGGGTAAGTGTGCGCGGTACCACGATCGGGCCACTTTGGATTTCAACGACGGGCGCGCCGGGATCAGCGTGTTTCAGTCCGAAGCCTTTAGCCTTCCGATCAAACTGGAAATGGTCGAGCGCCACCCAGATGGCAGTCAGGCGTTTCTACCACTTTCAGACAAGCCCTTTATTGTGGTGGTTGCGCCAGACGAAAGTGGGAAACCGGGTCAGCCCATCGCTTTCAAAACAGTGCCCGGGCAGGGCGTGAATTATCATCGCAACACTTGGCATGGCGTACTAACGCCGCTTCATGCACCCGGACTTTTTGCGGTGGTCGACCGAATTGGAACCGGGCCCAACCTCGAAGAGCATTGGTTCGAGGAGGCTTTTACAATCACGGAGTGAGGTTCGTGGCCGGAAGAGGAGCCGGTTTGCGAACTTCTAGGGAGGAAAGACCAAATGTCAGATGCAACCATCGGAACGCCGGAACAACTCCGCGATCCGAATTACACTCCGCCACTCGTAAAGGCGGTGCCACTGGGAATTCAGCATGTGCTGGCGATGTTCGTGTCCAACGTCACGCCAGCCATTATCGTTTGTGGCGCGGCCGGGTTCGGGTTTGGTTCGAACAGTCCCGATTTTCCGCAGATGATCTACATGATCCAGATGTCGATGTTCTTTGCGGGTGTCGCCACGCTATTTCAATCCATCGGTGTGGGTCCTGTTGGTGCCCGTCTGCCCATCGTGCAGGGCACGTCGTTTGCCTTCATCCCGATCATGATCCCGTTGGTGGTGGGGAAGGGCGTTGATGCCATTGCCGTCCTGATGGGGGGCATTGTTGTTGGTGGTTTGTTTCACGCCTTCCTTGGTTTGTTCATTGGGCGTATTCGCTTTGCGCTTCCGCCTTTAGTTACAGGTCTAGTGGTGACCATGATCGGCTTGGCGCTGGTTAAGGTCGGCGTTCAGTACGCCGCCGGTGGTGTGCCAGCTATTGGCACCGAGGAATATGGCTCTGGCCTGAACTGGTTCATGGCCGGAATCGTGATCGTCGTAACGCTTGGGTTGAAGTTCTTTGCGCGGGGCATGCTGTCGGTGTCGGCTGTTTTAATCGGCCTGCTCATCGGATACGCCGTAGCTTTTGCTCTTGGCCAAGTAAATTTGGGCAATGTCGGTCGTGCAGCGTCGTTCGCACTTCCGAACCCGCTGCATTTCGGTATTGAGTTCTCGGTCGCGGCCATCATTGGTTTCTGTGCAATGTCCTTTGTGTCGGCTGTTGAAACCGTCGGGGATGTATCCGGTATCACCAAAGGGGGTGCGGGACGGGAAGCAACCGACAAGGAAATTGAGGGTGCTACTTACGCCGATGGTATCGGCACCGCGATTTCTGGTCTCTTTGGCGCGTTGCCGAACACGTCGTTCAGTCAGAACGTTGGCTTGATCGCCATGACCGGCGTG
Organism: Ruegeria sp. BB7; assembly: GCF_056539365.1. Taxonomy (NCBI): domain Bacteria; kingdom Pseudomonadati; phylum Pseudomonadota; class Alphaproteobacteria; order Rhodobacterales; family Roseobacteraceae; genus Ruegeria; species Ruegeria sp. BB7. Next base: position 577,560 of record NZ_JBQFUV010000001.1, on the reverse strand, counting down.
ATGAGCCGAATGGTCGTTACTATCGGCGCGCTCTTTCTGATCGTGTGCGGCCTTGTTCCGAAAATTGGTGCTATTATCTCTTCGATCCCGATCGAGGTTCTTGGCGGCGGTGTCATCGTGATGTTCGGAATGGTGGTTGCGGCGGGTGTTTCGATGCTGTCGGATGTGAATTGGAATCGTCGCAACATGGTGATCTTTGCGATTTCGCTGAGCCTTGGTTTGGGTTTGCAGCTAGAACCCGGTGCCCTGCAGTATCTTCCGGGCACTCTGAAGGTTCTGGCCACATCTGGTATCCTTCCCGCCGCGGTCATCGCGATTGTTTTGAACCTGGTTCTGCCCGAGGAGCTCTCGGACGAAGCCACGGAAGAGGTTTCTGGTGGCATGGCGGGTCATGGCCTTGGCTCCATCGAACATGACGATCACGTTTGATGAATGAAGGTGACGCTCTGAGCGTCACTGCAGACAATAAAGCGGCGCGCCATGGCACGCCGCTTTATTGTCCTGAATTCCGTCCGTTGTGGAAAAACTTATTTTTCACCAATTCGAATGGCGGAAGTGGCAGGTTGGCCCGCGGCTTCAGGCATTCGTCAGACAGGAATTCTTAAAACCAGTGCAACCTGTCAGCAAGGACCGGTTGCACTCAGGTGCCTTCAGAAATCGACTTCGATTGCGATTCCTTTTTGAACGGCAAGTTCAACCACAGATGCGGCGACTGCGAGATCCTGAAGACCTACGCCTGTGCCATCGAACAGTGTTATTTGATCGTCTGATGTCCGGCCCGGGTTTGTGCCGTTAATGACGGCGCCAAGCTGCGCCACGTCGCCTTCTTTGATCAGGCCCTGCGCCACTGCGTGCTGTGCTTCGCCGATGGTGATGGATTGCGCGACTTCGTCCGTGAAGACACCCGCTTTGGCCAGCAGTGCTGCTTCCACCTCTTGCTTGCCCTTGGTGTCCGTTCCCATACAGGCGACATGAGTTCCGGGGCTGACATGGTCCGCCATCAGCGACGGTGCAAATGCCGAAGTAATCGAGATGATCACATCAGCCTCTGTCATCCCTTCCAACTCGACCGCTTCGAAGGGAACGCCGGCTTCATTCGCGACCTTCTCGATATTCGGCAACATCTCAGGGTGGTAGTTCCAGCCTTTAACCTTCTCAAAAACGCGTTGCTCCAACGCCGCACGAAGCTGAAAGGCTGCCTGGTGGCCAGCGCCGATCATGCCGATCACTTTGGCGTCTGCGCGAGCAAGGTGTTTGATCGAAACGGAAGAGGCCGCTGCTGTTCGCAGGGCAGTCAGCAGGTTGCCGCCCACCATCGCCGAAGGTTTTCCAGTATCGGGATCAAAAAGAAATACGGTCGACTGGTGGTTGATCAGCCCGCGTTTTTCCAGGTTATTCGGCCAATATCCACCCGCTTTCAGGCCAAGTGTCAGGCCCGCGCGGTCAAACCCGCCCTTGAAACCATAAAGCGCATCTTCATGCCCGATGGCTTCGCGTACGACAGGAAAGTTATAGGCGTCGCCCGACGCCATTGCAGCAAAGACCTTTTCGACGGCATCAAAGGCCGCTTGGCGGGTCATCAGGTCAGCGATTTCACGCTCGGGTACGATCAACATGTCTTTCTCCACTCAAAATTCGTGCGCCCGTGTGCCACCGCCGGAAGGAGAGCATACACACGGGCGGCTGTCCGGCTACTCCCGAGCCGGACCTCCCTACCTTTATAAGGCTGGATTAATAAGCGCGGCCGCGCGCGGACACCGGCCAAACGCATTCCACTTTGCCGTTCCGGACGCCGACGTACCAATCATGCACGTTTGCGGTCGGGTCGCAGTGCCCCGGCACCAGCTTCAGTTTGTCGTTGACCTGCAGCACCCCGTTCGGGTCCATGACGACGCCATGCTCGTCTGAGCATTTGATGTATTCGACATCGTCGCGGCCAAAGACAACTGGCAGGCCGCTGTCAACCGACTGCGCCTTGAGGCCTGCATCGACGATCGCCTTGTCCGTTTTGGCGTGGCTCATGACGCTGGTCAGGATGAAGAAGGCATTTTCCCACTCCCCCTGGTCGATCCGATTGCCGTCTTTGTCCAGAATACGGCCGTAGTCGGCATCCATGAAGGCGTAGGACCCGCACTGCAACTCGTTGTACACGCCCGAGTTGGACTCGAAATAGTAGGAACCGGTGCCACCGCCCGAGACCAGCTCGCATTCGATGCCTTCGGCTTTCAGGCCCTCTACGGCGTCTTTCACCATCGCGATTGCCGTATCGAGTTTTTCCTTGCGTGCCTCGTAGCTGTCGAGGTGCTGCATCGCGCCTTGATAGGCTTGGATGCCAGTGAATTTCAGGTTGTCGGCGGCCTCTACAGCTTTGGCAATCTCGATCACGGCCGGTGTCGTGGTCACGCCGCAACGTCCTGCACCGCAGTCGATTTCAACGAAGACCTCCAACTGTGTTCCGTGATCGACAGCCGCACCTGAAAGATCTGCAACATTGTCCAGATCATCAACACAAACGATGATACGGCTGCCCAGCTTTGGCAGGCTTGCAAGACGGTCGATTTTGGCAGGGTCTCGCACTTGGTTCGATACCAGAACATCCTTGATACCACCGCGAACGAAAACTTCCGCCTCAGAAACTTTCTGACAGCAGACACCTACAGCGCCGCCGATTTTCTCCTGTAGCTTGGCCACGTCCACAGACTTGTGCATCTTGCCGTGTACACGGTGACGCATGCCGTGGGCCTTGGCATAATCGCCCATCTTCTTGATGTTGCGCTCAAGCGCGTCGAGATCCAGCACAAGGCTGGGGGTCTGGATATCTGCTTCATCCATTCCTGGCTTGGCCGGAATGTCATAGCCTACTTCGAAATTGTCGAGATTGGTCATATCTTTCATTTCCGTATTCCTATGTCGGGATTGATGTCACGTGTTCAGCCAGGGCAGCTTGTCCAGATCGACATTGCCTCCAGTTATGATCAGGCCGACACGCTTGCCTTTGAATGCGTCCGGGTTCTTTAGAACTGTTGCCAACGGCACGGCCGAGGATGGCTCCATTACGATCCGCAGGTGCTTCCACGTCAGTTTCATCGCGTCGATGATCTCTTGCTCTGAAGCTGTGTAGATTTCAGAGACGTGGTTGGACACGAAGTGCCAGGTGAGGCCCTTCAGCGGCACCAGCAGCCCGTCGGCAATCGTTTTCGGTGCGTCATCCGCAATGATGTGGCCAGCCTTGAAGCTGCGATAGGCATCATCAGCCTGTTCAGGCTCTGCCGCGATGATCGCTGTTTCCGGTGCCAAGGTAGACAAGGTCAGGCAGGTGCCGGATACCATGCCGCCACCGCCGATGGGCGCAACAACAGCATCCAGGCCGTCGGTCTGTTCAATGAACTCGCGTGAGCATGTGCCCTGTCCGGCGATCACGCGCGGATCATTGTAGGGGTGTACAAAGTCCCCACCCGTGGCCGCCTGAACCTCGGCAAAGGTCGCCTCGCGAGACGAAGTGGAGGGTTCACATTCCGTGATCTTCCCACCATAGCGGCGAACTGTGTCTTTTTTCGCCTGCGGTGCCGTGCGCGGCATCACAACATTGCAGGGAATGCCCCGCTTCATAGCCGCATAGGACAGGCACGACGCATGGTTGCCCGAGGAATGGGTTGCGACGCCTTTTTTTGCTTGCTCATCATCAAGCCCGAACACCGCGTTGGTGGCGCCTCGTACCTTGAAGGCGCCCGGTTCCTGAAAGTTCTCGCATTTGAAGAACAGCTGCGCACCGGTCAGTTCGTTGAGATAGTCGGATGTCCGTACCGGCGTGCGGCGGATATAGGGCTCGATCCGGGTATGAGCCGCGAGCATGTCCTCATAAGTAGGGATGTACATGTTGCAATCCTTCATCATGCGGCGTCCTTTTGAACGGCCGCGGGATGACCGCGATAGTATTCCTGCGCAGCCGCTACGCCCGAGCCCAGTTCGATGTTCAGACCCAGATCTGCCATGCACATTTCAGCGGTGGCGATCCCGGAAAGGGCCATGACATCCGTCAGGCTGCCCAAGTGTCCGATGCGGAATACCTTGCCGGCGACTTCACCAAGGCCAACGCCGAAGGCAACGCCGTATTTGTCGGCAGCATGGGTAACGATATCCGTGGCGTTGAAACCGTTCGGCGTACGGATCGCGCTTACGGTGTCAGAATACACCGACGGGTTGGTCGCGCAAAGCTCCAGCCCCCACGCTCCCACGGCAGCGCGAACGCCTTCGGCAATGCGGTGATGGCGGGCAAAGACGTTTTCCAGACCTTCATGCAGCAGCATGTCGCAGGCCTGGTTGAGGCCGTTCATCAAGCCAACTGCAGGCGTGTAAGGATAAGCGTTATTGGCGTAGCCCTTGGCCATGTCATGTACGTCAAAGAAGGTACGAGGCAGGGTGCCGGTTTTGGTCGCCTCCATCGCCTTCTGGCTGAAGCCAACGATGGCAAGGCCAGCTGTCAGCATGAACCCTTTTTGCGAGCCCGTGACGGCAACGTCGACTCCCCATTCATCAAAGCGGAAATCCATCGACGCGATAGAAGATACGCCATCAACGAACAGCATAGCTGGGTGCCGGGCCGCATTCAAAGCCTTGCGCACGGCGGCAATATCCGACTTCACGCCAGTTGCCGTTTCGTTATGCGTGGCAAGAACCACTTTGATTTCGTGGTTCGTGTCGGCAGTTAGAATCTCTTCGTAACGGTCGGTCGGTATCCCTTCGCCCCAAGGGGTCTCGACGATTTCAACATTCAGACCGTGGCGCTGGCACATGTCGATCCAACGGTGGCTGAACATGCCATTGCGTGCCGCCAGAACCTTGTCACCGGCGGACAGAGTGTTGGTCAAAGCCGTTTCCCAACCGCCGGTTCCGGTCGAAGGGAAGATGAAGACTTCGGCACTGTCGCTTTTCAGAATTTTCTGCACACCCGCGCGCGCAGGATGCAGAATTTGCCCGAACAGCGGCGAACGATGGTCGATCGTGGGCATGTCGCAGGCCTTGCGCAGGCTTTCAGGAATGTTGGTCGGGCCCGGGATGAAAACGGGATTTTGAAAGCTCATGGATGGTCTCCTTCCGTCGTTGGTCACACAATAAGTTCCCGTCGTTCCGACCGATATATTTTTGAAAATGACTTTCAAAATGCGTTCGGTCGGATTTAGGTTATAGTTGTCAAATGCTTACATTTTTCATATGATGAATTAATCTTTCACGAATGATCAGAGGGTTTTTATGGATTCTCAAGATAATGCTCCCGAAATCCGCCGAAAAGCCCGTGGACGACCTCGGGGATGGGACGATAAGACAGCGCAAAACACGATCAAATCTCTCGACCGGGCGATGGAAGTTTTTGAGTATTTGAGCGAGGCGCAAGGCAAGGCGTTAACCGCGCTGTCCGATGAAATGGGCCAGTCACCGGCAACGGTCTATCGTATTCTCGTGACGCTGGAGGGCAGGGGGCTTGTGGAATTTGATCACGAGGAACAAGTCTGGCACATCGGTTCCCGCGCGTTCGTGATTGGCTCACGCTTCCTGCGTCGCACCAGCCTTGTGGACCGGGCAAGACCAGTGATGCGAAAACTCATGGAGGCTACTGGCGAGACCGCAAATCTGGGGGTGGAGAAAGAAGGTTCGGTTCTGTTCCTGAGCCAAGTGGAAACGCATGCTAGCATCCGTGCATTTTTTCCACCCGGTACGCTGTCACCAATGCACGCATCGGGGATTGGGAAAGCGCTGCTGGCCTTTATGGACGAGGACAGGTTGGACAGACTATTGGCCAACGTGCAGCTACAGACGTTTACAGAAAGGTCGATTACCACTCCGGCGGCGTTGAAAGAGGACCTTGCAGCTGTCAGGGCGCAGGGTTTCTCAGTGGACAATGAAGAAAAGAACGCGGGCATGCGTTGTATTGCGGCACCGGTTTTCGACATCAACAGAGAAGCGGTTGCAGGGATATCAGTGTCCGGGCCGACAAGTCGGGTCAGCGAGGGTGAAATTGAACGGCTAAGCCGCCCCGTTATCGAGGCGGCTCATCAGCTAACACTGGCCATCGGCGGGCGCGTTATTCCGCCGCCGCCCTGAGACGCTTATGTTGCTCATAAGCGGTGGGTCACGGTCGCAGTGCCATATGTCGGTTTACATCCTTATAAAGCAGGTAACGGAACTTGCCCGGACCACCTGCATAGCAAGCCTGGGGGCAGAACGCCCTTAGCCACATATAGTCACCGGCTTCCACCTCTACCCAGTCATTGTTCAGTCGGTAGACCGCCTTTCCTTCCAGAACATAGAGACCATGCTCCATGACATGGGTTTCAAGAAAGGGGATGACTGCGCCGGGTTCAAAAGTCACCACGGTAACGTGCATGTCGTGTCGCAAATCGCTTGGGTCGACAAATCGCGTTGTGGCCCACTTTCCGTCTGTCCCGGGCATAGGTGTTGGTGCGATCTCATTTTCGTTGAGGATAAGTATGTCAGGGCTATCAAGGCCTTCGACGGCTTCATAAGCCTTTCGAATCCAATGGAAGCGCAGGATTTCTTCCCCTTGATTTCGCAGGGTCCAATCACTTTCTGGGGGCAGGTAGGCGTAACCTCCGGGCGTCAGTTCATAGGTTATGCCCTCGGCGACTAAGGTGGCAGTGCCTTCGACCACAAACAAAACGCCTTCGGCCTCGGGATCGGTCTCGGGCCGGTCAGAGCCACCGCCGGGCTGAACTTCCATGATGTATTGCGAAAAGGTTTCGGCAAAGCCGCTCAAAGGACGGGAGATTACCCACAGTCGTGTGTTTTCCCAAAACGGCAGGAAACTGGTCACAATATCCCGCATCGTACCCTTTGGGATCACGGCATAAGCTTCGGTAAAAACGGCCCGATCAGTCAGCAGTTGTTCCTGCCCGGGATGTCCACCGTGTGGTGCGAAATACTTGGTGCTCATGTGTGCTCCTGAAGAAATGCCGTGTGCTCCAAAATATGCGCCGAGCGAATTGGGCGAACCACCCGCAAAAATGCGACAGCACTATTCGAAAAGTTTTGAAAAATCCGTATTATGCAGGCTGAGACTGGTTCGAGTTTGTGTGACAGCACCATCTCTTCAGGATTCTCTGAGTTGTCTGCCATCACTGATCCTCCGAATTTGCGGGCAAATTTAACCCAGATGGCGACCCCTTAAGCGGGCCACTCCACTTTATCCGGTCGGTTAAATTCATTGATCCTTGTCAATAATGGCAAAGCGAAAAAGAGGTAATGTGCCTGTACAAACAGAGGGTTTATCATGGAAGCACTAATCGAAACTGGAAAGGCATTCGTTCAGGCAATGCGTGATCGCAGAGGCCTTGCAAACGTCGATGAAATGTACGCGGAGAACGCGCAGTCAATTGAGGCCGTTGTGCCTCCGGTTCGACAATTTCGCATTACCAAGAGCCGGGATGCTATCAAGGGGAAAAGAGAAGATTGGCTGGCTTCGCACGAAATTCTGGAACTCGACGTGGACGGTCCCTATGTTCACCCCCCAAACCGTTTCGCAGTGCGGTTCAAAGCTGAGGTGAAGCAGAAGGAAACAGGGCAACTCATGACCCTGCGCGAAATCGCAGTTTATTCGGTAGCTGAGGGCAAAATAGTACTGGAAGAGTTCTTCATGTTACCAAAATAGGAAGAACGACCGATGGCGTTGCGCAAATATTATCCAAATGTTCGAAATATGATTGTGTGAGAGTTCTGGCGCGCCAGTTGCTCTGCTGCTCACATATTTCGAACACGGGATGTCGCACAATGATCGGGATCATTGCCGAACTCCACAGGGCTGCAAAGATGTTATCTTGGTCAGCTTCTTAACCGCTGGAGTGTTTTGATCGGAGATCAGGTATGAAACGTAGGAGTTCTAATTATTTCATTGGCGCAGACACCAGTGATAAATCGATATTGGATTGCGCTGAGGCCGCTCAAAGTCATCAAGGTCATTTAAACTGCATCCTCCTCGCTTCGTTACCGAACCTGCCATACTTCAAGTATGGAACCAGTAAGTTCTTTGAGGCAGGACTGCCGGCCAATTGGTTAGATCAATTAGAAGAAAAGAGGGCCGAACTAGAATCCCGCGCCGCTGAAGTTGATGCACTGCTGGCAAGCAAGGCCATATCGGCAAACGTGAAAGTTTCCATTGGCTCAGGTGCGGATTTAAAGCATCTGGCAGCGCGGCAGTCGTACACCTGTGATGTTGCCTTCCTAGACGCGGGATTGCGCAATGACCCCGAAATATTTCGCGAGGTTGGGCATGGAGTGTTGTTCCATTCACCAGCCGCCTTGATGATCAATGGAAATCCGTTTGCTCACCGTGGCTGTGTTGTCTTCGCATGGGATGGAAGCTTCGCTGCATCTAGGGCTGCGCACTTAGGTTTGCACTATTTTCTGGAAGCCAAGGAAGTTGTGATAGCTTGCATTGATCCGCCTTCGGCACATGATCCAGAAGGCCAAGACACTGGTACCGACATTGCCACGTGGCTCAGTCATCATGGGTGTCGCGTAACCGTGTCTCAGTTCCCTAGGGGTGGTCTTACGATTCAGCAATGTATTCAAGAGCGTGCTAAAGAAGTAGGCGCTGACCTTATTGTTATGGGCGCCTACGGACATTCATATTTTCGCGAGTCCGTTTTTGGTGGAACCACGCAGGCGATGTTGGAACAAGCAAGTTTTCCTGTCTTGTTTGGGCACTGAATTTCGCAAGCTGCCCAGAAAGCTTTTGCGCCCGGTGGAAGGATCTGACCGCAAGCGACGCGGGGTCTAATAAGGCAGCTTTACTGGCTTATCTGAGTAAGGTCGGTATCGGTCACGTAGCTCCCGTCCAAAAACCCCATCACCGTGGATTGTAGTGCGTCCCAATCGGTAAACTCTTGTGTGCCATCTTTGGGATTTACTTTCTGTCCTAATAGAACAACGTGCTGAATGATCTCTTTGTCAAAATAGTCATAACTTTCGGGCCGCACTGCGCCGGCGACCAGCGCGGACGCGTCTGGTTTCAAATTCGTTCGCAGCAACATTTCAGTCAGATAGTCCCTGGCCTCTTCCTGTCCTGATGCAAAAGCGGCCTTTAGGCTAACAGAAAGCACAAGAGATTTTACTGCCGCCAACGCCTCCTTGTGCGAGCTTACAAAAGCTTCAAATGACTTCGGGTGTCGGCGTTGGTGGACGGGTGCCAAAAGTATGACTTGGTCCATGCCGTCCAGTGAAACTTGGCCGGTTAATTCATCGGTATTGATCAGGTTTGCTGTGTATCCAGCTGCCGTGGTGATGTCGTTGATAAAATTTGCAATTTTGGCCGTTTGGCCCTCAACAGTAGCGAATGCAATAAGCACTGTCATTCCGATCCTCCCAAAAATCGGTCTGAATAGCGTTCCGAGTATGGTGAGTTTGAGTGTGTAGGCCCTTGATCTCAATCAAATGTGCGGTTTTCCCGCGACTGCGGTTATGTGTTTCGTAGCCGTGCGGTATTTCCGACCGAAAGGCCAAGAAGCATTCCTTCGTCAAAATATTGAGCTACGCGTACAATCTGTACTGCGTGTTTGGAAGTTCCTCCAAATTTGGCGCAACGATCAACGGGATGCCGCGTTACCTTAGAGCAAAGGCCAAAAGTGTGCTGCAAATTGATAAGTTTATGCCCCAAAAAACTAGCCTGACGCGACGGCGCATGGGGATGTTTCGGAAAGGATCAATCATAGTCAAATCTTTCAGACAAAATTCGCTGTGACGCTGAACCCCGAGCAATAAGGTGATTTTCGACAGTATCCATCATGGCATTGGGTCCGCAGATTACGAATAGCCAGCTTTCAAAGTGTTCCGAGGACAAAACGCGATCCAACAATGGGCCGTCAATCCGGCCTGTTTCTCCGCACCAATTTTCCGGCGGTTCAGATAGAACAAAAATCGTATCTTCTTTGGACAGTTCTTCCCGATAAACAATCTGCTCCTCTATACGGTTGCCATAGATCAATTTTACGTCGCGTTGATCTGTGTTCATACGGGTTTGTCGCAATATGCTCAGCAGCGGAGCGATGCCGACACCACCCGCCACCAGAACGATGCCGTGTTCCGCGCGGTTGTTGACTGACAGGTTTCCGTGCGGACCGTCTAGATAGGCCATGGTGCCCGGAGCGATTTGCCCGAGTTCACATGTGAAATCTCCCAGCTCTTTTATCACGAAAGAAATTGCGGGGCCGTCGGCTGGGGCCGAACTGATTGAGAATGGATTTTCATGCAATGAAAACGGGCTGTGCCCGACATTCATCCAAGCGAATTGACCGGCCTGAAAGGCAAAACCTTCATGGCCATCTGGCGTCAGTCGCAGTTCCCATTGTTTTGGTGTCAGTCGTGTTACAGATGCGACGCGCCATGCCTTCTGCACCTGACGCAAAGGCTTGATAAGGTAGACATAAAGTAGCGTGCCGATCGCAACGCTCGTCATTGCAAACCACAAATAAATCAGCTGCGGATGCCCACCGTATCGACCGGCATAGACTGTGTGATGTAACAGCAGGCAAGCAAGAACCAAGGCTCCGAGGCCGTGCAACAGGCGCCAGGTTTCATATTTGTAATCAAGGGTTTTTCGGACAATCGCAGATGCGATCAGAATGAATAGCAAAAAATAGGCCGCTATGCCTGAGGCCAGCGCGGGAAAGTCGGTCGTAATCGTCAACTGACGCGATACGTCCCACGGACGGTGTCCGCCAGAGGGCGTGCCCTGATACAGCAGCGGGTGCAGCAGCGCAAACCCGAGCGCAGTGCGCGCCATAAGCTGATGCATCCGCATGGTGACATCCATCCCAACACTGGAAGAAATGACTCTGAAACGTCCCGACAGCAGGAATTCCATTAAGATGATCGAAAACCCGAGCATTCCAAGCCCGGAGGCGAGCTCTTGATGAAACGGTCGCGGCGGCCAACCGAGGGACCAGGATAATCCCAGCGGAGCAAGGCTAAATGTCAGATAAATCAGGGCTAGATACGGCCACTTCATTCGGTTTTGCTCCAATGTACGAAAGGGAGGCCACTCCTGATTGGTCCTGGGGGTACGCTAGGCTGAGCAAAATATGCGATCAAGACCCTTGTGATTGCGCAAGATCGAGGTGTCCTCTAGGTAAAAAGCTTCGCTATCCATTCTCGTTTTGTAGGCCATTGGCACAGACGGCTGGTCATTGACCGGCCCTCTTTGAGTTGAGACCCAATAAATTTTTGATTGGGCAACATCTGCCAAATCTACCAAAACGGCATGCTCGGATTGTGGTCTAAGTGATTGTTGCACCTAAGGTGGACAGTGGGATTTGAGTTGCCGCGTGTTACAGTACCTTTGTGGCCTTTGAAGCGGGTTCGAAGATGCAAAATCTGGATGACAATGGCGTGAGACCACCGCCGGGCGTCGGTGACAGAGACGTACGTGCCTATCTAGAGAGCCTGACCGGCCCGTCGCGTGGAAACGTGACTTGGCTTGTCGACAACGCTTTGACCGTTTCAGTCGGCGAAAACAGAAACCTGAGCCTTCGGCCTAAAGACGACACGCCACCGCATGACAACGATATCGCGACCCTTCAGTGGGTCGACGACAGCTATACGGTATCTGCGGTACCTGGGCGAAATGTATGGGTTAATGGGCAAAAAGTATCGTCAACACGTCTTGGGTTTGGCGATATGGTTGAGTTCGGCGAAAAAGGTCCGATGTCTCGGTACAGATTATGCAATCACTCGTTTCCTGCACATCATACGGTGGAAGACATCCTGAGCGACGCCTACGCTTACGCCCGGATGAGCCGCCGACCTTTCGCCAGAAGGATGTCCAGCGCGCTGAGTGACAGCGGACGCCGGCTTGCATCCCAGACCACTATCCTTTTCAGGATCACTGTCCTTGCTGCGTTACTTGTCATCGCTGGTCTTGTGTTCCTGCTTTATCAAAACGACAGAAGGTTGGCGGACAGTATCGAACAGGAAGCCCATAAGATCGAAGCGGTTGCGGTCATGCTGGCGCAGACGCGAGAGGACGTGCTTACGCCCGAAGATTTGGCCGCTCTTAGAAGTGCGTTTGAAAATCAGGTCATGTCGACCGAAGAGCGCCTTGGAACGCTTGAACAACAAGCGGGTGCACCAACACGGATTATCAAGGCCTCAACCCAGTCTGTTGCCTTTATCCAGGGTGCATATGGATTGCGTCACATAGAAAGCGGGAAGTTGCTACGGCACGTGTTGGGGCCGAATGGTGAAAGGCTTCAAACTCCGTTCGGGCAGCCTTGGATCGAGCCAGACGCGACGGGCGAACCTGCTGAATTCCAGTTCACAGGAACGGGTTTTCTGCTTGAGGGGGTTCCTTTGTTGGCCACCAATCGTCATGTCGCGTTGCCCTGGACTTCCGGAGACAGGGAGAAAGCCCTTAAAAATGCAGGGCTGGAGGCGGAAATGCTGAGACTGTTGGCTTATCTGCCCGGTCACTCCGAACCAATAGAGGCCAATCTGGATCATTATAGTGAGATGGCAGATTTGGCGCTTTTGTCCGTCGATCCGGGCCGGGTGCAGGGGCTTGGAATTCCGCTGGCCGAAACCGCGCCGCGTGTCGGCGAAGAAGTATACTTATTGGGATACCCAACGGGTTTAAAGGCGCTGATCGCGCAGGCTGGGCGGGACTTTCTGAAAACGGTTGAGGAAGAAGGAACCATTAATTTCTGGTCGATTGCGTCCCGGCTTTCCGAGCAAAATAAAATTCAACCGCTTGCCAGCCGGGGTATTGTGGCGCGAACAAGTCTGGGTTCCCTCGTATATGACGCAGAGACCACATCCGGCGGGAGTGGGGGGCCTGCGTTGAACCGCAAAGGTGAGGTGGTTGCAATTAACGCTGCGATCTTGCCTGAATTCGGCGGTTCAAATATCGGCGTTCCGGTTGCGCATCTCAAAGCTTTACTGGGTGAGGCAAAAAGCCAGTGATTACTCGCTGGTTTGGAAACGAGAGCATTGCACACAAAAGACCACCGTCAGCGGAACAACCACAGAGATCAAGGCAGCCACGATCAACAAGTACCCAAGTTGGCTGTAATCTGCGGTGGAGGTGACGACACCGGTTTCCGGGTAAGTGACCGCGCGCGTAACGACGAATGTTTGGTTCAGGTACTTGGTGCCAAGGCTGCTGGCCGACAATGCCATGTTGGTGAACGATGCCATCACCGCAAAAAATGTCGCTTTCAGGTGAACTGGTGCGTTGCGTGCAATCCAGGCCAACATCGGAACCATCGCTATCTGGCCGAGTGGTGACTCGACAGCGGTATCGAGAATGGCAATAAATCTTGCATCGACGACACCACCAGTATGTGCCGCCGTCCACTCATGCACACCATAATAAAGGGCAAGGTTGGGCAGGGCGAGGAAACCCGCAGCAATTGTCAATACCACTACAACCTGCGCAATTGAGCGATTTGCCATAAAGGGCCTCAGAACGATTAATCCGAGCAAAGCCAGCAGGGACGTCAACAAAGCGAGGATCGCCAGGAACTGTTCATCAAATCCCAATTCATCAATTTCGAACCAAATCAGGCCCGGACCGGGTAGAGGGACAGCGCGAAAAACAAAAATAATTGTCGCCGTTCCGATCAGGGCTTTCGCCTGTGCGGGTTCCAACTCTCTCAGCAGACGTGACATGAGATATATGATCACAGTAAGGGACACGGCAAAGATGGTCTCTTGGGCAAATTCGAAATCGGCGGTGCCCAACACGATGCTAAGCACTACAAACGCAAGCCCGCCTAACAAAATGGGCCAATTGACCTCGGTGGCCTGTTCTGGGGCGTGAGGTGGGTGGCCTCGTCGAATGCGCTGCCGCTGGATTAATGTGTGGAGCACAACTCCGCTGACCGAGAGCAAGGGGATGATCAGGGCAATCAGGTAAACTTGGCCGTAAAGCCCGAGACGATCTGGTTTTTGCAGATCTTCAGTTCCGGAGAAAATCCAGATGTTCACCGCCGCAACAGCTGCAAACCCGGATATGATCGAAACTCTGCCCAAAGTTTGCATCGTAGTGTGCTGCGCACGGGTCTCTTCTGGCGAGAACGGCCGACCATCTTGATTGATCTTGGGCACCGCTTCGACCGTCATGGCGTCAGCTACGACATCCTGAATGGCATAGCCCGAAGGGGCAAGGAGCAGCGCGATAACGTACCAGTCTTCCAATGGCATGACCCTGGCCATTTCCAGCGGTGCAGTCACAAGACCGTACATTGTAAGCAAGGATAGGGTGATCAGTGACGCGCCAAGCAGGATCAGCAGGGACTTCCAACGCCAAAATAGATCAACAATATGGCCAAGCGGCATTTTGAGGATCCAGGGAAGACCCGCCCAAAATGCCAGCCCCGCAATGAAAGACGCTGATAAATCAAGATAGTCTTTAAGAAAGAAGGCGCCAACGACCGATGTCAGACCGGACACGCCGGCCGCGAAATAGACCATCAAAGGTGGTAGATATGACCACTGCAACTGCTGAGCCAGATCCACAAAGGTTCTGTGCCACCAGGCCGAGAGCTGCGTTCCTATGGAAGATCGGTCAGTGTTCATCTGTTCGAGAGTCGATCGGTAAAAGCCTGTTGCGGTTGTATGTTCTTAGAGAAATCCAGCCCCGAAAAGCAATGTACTGGTGATCACGCCAAGGATCGGTACGAAAAGAGGTACATGAAAGTGCTCTTCTGACTTGCTCGGCTTCATCTTCAACAGGATTAGCGAAACGTTGACCAGTACAAAGACGCCCAGAACGATCTGGGACGTACGTTCTGCTAGAATTCCGATTGGAAGAGTTTGGGTCAGAAACAGTATTGTCGCCACGACCAGCAGGGTGGCGACAACTGGCGTCTGGGTCGTTTGCGGCACTGTCGCCAGGGTTTTCGGCAGGTGGCCCCTGTCAGCAAGGCCGTAGATCACTCGTGATGCCATGATCATCTGGATCAATACACCATTGACCGTCGCTACAATGGCGACTGCAGAAAAACCCTGTTTGATCAACTCGGGCGCCTCTGAGAACACCAATGAAAGCGGAGCCGCGGAGGCGGAAAGAACATCAATCGGGACGACAAGCAGAACCGTCATTGAAGTTCCAAGATACAATACCGTTGCCAGAATGAGCGTCAGCAATATCGCCTTTGGGATTGTGCGGACCGGATCTTTTACCTCTTCCGCGACATTTGCCATATCCTCAAAGCCGACGAATGCAAAAAATGCGAGGAGCGAAGCGGCGAAGATGCCCCTCCACACGTCGATATCCAAGGAAGGCATCATTGAAGAGAGCGCGTATCCCTGTGGCTCCTCAATCGACATGCCCCAACTGATCACAAAGAGAAGGCCCGCGATCTCGATGACCGTAATGACTGCCGCGACGACCACGGACTCAGTTATACCCCAGATCGCGATGAGCCCCATGAGAAGCACAACGCTGATGGTCAAAACAGAAATGCCAACACCGGTCAAAGCGTGCAGATATGACGCCGCACCAATCGCGACTGCAGAAGCGGAAATAACCCCAGACGCAGCGACGGCAAGGCCGACCAATACTGCCATCCAGTTTCGTTGAAACCCCGCTTGGACATAGGCTGCCTCACCTGCGCTGACGGGATAACGAGTAGCGAGCACCGCGTATGAAAGCGCGGTCAAAGATACCACTAGCGCAGCGACAACAAATGAAAATGCAGCATACGGGCCTGCTATGTTTGCCGTTGCGCCAACCAGTACGTAGATTCCTGCTCCAACCGTAACACCCAAGCCGTAAAGTGTGAGCAGCGGAGTTGTGAGGGCCCTTCGAAGTTTTTGTTTTGGTTCAACAGCATTCATGTGTTTTCTCATCGAAGGGTTTCCGATTTAGCACCGCAAGCATAGCCAATAGTGATGTCGCGTGCTTGCCTGCCGTCAGGCCGTCGGGTTTGTCCCACCGCAACTGAGCGGAACGTCCAGTGTCTCAACCCGTATGGCCACTTAGATGCCACTCAACTAAAAAGGGGCTCGCCATCACTCTTGCCGAGCCCCTTGGTGGAACTTCCACGCCTTTAAAATTCCGTTTGCCGTCGTGTTCGATTGGGGACAGGTCGACAAACGTAGATCACTCTTAAACATTCACATTTTACAATGTGAGGTTCTCAGACGCTATGATCTATGTCAATCAACATGTCCAGCCGGGCCTAGTTGATCGGGCGCCAATCCGGTGGGAATGGGTGCACTAAAGATTGAATAAACCGCTGCGATTTCCTGCCGGAAAGGCATAAAACAAGGGGGGTTGATCTGCATTAAGGTGCGTTTCTTGTGCCTTTGGTAAGATAGGTCATTCAGGAAATACGGAGGACCTTTCGATGCCAAACAAGAACTCCAATCCAGGTTACCCAACAAATCTTGTCGACGTTTTCAAACAGATGCAGCCGCCTGCCTTAGGCAGCTCGGCATTTGGCGCGCAGATAGAACAGTTCTGGGACGCACAGGAAAAAATGCTAGCGGAAACTGAGGTCTTTGCTCAGCATTGGTTCGAACGCCGCCACGAAGCCGTTCGCAGCGCTTTGCAAGCAGCGCGTAGTGCGTCGTCCGCGAACCCATCTGACCCGACGAAAGCCCTGCAGAGTATGGCAGAGTGGCAGCGTCATTCGGCCGAACGGTTGGTTGCTGACGCTCAAGAATGGTTCGAAACGGTGGCCCGTTGTGCGGCTTATGTTGCCGAAACCGAGGCCGAGGCAGTCGAGAAAACTGTTGATGACGTAGCTTCCACTGCGAAGAAAATGGGGAAATCCTCAAAATCTGAACCTGTTTAAGGCTTTGGCGAATGGCGTCGTCACCAAGGATATTAGTGGCAGAAAAGGGGAGTGCACATGTACAAAAACATCCTGATTCCGGTTGCTCTGAGTAAAGACCACGAAGCGCAGTCTTCTTTTGAAGCAGCGCGCTTGCTGGCCGATACTGATGCGGTTTTCACGATATTGCACGTCCACGAGCCGATCCCTGTATATGCGGCATCCCAGATACCGATCGAAGTTCTTGAAAATACGCGACATGAAATCCAGGAAAACTTGCATCAGTGTGCCGAGGAAATCCCTGGTGCAAGGGCGAGGCTGATTTCGGGGCATGCCGGTCGGGCTATTGTCGATTTCGCAAATGAAAACGACATTGATTGCATTGTTCTGGCTTCGCACAAACCCGGCTTTGAAGATATATTCCTCGGCTCTACTGCAAACAGGGTCGTTCATCACGCAAGGTGCTCGGTACACGTTATTCGCTAAACCGGCTAAGGGGTTTGCTAACCTCTCATTTGGTCTCTCAGATTGTTCTGGAAGAGCTTGAGTTAACGCAAGGCAAGAGACTGGTTGGCTTCCGAGCTGGCTAGTCTGTACTTCTTTCTGCTAAGCAATGCGTCAATCTGAGTTTTCCTTCAGAAATGGTTCAATTTCCTGAAAGAATTCATCAAACCCTGGATGACCGCGTATCATGCAGTGGTTTGCTCCGGGGAGTTCAATAAATTCGGCAGTAGGGATTGCCCGAGCCGTCTTACGCCCTTCACTTATAGGCGCCGCCATGTCGCCCCTTGAATGCAGAACCAGTGTCGGAGTCTTCAGGCTTTGTGCGTCCGCGCTGGCGTCTATGTAGGCGTTCATTTCCAAAATACGCAAAGCGATTTCCGGGCTTGCGGAAATACGCTGCATTTCGTCAAAGCTGGCACCTTCCTCGGGGGTCGCGTCCGGCATGTAACTGGATGTAAAGAAATGCCGGTAAACAGGGTTGGGTGACCCCCAGCCAGAAGACACCATTGCGCGGGCGGCTTGGTAGAATTGTTCTGCTTCTGGGTCTTCTCGCATCATGCGGCCTCGTAAAAAGCCACCAAGAAGAACGAGAAACTTCACCCGTTCCGGGTATCTTGCCGCAAATCGAATTGAAAAAGCAGACCCTTGGCTGATACCCAGCAAGCCAAAGCGCTCAAGCCCGGACGCATCGGCGACCGCAACCATGTCGTCGATCATCCGGTCTTCTGAAATGTCATCAACATCCCAGTCAGATAGCCCGTTGCCACGCTGATCAAACCGAACCAACTGGCAGAGTTTGGACATCTCGGACAGGAAGTCACCCCAGACCGGGCTGGTCCACTCATGTTCTATGTGGTTTAGCCAATTCGGTGCTTTCAATATCGGCACGCCTTCTCCGGTCGAGGCCCACGCGAGATTGGTGCCATCTGCCGATTTGCAGAATTTTACGCGTTGCTGGAGCGAAATCTCCGGAACCTCGCGCGCAGGTGCTGCCTTAGGTGACCAGTGCCAGACACGAATGGGGCGGCTGATGTTTTTTACACGTTGCCCGCCCATGTCGCGGAACGGGGCGTCGATGCGGTCCTGAACTGCCTGATGCACGATGTCCGATACGCATACGCCACCAGGTTCCGCCAACCCTTCAAGCCGCGCGGCCACGTTCACACCATCCCCGAAAATATCGCCTTCGTCGAAAATCACGTCGCCCAGATTAATGCCGACGCGAAACCGAATTCTCTGATCATCGTCTAACTCTGTTTCATTCAGACTCATCACCTGTTGGATTTTGACGGCACACTGAACCGCGTCCTGTACGGACTCGAATGTGGCCAACATGCCATCTCCGGTGGTTTTGACGATATTCCCGCGACGGCGCGTGATTTCCGGATCAATCAGTTCGCGTCGGTATTTCTTTTGACGCGACAAAACACCCAACTCGTCCACTTCCATCAAGCGCGAGTACCCGACCATATCGGCGGCCAAAATTGCCGAGAGGCGTTGTTTCAAAGCAATCCCCCCTATGCCAGTTGACAAAAAAGAAGCCTTACCGGCGCCAACGTGACGTAGCCATTATAGCGCGAAATTGTCGTGCGGTAACGATGCTTTCAGAAGAAGGGTTGTTCAGGGTTACGCTTTGCGCGAATGAAGTCGCGGAATACTCCAAAATCACTCGTACTGAATGATGACGGCCTCAAAATCTTCTTCGCTTGTGACCTTTGTGTGATGGCCTTTTCCGAACTTGTCTTCCATATGCCATACGTCGCCCCGGCTGATCGTTCGAAATTCTCCATCGCTTGCGGTTACGTGCATCGTGCCCGCAAGGCAAATCAGCCTCTGAGCGACTGGTGTAGGGTGGATTGGTTCGTCCCAACCAGAACGGAGCCTCAGGAACATAACCCGTTCGACTTGTTCTGGTTCCGAAATCTCGATGGCCTGGGCGGGTGGGGCGAAACTCCGCTCTTTGACTTTGACCTCGATGTCGTCCCAGTGACTTTCACCAGCGGCGTCGACGTAGAGTTTGTAATACTTCACGATCAAATTCCTTTCCGCCTTTGGCGTACCAAGGTTTAGATGCAATTCCGCAAGTCGCGCGGGCTTATCAAAGCGCCCTAAAGCTGAGAGCCGATTGGTAGAATGCTCAGAAAGCCTGCGACTATGTGATCCCAGGTCGTGCCGGTCGGCTCTGCATCATATTCAAGGATTGTGCCATCCTCGCCTAGGGTCGTCCACTTAAGCTGGCCCGCGTCCTCAAGTGTCACGTGATAGGTGTATGCTGGTAGTGCATCGTCCAGGGCGCCCATGGTGTTAACAGTCAGTGTCGGTGAGTCGATCAGGATGCCCATTTCCGTATTGATATTGACCGAACGCGGATCCCAGTTGAACGACCCGACGAACAGATACCGATCATCCACAGCGAACGCTTTCGAATGCAGGCCGGACTGGGATTGAGCCCAGTTGATACCGCGACGTTGCACTTGATAGGCGTCTGGTCGCAACTCGTAGAGCTCGACTCCACCGCGTAGCAATGCCCGGCGTTTCTTGGCGTAATGCGCGTAGACCGGGGCAACGTCATTAGAAGCCAGTGAGTTTGTCACAACTTTCACGTCGACGCCGCGATTTTCCAGTTCGGTTAACCATTTCACACCGTTGTTGCGCGGCACGAAATACGCCGAAACGATATTCACTTCGCTGCCGGCATTTTCGAAATACGGAAGCAGTTGCGATGCAAGTATCGGGCCCGAATTCTCAAGCCCTGCTGCTTTGGAAGGTGGATCCGCGTAGAGTTTTGCTGGCACCCAATCCAATGAAAGCGCACCATCTGCAAAGTTCTCTTGAGCGGTCTTCTTCAAAGCAGTGCCGTATTGCGTTTTTTTCGCTTCTTCCACCAAGTCGTTGAGCCTGTCGCGCGCGTCGCTCAAGCTGAACGTCTCGGGTTCGCCAACGACTATTCGGGCGGGAACGGCAAACTCACTATTCCAATACGAGTCAAAACTTTGCGATACCTCATTTACGACGGGGCCGGTGGCCAGAACATCCAAATCAGCATAGTTCATTTCTTTTCGCGCCAGAAAATATTCTGCGCCGACGTTCCGTCCACCGACAATCGTAAACACGTTATCCGCAGTCATGGATTTGTTGTGCATTCTGCGGTTGATGCGTTTGAAATCTGTCAGTCCCGCAATGACGAGGCTTTGATCCCGCCAGAAGGGATTGAACAGCCTGATTTCGATGTTTTCATGATAATCCAGTGCGGCTGTCATTGCGTCATAACTGGACGTGTCCATGTCATCCAGAAGCAGGCGGACTCGTACACCACGATCCGCCGCCCGTAGAAGGCTGGCCGCAAAAAGGTGGCCCGTGGGGTCGTTGTGCAGAAGATAGTATTGCGCGTCGATCGTTTGCTCGGCAGCGGCGGCCAATAGGAGTCTTGAGACGAGAGCTTGTTCGCCGTCACTGATCAGTCTTACACCTGACCGTCCATCCTTGGGGTCCCCTAGACGGTTGGCCGCTTGTCCAAGAGCCGTGTGTGAATTTGCTGGCAGAGAGATCGACACGGTTTTTTCATACGTGCGAGTTCTAGGAGCGCAAGCGGCCAGAAGCAGAGTGCAACAAACACCAACAACGAAAGCACTTGGCTTCATCGATTCCCTCCAACGGTCACCTTCTAGGTGACTATGCCAGTGGGCGCGATTGCAAGGCTGTTCTTTGAAGAATGAGGAAGTTTCGTCACGCGGTATTTTCCGCGAAGTCGTCTGTGCTGTGTTTTCTCAAAGACAGAAACGCGCAATTTCGAAACGCGAGCTGGCCTGCATTTACATGAGGATTGACACGTAGCTGGCAACAGATGCTTTCAGAAGGCAAAGGGCTATTAACAGAAAGCAAAAAGCCAAGGTGCCCAAGGACCAAGCAGCCTCGATAGAGAATTTGAGGGAGCCATTCTCGCTCGGGTCTTGAACTGCGACCTCGGTACGATTCAACGGCGGGAACAGCTCCCTTTTGCTTTGTTTAACCATGTTCAACTCATTACATCACTACAAGAACAACTTTATTAACCCTCGCATTAACCGAATGTGAATTCCGGGATTTTGCTGTTAATTCTGTACATTTTGAGTTGTTTTCGGGGGACAGTAATCTCACGCATGCCCCACTGTTCACGAATCCTCAGTTTTTCGGGGGGTGCTTATTGGCGAAATTTCAAACTGCAGAGTCTTTGCCCGTGGGATGCTGTAGCGAAGAGAAGCTTGTGCCGTGAGATATGGAGCGTTTATTGCGAACTCCCCGCAGAAAACAGGTCAAAAAGACCTGAATGTTTTTACAAACATAAAGGCAAAAAAGACCACCGGCAGGCAGGCTATCTGGAATTCAACAAGCAAGGTTAGCCGGGGTGAATTCCGGTCTTGTTGGCGATGGCTTGAACAGCAGGAGGGCTGCTTTGTTGGGTCGCGCCGATATTCAACGAACGAGACCGGCCTTTACTACCGGTCGAGACGGCAGTCAGTATAGGTAGATCAATGAAGAAGACCGTACCTTTGCCCAGTACACTCTTATAATCGATTTTGCCGTCAAAGTGCTCGATGATTTCCTTGGAGATATGCATCCCAAGCCCGGTGCCCCCGGCGTGGCGTTCATCAGATGAGTCAATTTGGGAGAAGCGGTCAAAAACCTTGTCCCGGCAATTTTTAGGAATGCCTATGCCTTGATCTTTTACAAAGATACGTATCTTTGCCCCTCGATTCCTACAGCCAACGGTGACTTTGCCACCGTCAAAAGAAAATTTCGCTGCATTGGAAATCATGTTCGCCAGTACTTGCAGCAGCCGCGATGCGTCGCCCCTGATATACACTTTGTCATTGCCACGTATGTCCTCGACAATTTCCACATTGTGCGCGCATACATATCCCAGATTGTGTGAAATCGCTTCTCGAACCAGGTCGTGAACATCAACTTTGCTCTCTTGGTATCTCATCTCGCCGGCTTCCATTTTTTGAATATCGAGCACATCGTTAATTAACGAGGCGAGGCGTTCACTATTCTTGGTCGCCAAATGAACGATGTTTTGCATCGGTTCAGGAATTTCACCTAAGGCGCCGGTATTTATCAGATCAAGCGATCCCTTGATCGACGTTAAGGGTGTGCGCAACTCATGGCTAACGGTCGAAATGAACTGGGACTTGGCGATGTACGCAGCCTTTGTTCTCTCATGCTCTTCCTTTAGCTTTTCAAGTTGCTCCAAGTTTCTTCGGTAGAGTTTTAGAAAGACCAAAGAACAGTCTATTAAGAAGTACATCACAAAAACGACTGTAAAAAATTGCAACCACAGATCAGATGAAAGGCCGGGGCGCTCGACCCAAATGTCCTTCACGACAATCACCATGAACGAAACACCATACAGCGACAGGCGGACAATCATCGCCCAGACGAACTGATGGTTGTTCATGGCAGCGAACAAGGCGGCTGCGAACAAGAAGAACAGGGGGGTAAAATGGCCCCCGGTCGGCTGCGAGAAGGCGACCGAAACTGTATATAAACAGATCGCAATAGAGCTGAGGATCGTATTCAGCAATATCCAGGTGACCATCATTGCAATTGCTTTGTGTTGGTCTGGCCTGAGGCGTGGCACTCGTTTTGCCAGTAGCAAGTCCTGCGCTTCGCAAATAAGTATCGTTCCGTAGAACAACAAAGCGTTGATGGGGTTGAAAAAGAACCCGGTCAGGATCGTCGTCGCCAGAAAAATAGCTTGTCGCTGCCACAAGAGCGCGAAGCTCATGGCAGTGTAATCCTTGATATTCTGCAGAAGCCGGTTTTCCGGTTCCCCGGTAGACTGGTCCAATTGCACTGGATCGATGGCCGTCATCCTAAAGTCTTCATTTTTCGCACCCTTGGAACTGTCATAACGAAACAATGAGGACGTAGTTGGTCGGAATTGGGTTCACAGTTTGGCGATAATTGTCAGGCTCATCTCCAAATTGTTGAGCTTGGGGGAGATTTCTGCATGGTATGCAGATGTGTGATTGTTGCGTATGTGCCTACATTGAGGTCAAAAGCCTATGATTTCATTGCACATATGGTGTTTTCCCACCTAGATTGGTGTCAAAGCAGGCTGAGGCACTTGAAGGAACCGCGATTTGACTGCGTTTGGAATGACGAAAATGAAGCAGTTCGACGTCACTCCGGTTGCGGCGAGGCTTGCAGAGAAACCGGTGACGCTGCTTCAGTTTGCAAGGTCGGCTGGTCGGAATATGCTTGAAGTCATACCGGCCGAAACCCTGCGTGAGACCTATGTACGCGGCCCATTGAACATACACTATTTCTGCGATCCAGAGATAATCACCGAATTGTTGGTCGGGCAGGGCCGTGCCTTCCCCAAGGCTAAGTTTACAAAAGATATTATCGGATCAGCGGTAGGTAATGGTCTGATACTTTCCGAAGGCGAAAAGTGGCGTCAGCAAAGACGTCGGTATTCACCGTTGTTTGCAGCCAGGAACCTGCCGACCCTTGCCCGATACTTTGCAGAGACGGGGAACGAGGTTGCAAACTCTCTGGCGGAAAACGAAGGCCCTGTCGATGTTGCTCAAATTGCGCCTGCATCAACGTTGGCGAATATTTCCCGTGTAATCTTTTCCGGCAATGAAGAGGTCAGCGCAGAACAAATTCGCGTCGGGCTAATCGCGTATTTTAAATACATTTCAGATATTTCGCTGTTCGACTTGATGGGTTTGCCAAAGTGGTTGCCACGCAAGAAGTGGCTAAGCAGTCGGGCTCCGGTCACTACTATGCGTGACCTTGCGCGACAAGTTATCGAACAACGCCGGTCCGAAAATCGGAGCGAGCCCCGCGATTTCCTCGATTTCATGATTGAGGCGTTGAAGACGGATTTCGAAGACGAGGAAACGACCGTCGATAATCTTTTGACCTTTGTCGTTGCGGGGCACGAAACCTCAGCCAATGCTCTGGCCTGGGGCTACTACTTGCTGGCATTGAATCCGGAAATGCAGCACAAAATTCGCGAGGAAATACTGACCGCACGCTCAGAAGGACTGGTGGAGTATTCTGATCTTGTGGCTATGCCTTTGCTTCGAGCTCACGTTAAGGAGACATTGCGCCTTTACCCCTCAGCTGCCTTTTTTGCCAGGGATGCATCCGAAAGCGTCAAAATCAAAGATGTCTCGATTGAAAAGGGAGATGCCCTGTTTTTCCCGGTCTACTCGTTGCATAGAAACGAAAGATTATGGGAAGAACCTAACGAATATCGACCTGAACGGTTCCTGGGTGCCAGCCTTCCGCGTGGTCAGTATATTCCGTTCGGTGATGGGCCTAGAATTTGCATTGGCGCGCAATACGCAGAAACGGAAATCATGGTTTTAATGGCCTCTGTACTACGTCGCGTGAATTTTACCTTGGGCAAGGCGCAGATACCGGAGCCGGTTTTGACATTTACCATGCGCACCAGTGGCCCTCTCATTCTTGAAGCCGAGCGAGTTTCCTAAATCTTTAGGACGGAGAACTGCCGCGCGTCCCTGGCCACATTTGACAGGTCTAGCTCCTGTCTAGGTAAGTGTTCTCACCATAGAGTTCCCGCAGAACAGTCTCGAACAATCTTCCCGTTGTTTTCTTTTCGGGTGCTGGGGTTGTTCGTGGCTGCATATGTGATCCTATCATTGAACCCTTTCCAAGCGCGGTCTCTCGGCTGTTTGCTTTTTCGCATGCCTGGTTCAAGGCAGTAAGCGCGCCGGACTTTGAAAACGACCGCATTGATACCGGTGAACTCATAACAGTCTTAAGATGCGCTGATGAACAACGGTTGCTTAAAACCATCCTCAGTTTTCGGTTGAGCACTTCTTCGGTCGGTAGGCGGTTCGTGCGACCGTACCCATGTGTGATAATGAGGAACATACCGCCTCCACGGTATGAAAAAATCCCTTCTGCTCGCATCGAAGTCTTCTCTATGCATTTTCCAATGTCTGAAATCACACGCCTAAATGTGCCAAAATCACTTATGTCAAAGTGATATTCGGCATTCTGGAGTTTGACTGCCGTCACCCAGGAATCAAAACGACGCCCTCTTGACAGCTGATCGACATAATTGTCGAACTCGACATAGCGCAGGCATCTTTCCAGCCCTTCGATCGACAATGGGTCGTCAAAACTGAACTGCTTATTAAAATCCAGTTCTTCGCGGAGGTTTTTTAGCGATGCCGATGACGTTTGCGCTTTTATCCGTTCCATCATCAATAGATGGGCCGCGTTCATGCGGCTGCGTAGCTCGAAAAAGTCAAAGGGCTTGGTGATGTAGTCAAAGGCACCTTCCAAGAATGCCTCTTCAATGTACTTTTGATCCGTCATCGCAGTTAACATGATCACCGGCGTTTCCAGATATTCTGGTGTTCTACGAAGTTGTCTAAGTAATTCAATGCCGCTGGTTCCGGGCATCTGGATGTCCACAAGCAAACAGTCAAACGGAGTTTCCGCCGTTTGAACTATTTTGAGTGCTGCTTCAGCTGAGGCGGCCGTAGAAACTTTACAGTTTTCAAGCTCGGGAAGTGCTGATTGGAGCAGCTCAAGTATGCTTGGTTCGTCATCGACGACCAACACGTTAAGCGTCACTTGCCTTAGTGCCTGGATCTCAAGCTTTTTTTGGAACCGATCATTGCCGAGAGTGGAATGTTTCATAACTTGTGAACCGCTGTTACTCTGCTTAACGTGCCCAGATTAGTAAGCGAGTGGGACGAAACAGCGGCAAAACAGCAGAAAATCTACGTGAAACGCGGTATTTTCTTGACCTTATTTTGGCATTTGTCGTTTTTGCGCCAACTTCTCGGTTTCAAATGCCGTTCACTTCGGGCCAGATAACAGCGATTGGATATGGCCGTAGATAGGCTTCAGTAGATTTGTTGATCTATAAATAGAGGCTTTAAAAATAGCCTCTAGAGTACGAAACGAGAAGTATATGGCCTGAGCGTTCTAGGGGACCTGAACCTTCCCGAAAACTTCTGGAGACCATGTATCTTGGATAAAACCGTTTTGGTAACCTCAAAAGCGCCCGTTGCTTTCGAGCAATCAAGCGGCGCGTATTTTACCAGTGTTACATGTCAATGTTGAACAGGACTGACTGACTTGCGGTACCATCTATAGAAAATTTGGCTCCGACCGGTGTGGCATAAACACCGAGCCGTCTCGACCACCGTGCCCAGACAGCGGGGACAATTCCCAGTATGGTGGACGCCCCACCATTTTTTGCTGCAATGGTCATTTGGTGAAACAGTTCCTGTTGAACCAAGAGCCTGCGTGACGATGAGACACCTTCGGTCACAAAAAAACGGGTCGCTTCCCATACGGTCGGTTTTACCGGCGCTTCGAAAAACAGAATATCAGTTGGCAATCCGGTCAGGATACCTTTTTGCGCATCCCGCAACATGTAACTGTAAATACCGCATTGCGCCGTACTGGGGAGGAGGCGAACCCCGCCGAGCACCTCACCGAATTCATGAAGAACAACCCATTGACACGCCGGAGTATCGTATTGGTCGAATTCCATGCCATCTGTTTCACCAACTTGCCATTTGAGCCTGTCAATAAAGATGGATTTGCGCGTTTCCAGGTACTTTGCAAGCAACGTACCGTGCTCGTGGATGTTGCGAAAACTCATTGTGGTTGCACGAACGCCACCAAGTTCGTCTCTTGGCGTTGGCAAACCGCGCTTGATCGCAAAAAGCTTGCGTTGCGCCGAAGTTTTTGGCGCGGCCTGTGTATCGTTGGCAGGACTCAGGTCCGGAAAAATATCCGGCGCTGGGTATGCCTGCTCATACCTGAGTGGTCGGTCCATATTCTGCCCATATTTTCGGCACACTTATGACAAGATTCAATACCGAAAGTCTACAACCTAATGAAGTGCAAAATGGAATTATCAGGCGAGTGTGTCTAATTCACATCCCTCGGAACAATTGACTTGTAACAAGGAATCTTCCCTTGAATCTTATTGCGCCCCTGATTTCATCAATACTGGGCTTTCACTCTACTGACTTCCACCAAGATGCTGTTAAGGTTCAGTTTCATTGTCGAACCTGCTTGCGGATCTAAAAGCTATCTTGCCGTCGAGAGCTTGCAATCAAATGTGGATCTCGACGCCACGTTAAGCCAAGCGATTATGCACCTCATGATTGAGTCACCACTAGAGTTGGGGGTGCGGTTGCTGAAGTTGTGCTGCGCAAATAAATAATGATGCGCAGACATAACCAGGCCCATCTTGGGTCAAGCTTTTGCCGCGTTTCTCCGGCATCATGGTGCAGTCCTGAGAGTTTTATGTACCAGCCAGTCGTTGCCTATGGTCTGCAATGCCCAGCGATTGGTTCGGTATAAAAAGGTTGGTGAATAGTTATGCGTATTCTTGCCGTAGACGACGATCCCAGCATTCTGGAACTGCTGAATAGCGTTCTTGCTGCATTTGGGTACAAAGATGTTGTCACCGCCCGTAGTGGCAGTGACGCACTTGAAATTCTGTCAAACCCTTCGGAGGTCTTCGATTGTCTGCTGTTGGATGTGCAGATGCCGAATATGAACGGGATAACTCTTTGCGAGGAAGCCCGTAAGCTTCCTGGATATATGTACACGCCTATTATCATGGTAACTGCCATGGTGCAGAAAAAGTATATTGACGAGGCTTTCGAAGCCGGTGCCACGGATTATGTTACAAAGCCGTTCGAATTCTCCGATCTAAAGCAAAGGCTTTCAGATGCGTACCGGATGGCAGCAGAACGAAGAGCTGCAATCGAGGTGCTTGAGGCGGATGAGGATGAGTGGTCCGATGCGGAAGTGTATCCGGACGTTCGCCTAACTGAACCTCAATATTTCGGTGACTTGCCAGGATGCATTGGTTTGGCTGAATTTGAGAATTACGTCATTCAGCTTTCAACTATGCACGCAGCAGCGGCAAAAATATTGGCGGTCAAAGTGATCGACGTAGAGCAGATCTACAAATCCAGTTCGACCAGTGAGTTTCGGGAATCCATGGCGTCAGCAGGTGCTGCGCTCCTCCGCGCCACTAAGCAAGGGCGCAAGGTCGCGACGTATTGGGGTAATGGCGTGTTCCTGTTCGTCTTCGACAACGAAGATGGGGTCAGTGCAGAGCGGTTGCTGACGCAGGGGCCGGAAATTACGGACGGCGTTTTGTTGGGTAGCACATTGATTTTCCATGTTGGAGAAGAAGTTGCTCTGGAAGCTACCACCAAAATGGAAGCGCTGTTCTTGATAGACAAGGCGGTCGAACTTGCCGACTTGCAGCGCAGCCAAGCGGCAAAATTTGGTTGAGGATCATCGCGGGGCGATGTGACTTGAGCGGAGGTTTTCGGAACCAACGCGCATTCTTTTCGGTAGGCTTGTCTGTTGTTCAAGAGCGCTACAAGGTTCACCCGTTTGGCGGCGATATTGCGTATAAGATTGCCGAAGGCACTTTGAAATTGGGAAGATTTACTAAATTTACGTAGGGTCGAATAAAGCGCTGATGCGCCATCTATTCCAATACCCACTTTCCAAGGGTGTTAGTTGCGAACACCGTGCCATTGTCCTTCGTCAGACGAATTTAGCTTGCGTCGGGGCGGGGGGGCGGTCAGCGTTTGGAGATAGCCTAACTGCCGCTATGCAGCCGATGCCAATGCAACAGATGAAAAGCGGCTCTGTTCTAAGTTTCCAAGATCACAAAAATGAACCCTTCAGGATTGCAGGTGTTCCTATGCCAGCAAACCGATTGCTTTGATCGCTTTGCCAGGTGTCACCCAAAAATTGTCATCCAGCGGATTACCATTGGAGACAAGCAAATTAGCAACAAAACGGGCATCATGCACAAAGCCATAACTGCAGACATCTGCACAGGCAGTCGGTTGGCTTTTTCTTGAGCGCGTAGCTCGCGGTCAAGACGCATGTCTGTGGCAAACCTACGTAGCGCGGTGGAAACGCTGGTTCCGTACTGGTTGGATTGCAGCAACGCGTTAACAAATGAGTGCATTTCTTCCACGCCGACGCGATCTGCCATATCCAGAAACGCAGCCTGGCGTTCCTTACCTGCCTGTAGCTCCAACTGCAGAACGGTGAACTCTTGCGACAGTTCCGGCGCAGCTTGCGCCATCTCATGAGATACGCGAACCATTGCGGCATCAAATCCTAATCCAGCTTCGATCGCCACTTGCATCAGATCAAGCGCATTTGGCAAGCTATGTTCAATCGCCACGCGACGTTTTCTTATCCGCCGCCGCAACCAGAGCGCAGGGCCATAAAAGCCGATGACCATCAATGCGGTCACGATTTGCAGCGCATTGATCCACGTGATGCCTTGCAACACGCTTGCTACGCCCAATTGAATTTGCAGTTCAAGAGGGAGCGCCATTGCTACCACGAATGCAGTAGGAAGCACGAACCCCATGATTATCCGGAACAAATAAAACGTGCGAACCGCATTTTTACGTTGAACACCGGCCTGCTTCAAAAGTCGGCCAACGCGGGATCGTTCACGCTTGGATGACGGTACAAAGGCTTTGAACAGCCCATGCGGGTCGCTTTCATCTCCCTGCAAAAGGTCAAAATCCGCTCCGTGTCCGCCTGAGACAGCTCCAACTCGCATGCGGCGCGCGGCCGTATTGTCGCTGGTGGCCATGCCCGACACTCCAACCACCACGAAGAATACACTTATGGCTATGCCGGCCATCAAGAGATACTGCAAGGGAAGATTTGGGTCGTTCAGGATATCTTGTATAGCTTCCATGTCTCTTCTCCCTGTTTAGAACTTGAATTTAACAAGTCGTCTTAGAATAAGCCCCTGAAGGACCGTTAGACCAACGATGGTAGCCGCGAAATACGGGAATAGCGGGTCGTTTCGGACTTCGCCATAGAACGTGGGCGTGGAAAGCTCGATCGAGAGATAAATTAGAATTGGCAGGCATGTGAGAATCATACCGCTCAGCCTACCTTCGGCAGAGATGGCCTTGATTTTCTTCTGCATGGTTTGGCGGTCTCTTATGACTTGCGACAAGATGTTCAGAACCCGGGCCAGATTGCCGCCGGTACCGTGCTGAATACCAATGCTTACCGCCAGATAGTGAGCATCTTCAGTGCCAACGCGCTTTGCGAAATCCTGAAAGGCGGTTGCCACGTCGTCACCATAGTTGATCTGGTCCTGAATGATGCCGAATTCCGAACCAATAGGATCCGGCATGTCTCGTGCAACATTGCCAACGGTCACTGCAACGGGATGTCCAACTTTTAGCCCTCGCGCCATTAAATCCAGAGAGTCCGGCAACTGCTTGGTCAGCTTTTTCGTCCGGTCCTGCTTCAGAGCGATCAATGTGAATATCGGCACGACGATGCCGCACACGGCACCAATTGCCAAAGCAATCTCCGGAGAGACATAGCGTGTCGCGAAGACAAAGCTGCCAAATGCCAGCAACGCCGCTGCAAGCACGATCCAAACCGGGCTTATTGTCAAACCGGCCTGAATGATCAGACGCCGCAAGCGCGCGGATGGGCTAGGGTTCTCTCCTGCATTCGTCATTGCGGGGTCACGCAACAACTGAAGAACTTCTTCTGTCGATGCACCGCTTTGCATCATTTTCATACGCCGGTTGCGCGTTTCAGTCAGGGATTCCCGTTTTAGGAACAGCTGCTGCAAGCCTTCGTAGGCCAGCAGAATGCCGATGAATAGAGAGATATAGATTAAGATGTTTATGGTGTTTGGCTGCAGGTCAATCATGATTACATCGCCCCGCGTATAAACATATTGGTATCGACATCCACACCTGCTGCAACCAATTGGTCAAAGCATTTCGGACGAATGCCAGTAGGTATGAACTCGCCAAGAATTTCTCCGCTTTCGGACTTACCCCGGCGCTTGAATACAAAGATGTCCTGCATGGTTATCGTTTCGTCTTCCATTCCGGTAATTTCGGAAATGCTGATGACGCGACGGGTGCCATCGCTGAGGCGGCTCAGCTGCAGCACAATATGAATGGCCGAAGCGATCTGCGACCGAATGGTTCTGACCGGCAAATCGGCACCAAGCATCGTGACCATCTGTTCAACCCGGCTTAGCGCGTCGCGGGCCGAATTCGCGTGAACAGTGGTCATTGATCCATCGTGACCGGTGTTCATTGCCTGAAGCATGTCAAAGCACTCAGAGCCACGAACTTCGCCGACGATGATACGGTCCGGGCGCATCCTCAGGGCGTTGCGTACCAGATCGCGTTGAGTGATGGTACCTTGTCCCTCAGCGTTCGGCGGGCGGGTTTCAAGGCGAACAACGTGTCTTTGCTGAAGTTGGAGTTCGGCGGCGTCTTCGATGGTGACAATGCGCTGCTTGCCATCGATATATGATGAAACGGCATTCAGCATCGTCGTTTTGCCCGAGCCGGTACCACCCGAGATAAGAATGTTCAAACGCGCTTCGACGAGTGCCTCGAGAAGCTGTGCGGCTTGTTCATTCATACTCTCTTGTTCAACAAGTCTCTTTATTGTCAAAGGATTACGAGAGAATTTCCGGATCGACAAAGCGGGTCCATCTACAGAACAAGGCCGGATAATCGCGTTTACACGGCTGCCGTCTTCCAGTCGGGCATCAACCCAAGGCTGGGATTCGTCGATGCGTCTGCCGACTTTGCTGACGATTTTGTCGATGATACGAAGCAGATGGCGTTCATCACGAAAACGGGCTGTCGTTTCCTCAAGCAGGCCAAATCGTTCGACGTAAATCTGATCATAGGAGTTTACCAGAATATCGTTGATGGTTGGATCTTCCAGCAGCGGCTCTAGCGGCCCCAGGCCAAGAACTTCGTGAATGAGTTCGTCTACAAGAGCGGTAAAATCCTCGGCCCGCATATGCAGGCGTTCAGCCTCGACCATTCCGGTGACCAAGGATGCAATCTGCCGCTTCAGTTCCGATCGCTCAACCTTGTCGATTACGGACAAGTTCAGGCGGTCAAGAAGTTCACTGTGCAAGCGGCTTTTCAGTTCCAAATGGGCTTGCAGGTCAACGTCCACAGGTTCGGAAGTCACCTTCGCCTTTTTGGGCGTTTCGATTGGCCGTTCCAATGTCAGCACATTTGACTTGGAAGTAGCCTTGCGTGATCTGAATTCGTTGAACACGGTGATCTCCTTTTATGTACTCTTTACGGCGACAGGCTGAACTTCAGCCGAAACAGCAGCGGCCAGTTTTCCCAAGGCTTTGCCAAGATCCGATTGCGGTTTTATGTCCACGATCGGTCGACCAAGATCCACAGAATTACGGGCGACTTTCGGATTGTCCGGCAGCCAGTGTCTCAGTTTTGTTTCCAAAACCTTTTCGGCTTCACGGACATGAGAGGGGCGCATCAGTGTGTTGCGTTCTCGGCTGACGACAATCTCGACCGGCAGGGTCATGTTTGCTTCCCGATAGAAATCGATCAAACGGCGCGCCTGGCGCACGCTGGGTACCGTGGTGTCGGTGACCAGCGCCAGCTGCGCGGCGCGCTTGAAAATGGGCTCGACCCATTCGACAATTGCGCAGGGCAGGTCGATCACAATATAGTCGTACCGCTGTTGAAGCAGGTCGAGCATGCCTTCAACGATTTCAGAGCGCATCGAATGAAGTGGCACCATCGGGGCTGGCGCACACAGAACATCTACACCCATGGCATGTTCTTGCAGGATCGACGAGAGGAAGCGATCATCAGGTTTTTCAGCGTTTTCAATGAGCTGCATAAACCCACCGTTGTCTTCCAGATCCAGAAACACATTCGAGTTTCCGAACTGAAGATCAAAATCCAAAAGTGCGACGCGGCTTTTTTTGGCTTTTCGGAACATCGAACCTTTGCCGCCAGCAAGCGAACACGCAAGGTTCACGGCAACGGTTGACGCCCCGGCACCGCCGCGTGCTTTGGCAACTGGTATGACCTTACCCAGCGTGGCTGCCGCATTCTGAAATGTCGTCTGTGGCGTGCTGCGGGCGCTGATTTTTTCACTGATGGCGGCTTTCAATCCCTCGCTGTCGATTGAAAGAGGCAGAACTTCGTCAATGCCGATCTTGCGCAACTCACGCGCCTTGGTAATCGTAAGGTCGTTCTGCGTCAGAGCCACGAACAGCGTTGTGTCATCGCGGTGTTCCAGAACCTCTTTGATGGCTGCTACTTCGCCCGCATCGTCCGGGTCGATCTCAAAGATCACCAAGTCATGTTTGAAGGCCAGTTGAAGGGCGGTGCCATTCAAGGCTTGAAACGAACTAGCATTCTCGGTGATCAAGTTGTCTTCGTCTGCGGGAAAGACGTCAGCTACAATCTGGGCGATGGCCTCGTTCTCGGAAACAAGCATGACCGAGTGTGATTTCAATGTGGAAACGTTCTTATCAGTCATCCTGATTCTCCTAATGCAAGGTCTTCAGCAGGCAGCGAGACGCTGAAACTTTTATAACCAAGTGTCTCTCCTGCATTTGGAAGGGAGCTGTTCGTCGCGCCCGCAGCGTTTGCCAAAGCACCCAGCGGTGACACGAACTCAAAATCGGCAAGATCCAGTTCGACTGTGACCATCGGGGTGTAAGGGCCGCCCAGAAAACCCAGTTCGTCATCAAATTCGTAAGTGATCCGCAGGTTGGCTATCGTCGCGCCCGGTGGTAAAAGTGGGCTGATACGACCCCAGATCTCATCTGAAGTTCCGATGGGATCTTGATCAGTAGCGAGGTTCTCCACACCGCCTACACAAACGAGATCGCCTGGATCATCGCATACGCCGGTTGCGGCGTCGCATGCCGCGCCAAAACGGAGTGATGTGTCACTACCGCGCTGATGAATTAGCGGAAGGGGGGTTTTGTCTGCATAGTTACATGCAGCTGGGCGAACGACGGCAATACGGGCAGCCATCTGTGCAGCCTTTTGCGCGTTTACCACACTGAATGAAAGGCGTCCGAAATCAAGCAACGACATGAAAAGGAACAAGAACAAGGAAACGACGATGCCGAATTCGACAAGAACTCCAGCGTCCTCACTCCGCATCAGATTTTCTCTTAGATGGCGTAATTGCGCGCGGATATGTTGTGCACGTTTCATTGTCCGATAATCCGAGTTGTGTCAGAAACGTTCGTCGTGATCGAAGATATTTCATCACCGAATAAAGCTAGAACTCGGCCCATCGGTAATTGAATAGTGATATTGGCGTTGACCTGCCCGACGGGGGCGGGGCTGACACGGTAGGTGCCAGTAACGCAGGTCAGGCTAGGTGTTACCGAATTGACAGTTATGCTGGGCGGGAAAAGCCCGTTGTCATCCCGGTCGTTCTCGACAATGCCTTTCAAAGTCGTTGTGAGGCCAGTGACAGACCCACCAGAGATGCAGATATCCGATGGTGTTACGCGGGACATGTAGCGGCTGGCATCCCGGACCCCTGCGATGACCGCTTGGTAAGACCACATAATGCGCGCGGTTTCCAACGTCACTACCAACATGAGCAGCATGAGCGGCAGGATCAGACCAAACTCCACCAGGATCGCGCCGTCATCACTCTTTCTAAAGCGTTTGAGAGGGGAGGGCAGGCGAATAGTCATGATCAAGCTCCTCCCTTACCGATACAGTTGAACTACGTCGCGGAAGATGCCGCCGAACCCAGCGCCACCGCTGCCGACGCCTTCGACATCCGGAAAGCCTACGACCTCGCCATAAATGTTAAAGTTGGGGGGCGATGAACCATCCTCGCCAACAGGTTCGGTCAGGAAAACAGAGACGAATTTCGTAACCGGTACGTTTTCAGTTTTGCCCTTGATTACGGTTTTCGAGCAATCGACACCCGCTGCGTTTACGACGCGTCGTTCGGGTTTGGATGACATTTTATTAGAGCAAATTGGGCGACCGGTTTCCGAAATCGAAGAGTCCAGAAGGGATGGCGCATTGAGATTACTCGGATCGTTTCCGTACGCGATTTCGCGCAGATACATTCCGTAGCGTGTTCCGGCAAAAACGGCGTTCGTTCCGACCAGCGGAGGGAGGTGAAGATCGCTTCCAACATCGTCTGGAATTGCATCCAAGTGTGACAAGTCGTGGTTTGCGTTCAAATAGGCTTGGCGATCCCATACACCGTCACCGAAACGGTCGTTGCCTGTGTCGCAAGTACCCGCAGCCATGCAGAGGTCCTGGCCAAGAGTTTCGGCGCCCGTGGAGGCTGTATCACCTTGGATACAGGCTTGACCGTTCTTACCCATGACCCCTTTGATGACGTTGGGAGCAGGAGCATAAATTTCCTTATTTCTGTCCCCATTGAGGACGGATTGGAAGATATCAAAGCGCGTATTGAATGCGGCGCTGGTGATGCCTTCCTTCTGTCCAGGTTCAGTCGTAAAGCCGTTGGTAAGGACGCACTGAGTAATGGCCTCTTGCGCTGCGATCAGGCATGCAAGTTGGTTGCCACCTTCATTCTCGCACACGCCTTCGGCGTCTTCATATTCTTCCAAGTCGACAAAGCCGAAATTCCCTGGCCCCCAGGCAGCGCCAGTACCGCCGCTGCCACCGCCACCGCTGCGAAGCAGAATCTGATCACCGACGTTCAACTTGGTCTCCCACTGGTCTGGCAGGCAGAACATCAGCGGTGTGATATCGCAGGCCGCTTTCGCATATCCGGCTACGGCTTCGGCGGTGACATCAACTGCTGAAAATCCGTTGCCGCCAACCATCTTGTTCAAAGCGGATGCCAGATTCATGCTCAACGATTTAGGGGTCAGCTCAACATGCGCAAACCTGGCAAGGCGCGGGTCAGTGGTGTCATCCACAAGCGGATCTAGATCTGATTCCGGCAAATCGGAATAAAAGGTCAGCTTAAAATCGGTTGATCCGGAAAGTGTTTGGGACCCATTGGCAAAGGTTTGCTTGCGGTTGATCAGGTTGACCGCTGCATTTGTTGAACGGGTAAGCGCATCGGGTTGTCCGTCCAACTCTGCAGCGGCAGCCAAGGCGACATTGTCCGCGAAGGATTGGAGTTCTGCGTGGGTCGAGCTTAACCGGCCGACATCCATTGTGATTGCAAAGAAGCCAAGGAATGCAACAAACGCTGTTCCCCAAAGGATCACTATTGTGCCGCGTTCGTCCTTTGCAATGCGTGATATGATTGCTTTCGGAAACATGGCTTTGTCCTACTGATTGGCGCTTTGGCTGACGTCGATCTCACGGGTGTTGGCCTGGGTTTCTGGTGTCACGATTGCAGGGGTGACCTCAGCATCATCCGTCTGGTTGCTGGACTGTGCCTCGGCGGCAGGTTCAGCTTCTTCTTCGTTGTTGCGACGATTTCTTTGGATGACCTCAACCGTGGTATTGACGCCGCGCGTCACCCTGACAGTGGGTTGGGATTCGACTTTCTCGACCGGTCCTTCTTCCAGCAACAGGTCGCGTAGGCGAACCATTTCCAGTGGCTCATCTTCAACACCATCTAGTGTCCGAAGGGTCAGGCTCAGCGTGCCCGCTCTTTGAGCCAGGGCAAGGCGTTGACCTTGTTGAGGCGTGACCTCAACTGTAATCGTGCGAGCGACACCGGGTTGATTGTTGTTCTCTGCGGATTGTTGGTCCACACCAATCACCCGGATTTTTTGCAGGATGGTAACTGCGGTCAGTTCACCACCCGAACTTTGTGTCATAACAACATCTACCCAGTCACCTGGAGTAACAAAACCGCCGACTGCGGTAACGGCGTTGACCCTGATAGCCATAGCCCGAGTGTTTTCACCCAGCTTCTGAACCAGCGTTACTTTTTCGCCGTAGTTTGAAACCTTGGCTTGCAGCATGGGTTCGCCGGGATAAAAACTTGCTTTGGCGCGACGCAACTGCTGCCGCTCTGACGGAACAAGCACGTCCAACTGCGTGAATGCACCCGGAGGCAGCGCCTCACGTGGCCACGGATGAACTGTGACATGATGCTTTTCAATGATCTGGCCAAATTCGATTTCCGATTGCGCGATGTAAATCTCGACCAAATCAGCATTTGATGCCGTTGGTGCAGGCGCAGGTGGGTTAATCTGAATGTAGTCCTTCGCCAGGAACACGGAACCAGAAGCAATCGCGATCCCGAAAAACGTGGTTATGACTGGTCTAATACGCATCGCTGTCTCCAAAAATTAAGCACAAAAAATTCGAAATACTGGTGTTGCCGTTTTTCGAAAATCCCGGCGGTGTATTCTGCGCCATCATTGAACTAGAGAGACGGCGCAGAATTATGTTTGTATGAGAAAATCTCAGTTCCTTGCTGCTACTGCACTGGGGTAACGTCCGAAGGATCGCAATCAGCACTCCCCAGAGCTGTACAAGCACCGGTTACGTTTTCGTCGGTTTGACCGCCAAGGTATGAGAATGCAGTAACTGCAAGAGACGCTACAACCAGAAGGGCAAGGCCATATTCAACAATTGCCGCACCATTTTCTTCCTTAATAAGCTTTGTCATAAATGCAGTCATATTTCTCTCACTAGCTTACGCAAACTCCGACGTAGCACGCTCCAGCTTAGTCTTACGGTGATGTCGGATTAACCGCAGTAACGTCTGCAGGATCGCAATCAGCACTTCCTAGAGCTGCACAAGCACCGAGTACGTGCTCGTCTGTCTGATCGCCCAGGAACGAGAACGCGCCAACCGCGATCGAAGCCACAACCAGCAGGGCAAGGCCGTATTCAACAATTGCCGCGCCGCTTTCTTCTTTTAGGAATTTGTTCAGGAATTTTGTCATGTTTCCCCCGAAAGGTTAAATTTACACCGACGTCACGAACTATCGCAACGTGAGCCACGCATTCGTCGTCAGCTCCCGAATCAAATTAATTGAAGAAATCCCAGTCGCCTTCCGATAAAGCTAGGAATAAAACAACTAAAGGATGTAATAATCATTGGTAAATCACTCTTAGGGCGTTGAATGTGAATACAAGATTAACAAATTGGTGATGCTGTGCCGAATCGACACAATGAGAAACAATTGGGCAAAATTATGTTGAATTGTGCATAGTTCGATGGTGTATCCTGAAAAAACGGAATCAATGATCGGAGCACGCTTTGGGGGGCTTGGTTGCTCAGCGGGCCGAATATTGGCAATAAAAACAATATGATGCTGAGTTAAGGTTTTTCTCGGTTTGTTCGAGCGCTTTTAAAGAGGGGCGCAAAACCGGTTGCTGATGCGGCATAAACCGAACAGGTTTGTGTCAGTGGTGGGGGCTACAGTAAGGAGCCCGACTGTGTTGTTTAGGTCGGGTCGGTGAACAGAGTAATGAGTGTTAGTTTTACAAACAGCGCTGGCGCGCGAGATAGCTTGAATTTCGTTCTTGAGTGGTCTCATGCATTAAGCGGTAATAATTCCATTTCCAAAGTTGTTGATCAGCTGATTCAATTGGCATTTGCCGATGCGGCAATAATTGTTCGAACTTCAAAGCTCGAAAAAAGAATTAATTATATTGCACGGTGCTGTCGGCAAGAGGGAAAGGCATTTCCTACCCAGCCTCAAACACAAGCGGATTTAGTGTTGGGAAACTGGACGGCAACGGCAAAGTCAGGGTCCATCTGGAAGACGTCAGATTCAAAAGATGATACGGCACCAATTTCCCTTTTCCCGCGGTCCAAGCTGGACGCCATAGGAGAGGTGGTTGTTGTACCCCTTGAGGTTAAACCAGATCACATCGATTATCTTGAGTTGCACTATCTGAAGAAACCCAGAGAATATGAACTGGACTTGCTGGAGCTAATGGCTTCTACATTGTCGTCCGCTTGGAGCAGGCGTGTCCCTGGTATCATCTCGGCCAGGTTGGAGCAGGGACGGAACCAACGTCTAAGAATGGTCCAGAGCGAACAGTTTGTACCGATCCTTGATCCGCAAAACCCGGCGGAACTAAGCCGGTCCGAGTTCCGGATATGCGCTATGTTAAAGGAAGGGATGACAGTGAAGAAAATAGCCCAGTCGCTTTCTGTCTGCCCGACCACAGTGCGCTCGCACCTTAGTTCGATCTTTGCCAAGACGAGTGTATCCAATCAAGTGGAGCTGCTGCATCAGCTGAACCGAAAGGCGGATGCCGAGGACGGCTTCGTTCGCTCTAAAGTGGTGCGTGCGGGTTAAATTGCACTGGAAGAAAATTACGCAATTGTTCCCGGTACAAGCAGGTCTGGATAAATTTTAGGTGAACATGCCGTTCCTCGGGCGTTCATGGGTCTTGACGCATACTCAACCTATGGTGTTGTGTGAGTGTTTGAGCGTTCTGATCCGATGAAGGGGAGTAGCGTGGTGAAGCAGACCACTGGCACGTATGTTCTTGCACAGCGAGTACGCGAGGTTTTGAAGCCCTCCGAGGCTTCTTGCTCCAGTGAAGTGTCGTGTGCTCCTAAATCCAGTTCTGACCGCTTCCCTCCTGTCGAATCCGCTTTGTTAAACATTGTAAGAGATAAACGATTTGTAGAGGCGAAGAAGGGCGGCTGACGGTAAGTTTGTCACCTGCCGCACTGCAGCACGACGTTCTATCCCGAAAAACCGCAGTTGTTTACCCCTTGGAAGTAGGCTTGTTGGACAACAGCTGTATTGTTTTGAACCTTTGAATGTCAGAGTCGCGGAAAGGCACTTGCTAACATGTGTCTTCGATCTCTGTGGTTGGGTGGGGTGACTGTGTCGGGCTGACCGTTGGGTTCTTATGTCTTCCAAATTTTACGAAGCAATTTTCCAAAGGGAAGCGCCGAGTTGCGAACATTTCGTTTCTACCAGAACGGGATCCGGGCGCGGCGTTGTCAATGACGTCTGCTCGTCGTCTTTCGCGCCGCTGTGCCGGAGAATGTGAGTGCCGCGAAGATGTCGGTTTTCGGCGGCAATGCAAAGGCCCTTCAAAAGGCTAACCGATTCGGTTTGCGAGGCCGTTTCTAATCGATCACTGCATACAGCATCTGCCGGATTGTTTCGGTGGAATTCCGGAGCGCTATGTTTGTGTCGAAAGTAGAGGGTGTCGACCTCATTTTTAGGTCATTGTTTCCGGAGTGGAACCGATCTAATGTTCATCTTGGGTTAATGCGGAATTTGCTAGATTTAAAGGACTCTTACGCGATAATGAGTGCTGCTGATGAAGAAACTTTTAGTCATCACATGCCTAGTTGTTCTCGTCTCTCTTCTTCAGGCTGAAGAAGGGCATGCTGTTGTGCGTGAAATGAAGCAGGCCGAGTTGCGCAAGGCAACGACATCGGGGAACGCTATTCGACTCAATAAAGTTATCAAGGGTGTCGAAAATTATTTTGGTGGTACTCCAGTAGATGCGCGCGCGTTTCAGACTGACACAGTTTATTATCGAATCTTGGTCAAGAAACCTAACGGGAAGATAATAAGTGTCATTGTAAATGCACAAACTGGGGTTGTTGTATCTAACCGTTCGAATATAGGACGTCAGATATCTAACGCAGCGAAGGCAACGCCGGGTAACTCTGCCAATGCTGCATCACAAGCGAAAGCCAATAACAGCAACAATCAGGGCAGAAACGGAAATCGTGGTAACAACGGTAGAGGCGGCGGCAACAAGGGCGGTAGCGGCAACCAAGGCGGCAACAGCGGCGGCGGCAACGGAGGCGGTGGAAACGGCAACGGCGGTGGTGGAAATGGCAACGGCGGTGGTGGAAATGGCAACGGCGGTGGTGGAAATGGCAACGGCGGTGGTGGAAATGGCAACGGAAAAGGTGGCGGCAAAAAATAATTGTTAAAATATCATTCGGGTACCTATAGACATAAGATATGAGAATTTTACTCGCAGAAGATGAACCGCACCTATGCGGCCAGGTCAAAAAACTGTTGAACGCCGAAGGCCGTGTGGTTGATATTGTCAACAACGGTGTCGACGCCCTGCATATGGGAACGACCGAATCCTACGACATGATCATATTGGATCTCGGCCTACCGCAACGCGATGGCACTTCCGTATTGCGCGAGTGGCGCAATGCGGGAATTAAAACCCCTGTGCTGATCCTGACCGCTCGGGATGGTTGGAGCGAACGTGTCGATGGTTTGGATGCCGGGGCGGATGACTATATGACCAAGCCATTCCATTTGCCCGAATTGGCTGCACGTGTCCGCGCAATCTTGCGCCGTCAGAGCGGGCAGTTGAACCCGGTAATCGAAATGGGCAACGTAGTTCTCGATACGCGCAACGGGCGTGTGACCGCAGACGGGGTTCCGGTCAACCTGACCGCTCAGGAAATTGCTGTGCTCACCTATCTTGCGCACAATGCTGGTCGTATGATCCCAAGAACCGAACTTTCCGAGCATATCTATGAGTACGATGGTGATCGGGATTCCAATACCATTGCGGTGTTTATAAACCGGTTGCGCAAGAAACTCAGGCACGACCTCATTACTACGGTTCGTGGTCGTGGATATATGATTGATACTGTCTGATGTTATCACTTCGACAACGGGCTTTGGTCGGAGGGATTGCCGCCGGGGCCCTGTCAGTTGGTGTTGGTACATTGGCAGTATTTTCGTACATCGATGCCCGGGTGTCACAGCGGTTCGACACTGCACTTAGAGATCGGCATACTCAGCTCGTGGTCGGGCTGAGTGTCACGACGCAAAACCCCGAAGCTTTGCGCGATCTCATGTTCGACCCAAATTACAGCACTCCGTATTCCGGCCGATATTGGCAAGTTACCAATGCCGACGGAGAAATATTCACTTCGGCTTCACTGTTCGACGAAACTTTAGATGAGCCGATCGGTGCGCGCGAAGGTGCAGAAATATGGAACACGTCGGGACCCGAGGGTGAGGTTCTGCGCAGTGTTTACCAAGAAATAACTTATGAAGACGGAACCGTTTGGGGCGTTAGTGTCGCCGAAAGCCGAGCTCAGCTGATCAACGAGAGGCGGGCGGCTCAGCGTAGTCTTTTGCCGGTATTTACAGTTGTTGGCTTAATCTGTGTCGCGAGTGCTTTGTTGCTTACTTCTGTTATTCTTAGGCCACTTAGAAAACTGCGGTCGGATGTAGCACATCGCTGGGACACAGATGATGATCTAAAGCCAGATGATTATCCAGATGAAGTGGCACCGCTGGTCGGCGACTTGAACCAGCTTTTGCGCCGCAACCGGGATATTGTGTCCGGTTCACGCCGACAGGCAGCTGATCTGGCGCATGCCCTGAAGACGCCTACAAGCATTCTTAGAAACGAGTTGAGGACACTCTCTGAAGACGGTGCCAAAACCGATATCGCGCAGGAGGCATTGGGTCGAATTGACGCTCAACTCGGGCGCTCGCTTGCGCGCATGAGGGCTATGAATACCGCGGAATTGACGCATTCACGCACGAACTTGTCCAACTCTGTCAACCGGTTGGCACGTCTCTTCAAAGCAATGACCGAGGAGCAGGGCAAACATCTGGAAGTAATAGAAAGCCCGGAGATCTGGGTGCGTATGGATGCGCAGGATGTTGAAGAGGTTCTTGGGAATCTTCTGGATAACGCGGTCAAGTGGTGCCGCAGAACTGTACGTTTAAGCTTATCCCGTAAGAAAGACTGTATCGAGGTTAGTGTCGAAGATGACGGCCCTGGAGTTCCAGAAGAAGCGCAGCGCGAAGCACTCCGCTCTGGTGGTCGCTTGGATACTTCAG
Source organism: Ruegeria sp. BB7 (assembly GCF_056539365.1). Classification (NCBI taxonomy): domain Bacteria; kingdom Pseudomonadati; phylum Pseudomonadota; class Alphaproteobacteria; order Rhodobacterales; family Roseobacteraceae; genus Ruegeria; species Ruegeria sp. BB7. The sequence continues at coordinate 534,693 of NZ_JBQFUV010000001.1, read as the reverse complement.
TCAGCGGCAGTGGGTTGGGATTGGCAATTGCTGTCGATTTGTTGAATGCCTACGGCGCTAGCCTTGAATTGGGGAAATCAGCGTCCCTTGGTGGTTTGCTCTGCCGCGTCAAGATACCAACCGCAACCCATTCTACTTCTGCATAAGTGTTTAACACTGTGGTGCAGCAGTCCATTTCGCATCAGTGGATGCTGAAAACAGTAAATATTTTTCTATGTGGCTTTGTCGTTTTGTTCGAAGGTCCACTTAATTTTAACTTCAATCTGGGTGCAGCACGCGAACAGATGCCTTGAAAATAAGGTTCGGGAGGTGCCCGACCAGAGCGATGAATAACATGCATTGCGCCGCGGAAATTATGCCATGGTTCAATTCAACGTGGGGGTAGAGTTTTTTGCTTTGCCGTGACGGGTTCTAACAAGGTCGCAGCTTTCGATTTGGCAATCGGAGCTATAGTTAATTTACACCGTCGCGTCGCAGCACAGGATTCTCAACTTCACGCGCGAAAATCGCGTTACAATACCAAATATCATTCAGCGGCTGTTTGGTGCTATTAACCCTGCGGACTGGCTCGATAAGATCAGACAGCCGATAATTGAACGGGTGCAAAAAATGTATGAACCGTTTCAGGTGAACATGAAAACGGTTGTCCAGATTTGTCGAACACTCCACCTGCAGATAGGTGACCCGGCCTTTTCGCAACATGTCTGAAAAACCTAGTAGAACGTCTAAGTCGTAGCCCTCGGCGTCAATCTTCAAATAGTCGATGAATTCGATGCCCAGATCCCCGCAGATGCTATCGCCAGTCGCAACTTCGACTTCGATCTCATCCTTTGACAGTTGCTCCCCTTCCAACACCTGGTGGTTTCCGGTGTTGAGGTTGGAAGTGAACCTTACATGCCCGACATTCGAGGCCAGACCCAGTTGATGTGCAAAAGCCAACTCGTCGTCACTCACGGCCTCTTGCAACCGTGAGAATGTTTTTGGCACAGGTTCGAAACAATGGATAGTGGCGTCAGGCAGCAATTTTCGAAAAAGCCGAAATGACTGACCAACGTTTGCGCCCACGTCGAAAACGGTCAGTCTATCGAAATCGCTTTTTGCTGACTTGGCCCTGGACAGCGCCTCTGCAAGGGATCTGTGTTCCATTGCGTGTATCTCTAGAAGAGACTTTATTGTTTCTAAGGGGTTATTGAGCGTAGACGTTCTTAAATCAAGTTTTAGGAGCTGAAAATGATGTCCAAGTGTTGGAAATCTTCGCTATACAATCAGGCTAAAGTTTCGCTGGAATTAGACTGTGGCAGCCCGTAGGGGAATCGAACCCCTCTTTCCAGGTTGAAAACCTGGCGTCCTAACCGATAGACGAACGGGCCATTTAGTCCAAACAAGCACAAGTGGTAGCCCGTAGGGGAATCGAACCCCTCTTTCCAGGTTGAAAACCTGGCGTCCTAACCGATAGACGAACGGGCCACGCTGGCTTGTGGGGGGCCTTTTACGGTTTCACCGGGACCCCCGCAAGCCGAAAAATGCAAGGATGTGAAAGTTTTTTCCCAAGCCGGAAGTTGGCTTCAATTGGCTTCTGCCGCATCCTCAAGCCTGAGCTGCACGCTCTGCCGTCCACCCCAAGTATTGACTTCTAGCCGCCCCGCGAAATGGAAGCGCGCGCCACCGTGATTGGACAGCTTTTCACCCATGGGGCTATCAAATGCACCAAAGGCAATAGCGTCGAGGCCACCACCAACGCCGTCGGCCAGAGACAGTTTCAAATGGGATTCACCAACGCGCTTGGCAAATCGGACCTGCAGGTCAGGCAGTGCGTATCGCGGGGCAGGGGCGCTGGCACCGAACGGGCCCGCCTTTTCGATCTGTTCGATCAGGTCAATCGTGGCTGCACCGGGCATTAGCGCACCATCCAGCTTCAGATCTGCCGGGCCGCCTTCACCCGCGCCCTGTTTGGCCAGCAGTTCGCTCAGGCGCGCCATCGCCGGTTCCAAATTATCACGCATCACGGTCAGGCCCGCCGCCATCTTGTGACCTCCGCCTTTTACAAGAAGTCCTTCGGCCACCAGACGTTGAATCGAGGCCCCCAGATCCACGCCGGAAACGGACCGACCTGACCCCTTGCCCTCATTCCCGTCAAAACCGATGACAATCGCCGGACGGTTTGCACTTTCCTTCAAGCGCGAGGCGACGATACCAACCACACCAGGATGCCAGCCATCACCCGCAGCCCAGACCAGGGGCGCATCCAAACCGCGCTCCTGGACTTGCTCCAGAGCAGCTGCACGCACCGCATTTTCGATATCGCGGCGCTCGGTGTTCAATTCATCCAGACGTTGCGATAGCGCCTCGGCCTCGGTCATCGATTCCGTGCTAAGCAAACGCGCGCCCAGATCGGCCTGCCCAATTCGCCCGCCGGCATTCACCCGTGGGCCGAGCAGGAACCCGAGATGATAGCTGTTTGGTGCGGAATCCATGCGTGCCACATCCGACAATGCCACCAGGCCGGGCCTTTGCCGCTGCGCCATGACCTTCAGACCCTGACGCACCAAAGCACGGTTCGCGCCGATCAAGGGGGCCACATCCGCAACCGTCGCAAGCGCAACCAGATCCAACAGGCTAACCAAATCTGGGCCTTTTGCGCCCGCCTCACGCAATTGGCGACCAGCTTCGACAAGCATCAGGAAAACCACTCCGGCAGCACAGAGATAGCCCAAATCGCCACTTTCATCCTGCCGGTTCGGGTTCACAACCGCAGCACAGGTGGGCAGGGTCTCACCGCCCAAATGGTGATCCAACACTATAACACCCACGCCCTTGGCGGCCGCGATAGCCTCGTGGCTAAGCGTGCCACAATCGACGCAGATGATCAGGTCATGCTTGGCGGCCAGTTCCTGCATCGCGGGGACGTTGGGGCCATAGCCCTCGTCGATCCTGTCTGGCACATACAGCGTGGCCTGCAGCCCCATCTGACGCAGCCAGACCAGCAGCAAGGCTGCCGAACTGCCGCCATCGACGTCATAATCGGCAAACACGGCAATGCGCTGCTTGGTTCGAAAGGCCATCAGAAACCGCGCTGCCGCTTTTTCCATGTCTTTCAATGTTCGCGGGTCAGGCAGCAGCTCTTTCAGCTTGGGGTCCAGGAAACTTGATGCTTCCATCGGTGGCACACCGCGGCGAGCCAACACCTGACATACTGCGCGGGGCAGACCGGCTTGCTGCACCAGCATTTCGGTTGCGCGTTCAATCTCGGCTGTTGGTCCGACCCAACGGCGTCCTGTAAGTGACTGCTCAACCCCTAAAAAGCTCATGCCGCGCCTCTCATGTGCCAAGGCCGGACCCCCTCGGACCCGGCCTCTTCATCTTTTGATAAATACTCTCGCCGAAGGCAGTGGCGCAAGCCACTATGCTTCGTTATGCGGCCACATCGGCGTGCGGTATGACATGCGACGGACCGAGCCAGTTTTCGACCGCATCAGCAGTGTGGTGGTCTCTACCCAACCCGGTTCGCGCTTGATGCGCGGCAGCAGAGAACCACCGGTCACACCGGTCGCGGCGAAGATCACGTCAGCCGTCACCATCTCATCCCGCGAATAAATGCGATCCAGATCCGTGATACCCGCCTTTGCAGCACGGCCGCGTTCGTCATCGTTGCGGAACAGCAGGCGACCAAAGATTTGACCTCCCATGCACTTCAGCGCAGCAGCAGCCAGAACACCCTCAGGAGCACCACCCTGGCCCATATACATGTCGATGCCGGTTTCTTCGCTTTCCGCGCAGTGCATGACACCGGCCACGTCACCATCGGTGATCAAACGGATCGAGGCACCGGTTTCGCGCACTTCGGCGATCATTGCTTCGTGACGCGGGCGTTCCAGAATACAGACGGTTATGTCGGCAGGCTCACACCCCTTGGCTTTGGCCAGAGCTTCAACGCGTTCACGCGGGCTCATGTCCAGATTGACAACACCTTCTGGGAAGCCCGGACCGATGGCCAGCTTGTCCATGTAAACATCAGGCGCATGCAGCATCGAGCCGCGCGGGCCCATGGCGATCACGGTCAGCGCATTGGGCATGTCCTTGGCGGTCAGCGTGGTGCCTTCCAGCGGGTCCAGAGCAATGTCTACGCCGGGGCCAGCGCCAGTGCCGACTTCTTCGCCGATATACAACATCGGGGCTTCATCACGCTCGCCTTCACCGATGACCACGACGCCCGCAATGTCCAGCAGGTTCAACTGTTCGCGCATCGCGTTTACCGCCGCCTGGTCTGCGGCTTTCTCATCGCCGCGTCCGACCAGAGAGGCCGAAGCCAGTGCGGCCTGTTCTGCGACCCGTGCAAGGCCCAGAGACAGCAGTCGGTCGTTGAAATCTACTTTGGCAGCACTCATTTTCACTATCCTCAGGTCAGTATCGGCTTTCTAATCGGCATAGCCTGCGTTTCATGCGGGCCGCAAGGGTCAAACCTCTTCAATCCGCAATGCGACAGGTTCACCAGCCACTACGTCGGTTTCCCTGAATTTGTTTAGGGCAACGTCCAGCGTGGCGCGCGTGGTTTTGTGGGTGACGATCAGAACCGGCGCGGTACTTTCGGTGTGTCCGTATTGACGCATGCGGTCGATCGAAACGCCTGCATCGCCCAGAATGGCGGCCACTTTGGCCAGCGCGCCGGGTTTGTCGAACAGTGCGAGACGCAAATAGTACGGGGCAGGCAAGCCAGTCACAGCCGGTTTCGCATCCTGCAATGAGGTCGCCGGGCGGCCGAAGGTCGGGATTTGCAGGCCACGTGCCAGATCGCAGACGTCGCCCATCACGGCGCTGGCGGTCGGGCCTTCACCGGCACCGGGTCCACGCAGAACAACCTGCTCGACCGCGTCGCCCTCGATTACGACCATGTTGGTGCCGCCCTCTAGCTGGCCCAAAGGCGAACTGCTGGGCACCAGGCACGGCTGCATGCGTTGCTCCAAACCACGGGCCGAACGTTGTGCAACACCCAGCAGCTTGATGCGGTATCCCATGTCGTCGGCCTGATGAATGTCATCCAGGCTGATCTGCTGGATACCTTCGATCTGGATGCCATCAAAATTCGGCTTGGTACCAAACGCGATTGAGGACAGCAGCGCCAGTTTATGCGCCGCGTCGATCCCGCCCACGTCAAGGTTCGGGTCGGCCTCTAGGTATCCCAGTTGGGCGCACTCTTCGAACAGAGCGTTATAGCCCTTTTGCTGCGATTGCATGCGGGTGAGGATATAGTTGCAGGTGCCGTTCATCACGCCCATGACACGGGTGATTTCGTTCCCGGCCAACCCTTCGGTCAGGGACTTGATGACCGGGATACCGCCAGCGACAGCGGCTTCGAACCGGATCACCCGGCCTGCGGCTTCGGCCTTTTCTGCCAGCTCTTGACCGTGGATCGCCAGAAGGGCCTTGTTTGCGGTGACGACATCCTTGCCGGTGGCAAGCGCCGCCTCGACAGAGGCTTTCGCCGGGCCATTTTCGCCCCCGACCAGCTCGACAAATACGTCGATATCATCGCGTTTGGCCAGCTCGACAGGGTCAGCTTCCCAAGCATAGCCCGACAGGTTCACACCACGGTCCTTGTTCGCATCCCGTGCCGAGACAGCGACGATTTCAACCGGTCGTCCTGTGCGTGCTTCCAACATATCACCATGGCGGCGGATGATCTTCACGACACCCACGCCAACGGTTCCCAAGCCCGCAATTCCCAGCCGCAGCGCCTGTGTCATCCCGTGGGTTCCTTTCTGCTCGAAAATTCCGTGATATCGGGCCTGCCGCCCGTTCAGCGCTGCCTTAGCGGGTTCGGCGCTAGGGTGCAATGCGTTGCGGCCGGAGACGTGCCGGGAATCGCAGCCACTCAGTTGATTTCAGCGTTCTGCAACTCTTGTGACCTTTTCTCCAGCGCTTCACGTCGCGCGAGCAGTTCTTCTTCGACCTCGGCGGCCTCGTTTACGGGATCGGCCGGTGGGACCAGGTTTTCCTGCAGCGGGATAAGGGTGGGGTAGCGGGCTGATTTGAGCTCCGGCAGCTCGCGCCCTTCCAGTTCCGGAAAATCGGCGCACCCGGCACAGGCGAGTATCAGGATCAGCAAAGGCAGGGATTTCATGCGAAACACTTTCAAGGTCGACTGTATCTGTGATGCACATTTTGAAGCTTTGGTTCAAGCGGGGTTCTATTTGAACATGCGTTCAGATACTGTTGGAGGATGGCACGTACTCAAGGTTCACATTCCGATATCACTGGTCCACGTATCCGTAAGGCGGCGCTGGGCTTGTTTGCCCGCCATGGTTATGCGGCGGTGTCGATGCGCCAGATCGCGGCTGAGGTCGGGGTGCAGGCCGGGGCGCTGTACAACTACACGCCAGATAAGCAGAGTCTGCTGTTTCGTTTGATGAATGAACATATGCAGAATCTCTTGTCGGCTTATGGCGAATTGGGCCGACATGCGGACGCGTCAGAGGCTTTGCGCCAGTTTGTTGGGTTCCATATTCGCTTCCATTTGGAACGCCCGGACGAAGTGTTCATAGCCTATATGGAACTGCGCAATCTGACACCCGAGAATTTCGCTGACATCGAAGGCTTGCGCCGCAGCTACGAAAACGCGCTGGAGGCCATTCTGCGCCAAGGGCAGGAGGCTGGTCTGTTTGATATCACGGATACCAAGATCGCCACCCTGGCAGTCATTGCTATGCTGAACGGCGTGATGACCTGGTATCGTGCTGGCGGGCGTTTATCGCTGGATGAGGTCGAGCGGATTTATTGGGACATGGTACGCAAATCGGTGTCCACCTAATGCGCCGGGTTGATGAAGGTGCCATTGCGCAGTTCACGAAAGGCCTGCTCTAGCTCAGCCTGGGTGTTCATGACGATGGGACCGTGCCAAGCCACAGGTTCGGCAATCGGTGCGCCCGAGATCAATAGAAAGCGTACGCCTTCGGGGCCTGCCTGAACCGTGACCTCATCCCCGGTACCAAATCGGATGAGCGTCCGATTGCCCGACAAATCGCGGATATTGACCTCCTCTCCGGCCACTTCCTTTTCCAACAGAACGCCAGTGGGTTGCGAAGCGTCCGCAAAAGCAGCCTGACCTTCGAACACATAGGCAAAGGCGCGAAGGTGGGTGTCGATCCGAAAGGTTTTTCTGACGCCTGCCGGGATTTGGATGTCCAGGTATTGTGGGTCGGCGGCAATACCGTCGACGGGGCCGGTTCTGCCCCAGAACTCACCTACAATCACGCGAACGGTGGTGCCGTCATCATCAGTTATTTCAGGAATTTCGGTGCTTTTCACATCCTGATAGCGTGGCGCGGTCATCTTCTGAGCCGAGGGCAGGTTGCCCCACAGTTGGAAGCCATGCATTTGGCCCAGTTGATTTCCGGTCGGCATCTCTTGGTGCAAAATGCCGGACCCGGCGGTCATCCATTGTACATCGCCAGCGCCCAAAGTTCCGCTATTGCCCAGAGAATCTGAATGCTCGACGGTGCCTGCCAGCACATAGGTGATCGTTTCGATCCCGCGATGGGGGTGCCAGGGGAACCCGGCTTGATAATCCTGTGGGCGATCATTGCGGAAATCGTCAAACAACAGGAACGGATCGAGTTCCGACGGGTCCTGAAACCCGAACGCGCGGTGCAGTTTGACGCCTGCGCCTTCCATTGTAGGCACGGCTTTTCGCGTCTCTAAAGTCGGTCGCAAAGACATGTTGATCTCCTGAAGCTACAGGCAGCATGTATGCATGGTGCAGGTTGCGTCAATCAGCAGAAAAGAACGCTGAATGTGCGGAAATATGCCCCTCTGTCATTTGTGGACCAAAGCCGTTAAACCCAAGGGAAAACATCAGGGGATCACATGCAACAAGATGTACTGGCCACTATTCGGCCATCACCTGCCAGACGTTGGCTGGGCGTGGGGATGCTAAGCATCGTTGGCATGCTGGTATTGTTTGTTGCCTTCGCGCAACCTCCGGAACCTATGTGGCAGGTCTTTTTGCTGGCGGTCGGTGGCGCAGCCTTCTGGCTTGCGCAGCGAATGTGGAAGGCAACGAGTGACTCGATTGAGCTGACCCAGACCGAGCTCAGAACGGGGGCAGGGCTGCTTATTGCGAAGGTTAAGGATATCGAGGCCGTTGATCGCGGGGTCTTTGCATTCAAGCCATCAAATGGATTTCTGCTGAAGACCAAGGAAAGCGGTGAAAACAGCTGGGCACCGGGTCTGTGGTGGCGGCTAGGCCGCCGGGTGGGCGTCGGCGGCATGACCACAGCCGCCGAAACCAAACTTATGTCACAGGTGCTGTCTGCGCTAATGGCGTCTGACAGGGGGTAGAGGAATCCGGGCCATCAAGGTCGGTGACGAAACGTGGCCGCGTGAATACGAAGTTGTCAAAAGTGAAGTTATCTTCAATCCAACCGGTTTTCAGCACTGGATCGTAGTCATTGGAGGTTTCAACAACGATCAGGGTGTTCTGGTCGGCCATTGGCGGCAGGCGTTGCACCAACTGGTCAATGTTGTCTTGGGACCAGCTACCGTCAAATCCGCAGCCTGACGTCCATTTGATTTCGTGAATATTACCTTCTTCTTTGTACTTGACCAACGTGGCGCGCAATCTCATTGGTGAGTTGTTGTTTGTCATCCGTTGCATCAGAAGGTGCATCGAAACGATATACTCGTCAGTGATCCCCACTGCCTCGCGTGAGATCAGGTCGCTCACAGTGTAGGCCGCTTTGACGTTGGCCGCACTTTGGCGGAACCCGTCAAAGTAAGTATAGGCCATGGTGATGGTCCATACGAAAAAAGGAAGAACCAGAACGGCTTCGAGGGTCAAGGAACCTTTTTCACCGCGTGCTGATGATCTAAAAAATTGGCGGATATTGGATAGTAGAGACATTGTTTAAGGCTCCTGAACGAAAGCTGTCGTGGCTGTCAGGGCGATCAGTTCGTCCTCACCGACCAGTGCGCGACCCATGTTCGAGGATGGAAAGATAGGATCTACCTTTGCGCAGGCGCGAAGGATCATCAGCGCATTTGGCGGGCCGTTTTCGAATGCGGTGACGGGCTGAACTTCTTCTGACCTATCTACGCAGGTTGGTTCGATGGGAAGGTTCACGCCAGTATACGCGCTTTGCTCGATCATCTCCAAAAGCAGGTTATTGCTGCAATCGTCGATGATCGTTGCATTCGCACAAATTGCATCTTTGATACTGTCATGGGTCATGGTCTCGCCAGTGCTAAGGCGAATATCACGCACGGTGATGTCCACGGCACGCTCCAGCATCGCCTGCTTGATCGTAACCAGCGAATATTCAACCGCGCTGAGGATCAAGAACAAAAACAAAGGGAAGATGATGACGAATTCAACCGTCAGTGATCCTTCCTCGGACTTCCTGAACCGAAACAGTTTTTTCAGAGTTTTCAAGGTCATTGTGTCAGCCTCAAAGTCTTGATCGACGCCGCGATCGATTCAAATGCCTCTTCCAGAGACAAGTTATTTCCCCCCAGAGATCCATCGGAATTAACCGCGTAAACGTGGCTTTGCGGCGTGCTTGCGCAGCCTCGGATGGTTTCAAGTCCTACAGCCGGCGCTTCGAAGGCGATACCAAAGACAACAACACCGCTATCTTTGATGGCGCCGCAAATACTTTGCGTCCGTTCGTTTTTCACACTTCTGTCAATTGTATTGTAAGTACTCGCGACCCACTGGTTTTCGCGATCGCGAGGCAAATCATAGTTGAAACGGGCGTTCCACCTAAGCGATGTCAAATTGAACAATTCTGGGAAGGTCAGTTGGGTCGCCGTTCCCGGTTCCGAGCTTAGCTCTCCATATGGGTGTGAATTGCCGTCCGTGTTTTGAAAGGTCCAAGAGAATTCGTCTGGATCAGTAGCCCTCAGAGCGCTGAATTCACCTGTCGAGTTGAAGTCCGGATTGTACCATACACCCGAGTTCCCTGTGCGATACCTGTCTCTCAGTCTAAACTGCTCAGTGTTTTGGCCATCAGTCATGACGATCATGACCTTCAGTACGTCGCCGTCATAGTTCAGTGGGCGTTCTTTGAATTTTGCAGGCACGACCTTATCGGCTGGTACTGTGTCATCGGTTGCCAATGTCTCAATAATTGGCCGGAATTGCGGGTCCAGCAAAGCAGCACCCCACTTTACCCCTGTATCAATCGAAGTGTTTCCATCCGGGGTCAAAGCGTCAATCGCATCATGCAACTGGGCCACATTGTCGGTGACTGCAGTAATCTCACTGCCTGTGCGGGTGGGGCAGACAGGGAAACGGATCGGGTTTCTGCTGACTGACCAGATATCAAAATGCGCAGTTCTGTCGAGAGTATCGTCGGGGCTCAAAGCAGCATTTGAAAATTGGCTCGCTGGGAAATTGACGCAATGAGAATAGTTGTGCTCAGACGAAACGTTGGGAAACTGATCCAGGATCGCTGCGCCAGCGTTTACCTGCGTTGCATAGGGAACGATCGAGATCGAAACATCACTTGCGTCATTCTGTTCGTACATCAAGGTCACGAACCTTTTTGCAGCGTCCCTGAGAACTTGAATCTTGGTTTTCCCGTCCTCTGCGGATGGCCGCCTCATCGAACCTGACATGTCCAGGATCATCGAAATCTCAACGGATTCGACGGATTCTTCCGCCGAACTGGTTGCAATGGCGTTTAGCGTATCCACACCGGAAAACCGCATGAAGTGGGTTGGGACAACCACTAATGCCTCGGCTGTCACTCTTCTGGAGCCAAGCCCAATTTCAACAACAGGGTCCGCGACGAGCGAACCTCTCACATTTGATTTTTCCAGATAATCCGCAACCACCTGAGCCGGTGGAAGCTCCTGTTCAAGGTCCGCAGCCGCAAGGACTGCTCGATCCAGCGCAGCTTGCAGGTTGGCCCGGTCGCGTTCATGATTCATCATGTCGACGCCTATACCGGTGGTCGCGAGGATTACGATGAAACCAAGCAGCACAAAAAGTGTGAATACGGCGCCGTCCTCGTCCTTTGCGAACCGGCGCGCAAATGGCGTCTTTTGACGAAAAACTCCAACGCCACCGCGATTTGCGCGCTTTATCATCTTGCGGACCTCTCTGGGCAGACATCAAAGCTGCCAAGGAAAAATGAACTATCAGAAAATAACGTCGAAACGTGGCGGGAATTGGGCGAAAATGTCACCGAGTTGACTGGTTTGCTGGCAAATGCGTGATAATTCGTGAGCTTTGATTGCTTCTGTCATTGCATGCCGGACAATTTGGACAGGCAGCTTGGATTTGGCGACTCGGGGAATGTTGTGGAAAAATTCTCAGCATTTTTTGGTTTTATTTCTGCTTAATTATTGATCGTCTAGCCATTGGGTGCGACAAACTGTCGGAACGCATGTCGTTCGTTGGTACGGAGGATTAAATGACGGCCATAAAAGAACCCAGCTTTCGCGAGAGTGTAGACCTAATGTTCAACAGGGCGGCATCCCTGATGGACTTGCCTCCGGGGCTGGAGGAGAAAATCCGTGTTTGTAACGCCACGTACACAGTGAGATTTGGCGTGCGTCTGAGAGGAGAGATCCACACCTTCACCGGGTACCGTTCAGTTCACTCTGAGCATATGGAGCCGGTAAAGGGCGGTATCCGCTACGCTCTGGCTGTGAACCAGGATGAGGTCGAGGCGCTGGCAGCGCTGATGACTTACAAGTGTGCGCTGGTTGAAACGCCATTTGGCGGTTCCAAGGGTGGGTTGTGCATTGATCCCCGGAAATATGAAGAGCATGAGCTGGAACAGATTACCCGCCGCTTTGCATATGAATTGGCCAAGCGAGACCTGATCAACCCATCTCAGAACGTACCCGCGCCGGATATGGGCACGGGTGAGCGTGAGATGGCCTGGATTGCGGATCAATATGCGCGGATGAATACGACGGATATCAACTCGCGCGCGTGTGTGACTGGTAAGCCGTTGAATGCGGGCGGGATCGCCGGGCGGGTTGAGGCAACCGGGCGTGGAATTCAATACGCTCTGCGTGAGTTTTTCCGTCATCCCGAGGACGTGCAGAAGGCGGGCTTGTCGGGCAAGCTGGACGGTAAGCGGGTCGTCGTTCAGGGCCTCGGCAACGTGGGCTATCATGCCGCGAAGTTCCTGAGCGAAGAGGATGGCTCCAAGATTGTCGGCATCATCGAATGGGATGGTGCGCTTTATAACCCCGATGGGATCGACGTTGAATCGGTTCGTCAATGGATCGTGAAGCATGGCGGTGTCAAAGGCTATCCGGATGCCACGCATTCGGTCGAAGGGGTAGAGGTTCTTGAGGCCGAGTGCGATATTCTGGTTCCGGCGGCGCTTGAAGGTGTCATCAACCTGACCAACGCAGAGCGGATTAAGGCACCTTTGATCATTGAGGCCGCGAACGGCCCGGTGACGGCGGGTGCGGATCAAATCTTGCGCAAGAAAGGCACTGTGATCATCCCGGACATGTATGCGAATGCTGGTGGTGTGACGGTGTCTTACTTTGAGTGGGTCAAGAACCTCAGCCATATCCGCTTTGGCCGGATGCAGCGCCGTCAGGAAGAATCACGGCACGAGCTGATCGTCAGCGAACTTGAGCGGCTGGACCGTTATTTGGGCGATGCTTGGTCGATGTCACCTGACTTTAAGGCCAAGTACCTCAAAGGGGCGGATGAACTGGAACTGGTTCGATCTGGTCTCGATGACACGATGCGCATCGCCTACCAGTCAATGCGCGAGGTATGGCACAGCCGCGAAGATGTCGAGGACTTGCGAACCGCAGCCTATATCGTCGCCATTGATCGCGTCTCGAAAAGTTATCGCGCCAAGGGGCTTTGATCCTTCGGGGGCGGTCGGATCAATTTCTGATCGCCCCTTTTGCCATGCGACAATTGTTGGCCGTGTTGGTCGAAAAGGGTGATAGCAGGCGTCGCTTTTGCCCGCTAATCTTCTGCGAAAGAAATGATTCCGGGAGTCCCCCATGTTACGTACCGCCTTTGCGGCCATTCTTCTGCTGGCCACACCACTGGCTGCTGAAGAAACCAAAGAACAAAGTTGCCAGTATCAGGCCGAAGTTGTTGCGGCGATCCAAAAAGCACGTTTGGATCGGGTCAAGGAGCGAGACGTACCGCAGGCGGTTGCTGATACAAGCCCGGCATGGCCTGAAAACTATAACGCTGCCATCCCTTTGATCACACCCTGGGTGTACGAGCAAAAGATGCGCGACGTGCGCAAAAAGGATTTGGGAGCGGCCTGGTTGGAGCTGTGCTTACAGCAATAATCCACAGGTCAGCATTTCTCTGTGGACAACCGCGCGCCTTCCCCTTGGCGCGCGTTTTCATTTCTGGCAGGTTTGACCAATGTCACTGCCCCCCGGTTTCCTTGATGAACTGCGCACCCGGCTGAGTCTTTCTCAGGTTGTCGGTCGCAAAGTCATGTGGGATCAGCGGAAGTCCAACCAGGGCAAAGGCGACATGTGGGCCCCGTGCCCGTTTCATCATGAAAAGACGGCCTCATTCCACGTAGATGACCAGAAGGGATTCTATTACTGTTTTGGCTGCCATGCCAAAGGCGACGCGATCAGCTTTGTGAAAGAGACCGAGAATGTCTCGTTCATCGAAGCTGTTGAGATTCTGGCGCGCGAGGCTGGTATGCCGATGCCTGCGCGCGACCCCAAGGCGCAAGAAAAACAAGATCGCCGCTCGCAACTGGCCGAAGTGATGGAGCAGGCAACGCAGTTCTTCCGGTTGCAACTCAAGACTGGGGCAGGAGCGGCGGCACGTGATTATCTGGTGCGCCGCGGACTGGATGCGCAGGCGCTGGAGCGGTGGGAAATCGGTTTTGCCCCTGATGGCTGGCAGGCGCTGTGGGATCATTTGCGTGGCAAGAACGTAGCCGAGGACCTGATCCTTGGGGCAGGGCTGGCCAAGCCCTCGAACAAGGGTAAAAAACCCTATGATACATTCCGAAACCGGATCATGTACCCGATCCGTGACCCGCGTGGCCGCTGTATCGCCTTTGGCGGTCGGGCGATGGACCCGAATGACAATGCCAAATACCTGAACTCTCCCGAGACTGAATTGTTCGACAAGGGACGCAGTCTTTATAATCACGGCCCTGCACGTCAGGCGGCAGGGAAGGGGCTGCCTCTAATCGTGGCCGAAGGCTATATGGACGTGATCGCGCTGGCTGAGGCTGGATTTGGCGCGTCCGTTGCACCCTTGGGAACAGCGATCACCGAAAACCAGTTGCAACTGTTGTGGCGCATCTCAGACGAGCCAATCATAGCTCTGGATGGTGACACGGCGGGGTTGCGAGCGGCCATGCGGGCCGTTGATCTGGCTTTGCCATTGTTGGAGGCCGGAAAGTCATTGCGTTTTGCGCTCATGCCAGAAGGCAAGGATCCGGACGATCTGCTGCGCGCCGAAGGGGCAGGCGCCGTTCAGGCTGTGTTGGACGGTGCCATTCCTATGGTCAAATTGCTGTGGCAGCGTGAGACCGAAGGCAAGGTGTTCGACAGTCCCGAACGTAAGGCAGCGCTCGACAAGGTGCTGCGGGACAAGATCAAGCTTATCCGTGACCCCTCGATCCGCTCGCATTACGGGCAGGAAATCAAGGATCTGCGCTGGCAGTTGTTCCGTCCGCAGCGACAGCCGCAAAATCGGCCGTGGCAGCCTCGCGGGAAATGGCAGCAGCAGAAGCAACCGGCGACGGTAGGCGCGCGGTCTTCGTTTTTGGCCTCATCCGAAAATGCCGAGATTCAGTTGCGTGAAGCGGCCATTCTGGCCATCGCAGCGCTAAACCCACAAGTGGTCATCCAATTCGAACACCAGTTGGAAGAAATGGAGTGCCGCGATCCCGATCATGCAGCCCTGCGCCAAGCCATCTTGCGCCACGCGATTGATGATCCCGACAACCTAAAAGACCACATTGCTGAAAGTTTGGGGCCGACAGCCCTTGAAAACCTGCTGGCCCTTCGCCATGTCGCAGTCATCCCCTGTGTGTATAAACCGGGCGACGTCGAAAAGGCCGAGATGACACTGGCCGAGGAACTCGCAAAGATCAAAGCGCTCCGGGGGTTGGATGCCGAGATTGCTGAAGCTGCGGAGGAACTGTCCGATCTGGCCGATGAGGCGCTGACATATCGGCTGGCTCAGGCCGCCGAAGAGCGTAACCGCACAAGCCGTAGCCAGAATGAAGACAGGGCCGTTTTCGACGTTGCCGATAACGGCGCGCGAATCAACCGCGACGAGAAAGACGCGTTTCAGGCAATCATGTCAGGTATCAATTTTGAACGAAAACGCCGGTAAATTGGTGTTTTCGTAAGGCACTGGAAAAGAAAAACAGGTAAACGGGTGGCCGAATCACTTCTACGCGCTAATGATTCGGTTCAAACGAATCACCCATCCCTGCAGGAGCATTGAATGGCCGCCAAAGACACGTCCGAAGATCGCAAATCAGACGAGCAGGAACAGGAAATCTCGCTGGACATGAGCCAGGCAGCGGTCAAGAAAATGATCGCTGAAGCCCGCGAGAAGGGCTACATCACTTATGACCAGCTAAATCAGGTTCTGCCGCCTGATCAGGTCAGTTCGGAACAGATCGAAGATGTAATGTCGATGCTGTCCGAAATGGGCATCAACATCATCGAAGATGAAGAGGCCGAAGAAGAAGAAAACAAAGGCTCAACCGAGCTGACCACGACCGAAAGCAACCGTGAGGTCGCGCTGTCGAGTGGTGCGACCGAAAAGCTGGATCGCACCGATGACCCCGTCCGCATGTACTTGCGCGAGATGGGGTCGGTAGAGTTGCTGAGCCGTGAGGGCGAGATTGCCATCGCCAAGCGGATCGAGGCCGGTCGCAACACCATGATCGCCGGGCTATGCGAAAGCCCGCTGACCTTCCAGGCGATCACCATCTGGCATGACGAATTGCTGTCAGAAGACATTCTGCTACGTGACGTTATCGATCTGGAGGCCACGTTCGGCAACCAGATGGATGAAGACGGAGATGTAGAAGAGCCTGTCGTGGACACATCGGCGGTTCAGGCGGCGAAGCCTGCCAAGGACACCGGGCCGGAACTGGACGCAGACGGCAACCCGATCACCAGCGACGACGATGATGACGATGACGATCAGGCCAACATGTCGCTGGCCGCGATGGAAGCCGCGCTGAAAGATCAGGTTCTGACCACGCTGGAGCGCATCTCGACCGACTTCTCGATGCTGTCGGAAATGCAGGACAGCCGGATTTCGGCCACTTTGAACGAAGACGGTACGTTCAGCGAAAAAGATGAAGAAACCTATCAGAAACTGCGTGCCGAGATTGTTGAGCTGGTGAATGGTTTGCACCTGCACAATAACCGGATCGAAGCTCTGATCGACCAGCTTTACGGCATCAACCGCCGTGTCATGTCTCTGGACAGCTCGATGGTAAAACTGGCCGACCAGGCCCGCATCAACCGTCGTGAGTTCATCGACGCCTATCGCGGTCGCGAACTGGATCCGAACTGGCTGACCGAGATGGCCGAGAAACCGGGTCGGGGTTGGCAGATGTTCATCGAACGCTCGACCGCGAAGGTTGAGGAACTGCGCAACGACATGGCTCAGGTCGGTCAATATGTCGGTCTGGATATTCCTGAATTCCGCCGCATCGTGCAGCAGGTTCAGAAGGGCGAGAAAGAGGCGCGGCAGGCCAAGAAAGAAATGGTCGAAGCCAACTTGCGTCTGGTGATCTCGATCGCCAAAAAGTACACGAACCGTGGCTTGCAATTCCTTGATCTTATTCAGGAAGGTAATATCGGCCTGATGAAGGCGGTGGACAAGTTCGAGTACCGCCGCGGCTATAAGTTCTCGACTTATGCGACCTGGTGGATTCGTCAGGCAATCACGCGCTCGATCGCGGATCAGGCCCGCACGATCCGTATTCCGGTTCACATGATCGAAACGATCAATAAGCTGGTTCGGACCGGTCGTCAGATGCTGCACGAAATCGGTCGCGAGCCGACGCCAGAAGAACTGGCCGAAAAGCTGCAGATGCCGCTTGAAAAGGTCCGTAAGGTGATGAAGATCGCCAAAGAGCCGATCTCTCTGGAAACACCGATTGGTGATGAGGAAGACAGCCAGCTGGGCGATTTCATCGAGGACAAGAATGCCGTGCTGCCGCTGGACAGCGCCATTCAGGAAAACCTCAAGGAAACCACCACACGGGTTCTGGCCTCGCTCACCCCGCGTGAGGAACGTGTTCTGCGGATGCGCTTTGGTATCGGCATGAACACCGACCACACATTGGAAGAGGTGGGCCAGCAGTTCAGCGTGACGCGTGAGCGTATCCGTCAGATCGAGGCGAAGGCGCTGCGTAAGCTGAAGCACCCGAGTAGGTCGCGCAAACTGCGATCTTTCCTGGATCAGTAAGATTAAAGGCGTCTCAACCGAGGCGCCTTTTTCTTTGAGCAGCCAGTTTATCACATTGTCCGGCCCAACGATCAAATTGGCGGCAATTCACAATGTGTAAGCCCCGCACGCCTTTATATCCTTAGTGTCCACTCATGGGACAGGCCGGGGCGAGGCCATGCCGCCGATGACCCCCGGCCACCCAGTTCAGGGGTCATCCGAGAAATCCAAACGACTGCGAAAAGTGCTGGGGGCCTGACCGGTCCAACGCTTGAAGGCCGTAGAAAAAGCGGGCTGGTCGGCATAGCCCAGCGAATAGGCGATCTCGGACAGGGGCATGCCATTGGTGATGAAGGTCTGTGCCAGATCGCACCTGAGATCGTCGACAATGTCGCGGTAACTCGTGCCCTCGTCTTTGAGACGCCGGGCAAATGTACGGGGGCTCAATCCCAGATTGGCGGCAGCTTCGTCGGCATGAACGACCGTACCGGGCAAAGACTGCGTAATCAGACCTTCGACCTGAGCGCGCAGCTTTTGCTTGGGCGAGCGTCGCTCGGCCAGAACACGTTCTCCGTATTCCAAAAGGTGTTCACGCAGGTTCGAGTCATAGGTCGGAACCGGCAAGTTCAGCGAGGAAACAGAAAGCACGATCTCCAGCTTTTCCGCGCCGAATACAATCGGGAACCCTGCAAGCTTCTGAAATTTCTTTCTGTTTTCGCCAACTTCATGCTGAAATCGCATCTCAATCGGATAAAAGTTCGACTGCGTTAAGGCGCGCATGCGGGCCAGCCCTGCAAACATCAGAAACTCTGTTCGCCGGTGATATCGCGCATAGCTGGCATCCTTCCACTCGGCCTCAATTGTGGCGAAATTCCCGGCAAGTCGCAGCGTGAATGCGATGGCCGGGTCGATGATCCGGTGAAAGTAAGAGGTGTTCTCGAGGACCTGCCGCAGGTCACGCGAGTATTTACTGATATAGGCGGTCAGACTGGAGGTTGATGAAAACTGCAAGCCGGTTTGTGCAGCAAACGTAATATCCCCTACAGTATCACAGGCGTAACGTACGAATAGGGCTTCCTGGTGCGCACTGCATGTGGTGGCTGGCGGGGCGATGGCTTCGCGGGTAAGGTCGCATTTTCGCAAGATGCGATCAGATGCCTTAGGACAATTGGTGTGTTGATCAAGCGCTTTGGTCAATAACTGGATGCGGGCGATATCAACTTCCATGGATTTCTCCACTGTGTTTTAAACGATTTCCGCGCTCTTGCGGTCGGTTGGACGATGTCAGGTCAATGAACTGTCTGGAATTCGAATGGTTCTGGCGAATGAAAACAAGACCCAAAGGCTGATATATTTTACTTTCCGGTTATCGTCGGGTTAGGACCTTTTAGGGGATAAGGTCAGAGCCCTGGTAAAAAAACCAACCAAACCGGTGGCTCCCCGGCGCATTTGAATTCGCTTTAGGCTGATCCAAGACGGCCTCTTGTCGCATTGCAGCGCAAGGGGCTGAGTGGAAGGGTTGGTATGATGGATTTATCTGACGAACCCCTTTTGCAGAACCTTACCATAGCCGAACTGGCGGCTTCTCAGGATACTATAGTTTTTGATGGGAACTGTGTTTTGTGTTCGGGTTTCTTTCAGTTCATGGTCGCACGGGATAAATCGCAGCGCTTTAAGTTCGCAACTGCGCAATCGCCGCTGGGGCAGCGGTTTTATCTGGAACTTGGCCTGCCAACGAATGATTTTGAAACCAATCTGGTCACAGTGAACGGTGTGGTCCATCAACGCTTGGATGCGTTTTCTGCTGCTATGAAGGCATTGCCCGGGATATGGCCGATTTTGTCTGTGTGCCGGTTTCTTCCGGGATGGGTGAAGAATCCACTGTATAACGCCATAGCGCGGAACAGGTACAAAGTCTTCGGTCGTTCCCGAACCTGTTTGATTCCGGACTTGGCCTTAAAGTCAAGATTTTTGCCTGAGGGGTGCTGAGTGAAACCCGACCCCTTTCTTCAATATCTGTCAGCCGGCGCAGACGTTCCCCAGGCCTTGCGTCAGTTGCACGGTCAGCCCGGCCACTATGCTGGGCGATGCAGTATTGTCAGGGGGCAAGGGAGGTTGATTTCGCGCGTCTTGCAGTTTGGAGGGTTTCCGCCCGAGGCAGACGACATTCCGGTAAAGTTAAAAATAGATCGTTCCAGTGAGGTGTGGCAGTGGGTGCGGGATTTTGACGGCCACTCCACCGTGTCCCGGTTGACGTATGATCACGGTGTCGATTGTGTTCGTGAACGGATGGGCGCCTTGACCCTTTGGCTGACGCCAGAATTCAACGAAGGGCGCCTGCTGATCCATATCCAGCGGCTGAGCGTTTTCGGGCTTCGTTGCCCCGCCTTTTTGCTACCGCGTTCGTCAACGGTAGAATGGCAAGGAGAAACAGGGCATTTTTGTTTTGATGTATCGGCCGAGATGCCAGGGTTGGGGCCATTGATCCGGTATCGCGGTTGGCTTGCATCTGTTCACGCGCAGCCGTGCCGTGACTGAATTCATCGTGAACCGGATTTACCGGGATTTAAGGTAAACTAGATCAATACCTACCTCGAAACAGGAAAGAGTATGATTATGAAACAGGTTATGACATACGCAGTTTTTGCCGCCCTTTTGCTGAGCACTCCGGTCTCGGCGTTTAATGCTCGCTTGGGGTTTCAGACCGCTGCACTGAGCAATTCGTCCTTTGAGGTGATCCCCAGAGGGCGCACTGATGTGGATGGGTATTGGTGTGCTGCCGCTGATTTTGCCCGGAGAACTTTGGGCGCTGGTTGGCAGCAACGCATCTACGTGCAACGAGGCTATGGCCCCAGCGAGGCGACTGGACGTAGAACTGCAGTGCAGTTTTCCATAGTGGCTCCAGAAGCGGTTCCGCAACAGTCCAGTGGGGTGTTTTCTTCAGGTTTCCAGCCGGGTTACAGTATGTCCGTGCAGGCCGCCAATGCGCGGTGCAATTTTCGACCCTTTGTGGACTGAGCGCTAGTGAATCATTGAATGCAGACCGAATTCGTAATTTCGACGCAGGGGCCGGGCCTTTACGAATTCACCCTGGATTTGCGACACTGGCTAAACTCGGTCGACCGTGATGGTGTGCTGACGCTATTTGTTCGGCACACGTCGTGTTCGCTGCTTATTCAGGAAAACGCCGACCCCGAAGTGCAAACGGACCTGCGTGCCTTTTTTGATCGGCTGGTCCCGCCTTCGGACCATCCTGCCATGGCGTATCTGCGGCACACTTATGAAGGTCCGGACGATATGCCCGCTCATATCAAGGCCGCGCTTATGCCGGTTTCGCTGTCTATTCCCGTTGCCTCGGGGCGGCCTGTTCTGGGGACGTGGCAGGGCGTTTATCTGTTTGAACACCGAACTGCGCCGCATCTCCGAAAGGTCGCGGCGCATTTTGCGTGACCCCTTTATATTGCGGTGAAAAATTCCGACTACCCAAATCCTAGCGGCTGCCCTATAGTTGTGGATAAGTAAGCCATAGCGCTTACAAAAGAGGCCGAACCAGGGACGAGGAGACGGCGGATGCGCTGCCCGTTTTGCGGAAATATTGACACTCAGGTGAAAGATTCACGCCCGGCAGAGGATCACGTCGCGATCCGCAGGCGCAGGTTTTGCCCCGCTTGTGGTGGGCGATTTACCACATATGAACGCGTGCAACTGCGCGATTTGGTGGTGATTAAAACCAACGGAAAACGCGAAGATTTCGATCGGGACAAGTTGGAGCGTTCCATCCGTATCTCAATGCAGAAACGCCCTATAGATCCGGAACGTATCGACCAGATGATTTCCGGCATTGTCCGGCGTCTGGAAAGCATGGGCGAAACCGATATTCCGTCCAGCAAGATCGGTGAGATCGTTATGGAAGCTCTGGCGCGGATCGACACCGTGGCCTATGTTCGCTTTGCGAGTGTGTACAAGAATTTCCAGGCGGCCGATGATTTCGAGGAGTTTGTCCACGAACTGCGACCGCCGCAGCCTTCGACGGACGAGTGAGCGAAACAGATAAGCGATATATGGCGCTGGCCTTGTCTTTGGGGCAGCGCGGTCAGGGTACGTGTTGGCCCAACCCGGCTGTCGGGTGCGTGATTGTACGTGACGGACGGATCGTCGGACGTGGCTGGACCCAGCCCGGTGGCCGCCCGCACGGTGAAACACAGGCGCTGGCGCAGGCCGGAGGGGCCGCGCGTGGGGCCACCGCTTATGTCTCATTGGAACCTTGTTCCCATCACGGCCAAACCCCACCTTGTGCCGAGGCGCTGATCAAGGCCGGTATCTCCCGTGTTGTCTCTGCAATTGAAGACAGCGATCCGCGTGTGGCGGGTCAGGGCTTTGCCATGCTTCGTGAGGCAGGGATTGAGGTCACCACAGGAGTTCTGGCTGAGCAAGCCGCGCGCGATCACGCAGGTTTCTTTCTGAAAACCGAACAGGGGCGGCCTTTTGTGACGCTTAAGCTGGCCAGCAGTTTCGACGGGCGTATTGCCACGTCCAGCGGTCACAGCCAGTGGATCACCGGGCCAAAGGCACGGCGCGCTGTGCATGCCATGCGGGCACGCCATGATGCAGTGATTGTTGGCGCGGGTACTGCGCGGGCCGATGATCCGTCGCTGACGGTTCGTGATCTGGGGATCGAGGCGCAACCGGTTCGAGTTGTCGTCTCGCGCCATCTGGATATTCCCCTGATGGGTCATTTGGCGCGCACTGCGTCTGAAATACCTGTTTGGCTATGCCACGGACCGTCCCCCGATGCCGAACGCGCCCGCGCGTGGGAAGGGTTGGGTGCCCGCCTGATTTCCTGCGCCCTGCAAGAGCACCACATTGATGCCTCTGACCTGTTGCAACAATTGGGGCAGGCCGGGCTGACACGGGTATTCTGTGAGGGTGGATCGGCATTGGCTGCATCCTTGCTGGCCGATGATCTGGTGGATGAGCTGGTGGGTTTTAGCGCAGGTCTGACGATCGGGGCCGAGGGGCTGCCTGCAATTGGGTCACTGGGCTTGGACAAGCTGGACGACGCGCCTCGGTTTGAACTGATCGAAACTCGGGCCATCGGGCCAGACGTGCTACATCGTTGGACACGGGCGCTGCGTTAGCGCCGCCACAGATGCGCGTGCGTGGCAAACGCGCCTTGCAGTTTTGAAAGCAGACGCAGCGCGGAACTGCCTTTGTGAAGATTGCCGTCAGACAGGCGCTGCACGGCTACCTCGACGGGGCAGGGTTGGCCCGTGACCGGATCCAGATAGCGCGGATAATCAATCAGGGCGGCATGCACCAACCCCAGTAGTGAGGGCCGTGCGCCCCGCCGCGCAGGCACGGTCCCCAGATCGGTCGTCAGCCCCCATCCAGCATAAAACGGAGCACCCAGCGTTGTGACGCGTACCCCGCGCAACAGAGCCTCGAAGCCGAGCAGAGAGGTCATGGTCCAGACCTCTTGCACCTGAGACAACAGCGCTGATGGATCAGCGTGGTGGGCGATGACGTCGGCAAGGGTTTCGTCGTGCAGCATCCCTTCCCGCAGCCCGGCCTCGACATCTGGGTGGGGTTTGTAAATCAGTATCGCATTTGGATTGGCTTTTCGTACGGTGCGCAGCAGATCGGTATTGGTGCGCACCGTCGTAGTACCAAGCAGGATCGAGGCGTCGTCCTCGACCTGCCCCGGAACCAAGATGCGATGCCCTTCAGGCAGTTCCGGTGCGTTTTCCCCAATGTTGTATTTGCTGAGCTGAGCCGAGACGATTTGCGTCATCAGCCGCTCGGCCCGTAATTCCTGATCCGGGCGCAGGGTTTCCCGAGCAGCGATCAGCTCCTCTAACCGGCTTGGGTGCGTCGGGTCATAGTAGATGCCCAGATCGTCTGTCGCCAGTGAGAGCGGCGGCACCAGATTGGCACCAAGACCTCGGGATCTTAGAAAACCGTCTTCGATCCTGACCGCATTTTCAGCTCCGCGGGTCTGGCTGGCCCAGACCATATGGGGACGGTCGGATTCCTCTGGAGGGCCATCAGTAAACCGGATTTTCTTTTCTCGTCCGAACATCTGCTGCAGGTGCTTGCGTTTCCACAGCCGCATACCGGATGCGGTCCATCCCCTGCGATCCTGACGCCATGCGCGCGTCTGTGCCTCTAGCGTGTCGAGAACGGTTTCCAATTCGCACAATTGGTCTCGGTGGGGATCGTACCATGTGGGGTAGAGGATCATTGTCGCCGCAAACAACTGGGCGCGTGTCAGGCTGCGCTGACGGCGTGGAAAGTAGTTTTCATCCTGTGTCAGGCCCCAGCCGGCATAAAAGGGTTGGCCAAAAACACGAGGTTTGTGGCCAGCCATGATGGCTTCGAACCCCATTTGTGAGGACAGGGTGTAAACACCTACTGCGCCTTCCAGCAATGTCCACGGGCTGAATTGGGCGCGCAGTAACGAGACCCTGTCAGTCTCATCCTGTTCTGAGAAGTACCCACTGCGGTGCCCCGCAACAGTTTCCGGGTGCGCCTTGATCAGAACGCGGGCACCGGGGTTTTCTTCTTGCGCCATGACCAGCATTTCACGGAACCGGGCGTCGTCCCCTCCGCTTGCGGTGACCGCAGCGTCGCCTCGGGCTTGATCGACCACCAGCACATAACCGGGATCCGGAGGCGGCAAAGTTGGGTCGATGGCGGAGTATTTGCTGAGATGTAATTCACGCATCCTGTCGGACCCGTAACGGGCGCGGTTCAGCAATGCAGTATCGTCCAAGGGATGTGTCGCCAGCAGGGTTTCCAGGTCAGACGGCTGCGTCGGATCGAAATGAACGCCAGACCGGCCGAGCAAAAGACCCAAAGGGGGATCGCCTGTGCGCCCAGGGTGCAAGGAACGCAGAAAGGCGTCTTCGACCCGCAAGATCGGAGCGTTGTACCGTGCGGCGATGGTTGCCCCGCGATGCGCCGTGGGGCTGTTACCCCATACACCAATGACATCGCCGTCGCCCGGCACGCCCAAACGTATGTCGTAGCCTTTTAAGTGAAGAATACGCCGAATACGGCGCTGTGTCAGAAAACCGCCGTTATAGACAAGCAGCCGGGTACGCTGTTCCCTGGCTGTTAGCTCACCCTGCATTAACCGCCCGTCAGTGTAGCAACGTTTGCAACCGGCGTCAGACCGCCAGCGATAAGCGAGATCGACTTACTCCACTGTGAATACGGGGCTTCTGTTACATAAATTGTATCATCGTCACGAATGACGAAATCGCGGGCGATAAAGAGGCCGTTGGGGGCGGTAAGGTTCAGCAGGTAGATCATACGCTGATCTCCTTGCAGGTCCGAGCGTGCCATGACGCTGCGGGCAATGTCCTGCCGTTCCTTGCGTAGAATAAATATACCGGTCGGGTCTGATGATAGGGATTGCAATCCACCCACTTGTGCTAATGCTTCAAGCGCGGAAAGGTCTTGCGTATCGAATGCAACGCGCGACTGTCCGGTCGCGCCAAGCGCAATGTAGGACCGGCTGTCCGCTTCGACCAGGATGCGGTCCCCCCCACGCAGAGCAACGTCCAGCTTGGGGTCTTGATACAAATCGTCGTACCAGACTGTTCCGCGCTGATCGCCACGGATCAGCGTCACCAGCGCAATGTCGGAACCGGCGGCAACCCCACCAGCCTGCGACAGCATTCCCAGCAGTGTTCTACTGGGCCGCTCAATCGGATAGACGCCCGGCGCACCAATCTCTCCAGACAAGGACACGGTCGATCCATTGCCGGCGGTGCGACGTACTTCGACCTGAGGATCAGGAGTTTGTTCTTGAAGTTTGTCGGTAATCAATTGGCGCAATTGCTCGGGCGTGTTGCCAGCGGCGCGAATACGCCCGGCATAGGGGACAAATATGAAACCTTCGCCATCGACCTGTATCTGCTCAAGGCTAGTGGCACTGCTCAACTCGCCGGACAACAGACCGTCATCCACGTTTTCCCAGATCGTCAGGCCAAGGATGTCGCCGGGGCGAACGGTGTCGGCCGCCAAGTTCGGTGCGGTTCGGAAGGCCGAGGAAAACCCGTATTCAGGAATAGCTGAGGTGGCCTTCGTGACGCGATCATCAACCTCGACCACGAAAGCATTGCCGCCTTGCGTGGTTGAACCCGATAGGATTTCACTCTTGTTGGGGCCTGATTTAGGCAGTTGGCAAGCAGCCATCAGCACCATTGCCGCCACAAGAGAGACCCCCCGGATCCATCGGATTGGAAAACGCTTCACTGCCGGTTATCCTCAGTCGTCATTTATACTTGTTGTTTATTGTTTGGCGCAGGCTACTCGGTTCGCCCGACAACTTCTAGCGCCAACAGGTTTGAACTATTCAACTACCCTTAACTGTGGCGTCCACGCCTCGTTGTGGTTCAGGACAGATTGATAGGGGTCTTCGGCGTCCAACATCATGTCGGTCACACCTCGCAGCAATTGTCGGCGGCCCCGACGGGAGTAGAAGCCTCCGGGTATCTGGCTCGTTTTCAGCAGAAATTGTCGGTAGTTTTGATATGCGCTCTGATCCGGAGGCATCGGTGCCGCAAAGAACGAATGCAGTGGCTGCTGCGACACGAATTCGGGCTTGTCATAGACAGACCTGCCAAAAATCCGCAGCGGGATACCACGCCACAATACCTGCTGCCCGGCGGTGGAGTTGATCGTGACAGCCGAGCTTGCCTCGTCCAGCAACCTGGCGAGCTTTCCTCCGGGGACGTAGTGGACCCGATCAGCAATGCCGTGCGTCTTGGCAATCTGATGTACACGACGGCGCAGGGGTTCTCGGTGGTTTTCAAGTGGATGCTCTTTAACCACCAACCGGTGATGCGATGGGGCACTCTCGGCGAAACCTTTAGTCACGTCATCCAGAAAATCAGACATACAGGAATAATCTGAATGGGCCTGAACCGAGCTATCATGCCCAAGTTGCAGCAATACCAGATGATAGGGGTATCCACCCCATCGCACGCGTGCCGTGGCCCAGTGGCGTTGGATTCTGTGCAGCGGCATCAGCAGCAAACGTTTGAAATATAGTCGAAACTCTTTTGATACCGGTAGATCGCGGTGTCGTCGGAAATTTCGATAGCGCCGGTTCAGAAACAGCACGAACCAATGATAGAGCGCACCGTAGAAGATGTGCTGTCGCATATCCCCCCAATGTGATGGTGGGGGCGGGGTCTGCGCAGTGGTCTGATCTAGTGCGTGCCGCATCTGTTTTACGCTCAACGTCATCAGCCGAGAGTTTCCGTTCGAACCGAACCGTTCATACGTAACCCACCAGGGTCGCAGATAGCCTTCTTCGAACACATGGACGATAACGCCCTTTTTTCGGGCCAGTTCTATTGCGTTGGCGTGAACCGGACGGGTGTCGCCGTACAATACGATGTCGGTAATGCCCCTGCTGTCGATTAGGTTGGACAGTGTTTCCGGCCACCGCTCAAGCGTGTCGAGAAACGGGATGTACGAGGATTTGTCGAACCAGAACGCCTGATCACCGGCGTTGAACCCAACGCGCCATACTTCGGCCCCCGCATCCCGCAGCATGCGACCGAGTCCGTTGAAGAACGGGCCATGTGGTCCTTGAAGAAAGAGAAAAACGCGGCGGTTTGGCCCTTTGGTCGAGGGTGACATTAATACTGCCCTTGTCCTTCGTTGATCATTTAATGCCTGTTTTGGTCCTAGTCGACAAGGTGGGTCTTGCCCGTTACGTCGCTTAGGATTACCTCGGGTTGGGGCACTGGGCCAAGTTAGGAACTAAGGGTTAACGGAATGTTTACAGGGATCGTCACCGATATCGGCACTGTCACCGAGCTGGACCAGCAAGGCGATCTGCGGGCCCGGATCAAAACGGCATATGATACGGCGGGTATTGATATCGGCGCCTCGATCGCCAGCGATGGTGTCTGCCTGACAGTGATCGCACTGGGTGATGACTGGTACGACGTGCAGATCAGCGCTGAAACGGTGTCAAAAACCAATCTGGATAGTTGGACCGCGGGCAAGCGCGTAAATTTGGAGCGCGCTCTGAAGGTCGGGGATGAGTTGGGCGGGCATATCGTCTCGGGTCACGTCGATGGAGTGGCTGAGGTGGTTGCCATTCAGGACGAAGGCGACAGCACCCGTGTCACACTGCGCGCGCCTAAGGAATTGGCGCGGTTCATTGCACCCAAGGGATCGGTTGCGCTGAACGGCACCTCTCTGACCGTTAACGAAGTGGATGGCTGTGATTTTAGGATCAACTTCATCCCGCACACCAAAGAGGTCACGACCTGGGGGGATGTCTCGGTCGGCGATAAGGTGAACCTTGAGATCGACACGCTGGCTCGCTACGTCGCGCGTCTGGCCGAGATGTCCTGAGTTGCGCTGCAACGTCACGTCCTGACCGGACCTTGCCGTCTGTGGGCTGGCCTTTGGTCGCGTCGTGGTCTATCCACCCGATCAAACATGCTCTGTGAAAGGCTGCCTCATGAGCTTTGAAACCCCCGGACCCGTCGAAGCCCAACTGCGCGACGCGATCAGCCCGATTGAAGACATCATCGAAGAGGCTCGTAAGGGCCGCATGTATATTCTGGTCGATCACGAGGATCGCGAGAACGAAGGCGATCTAGTGATTGCTGCCGAATTCGCTGATGCCGAGGCGATTAACTTTATGGCGACCCATGGGCGCGGGTTGATCTGCTTGCCGATGACCGCCGAGCGGGTTGATGCGCTTGGCCTGCCGATGATGGCAGTGAACAACTCTTCGCGCCACGAAACCGCCTTTACGGTTTCCATCGAGGCGCGCGAAGGTGTGTCCACTGGTATTTCGGCGGCTGATCGGGCTTTGACAGTGGCGACGGCCATCAACGAACAGAATACGATGGCGCAAATTGCCACCCCCGGCCATGTCTTCCCTCTGCGTGCTAAACGGGGTGGGGTGCTGGTGCGCGCGGGCCATACCGAGGCCGCCGTTGATATCTCTCGCCTCGCTGGGTTGAACCCATCGGGTGTGATCTGCGAGATCATGAAGGCTGATGGTACCATGGCGCGATTGCCCGATTTGGTCGAATTCGCCAAAGAGCACTATATGAAGATCGGAACGATCAGTGACCTGATCTCGTACCGTTCGCGCAATGACAATCTGGTGGTCGAGACGTCGCGCGAGACTGTCACCTCGGAATATGGCGGTGAGTGGGAGATGCGCCTGTTCACTGACCAGACCCACGGCATAGAGCATGTGGTTATGGTCAAGGGCGACATTACCACGCCCGAACCCGTGCTAACGCGTACCCATGCCTTGCACGAAGCACCGGACATTCTGGGCTTGGGTCCAAAATCGCCACAGGAACTGCCCCGCGCGATGGAGAAGATCGCAGCCGAAGGTCGTGGTGTGGTCTGCCTGTTCCGGCAACCCCGCAATTCGCTATACGCAGCCGAGGATGAAGGCCCCCGTACCATCAAGCAAACCGGTCTAGGTGCGCAGATCCTGTCTAAGATGGGCATTCAAGAACTGGTGTTGCTAACTGACTCACCGGAAACCGTGTATCTGGGGCTCGACGCCTTTGGCCTGTCCATCGTCGGAACCCGCTCGATTCTCAAGGAAGACTGATCGTGGCTGAACAAGACAAACATGGCGTTCTGCCGACGCCGACCTTTGATAAGCCGGTGAAACTGCTGCTCGTGGTGGCTCCGTTCTATCGCGCTATTGCTGACAATCTGGTCGCAGGTGCCAAGGCCGAGATTGAGGCCGCAGGTGGTACTTGCGAAGTGGTCGAGGTGCCTGGCGCGCTGGAAATCCCAACGGCGATCGCTATGGCCGATCGCCAGTGCAATTTCGACGGCTATGTCGCGCTGGGCTGCGTCATTCGCGGCGAGACTACGCACTATGAAACCGTCTGCAATGACTCAAGCCGGGCGATCCAGTTGATGGGGCTGCAGGGGCTTCTTATCGGCAACGGTATCCTGACCGTCGAAAATGACGATCAGGCCGAAGTCCGTGCAAATCCCGAAAAGATGAATAAAGGCGGCGGAGCAGCCGCTGCGGCCTTGCATCTGATCGCACTCAGCCGTAAGTGGGGCGCTTCGAAAAAGGGCGTTGGCTTCAAGCCCCCGTCCGAGTCCATCCTTGTGGCGGGCGACAGCAACGGATCCACGACAGCATGACCCAGACAGACGCGCCAAAACCGGCCAACCAGAAACGCCTGATGAAATCCGCAGCGCGGCTTTATGCCGTGCAGGCGCTGTTCCAGATGGAGCAGTCGGGTCAGACAACCGAACAGGTAGTGAACGAGTTTCTGGATCACCGTTTTGGCGCAGTCTACGAGGGCGATGAAATGCTGGAAGGCGATATCAGCGTTTTCCGCAAGCTGGTCGAAGATGCTGTCAACTATCAGGCACCGATCGATCAGATGACTGATCGCGCGCTGGTGGCCAAATGGCCCATCGCGCGCATCGACCCAACGCTACGCGCCACCTTCCGCGCTGCTGGGGCTGAGCTGACGCAAAGCGATACGCCGCCCAAGGTTGTAATCACGGAATTTGTTGATGTGGCCCGCGCCTTCTTCCCAGAAGGTAAGGAGCCGAAATTCGTCAACGCTGTGCTGGATCACATGGCGCGCGAGGCCCAGCCCGAGGCGTTCTGACGCCTTTACCACGGCTTGATATGCGCTAGCCTGAAAGTCAGAGCGCAAGGAGGCCGTTATGCCGAAACTGATCCGTCTGTATATCACACAGGTTGCTTGGGGATTTGTAATCTCGGCGGTTTTCGTCGGGGTTTTGCTTGCGCTGAACGTTGCCAACCTGCGCAACTTGATCACCGGATCTGATATGGGCCTGATCGCGCTGCTCATGATCTGGTTTATGAACGGCATCGTCTTTGCCGGAGTTCAGTTTGCTTATGCGATTATGAGCATGGCAGAAAAACCTCGGGGGCCGCGTCGCGGGACCCCGGTGGCTGTCAGTTTCAAACCTGCGACGGTCAAGGTTGAAGAAAACTAAAAACCTGCAGGGAACAAAAGGGCCAAAGCGTTAGCGTCGGGTACCGTCCTGATTTGATCCTTGGTTATCTCAACCACTTGAATGTCGTCGCGCCTTGTCCTCTGATGTCGATCAAACAAAACGACCGGCACGGAAAGAGCAGTACCTGTGAACACTCCTACCTATGAAGAGGTCATCGCGTCTGACGCCTTTCGCAATGACCTTAAAGACCTGAATCGCTCCATCGCCGATAGCCTGATGCAGGCTGGTGAGCCCGTCGCAATCAATGGGAACGTTTGCTATGGCCATATGGTGCAGGACTTCCATTTGGGCGATCTGGAACCCGCGATGGAGCCAAAGCGGCGCGCGTTGTTTCAGATGGCGCAGGAGAGCTCGTGTTTTGCTGAATTGGGCGTCGCCGGGGGGCATGCGGCTTTGCTGGCCTTGCACTCCAACCCGTCCCTTACATTTGTTGGGATAGATCTGGGACAGCGGTTGCGACAATCCTGGCCGCCGGTGGATGTCTATGTACCGGTCGTTTTCAACTGGTTCGAAAACAGGTTTCCCACGCGCGTAAAGCTGTATCTGTCCGATGCCATCGACGGGCTGCGGCAAGCAGCGGTGGATCAGCCGTTCGGTCCAATTGATCTGCTTCATCTGGATGCAATGAAAAACAACAGAATTGCCGAGCTAGAGGCAGCATGGCCGGGATTGGCAGAGCGGTGCTATCTTCTGCAAGGAGACAACAAAAACGGCCACGTTAAGGCCAGTTCTGAGAAGTTGATCGCAGAGGGGCGAGCACGCCGGGTGACCTCTTCGCGGTTTCAGGCCATTCAAAGCGCAAACTATGATGTTTTGGAAACGGGTCCGGGTGTTGCAGCGGGCAGGGTCAGCCTCGCCAGCCTAAAGGACGATCGAATTCTGCTTTGTGTGTGTCATCAGGACGATGAAACCTTGTTTTGTGGATCCACTCTTTCCCATTTGAAAGACCGCGCAGATGTGACGATTGCCAGTTTCTTCCGCCCGGCTCCGAACCGCCGTGATACGGAAACTCGTGAGGCGGCGATGCAGCGCGTATGCGACGCGCTTGGTGCAAGCAGAATTCAGTTCCCCTTTGCGGTAGAGCGGGATCACCGCAGGTTGCGGCGCTTCATTGAAATGCCTTCTGCGTCAGAGGTTCACCCACCAGAAATACTGCGCCCTCTAAACCGGCACCCATTGTTCGAATTGCTTAGCGGGTCGGCCTTTGCACTAATGGAACAGATAAAGCCTTCGACAGTTATCACTCATAATCATGTCGGGGAATATGGGCATATCGAACATGTTCTGCTGCATCATGCGGTCGCGCAGGCAGCCAGACGTTATGAACAAGCGCGTGTGTTAAATTTCGGTGTTGGATTGCAGGAAGTTGATTTGGTGGTGCCTTCCTGGCCCGAGCGAAAGAACAGCCTTTACGACGAATACATGCCGCAATGGAATGGCCGTCGAATGTATGATTTTGCCCTGTCAGATGAGGCTTTCGTCGTACAGGATGTGTCCGAAATCGAAAGCTGACGTGGAAATGTGGCGGGACCGCCAGTCAACCGTGCGGTGTGATTCCCGAGGACCTGTATGTACAGGTGGGCGCCAGGTAATCAGGCCAGGACCTGAACAGAGCCAGCCCCCTCGGAATTGCTTAAGGCCACCAGAATGCTACCAATCACAAGAAGGGCAGAACCCGCCACGCGCTTAAGTAGGGCGTACGGCGGGATTGCACAAGGGGTCAGGCGTCAACTGTTTCGTGCAAAGCAGTGCGCATCTGGCCGAAATGTTCATCCCAGCCGCTGTCTAGCGAGAGGATGAGACCAAAGGCGTCAGCACTCTGCGGTAGGCCTTCATGCTGTAGCCCAAGTCTCGTGCCGCCGGGAACAGGTTCCAGGATCCATTTGACCACGCTGACAGTGTCACCCATAGGTTTGACCGCAAATGTATACTCCAGATACTCCGGTGGCCGAGCAACGCGCACCTCGCCCCAAATCAGGAGATCGCCGCTGGTCGTCCCTAACATCTCAAGTTTTTGCCCCGCGGTCAGTGGGCGTTTGGGTTTGTGAAACCATTCGGCTAGTCGGTCAGGTTCAGTCAGATAGTCCCAGACCGTCTCGGGGTCGGCCCGCAGAAAGATCGTTTTTTGCAGAATGGTGTGTGTCATGTGTCATTCCTTTCAATGGCTTCTTTAAGATTGTTCAGGCGGTCATCCCAGAACTGGTCGAAATATCTGAGCCAGTCTAGGACTGGCGCCATTCCCTGAGGTTCCAGCCGGTTGATGCGCTCCCGACCGCGTGTCTCGACGGTAATCAGGCCGCCATCTGACAGCACGGTCAGGTGTTTTTTGATTGCCGCGCGGGTCATGTCGAACCGCTCAGTCAGTTGGGCGATAGTCATTTCCTGCATGGCGAGCATCTGCACAATGTTGCGCCGGGTCGGATCGGCCAACGCGCGAAACGCGTTTTGAGTTTGGTCCTGCATGTGGTTCACCATAAGAGATACCATTAGGTATCATGTTTATGTAGTACCAAATGGTATCATGTCAAGGGCGACACCGCGCTTGATTTTTGTTCACTAATTGTTCACATTCGCCAGATGACACTAGATCTTCAACCCGGACAACAACTGGCGCGTGGCGTCGCCCGCCACTTGCTGACGCATGGCTTTGTTTCGGTTGAGGAATTCGTGCCGACCCGAGGGTTGCGTGTCGATGTAATGGGTCTGGGGCCGAAGGGTGAACTGTGGGTGGTTGAATGCAAATCCAGTCGGGCTGACTATCAATCGGATTCAAAATGGCAAGGATATCTGGAGTGGTGCGATCGGTTCTTTTGGGCTGTAGATACCGAATTCCCGACGGATCTGTTGCCGACCGAAACCGGCCTGATTATTGCCGATGCCTATGATGCCGAAATCGTGCGGATGGCGCCGGAAGACAAAGTTGCTCCGGCACGGCGCAAGAAGATGATCCAGAAATTTGCAGCCGACGCCGCACGCCGATTGCAGGTGCTGCGCGATCCCCGGCTATAAACGTTCAGCGCTTTACGGCGCGGGCCGCCTGAGCTGCCGCGCGGATTTCGTCCGCAATTTCTTCGGCCTCTTCGGGGTCGAAATCCATCGGAATCTCGATGCCATCGGCTTCGATGAACAGCCGTATCATGCCTTGATCGGTGGGGCCGATCTGCAGGTTGGCCTGAATGTCGCGTTCGGTGTTGATGCCCATGTTCGCCTCCGGGACTGAGCGTTTGTGCTAGCGCGCAAAGGGTTGAGAATCAAGCTGCCTTTGCAGTCAATTGAGGTATGCAGGACGTTCAGATCAGACCTTTTCGCGCCACAGATGTACCCTGGCTGGTTGAGCAGCACGACAGGCTCTATGCCCGAGATGAAGGGTTTGATGCCTCGTTCGGTGCTTTGGTTCAGGACATACTGGATGATTTTGTCGCAAGTCATGATCCGACGCGAGAGAGGGGCTGGATCGCCGAACGCGCGGGACAAAACTTGGGCAGTATCTTCTGCGTCGCACTGGATGAGCGAACCGCAAAGCTTCGGCTTTTTCTATTGGTGCCAGAGGCGCGGGGGCAGGGGCTGGGAAAACGCATGCTGGGCACGTGTATAGGCTTTGCGCGCAGCGTAGGGTTCATGGAAATGCGGCTCTGGACTCATGAAAGTCATCGGGCCGCCTGCGCGCTCTATCGGCGTAATGGTTGGCAGTTGCTGGACAGCAAACCGGTGCATTCCTTTGGCGTCAATCTTGTCGAACAAAGCTGGAGAATTCGGCTTTAATCCTCTTGCATTCCTCGGGCGCGTTCGGTACATCGCCCCTCACAAGTGCCGCCTTAGCTCAGTTGGTTAGAGCGCTGGATTGTGGATCCAGAGGTCCCCTGTTCAAGCCAGGGAGGCGGTACCATCCTTCTTTTTCATCATCCTGAACAGCGGGCAGATGCCCCCGGTCTCAGTGCCGATTACGATGTCAGTTGACAGTGGTGCAAGCAACGGTTGGCGCGCCCGTGTTCAGCGCGCCAGATTCAGTCTCAGCTTCAACTTGGTCCGCTTGGCTTCTGGAAGATGCCGGTTCAACCTCTTGTTCACCATACCGAATCCCCAGATGACCATCAGGGTCAGCAGGATGAAGTAGAAGGCCAGAATTGGGTAAGAGATGAATGGGTTGAATGTCTTGTCCGCGAAATAACCCGCGTAATACAGCGCATCGCCCCGTTGCTGCCAAACCGGGAAGGCCGAGAAGAACACAAGCGTGGTGGCGTGGAACAGGAAGATTGCCTCGTTCGTATAGGCAGGCCAGGCCAGCCGCAGCATGGTCGGCCAGATAATGCGGCGGAAGCGCGCCCAACCGGTCATGCCATATGCATCTGCAGCCTCGATATCGCCCTTTGGGATCGACCTCAGCGCGCCATAGAAGATTTCACCCGAATAGGCCGCGGTATTGCAGAACAATACGATCAGTGCGCCCAGCCAGGCGGAGGTGAGCACGTCGAGGAATGGATAGTTCTGCTTTAGCGACAGGAAGAAGAAGTAGGCAAAGAAGAATTGGATGAACAGCGGAGAGCCCCGGAACAGGAAGATGAACCATTCCGACGGCTTACGCAGCCATTTCTTTGTGGATGCTTTGCCCAAGGCCAGCGCCGTGGCCAGGAAAAACCCAGTCGCCAGCGCCATGATCCCGAAATACACGTTCCAAATCATGCCCGAGCCGATCAGGGTGAACTGTTCGCACAGGGTAAAGTCGCTGCGGGGCAGAAGACGCTCGCCAATACCGATCGAGCGCAGGCCATAGTCCTGGATGGTCTGAATACAGCTCATGCCGTGGTCTCCTTGCGCAGAAGCTCTCCGCCCGATGTCGCCTGACCGTGCGACAGGCGGCGCATCAGCCGCTCAAGGCCAATTTCAGAGACACGGGTCATGCCCAGATAGAACACAAGCAAGGCAAGGAAGTACCACATGCGCCAGTCGCCATGTGGATATTGGGTGAATTTAGGGTTCTTGAACGCTCCCAGTTCACGCGCCCAATAGACGATGTCTTCGATACCCAGCAGGAACAGCAGCGGTGTGGCTTTGATCAGCACCATCCACAGGTTCGACAGGCCGGGTAGGGCATAAACCCACATCTGCGGCACCAGAATGCGCCAGAAGGTCTGGCGGCGGGTCATGCCATAGGCTGCTGCCGTTTCCAGTTGAGCATGCGGCACGGCGCGCATGCCGCCGAACAGAACATTGGCGGCGAAAGCGCCGAAAACGATAGAAAAGGTAATGACGGCCAAAAAGAAGCCGTAAGTCTCGTGCACCCATTCGGGTGAGCTGCCCAGCGGTAGCTTGGCCGCCTGACACACGATAAAGTCGTTGCCCTGACGGATCGGGTCAGTCCACTCGGGACATAAAATCTTATGACGGGTCCATTCGAACGCCTGATCCAATGCAATCACGAAGAACATAAAAAAGGCGATATCCGGCACACCCCGAACGATGGCGATATAACCTTTGCCGAGCAAGGTGAGCGGTAGGAAATGCGACCGGGCTGCCATGGCCCCCAGAAAGCCAAAGCCCAATGCCACCGGTGCGGTAATCGCAAGCAACAGTAAGACCTTGAAGAAGGATAGGTAGAACAGCCAATGCACACCGTTGGTCAGATAGCAGGAGAACCAGCGGAACGTGCCGAGTGTATCGGGATCAGTACAGAACGAAAAAATGGCGGGCCTCTTTGACTGGCAAGGGCTCAGATGGGGCGCGCCTTAGGGGCAGGCGCGCCGCAGAGTGTTAAATTAGAAGGTCGAGGACACTTCCCACTTGGTGATCATCTCATTCAGGCTGCCGTCGTCCTTCATGGACTGGATAGCCGCGTTGAACTTTTCTTTCAGGTCACCGTCGGATTCCCGCACGCCGATGCCGACACCTCCGCCCAGCGCAACTTCTTCACCGACGAAAGTCAGGCCTGAGCCATCTTCGGTGACGGGTACCAGGAAGGATTTATCTGCCAGTACTGCATCCGCTTCGCCGTTGCGCACAGCAGCAAGTGTTTCTTCTAGGCTTGCGAACTCAACCAGAGTTGCGCCGGACTCCGCAACGTAGCCCGCTTGAATGGTGCCGGTCTGTGCTGCGATCACGCCGCCTGTCAGGTCGACGCCGTCGGACATGGCGACATAGGATGACGGATCGGGTGGCGTGTAGTTCTGAGTGAAGTCAATGACTTCATCACGCTCGTCGGTTATCGACATACCTGCAAGGATCGCGTCGTAGTTTCCCGATACCAGGTTCGGAATGATCGAATCCCAGTCGTTCTTGACCCATTCGCATTCCAGATTGGCACGTTTGCACAGCTCATCGCCCAACTCGCGTTCGAATCCGTCGATTTCGCCTGCGTCGTTGATGAAATTCCACGGTGCGTAGGCAGCCTCGGTGCCCAGACGGATCGTGTCCGCCATGGCCATGCCAGCGCCGAGCGCAAGAGCCGCTGTGGTCAGAATCAGTTTTTTCATTGGATACTCCCCAGTTTGTTTTCTGTCCTGAAGTTAATTTAAGCCGCCTTTGTGGCGGAGAGAAAGCCCCGAAGCCGTTCAGATTCGGGGGAGGTAAAGATATCTTCCGGCAGCCCTTCTTCCTCGATCAGGCCTTGATGCAGGAAAACGACGTGGCTTGAGATGTCAGCAGCCATTTTCATGTCGTGGGTCACGATAATCATGGTGCGGCCTTCGGCGGCCAGATCCTTGATGACCTTGATCACTTCCTGCTCCAACTCAGGGTCGAGCGCTGACGTCGGTTCATCGAACAGCAAAGCTTCGGGTTCCATGCAAAGGCCACGTGCAATTGCCGCGCGTTGTTGCTGGCCACCGGACAATTGCGCGGGGTAGACGTCGCACTTGTCTCCGATTCCCACTTTTTCCAGATACTTACGGGCGCTGTCTTCGACCTCTTTAAGGTCACGGCCAAGAACGGTGACGGGTGCCTCCATCACATTTTGCAGGATGGTCATGTGGGCCCACAGGTTGAACTGCTGGAACACCATCGACAGGTTGGTGCGGATGCGCATGACTTGTTTCGGGTCTGCGGGGCGGCGATTGTACATGTCCCCCGACCAGCGCACGGGTTCACCCTTGAACAGGATCTCGCCCTGCTGGCTGTCCTCCAGCAGGTTGCAGCAGCGAAGCAGTGTGGATTTACCCGATCCGGACGATCCGATCAGCGAAACCACATCTCCGCGCCTTGCCGTAATGTCGACCCCCTTCAGCACTTCGAGTTGGCCAAAGCTTTTGTGGAGGTTCTTGATTTCGATTACGGGTGTGGAATCTGTCACGAGTGGCCCATGTGTTATCGGTGTTGGTGCGGTAATAGGGCTTAAATTTCGGGGCAATGCAATGCGCAATTGACACCATCGGGCACTGAAACCGTCAAATTGACCATGCGTATTGGCCAAATCGATCAGCGACAGAGCTGACCGGTCTAGTTTCAGGCAGGATTGGGGATCGAGAGATAGTCCGTAGCCGGAATGTCGATCAAGCCGCGCAAGTGCAGCAAATCACGGTCGCACGGTTGCAATTCAGTGATCGCAGCCCGAATGGCGCATGTGATGGCGTGCGCGTCTTGGTTCTTGCTGGTGATATAGGGAAGGGCCGGGGTAGGGACAGTGGCCTCCACTTCGCGCAGGGCCTTGCCAAGGTCGGAATGCTCCTTGAGCAGTTCCCAGGTTAGTGCATCCAACGCAGCAAAATCGGCGCGCCCTTCTGCCACGGTATCCGCCGAGACTGCATGGCCGCCGGTCTCCAGGGTGGCATTGGGGCTGAGGTTGAGCGCTTCAAGGTGGATTATTGGACCCGCCCAGCCGGATTGGGACAGGCGCTCGTTATAGGCAAAGGTGCCGGTTGAGAGCTGGCTGAGGTCGCGAGGATCACCCTGACGGGCAATAAAGATAGAGCGGTAATAGCCCGGGGGACACCCGTCCAACCCATAGTCCGGTGTGCCGACCAGTTGCACTTTGCCGCGCAGGTGGATGCGGTAGGGCATGCCGCAAGTTTGGGCAAAGGTCAGGTCCGGGCATTGCCAGATATCCCAGAAATCGACATCTCTTGTCAGATTATCGGGGCCGAATCCCAAGTGTTTTCGAATCAAAGTCCAAAAGCGATCATTCGCGGGCTGCAGCGCGGGCATGTCATACATGCCCAGCATCGCAATCACGACTTAGCAACCTTCTGACGAGCCAGCGCAGAGTCCACATCGCTGACCCCGAGCAGGCTGACCACCAACCGCAGCAAAGAATCCTCTTCGCCGGTACGGTGGCCGTCAGCCAAAGCAACCGACCACATCGCCTGCACCACGGCTAGGCGGTCGTCATAAGCCACAGCCTCTTTGATCGCACGGGTGAAACGCACAGTGTCGGGGGCTTCGGCTTCTAGATCCTCGGCCTGGGCGCGCAGGGCTGCGGCCTCGAACGGAGACAGGCCATAGCGTTGGGCCGAAATCTTGTCGATTCGGGCCATCTCGCTGTCGGCGTAATCGTTGTCGGATCGGGCAATGCGCACCAACAAGGCCGTCAAGGCCAGGCGAGCGTCATCTTCGGCCAGAGGGTCGGGCGCAGGCTGCGTGAGCCGGGACAGGAAATCACTAAACATGGGCTTAGGTATAGATGGGGGTCATCGCTCTTCCAAGCTCCTTTGCACGCGCTCACGGGCGGCCTGGCTGTCGTTGAAGCTGAGGCCCATCGCGATGCGCGCCTCTTCCACGATGTTGATCTCACCTTCGTCCGAGTTTCCATCGGCCAAGACGACCTCCCATAGGGCGTCTAAGGCGGCCAGACGTTCGTGCAAGTCGGTGGTTTCGCGGATCAGCTTGCCGAACGTGTCGGTGTCAGGCGCAGCGGCGTGCAGTTTTTCACATGTGGCCCGTACTTTGGCGGCCTCTATCGCGTTGTGCTGATAGAGCCGTGCAAGGATGCGGTCGATCAAGCTGATTTCTTCCAGCTTGTAGTCCCGATCTGCCTGCGCCACGCGCACCATGAGCGCGCCCAAGGCCAGTTCGGCATCTGGGTCGGGCAGGTTGTCGGTTTGTGGCGGGCGAAAGGCCTGAAAGAATTTCTTCAACATAGCGCGAGGATATTTCATTATTTGAGGGCCGCCAAGCGCGGACTACCCGTCATTACACTGAATGTTCGAATGACCGCCAGACGAGGCGAAAACACGCTGAGCGTGATCCATTCCCACTTGGTTCAATCCGTTTGAAACGCCTGTTTTGCCTGCTCCTGCAGCCATCCAAGCATCTGTCGATAGGGGATCGGGCCATAACTGATGCGCGCCACGCCCAGACCCGCCAGCGTTTTTGTATCCGGGGTGCCGGGCAGGGCAATGATGTTGACCGGCAGATCGGTCGATTCGCACAGGCGGGCAATCAGGCCTTCGTTCTTAAGACCCGGTGCAAAGAACCCGCTTGCCCCGGCATCGGCATAGGCTTGGGCCCGGGCAATCGCCTCGTCCAACATCGTGTCGTCATGGGTTTCAGGCTTGGCCTTCAAAAAGATATCCGTGCGAGCGTTGATAAAGGCCGGGATGCCTGCCGCATCGCAGCCTTCGCGCATGGCCCGGACCCGAGCCTCTTGCGTTTCAATGTCATACAGGTCGCTGGTGCCAACGATCTGGTCTTCGAAATTGAAACCGATCACGCCTGTCTCAAGCGCGCGTTGCGCGTTGGTGGCAACACCCAGCACATCCTCGGCATAGGCCCCTTCGAAATCCAGCGTCACCGGAAGATCAACCGCTGCGACGATCCGGCGGGCATTGTCCAGCGCCGCATCCATTGGGATGTTCTGACCATCCCCGAATCCCTGTGCCATCGCCACCGGAGCACTGCCCGTCGCAATTGCCTTGGCCCCTGCATCACCTACAGCCCCGGCGCTGCCTGTATCCCAGATATTGTACAGAATAACCGGATCGCCCTTCTTGTGCAGGGCTGCAAAACTTTCAGCTTTGGTGATTTGGTTGGACATGTCGGTCTCCTGTCGCTGGGTCGAGGACAGTTAACCGTGGAAACAGCGGGCGCGTACAGGTTTTTTCGCGCCCGCCGTCACAATGCAGTGACTGATCTGCCGTCAGACCAGTCGCGAGCTGTCCTTGGCCGCGCGCACGAAGTCGCGGAACAGCGGGTGCGGGTCAAACGGTTTGGATTTGAGTTCCGGGTGGTACTGCACACCGATGAACCACGGGTGATCCGACCATTCGACGATTTCCGGCAGACGGCCATCTGGTGACATGCCCGAGAAGTTCAGGCCCGCTTTTTCCAGCTTTTCACGATACTTGATGTCCACCTCATAACGGTGACGGTGGCGTTCTTCGATCTGGGTTCCACCATAGACCTCGGCCACTTTCGAGCCCTCGGCCAGCACCGCGTTATACGCGCCCAGACGCATGGTGCCGCCCTTGTCGTCGCCGACTTTGCGTTCAACCTTGTGGTTGCCCTGAACCCACTCTTTCAGGTGGTAAACCACAGGTTCAAAACGCCGCTTCCCGGCTTCGTGGTCGAATTCTTCAGACCCGGCTTCGGCGATGCCCGCCGCGTTCCGTGCCGCTTCGATCACCGCCATCTGCATGCCAAGGCAGATGCCCAGATAGGGCACCTTATGTTCGCGTGCGTATTGAGCCGCTTTGATCTTGCCCTCAGTACCACGCTCGCCGAAGCCACCGGGGACAAGGATCGCATGGAATCCCTCAAGATGCGGTGCCGCGTCTTCGGTGTCGAATACCTCGGCATCGACCCACTCAACCTTGACCTTGACCCGGTTGGCCATGCCGCCATGGGTCAGCGCCTCGGCGATCGACTTATAGGCGTCTTCCAGCTGGGTGTATTTACCGACGATGGCGACCTTCACTTCGCCTTCGGCGTTGTGGATGCGGTCGCTGACGTCTTCCCACTTGGCCAGATCCGGTTTCGGGGCTGGGCTGATCTGAAACGCGTCCAGAACCGCCTGATCCAAACCTTCTTTGTGATAGGCCAGAGGGGCGTCGTAGATGGTGCTCAGGTCCTGTGCGGCGATCACACTGTCTGGGCGCACGTTGCAGAACAGGGCCAGCTTCTCGCGTTCTTTCTTTGGAATCGGCCCTTCGGAGCGGCAGACCAGAATATCGGGGGCCAGACCGATCGACCGCAGCTCTTTCACCGAGTGCTGGGTCGGTTTGGTTTTCAGCTCGCCTGACGCCTTGATGTAGGGCAGCAGCGTCAGGTGCATGAATATGCACTGCCCGCGCGGTTTGTCTTGGCTAAACTGACGGATGGCCTCAAAGAAGGGCAGGCCCTCGATATCGCCGACGGTGCCGCCGATCTCACAGAGCATGAAATCAACCTCATCCTCACCAATGGCGATGAAATCCTTGATCTCATTTGTGACGTGCGGGATCACCTGAATGGTCTTGCCAAGGTAGTCGCCGCGGCGTTCCTTCTCAAGCACGTTGGAATAGATCCGCCCCGAACTGACCGAGTCGGTCTTGCGCGCCGCAACCCCGGTGAATCGTTCGTAGTGGCCAAGGTCCAGATCGGTTTCGGCCCCGTCATCGGTCACGAAAACCTCGCCATGTTCGAATGGCGACATGGTGCCGGGATCAACGTTCAAATAGGGGTCCAGCTTGCGCAGACGCACCGAATATCCCCGGGCTTGCAACAAAGCGCCCAAAGCCGCCGAAGCCAGTCCTTTGCCCAAGGATGAAACCACACCACCAGTGATGAAAATAAAACGCGCCATGTTTGTTCGGCTGCTCCCGTGAGACGTCAAAATCAGCTGCCCGGCGGTTCCGAAAAACCGCTGCATCACGGGACTTCACGTATAAAGGATTCGCGCCAATAGCGCAAGAGAACCGCAAGATGCTGTTGCAGCTCTCTTTCTGAATTCTAGGTTTTGTGGATCAGTCGGCTTGCGGAATCAGCGGCGCGTTGTCGCCCTGTGCCGGAGGCAGAAGATCATTTGCCGACGGAACCTCCGGAGTGCTTTCCTCGACCGGAGCCGGGGCCGGAACGCCCAGACGGTCAATCACCGAGCTGCCCGAGGACTTCTGAGCCGCCAGAATGGTCAGCGTGATCGAGGTGACGATAAAACATGCCGCCAGAATCCACGTGACCTTGCCCAGAGCCGTCGCTGCCGCGCGGCCTGTCATGGCACCACCGCCGCCACCGCCCATTCCCAGGCCGCCGCCTTCGGACCGCTGCATCAAAACAACGGCAATCAGGCCCAAAGCCAAGAGAAGGTGGATGATGAGAACGACGTTTTCCATGGTGGTCCTGTACAGCGTGGCGTGTATCGCGAGGTACTTATGCAAGTTTGCCATCGGGGGCAAGGGAGGAGTTCACATCATGACCTGTGACGCGCGGTATCACATCAAAGAGACTGGACAGGTGGGTAATCGGTGACGCAGGCTGCGGCCATGCCTCATGACGATCCCGACCACCCGCACGCCCTGTTGCCGCCAGAACCCGCGCTACGCGTTAAAGCGCTGGAAACGATTCTGACCCGCAAAGGACTGATTGATCCGGCAGCGCTGGATGAGATCATCGATACTTATCAAAACAAGATCGGTCCGCAGAATGGTGCACGCGTTGTCGCGAAGGCCTGGAGAGATCCTGACTTCAAGGCCGCGCTGTTGGAAGATGCAACGCCGGTGCTCGCC
Organism: Ruegeria sp. BB7; assembly: GCF_056539365.1. Taxonomy (NCBI): domain Bacteria; kingdom Pseudomonadati; phylum Pseudomonadota; class Alphaproteobacteria; order Rhodobacterales; family Roseobacteraceae; genus Ruegeria; species Ruegeria sp. BB7. Next base: position 491,649 of record NZ_JBQFUV010000001.1, on the reverse strand, counting down.
GACCTTGGGTACTATGGTCGGCAGGGCGAACATATGGTGGTGGTCGAAAATACGCCCCAACAACACAATATGGTCGTATGTACCTTGTGCAGTTGCTACCCTTGGCCTCTGCTGGGCATCCCGCCGGGCTGGTACAAATCCGATGCCTATCGCGCCCGCGCAGTACGCGAGCCGCGCAAGGTACTGGCCGAGTTCGGCGTGACCTTACCAAGCGAAACGTCGGTGCGTGTGTGGGATTCTACGGCTGAGATTCGCTACCTGATCCTTCCCATGCGTCCCGTTGGGACAGACGGGATGAATGAAGAGGAGTTGGCCGCTTTGGTGACCCGCGACAGCATGATTGGTACAGGTCTGCCAAAGGTGCCAGCATGACTCGGGTTCATGATATGGGTGGCCGGTTTGGCGACGGGCCAGTTATCCCCGAAAGCGAAAACGGCCCGGTTTTTTCGGAAGACTGGCACGGCCGCGCATTGGCTGTAACAGTGGCGTCAGATTTTCTGGGACAGTGGAACATTGATATCAAGCGCCATGCGCGCGAATGTTTGTTACCGAAAGACTACAGCCGTTTTTCCTACTATGAGAAATGGATCGCAGGGCTAACTAATCTTCTGATCGAAAAAGGTGTGCTTACTCCGGATGATCTGCGTGGCAGCGGAGATTCCGCAAAGCACCCCTTGGCGATACGCGCCTTAAAGGCCGAGGATGTCGCTGCAGCACTGTCCAAGGGAGGCCCTGCGGACCGCCCCACAAGCATTGCAGCGCAGTTTGTGGCCGGGCAACAGGTGCGTACGGTGCGTCCGGCAGCCAACCGACTGGTTGATGGTGGCCATACGCGCCTACCGCTTTACGCTTCTGGTGCGACCGGAAAGGTCGTGAGGCAGCACGGTACGCATGTCCTGCCCGATTCCAACGCACACGGTCTGGGCGAGGCTCCAGAACCGCTTTACGCTGTGGTTTTTGCGGCCTCCGAGCTTTGGCTAAACCCCGAACACCCCGGTGATGAAGTGGTGTTGGATCTCTGGCAAAGTTATCTGGAGCCCGCATGAGTGACTGCACCACGCATACTGCACCCGAGCCGGTTTTTGCCGAACCCTGGCACGCGCAAGTTTTTGCCGTAACCGTTGCCTTGAACGAGGCAGGGCGGTTTGACTGGTCTGATTGGGCGTCTCGCTTTTCGGCAACTCTCAAACGTAACGGTCTTGCGCGAGAACTGGACGGCGGTGACGACTATTTCCACGCCTGGCTGGAAACGCTTGAGGCATTGTTGGCAGAGCAGGGCGCAGCCTTGCCGGATGACGTGCGAAACCTGCATTTGGCTTGGGAAGAGGCCTATCTGACCACACCTCACGGGCAGCCGGTGTATTTGAGGCAAAGCTAGAAAAGGGGGCTCTGCCCCCGCCGCCCGTTCCGGGCGCCTCCCCCGAGATATTTACAGCCAGATGAAGCAGGGATCCATTCTTCATCTGGCCCCAAATATCTCCGCCGGAGGCACCGCGCTTGGCGCGGTTCTATTCTGCGGCGAATTACCGGTTTCCCTGCCGCGTTGTCCTCGTTATACGAGCCGAGTTTGGTAATTCAGCGCAAAAAGGACCGGATATGGCCAACGTGGTTGTTGTCGGCGCCCAATGGGGCGACGAGGGAAAAGGCAAGATCGTCGACTGGCTCAGCGAGCGGGCAGACGTGATCGCGCGCTTTCAGGGCGGGCATAACGCTGGTCATACGCTGGTGATCGATGGCGAGGTCTACAAACTGCACGCGTTGCCTTCGGGCGTTGTGCGCGGTGGTAAACTGAGTGTCATTGGTAATGGTGTCGTGCTGGACCCTTGGCACCTGATAAAAGAGATCGGGACCATCCGGGCGCAGGGCGTCGACATTTCTCCCGAGACGCTGATGATCGCCGAAAACACGCCGTTGATCCTGCCGATTCACGGCGAGTTGGATCGTGCACGCGAAGAAGCTGCCAGTAAGGGGACCAAGATCGGGACCACGGGGCGTGGTATCGGTCCGGCTTACGAAGATAAGGTGGGCCGTCGGTCTGTACGAGTTGCCGATCTGGCCGATGAGGCGACACTTGAAGCCCGAGTGGACCGCGCATTGCAGCACCATGATCCGCTGCGCAAAGGTCTGGGGATCGAACCGGTTGATCGGGACGCACTTATCGCGCAGTTGAAAGAGATCGCGTTGCAAATTCTGCCGTTTGCTGCTCCGGTTTGGAAAGTGCTGAACGAAAAGCGCAAAGCAGGCAAACGTATCCTGTTCGAAGGGGCGCAGGGCGCGCTGCTGGACATCGATTTTGGCACCTATCCGTTTGTGACCTCGTCCAATGTGATCGCGGGCCAGGCGGCTACGGGTGTTGGGATCGGACCGGGTTCGATTGATTTCGTACTGGGTATTGTCAAAGCCTATACCACCCGCGTCGGCGAAGGCCCGTTCCCGACCGAACTGGATGACGACGATGGCCAGCGCCTTGGTGAGCGCGGGCATGAATTCGGAACGACCACCGGGCGCAAGCGCCGCTGCGGTTGGTTCGATGCCTGCCTTGTGCGCCAGACATGCGCCACCAGTGGTGTAAACGGTATCTCGCTTACCAAGTTGGATGTTCTGGATGGGTTCGAAACGCTGAAAATCTGTGTGGGATATGAGCTGGATGGCGAGCGTCTGGATTATCTGCCCACCGCTGCTGATCAGCAGGCCCGGTGTACGCCAATCTACGAAGAAATGCCCGGTTGGAGCGAATCCACAGAAGGCGCGCGCAGCTGGGCTGATCTGCCTGCAAACGCGATCAAATATGTGCGCCGCGTTGAAGAACTGATTGAGTGCCCCGTTGCCCTTCTGTCCACCAGCCCGGAGCGGGAAGACACCATTTTGGTGACCGACCCGTTTGCCGACTGATGAGCGGCGAAGGCAAACCCGGCCTCAGCTATAAAGCCCGGCGGCGATGGTCGCTGGTGCTTCTGCTGATTGGGCTGCCCGTCTATATCGTAGCGGTGGTGACAGTCGTGAACTGGCTTGACCGCCCGCCGATTTGGCTGGAACTTTTGGTCTATGTTGCGCTGGGCATCTTGTGGGCACTGCCCTTCAAGTTCGTCTTCAAAGGTGTCGGCAAGGAAGACCCGGATCAGTCATCTGACTGAGGTTGGTCGGTTTCCGATTGCGACCAAGTCAGAACCGCAATGCGTCATTGGCGGGACCTATGCGCGTGTCTGACATGTGCCAGCTGAGTATCGCGTAGGCTGATACGGGATACTCACACAAAGTCTATTCGTTGGTGCCGAGTTAGAGCCCGAACAGAGATGTCAGGACGTCGGTGTCCAAATTGTGAATTGGCTTATTATTTTCAGCTAGTCGTAAACTCTAAAGCGTTCTGGAAATTCAATCTGGGGTCGTCCCCGCTTGAATGGAACTGGGCATGAACAATACAAAATGCCCGAGATAGGCGCATTTGTGCATAGCAGCTCAATGTAGGTGTGGGATTCCGACCTTCAAACAAAGGCGTGAAAGGTTTTGTTCAACCAAAATGGGCCAGAATTACCTCTGACCCATCATCATTCGAGTTGCTTGGCGGTTAACCTGCAGCCCGCTCATCATCCGGGCGGAAGCCGATCTGGGTCGAGGCCGAAAAACGTCCACCTCCCGCTTTTTCAATCTTGCCGTCCCGCAATAGCTGGCCGAATGAACGCAGGCTTTCCTCTCGGTTGAAGTCGTCCTGCTTGAGCGAGCGAACCTTGTTCATCAACTGCGGGCGCGAGAACTGTTCCTGGCCTTCAATGAAGGACAGATATGAAGCGGCCGCCTCAAGCAAGTCAGGCAGGGATTGCGCGCCCTGCTCTTGGGCGAACAGGGCAAAGCCGCCTTCTTCGGTAGAGCCATCTGCGGAACTGGTCTTCACACGGCGGGGGCTAATCGGTCCTGTATCTTCAGTGGCCCGATTGTCGATACGTTGTTCCGCCACCAGTTTCAGCGGCGCGTTAGCGTCGCTACTTGGGCGCGCGGTGGTCACTTCGGTTTCCGGGCGGCGGGGGCTGACGACTGAGGACATATCTTCGCGGTAGTCCCCTTCGTTGTTGTCCTCCTGCGTGTCCGCTGCAACATGGCGTTCGGCTTCGGTCGCAGCTACGGCTGCACGCAAGTGTGTGTAAGCTTCGCGCTGGTCGCTGGTGCTCGGGTCGTTCAGACGCTCGCTGGCCTTGTCCATCAGGCGCGAAACATCTTGATCCATATCCAGTTTCTCAGCATCCGCCTTGGCTGCGCGGTTTGCCAAAATGGTTTCCACGCTGGCAATCTCTTCCAGCAGATCAACCTCATCATCTTCGGTAAGAACGTTATCTTCAGACTCCGCAACGACGTCATTGTCAGGCTCGGCGTCGCTGAGGATATTGGCGTCTTCCTCATCTTCATCGAAATCCGTGAACCAGGCGCCCGTCAGGGTGGATTCGTCTTCTGGCTGTTCCTCGTCGGTAACCTCTGAAGAGTCTGTTGCCAGTGCCTCTGGTTCGTTTTCCAGTTCCGACAGCTCTGTTTCTTCTACTTCGGCAGTGAACTCTGTTTCGGGTTCGACCGGTTCCTCGGTTACATTTGGCGCTTCAACAAGCGGACTGGGCTCGGCGGTGGCATCGTCCAAATCTGCTGGATCCAATGTGCCAGCAGCAAAGGCTGCAGCGACGGCATCAGAAGGTCCGGCGCTTTTCATAAGAGACGTATCTTCATCTTCTGTGTAGATGACCGAATTTTCATCGGAGTGAGAGACAACGGCCCGGATACGCTGCAATTTGGCGGCTATGCTGTCAGCCGCAGGTGCTGCTGCATCTTCGACGGGTTCCGCCTCGGCAAAAAACGCTTGAGCAGAGGGCGGGGCAGGAGGCGTGTCGACGACGCTCGGCTGTGGTGCGCTTGTTGTTGGGTGCGACTGCGCCGCGGCCTGTTCTGTGGATCGGATCAGCAATCCAGCCTCATTCCGGCTGGCTTCAACCCTGCGCGAAACATCCCGTTGCGCGATACGCGTCAGCATCTCTGTGTCGGGTTGCGGAGGCTCGGAACCAAAGTAGCGATCATCAGCGGCGAGGTCACGAAAGTACTCGGCGATCGCCTTCATCGTCTCGAAGGAATCGTCAAAGCCTTCCAAAGTGCATGAGAAGGTCCCGTAAGAAACGGTCAATACCTTGTTATTCTGTACCATCAGACGCACGTCCTCTACAAACTACATGAGCCACCTAACACTGCGATAGGTACACCTGTGGCTCGAAACTCTCTGCATCAACTTATCATTTTGTGGTCTCAATGTGTCCAAAAGCGGGAAAAATTGATCAATCGTCGAAAAGTACAGCAATTGTGCGTTCTGAAAGTCCAATCGCGTTGGTCGGCGGCGGTCGAATCGGTCCTGATGATCTAAATGTGACGCTAACCAACGTCAGCAAGGTCGTGGCCGCAGATGGTGGGGCGATTCCGCTGATGGATTCGGGGCGTATACCGGACGCCGTGATAGGGGACTTTGATTCGCTGTGTGGCAGTTATCGTGAGCGGATTCCAGAGGACCGATTGTTCCCGATCCGCGAACAGGACAGTACGGATTTTGACAAGGCACTTCGTAACGTCGAGACACCCTTGGTGCTGGGTGTTGGATTTTTGGGAGGAAGGCTGGATCATCAGCTTGCGGTGCTCAATGCATTGGTTCGATTACAAGACCGCCCCTGCCTGCTGTTGGGAGAGCGCGAAGTCGTGTTTCACGCACCGCCCAGGATAACGCTCGGGCTGACGCCCGGTGATGTGGTCTCGTTATTCCCGTTTCAGCGCGTAACGGGTCGCAGTCGAGGATTGGAATGGCCGATCGACGATCTGGTACTAGAGCCGAACGGTCGCGTTGGGACATCCAATCGTGCACTGTCGGAGGTGGAGCTTACAGTGGATGGGCCGGGCCTACTGGTGATGGTGCCGCGAGCGGCATTGGATCGGGTCATGCAGGCGTTTCTGTCGGGAAAGACCGGGCGCTGGCCCGTTCGCGAAGAATGACGTAAAGGCCCGCAGCGATGGTAATTGCGATGCCGATAGCCGCGATGCCGTCTGGCAGGTCGTGAAATATGATCCAGCCGAACAAAGTGGCCACAGGGATCTCCAAATATTGCATCGGAGCTAGTGTCGCAGAGGGGGTATAGCGCAATGACCAGGTCATAAACAGATGTGCGACAGTTCCCAGAAGCCCGATACCGATCAACAGGAAATGGCTGTCTGGATGTGGTATGACTAGCGAAGCGGCGTCCACGCCACCGAAGGTTCCAGCCAGTAGGATTGGCACTAGAAGGGTCGTGGCCATAAGACCGGAAACAGCCTGCAGAGCAATTGGATTAACCTCTTTGGCGACGCGGCGTGTCACCAGCATGAACAGCGAAAAGACCAGCGCCACGATGAGCGGCAGAAGAGCTGCGGCGCCTACCTCGGCAAAGCTGGGCTGGATAACAAGAAGGGTACCAACGAAGCCCACAATACAGGCAAGTAGGCGGCGTAATCCGACCTCTTCACCCAGTACATATTTACCCAGAAAAAGCATGATGAACGGCATCACAAAAGCAATGGCGACCGCGTCGGCAAGCGGCAGGAAAAGCAACGCGCTGAACATGGCTGAGATGCCGATGATATGAAGAACGGTGCGGATGAAAGCCAGCCTGAGAATTCGGCCCCGCATGCGCAAAGTGCGACCGCTTAGAACAACCAAAGGAACCAGTACCAGCGCCTGGACGACAAAGCGTACAAAAACAAGTGTACCTACGGGAGTTGTTTCGCCCAACAATTTGGCCGTCGCATCGCCAAGCGGTGCGATGATGCAGAAACCAAGCCTCAGGATGATGCCAAAGACCGGACGATCCCTTGTCATAGTCGCGACGCTACGGGTTTTGTTGACTGGTGGAAAGCTCCTAGGGCAGCGGCTGAACCTTGGTGTAATCCGGCCCAATGCAGGTCGGCAGGTCGTCATCCAGCCGCAGCCAGTCCAACTTTTCCTCATGTGCCACGTGCAGCGTGGGTTCCAGTTGGTTCGGGTCTTCCAGCGTTGCTACATAAAGGTGCAACACGTCCGACATAGACTGTGACCGGAACGAAATCGGCGTGCCGCAATGTGGGCAAAAGCTGCGCTCGACACCCGGGGAAGAATTGAAGATTTTCGGCGACTCGCCAGTCCATCGCCACTGCCCGTCACGCACGCCGAAATAGGTTGTCATCGGCGCAGCGCACTGCCGTCTGCAACTGTCGCAGTGGCAGGACACGCAGGACAGGACCGGTGGGTCAATCTTGTATCGGATGGTGCCGCACAGGCAATGTCCTCGCATCTCACCCCTCAATGTTTGCGTCAGCAGTTGGGTATGTTCACCGCCAATCCACCTAGCGACGTTTCCTTGTATTTCTCGTGCATATCATGCCCGGTCTGGCGCATGGTTTCGATCACGGAATCCAACGGTACAAAGTGTTTCCCATCACCACGCAATGCCAGCGAAGCTGCCGAGACCGCCTTGATTGCTGCCAAACCGTTGCGTTCGATACAGGGGACTTGCACCAACCCAGCAACCGGGTCGCAGGTCATGCCCAGATGATGCTCAAGCGCGATTTCGGCGGCGTTTTCAACCTGTTCTGGGGTGCCGCCCATCACAGCGCACAGCCCTGCGGCGGCCATAGCGGATGCACTTCCGACCTCGGCCTGACAGCCCGCTTCGGCGCCCGAGATCGAGGCGTTGTATTTGACCAGGCCACCAATGGCGGCAGCTGTCAGCAGGAAATCCTCAACATGGCTTTCCGACGCACCCGGCACATGTTCGAGGTAATAACGCAGCACAGCAGGCATCGTACCCGCCGCTCCGTTGGTTGGCGCGGTGACAACCTGACCACCGGCGGCGTTTTCCTCGTTCACTGCCATGGCATAGACGCTCATCCAGTCATTGATGGTGTGCGGCGCGTTCAGGTTCATGCCCCGCTCGGCCTGCAGTGCATCGTAGATGCCTTTGGCCCGGCGGCGGACATTCAGACCTCCGGGAAGAATGCCATCGGTCTTGAGGCCACGTTCGATGCAATTGTTCATGACCTCCCAAAGGCGCGCAGTACCCTTTGCAAAACTGTTGGCACAGCCGCGTGCGATTTCGTTTTTGCGCTTCATCTGAGCGATGCTCTTACCGCTGTCCTTGGCCATCTGCAGCATTTCGGCGGCGGATTTGAACGGGAACGGCACCGGGTCGCCCTCTTCGGTCGCCTTGCCCTCGGCCAGTTCTTCTTCGGTTAAGACAAAGCCGCCGCCGACTGAGTAAAAGACTTGCCGCAGGATCACATCGCCCTGTGCGTCGGTGGCCATCAGGATCATTCCATTGGCGTGACCGGGCAGGTTGTTTTCGTAGTCAAAGACCAGATCGGCCTTGGGATCAAACTGCAGTGACGGCAAGCCTTCGGGGGTAACGCTGTGTGTCTCGGCAATCTCGGCCAGCGCGGCCTCGGCCTTGTCGTTGTCATAAGTGTCCGGCACGAAGCCGGCTAGACCGAGGATGGTGGCACGATCCGTCGCATGTCCGACACCTGTAAAAGCCAGCGAGCCGTGCAGAGACCCGCGTAATCCGGTGAATTCGAACGGAGACGCGCGCATCATGTCCAGAAAGCGTGCGGCGGCCACCATTGGCCCCATGGTATGAGACGAAGACGGGCCGATGCCCACTTTGAACATATCGAAGACAGATAAAAACATATCAGGTAGCTGAGCCTTCTTGAGGAGTAGCATAACTAGGAGAGGTGAACGGCGTAACCCCCAACCCCTCGGCCGCGTTTGCGGCTTGCGTAGCGGGGCGGGTTTCAAGCTGCATCAGGATAGCTTGCAGGTAAGGCGTGTCCGCCAATTGAAACCAACTGCGATCTGCGCAGGCAGGATAGAGGGCCATCCAGCGCATTTGGCACGCCAGATAGTAGGTTAGAACCGAGGGGTGATCTGGACACAGCCAAATCGGTGCATTTTTCGCTTCGGCATCAAGCGCTCGCAGATGTTGTCGCAGTCGCGGGCGGATGCCGGTACGCAACGTCTCGGCCTGCGCGGCGTCAATGTATTTCTCGGCGTAGAACAAGATGCGAAGGTCCGCGTGAAGCGTGTTGGACGCAAAAAACAGCCATTTCAGGAACGCCGCCCTGTCCGGGCTGTCGGGGGCAGGGGCTAATTGCCCATGTGTATCCGCCAGCCAGAGCAAAATTGCAGCTGTTTCAAAGATCGGCCCGTTTGGCGTTTCCAACACCGGGATCAGCCCGTTCGGGTTCAGCGCCCTGTAGGCCGCACTGTCCTGTTCGTTCCGGCGGCGATCTACCAGAACGGTCTGATAGGGCAGGCCCATCTCTTCCAACACCAATCTGACGACCAGAGAGGCGTTGTCGGGGGCATAGTGAAGGCGATAGGGCGCGGTCATATCTTGTATGTATATCGTGGGGTGTCTGCGCGAAGCATCGATTGCGACGTTTCCCATCGGAAACGCGTATTTTAGGCGTATGTTTGCAGTATAAGTGACTGAATTGGCACTCGCAGTTGGCGGTCACTTTCCGTATAAGTTCCGCAGCACTACAGGGAAACGCTGCCATGACCCGAGATTTGTCACCCATCGACAAGGCAAAATACGCCGCCGCGCGCCGTGCTGCGGACATGGTTCAGGATGGGATGCGCGTCGGGCTAGGTACTGGATCGACCGCCGCCTGGATGGTGCGCCGCCTAGGTGAAAGGGTTCAGAATGAGGGTCTGCGTGTCAAAGGGGTTCCTACTTCGACCCGCACCGCACAATTGGCCCGCGAGGTCGGGATCGAGGTCGTCTCGCTGGATCAGGCTGGTTGGCTGGACCTGACTATTGATGGCGCGGACGAGTTCGACGGAGAGTTGAACCTGATCAAGGGGGGCGGGGGCGCGCATCTGCAGGAAAAGATCGTCGCCACAGCCAGTGACCAGATGATCGTCATTGCCGATGCAGGGAAAGAGGTTGAGACGCTAGGCGCGTTTCCCTTGCCCGTTGAGGTCATCCCATTCGGTTGGCAGACGACCCGCACGCTGATCGAGGAAGCACTGGACACGATGGATGTTCTGGGAACCTCGGCAATGCTGAGGATGAATGGCGAAGCGCCTTTCGTGACGGATGAGGGGAACCACATCCTCGACCTGCATCTGCAGCGCATCGGCAATGCGCGGCAACTGGCGTTGGTGCTCAATCAGGTTCCGGGTGTGGTCGAAAACGGGCTGTTCATCGATATTTGTGACAAAGTTGTGATCGGTCATGGCGATGGTCGGGTCGAAGTACGGGACATAAACGCTTCCATCACTGAACTGGACCAATTGATCGAGGGCGGTGATAACCTGTTCTCTGATTTGGCGGATTAAGGAACGACCGCGTGCCAAGTTTAACGAAAACTCTGGCAAGATATCGTGGGTTGCGCGCCCGCTTTCTGGGTTCTGGCCGCGCTTTGACAAAGAATGAATTGCAACTTTGGAACTATACCATATCTGAGGGTTGCTGAATTCCACCCCAATCAGACAAACGACGGGAAATACTATGAGCTTTGACTATGATCTGTTCGTCATCGGAGGCGGCTCGGGCGGGGTTCGCGCGGCTCGTGTGGCGGCTGGTGAGAACGGTGCCAAGGTGGCGCTGGCCGAAGAGGATCGCTATGGCGGAACCTGCGTCATTCGAGGATGCGTGCCGAAAAAGCTGATGGTCTTTGCCAGTGAGTTCTCGGGCATGGTCGGGGACGCGCAGGCTTACGGATGGGACATTCAGCCCGGTGCTTTGAACTGGAACACGTTCCATGGAAAGCTGGTGGCAGAATTGGACCGGTTGGAAGGTATTTATCGCAATATCCTCAAGAACAACGGCGTCGAAAGCTTTGATCAGCGCGCCACTGTTGTTGATGCTCACACAGTTGAGCTGGCTGACGGCACCCGTAAGACGGCCAAACACATCTTGATCGCCACCGGCGGCCGCCCGGTTGTGCCCGAGTTTCCGGGTTCGGACCTAGCGATTACCTCGAACGAGATTTTCCATCTCGACAAACTGCCCGAAAGCATCTTGATCGTCGGCGGCGGCTATATCGCCAGCGAATTTGCGGGGATCATGAACGGAATGGGCGTAAAGACCACCCAGTTCTATCGCGGTGCGCAAATCCTGCGCGGTTTCGACGAAGAGGCGCGTGGCTTGATCAGCGAAGAGATGTGCCAGAACGGCATCGATCTGCATCTGGGCACCAATGTGCTTGAAATGAAAAAGCAAGGTGACAAGATCTGGGTAAAGGCCACCAACGGGTCCGAGCAACTGTTCGATGTGGTCATGTATGCCACCGGCCGTGCGCCCAACGCCGACAATCTGGGGCTTGAGGCCGTAGGCGTCGAACGCGGCCGCAAGGGTGAGATCATCGTGGATGAGTACAGCCAGACCGGCGTGCCCTCGATCTTTGCCATTGGTGACGTGACTGACCGTGTAAACCTGACCCCGGTTGCGATCCGCGAGGGGATGGCTTTTGTCGAAACCGTCTTCAAGGGTAATCCGACCCCGGTAGATCATGAATTGATCCCGACTGCGATCTTTACCCAGCCGGAATTCGGCACGGTTGGTCTCAGCGAAGAAGAAGCTGCGGCGCAGGAACCGATCGAGGTATACGCCACTTCGTTCAAGCCTATGCAAAAGGCATTTGCAGGTGGAACGCAGCGTGTGTTGATGAAGTTGATTGTCAGCCAGGCCACTCGTAAGGTGCTGGGTTGTCATATCGTGGCACCTGGCGCGGGTGAGATGATCCAGTTGGCAGGAATCGCCGTTAAGATGGGCGCGACCAAGGAAGATTTTGACCGAACGGTTGCGGTTCACCCAGTTATGGCCGAGGAACTGGTGACAATGCGGCAACCTGTGCGCACTGCTTGATTTGCAACCGCGCGCACACAAGTTACAAGGGAACCCGTGATCACACGGTCCAACACGAAGGAATAGATACATATGGCGGGCAACAGCGGTGGCCCCTGGGGGGGCGGAGGCTCTTCCGGTGGCGGAGGAAATCGGGGTAACAACGGGGACGGGCGCAAGCCTCCCGAAGGCGAAAGCCCGCAGATCCCCGAGATCGACGAGCTGATGAAGAAAGGCCAGGAACAACTGCGCGTCCTGATGGGCGGTCGTGGCGGTGGTGGCCGTGGCGGCGGTCAGGGCGCAGGCGGCGGTGGCCCCATCTTTACCAAAGGCACAGTGCTAATCGGCGTGGTCGTTGCCGCTGTACTTTGGGGTGCGGCCAGCTTTTACACCGTAAAGCCCGAAGAACAGTCGGTTGAACTGTTTCTTGGTGAGTTTTCGGCCGTTGGAAATCCAGGTTTGAACTTTGCACCATGGCCTTTTGTGACCGCGGAGGTCATCCCGGTTACTCGCGAACAAACTGAGGATATGGGCGGCGCACGTGGTAGCGACGATGGCTTGATGCTGACCGGCGACGAGAACGTGGTCGATATCGACTACCAAGTCGTTTGGAACATCAGCGATCCGGCCAAGTTCCTGTTTAACCTGCGTGATCCACGCCAGACAATCCGTGCTGTGTCGGAATCAGCGATGCGTGAAATCATTGCGCAAAGCGAACTGGCACCGATCCTGAACCGAGATCGCGGAATTATCGCGGATCGTCTGCAGGAACTGATCCAGTCCACAATGGATAGCTACGATTCCGGAATTAATATCGTGCGCGTGAACTTCGACAAGGCCGACCCGCCGCAGGACGTGATTGCCGCGTTCCGCGACGTTCAAGCCGCCGCGCAGGAGCGGGACCGCCTGCAAAACGTGGCCGACGCCTATGCCAACCGTGTGCTGGCGGAAGCGCGTGGTGAAGCCGCGCAGGTACTGGAAGAAGCCGAAGCCTATCGCGCGCAGCAGATCAACAGCGCACAGGGTGAAGCCAGCCGTTTCAGCGCGGTTCTGGAGGAATATACCAAAGCGCCTGACGTGACCCGAAAACGTCTCTATCTGGAACGGATGGAACAGGTTCTGGGTGATGTGGACAAGATCATTTTGGACGAAAACTCGACCGGTCAGGGGCAGGGCGTCGTGCCATATCTGCCGCTGAACGAGCTGCGCCGCAATCAGAGCGGGGAGAGCAACTAATGCGTAAATCACCCATTCTTCTCATTGTCGTCGTGATTCTCGGCGTTGTTGGCCTGTCGTCGATCTTCATCGTCGATGAACGGGAGCGCGCGCTGGTTCTGCAATTTGGTCGTGTGGTAGCGGTCAAGGAAGAGCCCGGTCTGGCGTTCAAAATCCCGCTAATTCAGGAAGTTGTCCGCTATGACGACCGTATCCTCTCCATCGACGTTCAACCGCTCGAGGTGACACCTCTGGATGACCGTCGTCTGGTTGTAGACGCCTTCGCGCGCTACCGGATTTCGGATCTTAATCGTTTCCGTCAGGCCGTTGGTGTAGGTGGTATCCCAGTTGCCGAAGATCGACTGGATCGCATCCTGCGCGCCGAAACCCGCGAAGTTCTGGGTTCGGTGTCGTCTCGCGACATCCTGAGTTCTGACCGCGCCGCGCTGATGCTGCGGATCCGCAACAGCGCGATTGCCGAAGCACAGGCGCTGGGCGTCAACGTGATCGACGTGCGGCTGAAGGCGACTGATCTGCCGCAGGCCAACCTCGAAGCTACATTCGACCGGATGAAAGCCGAGCGGGAACGTGAAGCGACAGACGAACGCGCCCGTGGTAATGAGGCCGCGCAGCGTGTTCGTGCGCAGGCCGACCGGACTGTTGTTGAACTGGTATCCGACGCCAATCGTGAGGCGGAGATTATCCGAGGTGAGGCTGACGCCGAACGCAACGCGATCTTTGCCGAAGCCTATGGTGCGGATCCGGAGTTCTTTGAATTCTACCGTTCACTCACCGCGTATGAGAATGCCCTTCAGGGTAGTAACAGCTCGCTGGTGCTGAGTCCGGATTCTGATTTCTTCAACTACCTTGGATCTCCAACAGGACGGCGTGCGCCGGTTGCTGAGTAATGGGTATGATCCTTCTGGCCCTTGGGCTGGTATTGATTGTCGAGGGGCTGGCCTATGCGCTGGCCCCTTCGCTTATTGAACGTATGCTCGAGGCGCTGCGAACCTTGCCCGAACAGGCGCGGAGACTGGCGGGCCTGCTGTGCGTGGTCAGCGGTCTAGTGCTGCTGTGGGGTGCCTATCAGGTCGGGTTTTAGGGAAGTGATTTCAATTGCCAGTGAATTCCCCGCGATCCCGAGTTGCGGGCTTGAACAAACTGACTACATTGGTTGCTAAGAATGGTCGCTAAGGGGCGACCGCACGATAATTGTCGACAAGGAGTTCCCAAGTGCAGGCTCAAGCACACAGTATTTCTGTCCCGCGGGATGATGGTGTTGGTTTCATGCGGCTGGTGTGGCTGGCCTTTGCGGGGATGCTACTTGTGCTGGCTCAGACCGTCGCCGCGCAGGCGCGGGGCGAAAGTCTGGCACCGCTGGCCGAGAAGATTAGCCCGGCCGTGGTTAACATCACGACCTCTACGCTGGTCGAAGGGCAAACCGGTCCGCAGGGGATTGTACCCGAAGGCTCGCCTTTCGAGGATTTCTTTCGTGAGTTTCAGGACCGCAACGGTGATGATAACAACCGCCCACGCCGCAGCAATGCGCTGGGATCCGGCTTTGTGATTTCTGAGGATGGCTATATCGTCACCAACAATCATGTCATCGCGGAAGCAGATGAAATCCTTGTAGAATTCTTCCCCGGTGACGGTCAGCCCAAGAAAGAGCTGCCAGCCAAGGTGATTGGTACGGATGAGAAAACCGACATTGCACTGCTTAAGGTCGAGGCAACTGGTCCGCTGAAATATGTGCAATTCGGTGATAGCGACATTGCGCGCGTGGGCGATTGGGTTATCGCCATGGGCAACCCGTTGGGTCAGGGCTTCTCGGTCTCGGCTGGTATCGTTTCAGCGCGGAACCGGGCTCTGAGCGGGTCTTACGACGACTACATTCAGACGGATGCGGCGATCAACCGGGGGAACTCGGGCGGGCCGCTGTTCAATATGGATGGCGAGGTGATTGGTGTGAACACGGCGATCTTGTCGCCCAATGGTGGCTCAATCGGAATCGGGTTCTCGATGGCATCGAATGTCGTGGTCAAGGTTGTCGACCAACTGCGCGAGTTTGGGGAAACCCGCCGCGGCTGGCTGGGCGTGCGCATTCAGGACGTAACGGAAGACATGGCCGAGGCGATGGGGCTGGACAAGCCCGGCGGTGCGCTGATCAGTGATGTGCCTGACGGACCCGCCAAGGATGCTGGTCTGCTGGCCGGAGACGTGATCCTGAGCTTTGACGGGGTGGAGGTCGAAGACACGCGCGGTCTGGTGCGTCAGGTCGGTGAAACCACTGTAGGCAAATCTGTTCGCGTAGTAGTGCAGCGCGATGGTGGCACCCAGACCATACTGGTAACGCTGGGCCGTCGAGAGGATGCAGAGCGTGACGAAGATGGTGAAGAAGAGACCTCTGAAGCTCCGACCGAGGAGAATGCGGATATTCTGGGTCTGACTATTTCGCCCCTGACTGACACATTGCGGTCGGATCTCGGTTTGGATGCCGACGCCGAAGGTTTGGTTGTGACCGAAGTTGACGAAGGGTCCGAGGCCTTCTCCAAAGGCTTGCGCGCCGGTGATCTGATCACCGAGGCGGGTCAGCAAAAGGTAAGCTCGATTGATGACCTCGAAGCACGTATGGAGGAAGCACGCGAAGCGGGGCGCAAATCTCTGTTGCTGCTGGTGCGTCGTGGTGGCGAACCTCGGTTTGTGGCGCTGAGCATTGACGGGTAATCGTTTCTCATAGCGCGACAAAGGCCGGGGGTCACCCGGCCTTTTTTACGTCAGTTCAATGCGCCATCTGTCACAGGCTCTGATGGCACCAGATTGCCGAGAAACTGATTCTGGGAACCTCAATCTGCCGGGCGCAAAATAAACGAGCCATACACCCGGGTAGGTGTATGGCTCTGATACAGGGAGAGGTCAGTGGACAGATATCGGGGATGATTCTCTGACCTCCTACGGTAACATTTCTGAAAATAGTCTTAATGTGACCCTTGGTCTGTGAAGCAGGTCACAGGGATTATATAAGGTCCGACTCAGCGAGCGCCCTGAGCGCCTCGAAATCCTGAATCATTATTCCACCGCGAGAGGCCTCGACAACATTGTCTCGCTTCCAGGTGGAAATGGTCTTGGACACCGCTTCGCGGGTGGCGCCGACGAATTCTGCCAACTCGCTTTGCGACAGGGTGATCCGGGTAGAGGGGTCGTCCTGAAGTTCCGACAGATGCAACAGTTTACGCGCCAGTCGGATCGGCATCGGCAGAAAGACCTGTTCGTTCAGTTGCGATCCCATCCACCGCATGCGCAAACCTGCTAGGCGGATCAGGTCGACGGCCAAATCGGGATGTTCGCGGATCTGCTCCATTACGTCGCCTTGGCGTACTCGTAAAACGCGGGACGGTTCGGCCGCTGCGATGGTGGCGGTGCGGGGGCCGCTGTCAAACAGGGCAATCTCGCCAAAGATCTCTCCGGGGCGCATCAGGGTCAGTGAAAGTTTTCGGCCGCTCATGGCTAGAAAGGAAACCTCAAGCGTGCCTTCAAGGATGGCAAACAGAGCGTCACCTTTGTCGCCTTGTTCAAACAGAACGTCCCCCCGGTCCAGAGAAATTTCAGTCGCCTGGGCGGAAAGCATAGCCTTCAACCTGTCGGACGCCTCGGACAGAAAGCCGCTGTCTGGGAAAGCCGTCATGCGTTTCGAATTCTCCGGCTGTGAGTGGTGGATGGTGACACAACTTTTCACAGCTTCGGCATTTAGCCAAGTTTTTTGTCCGCTTTTCCGCACAATCTGGCCGGGAACAGACTCAAATCCTTTTAAACTCTCAGGGTGAATGCCTTAAACGCGGTTTTCTTACTGACTGTCCGGATCGTCCATGTAGTTCTGCAGAAGACTGAACTGCAGCATCAGAAACGCCATCAGAGCAATGGGGAAAGCGAAGGTTTCGATTTTCACCCACATGTCGGTCGACATTGTGCGCCAGACGAATTCATTGGCAATGGCCAAAACCGCGAAACACGCGCACAAGCGCCGCGTCAGGATCATCCAGCCTTCGTGGCGCATGGGCAGCATCTCATCCAGGACATAGGCAAGGTAGGATTTGCCTTGCAAAAGGCCAATGCCCAGCATGATCGAGAAGAAGCCGTAGACCAGTGTGGTTTTCATCTTGAAGAACCGCTCGTCATTAAACCAAGCGGTCAGACCGCCAAAGAAAATGACCATGATTGCGGTGAAAATCTGTATCCGGCTGAGCTTGCCTGTCAGATACCAGAGGATGCCCATTGCAGCGAGCATCAAAGGTACGAAGATTATGGTGGCAACGATAAAGCCGGAATATTCGATGCCGCCGATCAGGAAACTGTCATCTCGCAGGCGCAGATAGATAAAAAAGAAGGCCAGCGGGGGGCCAAGCTCCAGAACCTGTTTCAGAATTGGGTTGATCTCTTTTTTGCCGGTCATCGGTTCTTCCTGCTGCTTACCCGCCCATTTCAACTATTACGGCGCCGAGTGCAATCAATGCCATCAATGCGATCCGCCTTGGCCCCACGGTTTCCTTCAATACCAACCATCCGATCAGAGCTGCAAAGACGGTTGACGTTTCCCGCAGAACGGCGGCCTCACCCACTTTGTCGAGCCTTGTTGCCAGCATGATGGCTCCGAAAGACATGGGGGCGATAATCCCGCCTGCAAGACCGCGCAGCATCAAAGGTCCGATAGCAGGGCGGTTGATCATCGCGCGCCATCTGAGGAAGGCGTAGAAAGGCATGGTGGCACCATCGATCATGAAGAACCAAGCCAGAAAGGTGAACGGATCGGCGGTGGCACGAATGCCATAAGCATCATAGGTCGTGTAGAGAGCAACAAACAGGCCTGTGCAGACGGCCAGAATAAGCGCAATGCCCAGCGTCTCGCGGTTGGTTTCCAGAAAATGGAAGTTATAGGCGGCCAGCCCGAAGATACCGGCCAGTAAGACGGCTACGCCGAACCATTGCATGCCGGTGAAGGTTTCCCCGAACAGGAGATAGGCTCCTATGACGGTGAATAACGGGCCAGTGCCCCGGACCACGGGGTAGACAACGGTATAAGAGCCTTTGGTGTAGGCCATTGCCTGTAGTGTTTTGTAGGCGATGTGGATCAGCCATACGACGGCGAAGATCGGCCACATATAGGGTTCCGGCCAAGGCACCACGAAAAAGGCAAACGGGGCGGCCATCAGGCAGTAGCAGGCGTCGATTGCCCCGCGCGACAACCACGGGTCGTGGCGGCCCTTTTGCAACGCCCCGAAAACCGCGTGCAGAAAGGCGGCCATCAGGGCCAACCCCAGGGCAAGCTGATGGCCTGCTTCCGTGCCTTCGAGTGAGATCAGCCAGTCGCTCAAGTGTCAGATCTTTGTGCTTGGTGAAGAGGCTGGGGGCTGTCTGCCCCCAGACCCCCGAGGATATTTTTGGCCAGATGAAGTTGCGGGTCAGCTTTGGCCCAAGCCGGTCAGGGCAGCGGCGAATTCTTCGGGGTCGAAGGGGGCGAGGTCGTCGATTTGCTCTCCTACACCGATGGCGTGGATGGGCAGGCCAAACTTGTCTGCCAGTGCCACCAGAACGCCGCCTTTTGCGGTGCCGTCTAATTTGGTCATCACAAGGCCAGAGACGTCGGCCAGCTTGCGGAAGGTTTCAACCTGACTCAGTGCGTTCTGGCCGGTGGTGGCATCCAGAACCAGCAACGTGTTGTGTGGCGCGGTCTCGTCTTTCTTGCGGATCACTCGGACGATCTTGGCCAGTTCCTCCATCAGGTCGGCACGGTTTTGCAGGCGGCCTGCAGTGTCGATCATCAGAAGGTCTGCGCCGTCTTCCTGCGCCTTAGTCAGAGCGTCGAAGGCAAGGCTGGCGGGATCGGACCCTTCCGGGGCGGTCAGGACGGGCACGCCTGCGCGTTCGCCCCAGACCTGTAGTTGTTCGACCGCGGCGGCGCGGAAGGTGTCTCCGGCGGCGATGACGACCTTTTTGCCTGCTGATTTGAATTGACTGGCCAGCTTGCCGATGGTGGTGGTCTTGCCTGAGCCATTCACGCCAACGACCAATACCACCTGCGGTCGTTTGGGGTAGATCGGCAGGGGTTTGGCGACAGGTTCCATTACGCGGGCGACTTCTTGGGCCAGCAGCTGTTTGATTTCCTGGGTCGAGAGTTTGCGCCCATAGCGCCCCTCGGCCATGTTGGACGTGACGCGCAGGGCGGTGTCTACGCCCATGTCCGAGGTGATCAGCAGCTCTTCGAGCTGTTCCAGCATGTCGTCATCCAGCGTACGGCGGACGGCGGTTTTGGCCTCGTTGCGGCCGAACAGACGGCCCAGCATACCTTTGGAGGGCGCGGCCTCGGGTGGCGGGGGTGCCGGTGTCGGATCAACTGGTGCGGGTTCAGGAACTTCAACCGGTTGAGGAGCTGGAGTGGGCTCTGGTATTTCAGGCACCGGTTGCGGAACTTCTGGCACGGGTTCCGGTTGTGGCTCAGGGTCAGGAATAATCGGGTCCGGTGCGGTCGTTTCCTCACCGCCATCCTCGACGATGGCCTCAAGCCCCTGTTCGAGGCGGGACGAGGATTTGAACAGCTTGTCCTTTAGCTTTGAGAAAAACGCCATTTTTGGTCTCCGCAGGTGTTCTCCTCACCTAATGCGGTTTTGCGGCAGTTGCAAAGGGTCAGAGAAACGCGACCAGCAATCCGGCTTGTGCACCCCAGTAGAGGGACCAGACCATATATGGCGTGATTTTGAGGGCGGGATGATTTGCTGGCAGCAGAAGCTTTTCGGTCGCCAGGATCAGATCAGAAGCAACAAAGGCCAGGGCCGCAGGCAGGGCCCATCGCAGCGAACCGGTTTCCGGTAGTGCCAGGACTGTGATTCCCATTCCTAGAATGACCGGGATGTAGGCAAGAACGGGTTTTTTAAGCTCTCCAGCACGCGGGGCAAGCAGGGTTGCTGCCACGATGCCGAGGATGATCAGGGACCAGAAATATCCGGACCGGTCGAGGATCAGCGTGGGGTCGCTGGAGGGGTAGGTTAGAAACAGAGCGATATAAGCCAGATGTCCGGCGGCGAATGCGCCGATGCCGGCCATAAAGGTGTTGTCCGTTTCGCGCGACAACAGCGCGTCGCCAACGGCACAAAATGAGAGAGCAAGCGCCAGAGGCAGCGGAGCTTCGTTAAGTAAGGCGATCACGGCCAGAATAGCCACCGACGCTGTCTTTACGAACGACCGCAAAGTGGTTGCAGGGCGCGGCGAGAGGGGCAGATAGGCCAATGCAAAGACAGCTGCGACGTAAATTAAGGCGTTCGCCATGGAAACTTCTCCGTTTTCAGAAGCTTGGGGCGAGTAGTTGATTCACTTCAACCGGTGACGTTGAGGCAGATGATTATGTGGAAATGGTGATTGGCGCGGCTCAATCACATCTGACACAATGTGTTCATGCTCAGATTCCTTGCGATTCTTCTTTTTTTGCCGGCGTATTCCGCATCGGCCCAATCCGCGCTTTCGGGGGCGGATTTTGACGATTACACACGCGGGAAAACACTTTTCTATGGGTTTCAGGGGCAGGTTTATGGCGTTGAACGGTATCTGCCCAATCGCCGGGTAATCTGGTCGTTTCTAGATGGCGACTGCAAGGAAGGCATTTGGTACGAGCAGGGTGGCCAGATTTGTTTCCTTTACGAAGATCGTCTGGACCCGCAGTGCTGGGTGTTTACCCGATCAGGGAACGGCCTGATCGCGCAGTTCGAAGGTGATCCGGAGCAAACGGAACTTTATGAGGCCGAAGATATTGACGAAGAGATGGTCTGCTACGGACCGGATGTTGGTGCTTAGGCTTGTTTCAGAACAGTGACCCCTGATCTGGCGCGTCCTTTTTGGGTGCTTTCTTCGCGGTTGGCCGCGGCGCTGAGGATTGGCCAGTGTTCAGAATACCATCTGCAAACTCGATCTGTAGTGAGCTGTGCTTGGCGGCCTGTTCCTTGGTCGTCAGAACCTGATCATCGGCACGCACCACGGCATACCCTCGCTGCAATGTGGCTTTGTAGCTGAGTGTTTCGCGCAAACGATCGGTGGCGTCCAACTGTTGCCGCATCCGGTCCAGTCTTATTGTCTGGGCTGTGATCATGCGCTCACTTAGGCGGGAGAGGGTTTGACGCTGTACCTCGATCTCGCGCTGGATCGGGCGCAGAGACAGGCGAGAGGACAGGTTGCGGACCGCCTCCTGACGGCTTGTAACCAGGTTGCGCAAGGTCGATGGGCGTAGATGGGCCGACAGTTTCACCACTTGCAAATGGCGATTCTGCACACCGCGTTCCAGCGCTGGTGTCAAGCGATCTGCAATTAAATCAAGGCGTTGGCGCGGAGTGTTCAACAGGCTGTCTGGGCGCGGCAAGGCACGGGACAAGTCGCGCAGGCGCTGTGATCTTCGTTGAACGGCATCCGTTGCGGCGCGGGACAGACGTGCGCCTTGTTCGCCGGTCCACGCCAGCAGCTCCATCCGCACAGGAACCGCCAGTTCGGCAGCAGCGGTTGGGGTGGGTGCGCGGCGATCCGAGACGAAGTCGATTAGCGTGGTATCGGTTTCGTGCCCCACAGCCGATATCAACGGGATGTCCGAAGCCGCGGCAGCCCGTGCCACGATCTCTTCGTTGAACCCCCAGAGGTCTTCGATCGATCCACCGCCTCGGGCGACGATGATCAGATCGGGCCGTGGCAGTGCCCCGCCGGGCGATAGTTGGTTGAAGCCCTCGATTGCATTGGCGACCTCGGGGGCGCAGTTCGATCCCTGAACGGCCACTGGCCAGATCAAAACTTTGCGCGGAAAGCGGTCGCGCAGGCGGTGCAGAATGTCCCGGATCACCGCGCCCGAAGGCGAGGTCACCACGCCGACAATCTGCGGCAGATAAGGCAGCGGCTTCTTGCGTTCGGGTGCAAATAACCCTTCGGCCTCAAGCTGTTTCTTGCGCTTTTCCAGCAGCGCCATCAGTGCGCCTTGCCCGGCAACCGCAACCTCATCGACGTTCAGATTGTATTTCGACTGAGCTCCGAAGGCTGTGAGCCGACCGGTGACGACGACCTCAAGCCCTTCCTCAGGGACAACGGACAGGCCAGAGATTTGACCCTTCCACGTCGTGCAGGCCAGCACGTTCCGGTCATCCTTGATGTCGTAATATAGATGCCCCGAGCGCGCCTTGAACACGCGCCCGACCTCTCCACGCACACGGATTCGTCCGAACGCGCCTTCCAGCGTGCGCTTCACCTCACCCGAGATGTCCGAGACGGTATATTCAGGGGTGTTTTGGCCGGGAATTGGGTCGTCAAGCAAGTCGGACATTTCAGCGCCTTGTGTCAAATGCCTGCCCAGCTTAGAACGCCCGCAAGGCGAGGCCAAGCAGATCGGAGAGTAGTCATGAATATCCTCATTCTCGGCAGTGGTGGGCGGGAACACAGCCTGGCCTGGGCGGTGATGCAAAACCCCAAATGCGACCGGTTGATTGTGGCGCCGGGCAATGCCGGGATCGCGCAGATCGCGGACTGCGCCGCACTGGATATCGAGAATGGCGGGGCCGTGGTCAGCTTTGCCGAGGAAAACGCTATTGATTTCGTGATTGTCGGTCCCGAGGCGCCTCTGGCCGCCGGAGTGGCGGATCGCCTGCGCGAGGCGGGCGTGCTGGTGTTCGGACCCTCAGCGGCTGCGGCGCAATTGGAGGCCTCGAAAAGCTTCACCAAAGAGATTTGCGATGCGTCCGGTGCTCCGACGGCGGGTTACGCCCGGTTCACTGAGGCCGAGCCGGCGAAAAAGTACATTCGAGAGCAAGGCGCGCCGATTGTGGTCAAGGCAGATGGTCTGGCTGCAGGGAAGGGTGTGATCGTCGCAATGGACGAGCAAACCGCGCTGGACGCGATCGACGATATGTTCGGTGGTGCCTTTGGAGGGGCCGGGGCTGAAGTGGTCATCGAAGAGTTCATGGAAGGTGAAGAGGCCTCTTTGTTCGTTTTATGTGATGGCGAGGATATTCTCTCTGTCGGTACCGCGCAGGATCATAAGCGCGTAGGTGAGGGCGATACGGGCCTGAACACCGGCGGCATGGGCGCCTATTCCCCGGCGCCTGTTCTAAGCGCCGAGGTTGAAGAACGCGCGATGGAAGAGATCATCAAGCCCACCGTGGCCGAGATGAAACGGCGCGGGATGCCGTTTCAGGGCGTTCTCTATGCCGGTCTGATGATCAAGGACGGCCAGCCGCGTCTGGTGGAATACAACGTGCGCTTTGGCGATCCCGAGTGCCAGGTTTTGATGATGCGCCTTGGCGCGCAGGCGATGGACCTGATGCACGCCGCTGCCGAAGGCCGACTGGGTGAGGCTCGGGTGAACTGGGCGGATGACCACGCCCTGACCATTGTGATGGCGGCAAATGGGTATCCGGGTTCGTATGAGAAGGGCAGTGTGATCAAAGGATTGGAGGACCTGCCCGAGGATAGCGGGAACATGGTTTTCCACGCCGGAACCAAAGCCTCGGACGGGCAGGTGCTGGCCTCGGGTGGTCGTGTCCTGAACGTCACCGCGCGGGGCGAGACACTGCAGGAGGCGCGGGATCGGGCCTATGCAATGGTGGACGGTATCGACTGGCCCGATGGGTTCTTCCGTCGCGACATCGGCTGGCGGGCGCTTTGATCCCAAAGCCTCCCGCGCCCTGACGCTGCATCAAAGATGCAACGCCAAAGGCCTTGGGCCGGGCAGCCCGCTGGTGCGGGCTGCGGTTGGGTCTAGTGTGTGCAGGTCAAAGCCTGTTTCATTGCTTTGCAGCTAAACGGGGATAACGTCTGCGTTTTCCAACCTTTTTCATGTCTGACGCTGACGATCTGTTGCCAGCCGGCGCTGACGACGATCATTTCGGGGCCGGTGCCGCAATCTCTGATCCCGCCAGTGATGAAGTCTTCACCGATCCTGTGGTTGGTCAGGCCGGGCAGGGTAGCGATCTCGGCCAGGTCTCCATCCTTGAAACGCCAGATTCGCAGGGTCTTGGCCAGATGAGGCCGGTCGATATAGGCGATTTCCACAAAGCCGTCGCCGTCCAGGTCTGTTGCGCCAATTGGCGCGAGCCAGCGAAACCGGGTGCCGATATGAGGCGTGGCGGCGATTTTCCTTCCGCCATTGTCATAGATCGCCAGTTGAGCGCCTGTTCGATTGTGGGATTCGACGACAATGACCTCTGGTTTGCCATCCAAGTCTATATCTACCAGTCGTGGAGCCAGGTCTTCAAACACCCGATCTGAGGGCAGCCGGATGGTGAGCGTGTCGCCTTGGACCGTCAATTCCAGCGCGCTGTACTCGATATTGTCGCCCAGGACACCGTGAGCATAGCGTGTGGTGGGTTCTGTAAAGCGAGCGCTTGTAATTGTTTCGGCAACCGCAGGCGTTTCTCCCGCCAGCCACAAGCTCAACGCCAGCAGCGCGCCGCGTACCCGATCTTGCCACAGGCGGACGGATAAGCGCGGCGCTTTGGCGATCATCAGATCTGTTTTTCGGGCATCTGTACCACCAGACCGTCCAGTTCATCCGTGACCTTGATCTGGCAGGTCAGGCGCGAGCGGGCAGGGTCGGGCTCGTAGGCAAAGTCCAGCATGTCCTCTTCCATGTCGTCTTTGGCTGGAACCTTCTCGACCCAGTCGGGGTGGAGGTAGACATGGCAGGTCGAGCAGGCGCAAGCGCCGCCGCAATCGGCCTCGATGCCGGGGATGTTGTTGTCACGGGCGCCTTCCATGACGGTCAGACCATTGGCGACCTCGACTGTATGTTCGGTCCCGCTGTGCTCGACATAGGTGATCTTTGCCATTGCGTGCGTCTTCCTTTTTCGATTGTCGAAGTCTTCCTTAGTGAAGGCATTTAGGTCTTTCCAGCCTCATTTGCGACTCTGCACGCCGTGTGTGGACTTTCTCACCACATGTTCTATTTTTGTTCACATGCTTGTTGCCCCTATCCCTGCTTCGCGTAATAGCGACTGGCCGCGCCCGCCATCCTGCCTGCCCGCAAGCCGATTGAATGATCCGCCCGAGGGCGCGCGTGTGACGGTGGCTGGGCTAGTGATCCTGCGCCAGAGGCCGGGGACGGCCAAGGGGGTGATCTTTGTCACGCTTGAGGATGAGACCGGCATCGTGAACGTGGTGGTCTGGCGCAAGATTTATGAGCAGTTCCGCCGTGCAGTGATCTCGGGGCGTCTGCTGAAGGTCACAGGCCGGATGCAGCGGGCGCATTCAGTGACCCATGTGATCGCGGAAGAGATCGAGGATATCTCGGCCATGCTGGATGTGCTGGTGCGGGGTGAGGGGTAGGTCCGCTATACAGACAACGCGGACGTCCTATTTCCTTGCCGTCAGCGTAAGACATTCCGCTGGAACGGCGAGACCATCGTCATCATGACAGTGCGAAAGCTCGGCCACAATCTCTCCGATCAGCTTATCATGCTCAGTCTCGGATAATTCAGCCATGGTTCCGGCAATTGGAGAGCCTGCGATTGCCCCAGCGATGAATGCATCCGGATCGGGGTGGCGAGCAAACTTCACATCAAAAGTGACATGCGCGTTGCGGAATCCGGATCCCGAGGCCAAGTCGTGTAGGCGCTCGCGGTCACCAAGTGAATAAACCATTTCCCATGGCGCAGTAGTCCCGTCGCCGAAATACCTGTCGAGCACTTTTGCGAAGGAAGTACCAATTGGAGAACGAGTTTTCCAGACGCTAAGGGCAATCCGACCACCGGGCTTTAACACGCGCGCCATTTCGGCCATCGCACCGGGCTTGTCCGGCATAAACTGGAGGCCCTGCTGGCAGAGCACCACATCGAATTTGGCATCGTCCAAGGGTATCTCAGCGGCGTCGCATTCTATCCATGTGATGCCAGCAATACCAGCCTCGGCGGCAAAGCGCGCGGCTGCATTTAGCATATCAGCGCTGACATCGGCACCGGTTACGTCAGTGGCCTGTCCCGACCGGGCGGCGGCGGTGCGAGCCACCACGCCAGTCCCGCAGGCGACATCAAGGACCCGATCCCCAGAGACAACATCAACGGCTTCTACCAGTTCTTCAGCTGCGCGAGCCAATTGGGCGCGGACCCAACAGCGTTCATAGACCTCCGGGCCGCCCTGTCTCAATTGAAAGCCTGAGTCGCCTTTCACTTTCTTCTCCTTATTGCTTCACGGCGGATCGTCGGCATTTTGAGATGGTGAACCGGAGCCTCTTTCTGGAGTGACTTTGGCGAACACGCCGTCGATCCGGGCATTTCGACAGAAGAGAATGTTTGTCTGATTGGGTGGAAGCGTATCACAGAGCATTTATATCCCAAAACACTGGAAGAAGAGGAGTGATCGACTGCGCCATCAATTGTCCGCTTTGGGCTCGTACTGACATTGGATCAATGTGGCTTATCGCTTAAACAATACCCCCTGCGCCTGCTTGTCCCGATGATCCCCGCGCAACTCCGCATGCAACGCGCGCCCTGCCTGAACCGCCGGGCGTGCACTGACCGTTTCCAGCCAACGGGCGAAGTGAGGTTTGTCCTCCAGCACTTGTTGCTGGCCCTCCCACAGGCTGGCCCAGCCCCAGATCGACATATCGGCGATGGAGTAGAAATCGCCCGCAACGTATTCGTTCTCGGCCAATCGCCGGTCGAGCACTCCATATAACCGACCAACCTCGGTGCGATAGCGGTCTTTGGGATAGGGCAGGTCCTGCGGTGGCTCCAAGTTTGGGGCATATTTCAAGAAGTGATGCGCCTGACCGGCCATCGGACCGACGCCTCCCATTTGCCACATCAGCCATTCTTCGACCGCGATCCGGTCGCGTTCGGTTTGGCCATAGAACCTGCCGGTTTTGCGGGCCAGATACATCAGGATCGCGCCACTTTCGAACACGGAAACCGGCTCACCGTCCGGACCGTCGGGATCAACAATGGCGGGCATTCTGTTGTTCGGGGAGATCTTCAGGAACTCGGGGTCGAACTGATCACCTTTGCCGATATTGGTCAGATGGGTGGTATAAGGCAGTTCCATCTCTTCCAGCGCGATAGAAGCCTTCCAGCCATTCGGCGTGGGCCAGAAATATAGATCGATCATGATATCTCCTCAGCTTCAGAGGATCATGAGGTTTTCTGTGTAATCGGCAAGAGGGTGTTACGAAAGCGTGACAGAGTGGGGCCGGGCTTGACTGCCAGTGGCGCGCGGCGTATTTGCGTCGCGGAAGCTACGTGGCGATTTGTTACCGGATTGCGGGCCACGCTAAACAACACCGCTAAAAGGTCAGGATGAAAGGCCCCTTTCGCTTGACCGCGTCTGGGGTTTTTTTGATGCCCTTGCCAGACAAGGGTCGAGAGGATTGACATGAGCGAGAGCTGGAACAAACGCACCCAAGCCGTCCACGGCGGCATCCGTCGCAGCCAATATAATGAGGTCAGCGAGGCCATCTATCTGACCCAAGGCTTTGTCTATGAAAACGCCGAGCAAGCCGAGGCGCGTTTTCTGGAATGCGGCCCGGACGAGTTCATTTATGCCCGTTACGGAAACCCGACCGTGTCGATGTTCGAACAGCGTATTGCCGCGCTGGAAGGGGCGGAAGACGCGTTTGCAACGGCGTCTGGCATGGCGGCCGTGAACGGGGCGCTGACCTCGATGCTGAAGGCTGGGGATCATATCGTTTCGGCCAAAGCGTTGTTCGGCTCCTGCTTGTATATTGTCGAAAACATTCTGACCCGCTTTGGTGTCGATGTGACCTTTGTCGACGGGACCAATCTGGATGAATGGAAAGAGGCGATCCGGCCAGACACCAAGGCTGTGTTCTTTGAATCCATGTCGAATCCGACGCTTGAGGTGATCGACATTGCTTCGGTTGCTAGCCTTGCCCATGCGGTCGGCGCGTTGGTGATTGTGGATAACGTCTTTTCGACTCCGGTCTTCTCGCGCGCGATCGAGCAAGGTGCAGATGTGGTTGTCTATTCAGCCACAAAGCATATTGACGGGCAGGGGCGTGCGCTGGGCGGCGTCATCATCGGCACGAGGGATTTTATCCGCGGCACCGTTGAACCTTATCTGAAGCATACCGGAGGTGCGCTGAGCCCGTTCAACGCCTGGATCATGCTGAAAGGTCTTGAGACCATGGCGCTGCGGGTCAATGCACAGGCTGAAACCGCGCAGATGGTGGCAGAGGCACTGGAAGGTCATGGTGCACTGGAGCGGACGCTGTATCCCGGCCTGAAATCCCACGCGCAGAGCGCGCTGGTGCAGACGCAGCTTGGCGGCAAGGGCGGCACGGTCCTGTCGCTGGACATCAAAGGCGGGAAAGAGGCTGCGTTTGCCTTCCTGAACGCGCTGACAATCCCGGTGATTTCGAACAACCTAGGCGATGCCAAGTCGATTGCAACGCACCCGGCGACCACGACTCATCAGAGATTGAGCGATGAGCAGAAAGATGAGCTGGGCATCACCCCCGGCCTGATCCGCCTGTCCATTGGTTTGGAAGACGCTGGTGACCTGCTTGCCGATATTAAGCAAGCATTGGACGTTTCTCAGCGCTAAAACCGTTCTATATCCTGCTAAGCCCGGGTTGATACCGCATGATTGGGCATAAGTGTCACCTTCTGTGTGGAAACTCATCCGGGCTGTGCTTTGGAGCGTATACGGTTAAACTGGAAAATGCGTCGTAGCTGTATATAGTCCGGCGACCAACTGAGGAGCTCTGATCAATGAATCTGCACCCACGTGACATTGATAACGCACCTGACAGTGATGAGGCCGCCGCTGCGCTGAAAATCCTGCGCAAATGGGCCGAGTCCGTAACTGAGGCCGAGATCAGTCAGCTTGATCCGGCGATTGCACGTCTGGTGCCGGGGCTTGTTCCGGTCAATTATCCTTCTTTGTCACGTGACTATCCTGAAGAGTTTGAGGTTGACGCAGCCTATCGCGCGACCCTGCCAGATCTTCAGAACGGTCCGTCCAGCTTGATCCGAGGGGCCAAACAGCAGCTGCAACATGTGGGGATCTCGAATTTCCGCCTGCCGATCCGGTTTCACCGCAAACAGGGTGAGGACCTGACGTTGGAAACCTCGGTCACGGGAACGGTCAGCCTTGATGCCGAGAAAAAGGGCATCAACATGTCCCGCATCATGCGCTCGTTCTATAAACATGCCGAGCGCACATTCAGCTTTGAAGTTATGGAAGCTGCGCTGGACGATTACATGACCGATCTGGACAGTTTTGATGCGCGCATTCAGATGCGCTTTTCCTACCCGGATCGCGTGAAAAGCCTGCGCTCGGGGCTGGAAGGCTATCAGTATTATGACATCGCGCTGGAACTGGTCGAACAGAACGGCGTGCGCCAGAAGATCATGCATCTGGACTATGTCTATTCCTCGACCTGTCCGTGTTCTCTGGAACTCAGCGAACATGCCCGTTCGCAGCGCGGACAGCTTGCAACGCCGCATTCGCAGCGTTCTGTCGCACGGATTTCGGTTGTAGTGGATTGTGACGCGGATTGCCTGTGGTTCGAAGACTTGATTGCGCTCTGCCGTCGCGCGGTGCCGACCGAAACGCAAGTAATGGTCAAACGCGAGGACGAGCAGGCATTTGCAGAACTGAATGCTGCCAACCCAATCTTTGTGGAAGACGCCGCGCGCCTGTTCTGTGCCGAGCTTTTGGCCGATCACCATGTCGGTGATTTCCGTGTGGTGGCCAGCCATCAGGAAAGCTTGCACAGCCATGATGCGGTGTCTGTTCTGACCGAAGGTCCGACCTTTGTTTCCTCCAGCCTTGACCCGCGCCTGTTCTCGACTCTGTTCCATGTTGGGTGATTGAGCAGCGCGATCGAAAGTCTCAAAGTTAGACTATAGGCGAATTTTTGCCGCACCGCAGCGAATTATGCTGCGCGCGCACTGCCTTTCGCGCTAAAATATCTAAGTATGCAGCCGTGGCGTGCGATCACGCCACTCTGAAAGGAAACCGAGACGTGCGACGCCCCGGGACTTCAGGCCTTGTTATCCCGTTCGAGAAATTCGGACGGAGTGCGGACGATCTTTCTTTTAACGGCTGTATCGCTTTTACAGGAGAAATGACGAATGAATCCGATTACCCAACCGCTGGAATTCCAGGTGGCGGCTATTCGTATGGCCGGCTATGCGGTTAGCAACCAACTGAAGATCATGCAAATTTTTGCCAACTCGGCGATGGAGCTACCGTTCGTTCCGGTGCACGCGCTGCACGCATCCTGCTCGGTTCCTGCGCCAGCAGCACCCAAGCCAGAATTCAAGTCTAAAGCGGCTGTCACCAAGCCCAAGGCAGCACCAGCGTCGAAAGCCAAATCTGCGACTCGGGCCAAAGTGGCACCCAAACCTAAGGCCGAATCACCAGTGCGGGTCACGGCCAAGGCTCCGGCTGCTCCGGCGGCGGCAAATTCGGCCAACAAGGCAAAACCGCAGGCACCGAAACCCGCGGCTGCGCCCGCAAAGCCTGCGGTTCGAGCTCGTCAAACCGCTGCGGCAGCCAAACCCGCAGCCCAAAAGGAAACGGCCAAACCGGCTGCCGTAAAACCTGCATCTACGCCAGTGGCTGCAAAAGCTCCGACAAAACCCGCCGCGCGTAAACCTGCGACCCCTAAGGCTGCGGCGAAACCCGCAAAAAGAACTGCGGCTCGAACAGCAGCAAAGGCTGAACCTGCTCAGGCTGCACCACCACAGCGCCGGACGCGCGCGCCGTCGAACCCGCCCGCAATGCCCACACCCGCAAGTAAAACGGACGAGTAATCGGGACATCCGCTTGACACAGTCGTGCAGGCGCGCCAACGCTGCGCCTCATGACGGACATGCGCCCGGTTGGATATGTGATTGGCCTGTTGGTCGCCATTCTTGGGGCGACCATGCTGCTGCCTATGCTTGCGGACCTCATCGAAGGTCGGGGCGAGTGGCATGTATTTCTGGAAAGCGGCATCATCACCATGCTGACCGGTGTTGTGCTGTCTATCAGCTGCTCCAACGGGGTAGGCGAAGGTCTGACAATCCGTCAGACCTTTTTGCTGACCACCGGTGTCTGGGTGGCTTTGCCGTTTTTTGGTGCAATTCCGTTTCAATTGGGTGCGACGGAACTGCGCTTTGTCGATGCGTATTTCGAGGCGATGTCCGGGCTAACCACCACCGGTTCGACCGTTATTTCCGGCCTTGATGATTTGCCCCAAGGGCTGTTGTTGTGGCGCGGGGTGCTGCAATGGCTGGGCGGTATCGGGATCATTGTGGTCGCCATGGTGTTCCTGCCCGAGCTTCGAGTAGGCGGGATGCAGATCTTCCGTTCGGAAGGTTTCGAAACGATGGGGAAAATCCTACCGCGTGCTCAAGAGATTGCGGGCCAAATCTCCCTGATCTACGTCTTTCTGACCTTTGTATGTGCTCTGGTTTACGCCGGTTTGGGCATGGGTTTCTTTGACGCCGCAGTGCATGCGATGACGACCATCGCGACCGGCGGGTTCTCGAACTATGACTCGTCCTTCGCGACGTTCTCCGGCCCGACCGAGTACGCGGCCTCGGTGTTTATGATCCTCGCGGCGCTGCCCTTTGTCCGGTATGTTCAGTTCGCAAACGGCAATACAAATCCTCTGTGGCAGGACAGTCAGATACAGACCTTTCTTGCCACGATCATTGTATTGGTTGTGGTCATGGCAGTGTTCCTGACATCGGTCTTTCCGCACAATTGGGAACAGGCGTTTCGCGAATCGCTCTTCAACATCACCTCAATCATTTCCGGCACGGGGTATGCCAGTGTCGATTATATGGGCTGGGGCAGTTTTCCCGTCATGCTGTTCTTTTTGATCGGATTGATCGGAGGCTGCGCGGGTTCGACGGCCTGTTCGATCAAGATATTCCGCTATCAGCTGTTGTTTGCGTCGATCAAAACACAGATCCGCCGCATACGGTCGCCACATGGTGTCTTTATCCCGCAATATGGCGGGCGCACGATCGGAACGGATGTCCTGACCTCGGTGATGAGTTTCTTTATGTTCTTCGTTCTGTCGCTGGGCGTGTTGGCCTGGGCGCTTGCTTTGACGGGGCTGGACTTCATTACCTCGGTCTCGGGCGCTGCCACGGCGCTGGCCAATGTGGGACCGGGGCTGGGTGCGCAGATCGGACCTTCGGGAAATTTTGCAGGGCTAAACGACACGGCCAAGTGGTTGTTGTCTATCGGTATGCTGGTCGGACGGCTTGAGTTGCTGGCCGTTTACGCCCTGTTCACCGTTCAATTCTGGAGAAACTGATGAGAAGACCACTGGGTGCCCAGATTTCGCACATGCTGAAAGATCGCGGCGTTGATGTGATTTTCGGGATTCCCGGCGTGCACAATCAGGAAATGTACCGGGGCATAGAAGAGGCGGGGATCACCCATGTTTTGGCCCGACATGAGCAGGGCGCCGGGTTCATGGCCGATGGCTATGCCCGGGCAACTGGTAAACCGGGCGTCGCCTATGTGATTACAGGGCCAGGGCTGTGCAACATCATGACACCAATGGGGCAGGCCTACACGGATTCGGTGCCGCTGTTGGTGATGTCATCCTGTCTGGACGAAACGCAGGCAGTTCACGGACAATTGCACCAGATGAAGGATCAGCGCGCCGCTGCCGAGACGGTGACGGATTGGTCGCGTCAGGCGAACACCGCCGAGGCTGCTTATGGTCTGGTCGAGCGTGCTTTTGAAGAATTCGAACTTTCACGCCCGCGTCCGAAACACATTCAGGTGCCTATTGCACAGCTTGAGGCCGAGGCCGATCCGGCACCGTTTCCCAATCAACCCGGTCTACGGGCACAGGTCTTGCCACCGGATGTCGCGCCGGTGCTATCCTTGCTGAACATTGCGCGCAGGCCCTTGTTCATTCTGGGGGGCGGGGCACGGTCCAATCTGTGGAGACAGATTCTGACCCAACTGGGCGCGGCCTGTTTCACAACCTATGCAGGGCGCGGCATGGCGGGGCAGGGATACGCGTTAGATTTTGGAGCAATGCTTCCGCGCCCCGGCAGCGTTGAGGTCATCGGTTCGGCTGACCTCGTGGTCGTAGTAGGCGCGGAACTCGGCGAAGTCGATCTTTGGCGAAACAAATTAGGGCACTCCGCCCACTTGGTGCGCATTGATCTCGACCCCAAGGTTCTGTCTGACCACCACCGCGCAGGAATCAAGTTGCAGGCGGACGGTCAAAGCTTTGCCAAGGCGCTTTGGGGGGCGATAGATCATGTGAAACCCGCGACGGGCTGGACACCTGAGGAAGTTTCCGAAGCCCGAAGCCGCTGGAGGGCTGAGTTGGATGTCGAACGCCCGGGTATTGTACCGGTGCTAAATGCTCTGCGTGAGGCCATGCCCGCGGATACGATGATCTATTCCGACATGACCCAACTCGCTTATGTAGCCAAAGAGGTTTGGGACATGGTCTATCCTTACCACTGGCACCATCCGACCGGATTCGGCACGCTGGGCTATGGCTTGCCGGCCGGAATTGGCGGAGCCGTAGCGCGTCGTGGCAAGCCAACGGCGGTGATCGCGGGGGATTACGGGTTTCAATACACGATGGCGGAACTGGGCGTGGCGGTCGAACTGGGCCTGTCGCTGCCAATTATTCTTTGGGATAACGGCAAGCTGAAAGAGATCGAGGATAGCATGGTCCATGGTCAGATCGCGCCTAACGCAGTGATCGCGCGCAACCCGGATTTCTGCAAGCTGGCCGAGTCATTTGGCGCCTTGTCCGCTGCTCCGTCCAGCTTGGACGAGATGCACGCCGCAGTACGAGCCGCCTTTGCAGCACCGGTTCCAACTCTGATCCGGCTAACGCCCGACGTCGTTTAGCCAAAAAAAACGCCGCCCGAAAAGGCGGCGTTTCTCTCTTTTGGGTATCATTAGTCCCAACAATGCACCAGTACGGTCATTCCATTGGCCCTGCGGCTCAGCTCATTGGGTGAAATTTCCGATCCCGGCTGACCGGGCTGAGCGGTCACACCCGCTTTTTCCAAGACGGTGTTCAGCCGCTCTGCAGTGGCGGCCAGACTGACCGAGGCGGGCAGGGTGCGCCCGTCAGACGGGGTAGGCAGCAACATGCCGACAACCTGACCGGCGTCATCAAACACAGGACCGCCTGCGTCGCCTGGCTGGGCCGCCAAGGCCAGACGCTTCACGCCGTCTTCCCCGTCCAACCCGCGCACGTCTGTGATCTGGCCATAGGTTAACGTCGGCGCGCCCAACGCCCCTTGATACGAGAAACCGGATACCGCGACCTCAGATTGAATACGGGGTTTGGAATCGCTGAATTCGGCAATATTGATCGGGGCAAGACTGCGGCGGGGGCGCAGGACAGCTATGCCTAGATCGGCATCAGCCCAAGCTACTTGAACCTCCTGATCGTCGCTCAGGGTGATCCGGGTGCAACTGTCGGTGGCCTCGGACACGGTCAGGATCGTGCCGCTGGTATCCGTGAAAAAACCAGAGCGGGACAGGCGCGGCTTGCGAATCTGCAGACCAGAGATCAGATCGATTTTTTGTTCTGCATCCCCGCCCGCGCCAGCGTCCAATACGGCGTTGTTTGTCGCGAAGCTGGCTTTGATCGCGGCCAGAACCCGCGCCCGGCGGTCCTCATCCCCCTCGGGCCAAACCAGCGTAAAGCCCTTGATCTGCCCATCGTCCAACGCCGCTTGTGTATAGGATACGATGCCATTGCCACGACCTTCCAGCGTAAAGCGGTTGCCGCGCAGCTCTCTGGGCCCGTCCAAAGGGACAATCTCAAGCGATTGCATTACCTCGTAAAGGGCGCGCAGTGTGGCCTTGTCGCCCTCCTGACTTATCAGCAGTGCTTGGGCGTCAAGATCCGCTTTGCTTTTGAAATGCGCAAACGGGGCCTCGTAGCGGTCAAAGCCAATGACCCCCAGAGGCAGGTTCACGTCGATTCCTGCCTGCGAGTCCGAATAACGCTCCATGCCAACGCTGATCAGCGGTGCGTTGTAGTCGTCCATCAGCGCCTTGCGCTGTGATGTTGTCAGAACGCCTGTGGATTCAAAACCGTTGAAACGCTGCCAGTCACCCATCGAGCGCCGCGTCCCCTGACCGAATGCACCGTCGATCGTAGAATTGTAAAACCCCGCGGCTTGAAGGGCGGTTTGCAGGTCACGACGTTCTTGCGCGGTCAGTAGACGTTCGGATTGCAATGCTTGGGCGCGTGTTTCATCCGAAGGTTCGGGCGTCAGTCCCGACACGGTTGGGGTGGGTTGCGGCGTGCTGTCGACCGGTGGCGTGACCACGCCCCGGTTAAGGATATTTGCTCCGACAGGCCAGAATTGCTGATCCAAAGAATTAGAGAAGGCAATATAACTATCGGCCGGAATCTGCCCCTCGGCGCGATAAACGCGCAAAACCTGCTCGGCATCGCTGCGCAAATAAGGTCCAATAACAATGGCATACCAGCCAGAGCTCAAGCGAAACCCGTTCACATCAGGCAAGATGTTTGCATAGGCTTGCGCGCGTTCCTGCGCTTCGCGCAGCGAAGGGCGTGCTTCGACCTGAACCCAGACGCCGGTGTCCTGTTGCGCTGAAACGGTATGCGCGCCGATATTTATAAGAAATAAAATTGCAGTGAATATGCGTATCATTGTCTGCCCGTGTCCGCAGTGTTTTAGCTTTGCGGCAGAGTATGCGATTTGAGACGCAGAAAGCCATGCCCGTAATACGGGGAATTTCCAGTGTGGCGGCGCAGTGACAGCAGAGACCCATTGGCCCGTTGACGCCCCTTGGCCCCTTGCATAGGAAGGGCAAAACCGACCGGAACCGGGCGCGGATGTGCCCAAAGGGAATGTCATGACCGAACCGTCCAGCGCACCACGTTCTTTTCAGGAAATTATCCTGCGGCTTCAAAACTATTGGGCCTCGAAAGGCTGCGCGATCCTGCAGCCCTATGACATGGAGGTCGGCGCTGGCACGTTCCACCCGGCGACGACGCTGCGCGCGTTGGGGGCAAAACCATGGGCCGCGGCTTATGTGCAACCTTCGCGTCGCCCGACCGATGGCCGCTATGGCGAGAACCCGAACCGATTGCAGCATTATTATCAATACCAAGTGCTGATCAAACCCAGCCCGCCGGACCTGCAAGAGCTGTATCTGGGCAGCCTTCAGGCCATCGGTATCGACATGAACCTGCACGACATCCGCTTTGTCGAGGATGACTGGGAAAGCCCTACGCTGGGCGCATGGGGATTAGGCTGGGAGGTCTGGTGTGATGGCATGGAAGTCAGCCAGTTTACCTATTTCCAGCAGGTCGGCGGCCACGACTGCGCGCCGGTATCCGGCGAGCTGACCTATGGTCTGGAGCGTCTGGCGATGTATGTGCTGGGCATCGACCACGTTATGGACATGCCGTTCAACGATCCTCAGTCAGTCAGCCCTTTAACCTATGGCGATATCTTCAAGCAGACCGAAGAAGAATACGCCCGGTGGAACTTTGATGTGGCCAATACAGAGGTTCTGCTGCGCCACTTCGAAGAGGCCGAGGCCGAATGCGCCAGTATTCTGGCGCAGGAACATGATGATCCCAAGACTGGCAAGCGCATTATCATGGCGCATCCCGCCTACGATCAGTGCATCAAAGCCAGCCACATTTTCAATTTGCTGGATGCGCGGGGCGTAATTTCGGTAACGGAGCGGCAGGCTTACATCGGCAGGGTTCGGGCGCTGGCCAAG
Source organism: Ruegeria sp. BB7 (assembly GCF_056539365.1). Lineage (NCBI taxonomy): Bacteria > Pseudomonadati > Pseudomonadota > Alphaproteobacteria > Rhodobacterales > Roseobacteraceae > Ruegeria > Ruegeria sp. BB7. Next base: position 454,828 of record NZ_JBQFUV010000001.1, on the reverse strand, counting down.
CAATGCGCCGACGCTTTTGTCCAGACCGGAGCCGCCGGGTTCGAGGCCTGATGGGGCGCTCAGGCCAATCCTGGCAACAGCACTTTCAGGCCATCCGCTATCATGCCGATTGCGATGGCCGACAGGATCATGCCCATGAAACGGCTCATGATCACGCGGGCGTTGTCCGACAGCCGTTTGGCCAGGGCCGAGGCGTTCCAAAAGGTAACAAACAGCAGGAGCAGGACCACCAGAAACACGCCTGCATAGATGATGGCATCCATGGGCTTTGCGATATGGTGAGCGTACAGGATCAGCGTTGTGATCGTGCCGGGGCCAACCAGAATAGGAAAGGCCAATGGGTAAAAGGCGACCGTCGCGGGTTCGGGATAGGCTTGTTTTTCCCCCTTCGTTCCGTGGTGCGAGGTGCTTTCGTTGCCATTCAGCATGTTCAGCCCGATCATGAGCACGACGAGTCCACCTGCGACGCGCAGGTCGTCGACGCTAATCCCGAAAAGACCCAGGGTTTGGTTGCCGATGGCCGCAAAGGAGCCGCCGAGGATCAGGCAATAAGTGGCCGTTTTCACCGCAACCTTACGCTGGTCGTTTGGCGTCAACCCGTCGGTTACGCTGAGGAATACGGGCAGGTTGGTGATCGGGTTCATGATCGCAAACAGCGCGCCGAAGAATCCAACGGCAAGGGTCATGTCCATTCGAATAGCCTCGTTCCGACCTGTATCAGATTGGAAACTGGCCTATTTTCTGCCGAGTTGAAAGAGGCCGCGTGATCAGGATGTATCGAAGATGACCGGAAAACTGCTTGCAATCATCCTTCTTGTTTCCGCAGTGTTGGCCGGGGTGGGCATGTATTACCTGCAGGTCTACGGGTTCTACTATAACGTTGAGGCCAGACCGGGGCAGGATGTGGCATTGCTGGCGAAAGGGGCGGCTGAGCCGCAACCGATACCCTATTCGGCGTTTCAAGCAATTGATGCGGACAGTTCACCGATCCGATACCGGGCGTGTTTCGAAACCAATCTGACGAGCGAGGAACTGGAGACCTTTCAGTCAGTCGAAAATCCCGAACCGCTGACAGCGCCGGGTTGGTTTGATTGCTATGACGCCGTGGCAATCGCCGAGGCGCTGAAGTCGGGGCGGGCGCAGGCATTTTTGGGCACCAAGAACATCCATTATGGCGTAGACCGAATCGTGGCCGTGACCACAGATGGCAAAGGCTTTGTCTGGCACGCGCTGAACAATTGCGGTGAAAAGGCATATGACGGAACGGTGGTGGGTGAGGAATGCCCGCCGCGCCCAGGAAGCTGAGGATGCAATGACCGACGCCGCAATCGAGATTCCCAATTTTCTGACCGCCACTCTTGGCATCGCCGTCTATCTAATTGGGGCTGAGATTAACGCCCGCGTTGCGGTGTTGCGCCAGTTCAATATTCCCGAGCCGGTAACGGGTGGTCTTCTGGCATCCTTCGCGCTGCTGTTTCTGTATTTGACAGTAGGTCTAGAGCTGAATTTTGACCTTGCCTCGCGGGACTTTCTGCTGGTCGTCTTCTTCGCCGGGATTGGTTTGAACGCACGGTTGTCCGATTTGATTTCCGGCGGTAAGCCCTTGTTGTTGTTGCTTGTTCTGACGTTGGCCACGATCATCGCACAAAACGCTGTTGGTGCAGTAGGCGCGGTTGCATTTGGGTATCCGGCTCAGGCCGGGGTGCTGTTTGGATCGGCCTCTTTGATCGGGGGCCACGGCACGGCCATCGCCTGGGCGCCCGAAGTCGGCGCGGTGACTGGCATGACCGGTGCGACCGAACTGGGTGTGGCCGTGGCGACGCTGGGGCTTGTGCTGGCGGCATTGGTAGGAGGACCGATTGCCCGGTTGCTGATCGAGGGCAAAGGTCTGACCCCGGAGCGACCGGGCGAAGAGCACACGGTTGGCCTGCCGGACAAACCGAACGAGGCTGAGGCCAAGATTGACCACCTGACCATCATGCGGGTTCTGCTGCATCTGAATCTGGCGATTATCTTTGGCTATGCTCTGAACGAAGCGATCGACGCCACTGGGCTAAAGCTGCCCTTGTTCGTACCTTGCCTGATCATGGGTATCGTCATCGCCAATTTGCGCACGGCCATCGCTCCCAAAGCACCACCTGTGTCGCGTACGCCCTCGCTGGCGCTGATCTCGGAATTCTCACTGGGTGCGTTCCTGGCGATGTCGCTCATGAGCCTGCAGCTTTGGACCATTGCCGAGCTAGGGCTGGCCATCGTCGTGATTATGGCCGCGCAAACCCTGTTTGCCGTGGCGTTCGTGATCTGGGTGCTATTCCCGGTGATGGGCGGCAACTATCGCGCTGCAGTTCTGTCTGCAGGGTTTGGTGGCTTTGCTTTGGGTGCAACCCCCACTGCTATCGCCAATATGACCGCAGTTACCAAGCGATATGGCCCGTCGCCTATTGCCTTTATCGTGTTGCCCCTTGTATCCGCCTTCTTTGTGGATATCGCCAACGCCATCGTCATCCAGACGATCGTCAATTTCTAAGGACCGAAAATGCCCGACCTGCTGATCGAACTGTTTTCCGAGGAAATCCCCGCGCGCATGCAGACCCGCGCAGGCGAGGATTTAAAAAAACGGATCACTGATGGCTTGGTCGAGGCCGGTTTGACATACGCAGGGGCCGCCGCGCTGACTACGCCGCGTCGCCTGACGCTGGCGGTCGAGGGGTTGCTGGCAGAAAGTCCGACGATACGCGAGGAACGCAAAGGCCCCAAGGTAGGTGCACCGGACAAGGCCATCGAAGGCTTCCTGCGTGGCGCAGGCCTAACCCGCGATCAATTGGAAGAGCGCGAAACACCCAAGGGCGCGGTCTATTTCGCCACCATCGAGAAAGCAGGCCGTCCGGCGGCTGAGATCGTGGCCGAGGTGCTTGAGACCACCATCCGCAACTTCCCCTGGCCCAAGTCGATGCGCTGGGGCAGTGGCCCGCTGCGCTGGGTGCGCCCGCTGCATTCGATCCTGTGCATCCTGTCCGACGAGGTGGGCGCGCAGGTGGTGCCGCTTGATGTCGATGGCATCAAATCCGGCGACACCACCGCAGGTCACCGTTTCATGGCGCCGAACCGGTTTTCGGTCACGTCCTTCGACGACTACGCTGCCAAGCTGAAGCGCGCTTTTGTGGTTCTCAACCCCGCCGACCGCGCTGAACATATCTGGAATGATGCTCAGAACATGGCCTTTGCTGCCGGTCTGGAAGTGGTCGACGACAAGGGCCTGCTGGCCGAGGTTGCCGGCCTGGTCGAATGGCCGGTAGTTCTTATGGGTCAGATCGATGACGAGTTCCTCGACCTGCCGCCCGAGGTGCTGCAGACCTCGATGAAAGAGCACCAGAAGTTCTTCTCGGTCCGCAATCCCAAGACCGGACGGATCGAACGCTTTGTCACCGTCGCCAATCGCGAGACCGCTGACAATGGCGCGACCATTCTGGCAGGGAATCAAAAGGTTTTGTCGGCGCGTCTGGCCGATGCGAAGTTCTTCTGGGAGAACGACCTGCGCGTCGCCAAATCGGACATCGCCCAATGGACCCGCGCGCTGGAGAATGTGACCTTCCACAACAAACTGGGCACGCAGGCCGAGCGCATTGACCGCATCGCCGCGCTGGCCCGTGAATTGGCCCCGGTGACCGGAGCAGATGCCGATCAGACCGAGAAAGCCGCGCGTCTGGCCAAGGCCGATCTGAGTTCCGAGATGGTCTATGAATTCCCCGAACTTCAGGGACTTATGGGGCGCTATTACATCGAAGCCGCAGGGGAAGGCACTGCTGTCGCTGCCGTGGCGCAGGAGCATTATTCGCCGCTGGGTCCGTCGGATGACGTGCCGACCGCGCCGCTGTCGGTGACCGTGGCACTGGCCGACAAGCTGGACACGTTGACCGGGTTCTGGGCGATTGGTGAGAAACCGACCGGCTCGAAAGACCCATATGCTCTGCGCCGCGCGGCGCTGGGGGTTATTCGGTTGATTTTGGAGAATGAACTCCGCATCGACGATTTTTATGAACAGGTTCTGATTGAGCACGCGCTGGTTCACCGACGCCAAGAAGTGAAACACGGTATCAACGCTGATGACCAAGCTTCAGAAAATTGGAAATCTTCTTTCCATGCTACTATGGCCGACCTACTCTCGTTCTTCCACGACCGCCTCAAAGTCTTCCTCCGCGACGAGGGTATCCGCCACGACATCATCGACGCCTGCATCGCGATGGAGGGCAATGACGACCTCGACCTGCTGGTCAAACGCGCCCGCGCCTTGAACGCGGTGATCGCAACCGAGGATGGGGAAAACCTCGTGCAGGGCTTCAAGCGCGCCAACAACATTCTGACGCAGGCCGAAGAGAAGGACGGTGTCGAATACTCCTATGGTGCGGATGTGAAATTCGCCGAAACGGACAGTGAAAAGGCGCTGTTTGCCGCTCTGGACGGGGCCCAGGGTGAGATCAACGCGGCGCTGAAGGACGAGGATTTCCCGGCAGCCATGTCCGCCATGGCTGCGCTGCGCGGTCCGGTGGACGCGTTTTTCGAGGATGTTCAGGTCAATACCGACAATGATATCCTGCGCCGCAACCGCCTGAACCTGCTGAGCCAGATCCGTCAGGTGTGTTCCAGCGTCGCAGACCTCAGCAAGATCGAAGGCTAAGCCATAACGCCCTTGCGCCATTGGTGCAGGGGCTTATGCTGCGTGCAAACCAAAAGGTGCCGCAGTGCAGAATAACCCGCATACCACTCTGATCACAGCCGAAGCTCCGGTGACCAACCAAACTCATGGTGGCCGAGCCAAATGTTTGCAACGGCTGGTCCGGCTTGATTTACCAGTGCCGCGGACAGTGGCACTGTCCTTTGATGCGGTGCATGCAATCGCGGAAGGTGAGGTGCCGGATATCGCCGCCATCCTCGATCAGTTCGACCAGACTTCGTTGCTGTGCGTAAGGCCCAGTTCTGAAGACCCAGATTGGGGCGGTCCCGGTGCGATTTTGAATATCGGCATGAATGACGCCCGTTATGTGGACCTGTCGGATTCGATGGGCGCAGAAGCCGCCGCCGCGCTGTATCTGCGCTTTGTCCAAAGTTACGCGATCCATGTGGCCCGTCTGGATGCGGATGTGTTCGATGATATTGAAGCGGATGGCCGAGAGGGGCTTCGACAGACGCTGCGGGCCTATGAGGATGAGACCGACGAGGTGTTCCCGCAAGATCGCGGAGAGCAGTTGATCGCGGTTTTGCGATCGATGGCGCGGGCGTGGGATGGAACGTCGGCTCGACTGCTGCGTCAGGCCAAAGGGGCACCGGCGGATGCGGGCTTGGGGCTGGTCATTCAAGAGATGATACCTGGTGTCGGTCAGGGTGAATGCGGCTCGGGTGTGTTGCAACTGGTGGATCCCACAACGGGGTTGCCACAGATTACGGGCCGTTACCTAAGCCAGAGCCAAGGGCGTGATGCGCTGGGTGAAGGTGTGGCCGCGCTCTATCTTGAGAAGGACCCGCGAGGTAAGTCGCTGGAAGACGTTGCGCCAGAGGCTTTCGAAAGCCTCAAGGCGCATGCCGCGATGATGCGCGCAAAGCTGCGCGAGGAAATGCAGGTTGAGTTCGTAATTCAGAATGGCGACGTGCATATTCTGGACGGCGTGCGCGTACAGCGCAGCGCGCGGGCTGCGATGCGGATCGCTGTTCGTCTTGCCGAAGATGGGATCATCCCACCGCAAGAAGCGGTTATGCGGGTCGATCCTCACTCCCTGAACGAGATGCTGCACCGGCAAGTTCATCCTGAGGCCCGCCGCGATGTTCTTACCACCGGTATTGCTGCTAGCCCCGGCGCGGCAACGGGCAAGATCGTGTTCACCGCTGCCGAGGCACAAGCCAGTGCCGCGCGTGCAGAACCCTGTATTCTGGTGCGCCGCGAAACCTCGCCCGAGGATGTGCGTGGGATGCATGCAGCAGTCGCCGTGCTGACTGAAAAGGGTGGTATGACAAGCCATGCCGCTGTGATCGGGCGCGGTTTGGGTCTGCCCTGCATCGTCGGCGCGTCCGAAATGCGGTTCCAGACCAAGAAAAAGATGCTTACCGCACCAGATGGGCGCGTGTTCAAAACAGGCGATACGCTAACGATCGACGGCACCTCGGGGCAGGTGCTTGCTGGGCAGCCCGCGATGCTGGAGGCCGCGTTGGACGACTGTTTCCAGACGCTGATGGGGTGGGCGGACGACGAACGCGATATTGCCATACGTGCCAATGCCGATACGCCGGCCGATGCGCAAACTGCGCGGAATTTTCTGGCGCAGGGGATCGGCCTGTGCCGAACCGAGCATATGTTCTTTGACCCCGGCCGCCTGATCGTGATGCGAGAGATGATCTTTGCCGAGACCTCATCAGGGCGCGCGGCGGTATTGGAGCGTCTTTTGCCCATGCAGCGCGATGACTTCGTTCAGCTTTTTCGTATCATGGAAGGCCAACCCGTCTGCATTCGTCTGTTCGATCCACCGTTGCACGAGTTCCTACCGACCACACGCAGTGGCCAGCGGGAACTGGCTGAGGCACTGGACCTGCCGGTTTCGGATGTTGAACGGCGGGTCGCGGCGATGACGGAATACAACCCAATGTTGGGCCTGCGCGGCGTGCGCTTGGGAGTGACCGTGCCCGAGATCTACGACATGCAAGCCCGTGCCATCTTTGAAGCGACGCTTGAAGCCAGCAAGGACGGTGCGCCGGTCGTCCCCGAGGTGATGATCCCCTTGGTTTCGGCCAAGCGGGAAGTGGAGTTAGTCAAATCCCGCATCGACTCTGTGGCAGCAGCAGTCGCGAGCGAGCAGGGGCGGGAATTTGAATATCGCCTCGGCGTTATGGTTGAAACACCGCGTGCCTGTTTGCGGGCGGACGATATCGCGCCGCATACCTCGTTCCTGAGTTTTGGTACCAACGACCTGACCCAGATGACCTATGGCCTTTCGCGCGACGATGCGGGCCGGTTCATGTCTGCCTATGTGCGTCAGGGCGTATTCATTGAAGACCCGTTCCATGTGCTCGATCCCGACGGGGTTGGGGAATTGCTGAAACTGGGGGCGGAACGTGGACGGCAAGTCCAGCCGGATGTTACACTGTCAGTATGCGGTGAACACGGCGGTAACCCCGAATCAATCGCCATTTGCCGCGATCTGGGGTTTGACTATGTGTCATGCTCTCCGTTCCGGGTGCCTGTTGCTCGGCTGGCTTCCGCTCAACTGGCGATTTCGTCCAGACTTGGGGGTTGACACAGGTCGTTTGCCCTAGGATTAGTGGTTTTTAGGCAACCTTGTGATGGAATTATTTTTCCTCACGGGCGATTTTTCACTTGCTTTTTCATCTGATCTGGACGTCTCGGCCAGACTGCGCTAAATGCCTCGTCGCGCCCGCCGGGGGAGGGTACGGCGCGAAATGTGCCTGTGCGAGGTTATCTGATGCTACGATACATACTGGCTGTTGCCACAATGGCAGCAACCGTGCTGCCGAGTGTGTCTTTCGCTGAAAGGGAAGCCACCGATACTGCCAAACGTGAACTAGTTACCCGGACCGAAGTGCCCGGACAGACCTTTCGCGACTATCTGAATCTGTTCAAGCCTAAGAAAACGCTTGAGCCTGTAAAGATTTCGTACTCGAAGGATTGGTTGGATCAACAACCAAAAGCAACCGGTGACGAACACTTTAAATGTCTGGCCGAAGCGCTGTACTTTGAGGCGCGCGGCGAAAGCGTGCGCGGTCAGTTCGCTGTCGCCGAAGTTATATTGAATCGCGTGGATAGCACCCGGTTTCCGGACTCTCTGTGTGGTGTGATCAAGCAAGGAACCGGCAAGAAATATCAGTGCCAGTTTACTTATACCTGTGATGGCCACAAGGAAGTGATCCACGAGAAGAAGGCATACGAACGCGTCTCCAAAGTCGCGCGCGCAGCCATTGATGGGATCGCAAAAGAGCTGACAGAAGGTGCCACGCACTATCACACTACGGCGGTTCGTCCGTCATGGTCACGTGTGTACAAGGAAACTGCTCGGATTGGCGTTCACGTTTTCTACCGTCACAACTATCGGACAGCGAGCAACTGATTGCCGCACCCGCGCTGGAACCTTGATGGCGCGGGGTGTCTTTTGACCTATGTTGCGGGCCAGGAGGCCCGCAATGACTTTTTCACGCAGACGTTTTCTGCAATCGGCGACCGCGCTGGCGGTTTTGCCCAAGGCTGTTCGGGCGTCCAGTACTGACTTGGTTGCGCGAAAGGCGATTCAGCAGATCGCCCCGGATGGCTTTCCTGACACACCGGTATGGAGCTATGGCGGTGGCGTACCCGGCCCTGAGATCCGGTTAGCTCAGGGTGCGCGGCTTCAGCGCAGGCTGGTAAACGACCTACCTCAGCCGACCACCATCCATTGGCACGGTATTCGGATCGACAATGCGATGGATGGCGTGCCGGGCTTGACGCAGGACGCAGTCACACCCGGTGAAGATTTTCATTATGATTTTGTGGTCCCCGACGCGGGAACCTATTGGTATCATGCGCATAACCGCTCGGTCGAACAAGTGGCGCGCGGCCTTTACGGCCCTCTAATCGTTGAGGAAGCCGAACCGCTTGATGTCGATCATGATCTGACGCTGATGTTGGATGATTGGCGTCTTGATCCGGAAACCGCTCATATCGTCGACGATTTCGACAATGGTCATGATCAAAGCCACGCTGGACGGTTAGGTAATCTCGTCTCGGTCAATGGCCAGTTTGATCCAGCTTTTTCTGTGCGCAGTCGGGACCGGCTGCGTTTAAGGCTGATAAATGCGTCGAACGCCCGAATTTATGATCTTTCACTGGATGGGTTGGTAGGCTGGATTGTAGCACTGGATGGAATGCCGCTGGAAACCCCGATGCGAGCTGAAGATAGTTTTCCACTGGCGCCTGCCCAACGTGCTGATTTGGTTGTGGATGTGCAGGCCCGGCCTGACACGGTTGCCGGGCTTGTCAGCCGCGAGCGGGAGGGCAGCTTTGGACTGGTTCGCTTCACAGTGTCTGGTCAATCCGCCCGCATAGGTCGGCCCAACATTGCGCCGCTGCCGCCGAATCCGTTGCCTATGGTGACGCTCGATAGCGCGCCAATACATAGGATGACATTGCAGGGCGGTGCGATGCGCTGGCTTGAATCCGCGCATCTGGGCGAAACGCTGCTCTCGGGGCGTGAATTGGCACAACTAGGCCGGTTCTGGGCGTTGAACGGATACGCGGAGCGACCGCAGGATCCGTTTCTTGATGCGCAGCGGGGCAGCGTGCATCGGATTGAGTTTGTCAACGAAACGGCCTTTCCGCATGCTATGCACCTGCACGGACATCACTTTCGCCTCATACTGGCTGATGGTAGACTTGGCCCGTGGCGCGACACCGTGCTGGTCGAACGTGGGCAAACGCGTCAAATCGCTCTGGTTGCGGATAATCCCGGTGATTGGTTGTTGCACTGTCACATGCTGGGTCATGCTGCCTCTGGTATGATGAGTTGGTTTCGCGTCACCTGACGACGCAATCGACGACTAGAATGGCGTTTGTTGCGGTGTTATACGCCCGCGCATCGTATAATTTGGGTAGATCAGTCCAAAAGCCCGAAAAGGTCTGTCGTATGAGCTCTGAAATCCGTCTTGCCTTTGCGCACCCATCCGAGCGGTCTGAAGCGACCGCAACGCGGGGGCCGTTGGATCGTATCTCATTACGGGACCATATCGTCGAGGTCGAGATCGGCGCTTTTCAGGCCGAGCGCGGAACAACACAGCGCATCTGCTTTAACATCGTGGTCGAAGTCCGCCCGCTAACCGACCCGATTGATGACGATGTTGACCGCATCCTGTCCTATGACCGGGTGACCGAGGCAATTGCGCATGAGCTGGCGGCAGAACGGCTGAATTTGCTGGAGACTTTGGCGGATCGTGTGGCTGAGCGTATTTTGCTTGAACCTCAGGCTGTAAGAGCCTTTGTACGCATAGAAAAACTTGACCGGGGACCTGGAGCCTTGGGTGTCGAAATCGTGCGTGGCAGGGACAAAGCCCATCATGATGTGGTTGAGGAAGAACGCCCACATCCGCGTCTGGTTTTCCTTTCGAATGAGGCTATTGCGTCGCCCAATCTGACCGGTTGGATTGATCAACTGGAAAACCGTCAGCGGCCGCTGATCCTTTGCGTCGGTGCGTCGGATATGTCGGTGCCGCAGACCGGCCACGCGATGACACAGCGCCGGATTGACCTGCTGGCCATCGAGCAAAACGCATGGGTTCTGGCGGCACGGGATCATCGGTGTGTGGTTGTTTCCACCCGAACCGAATTGGATTGGGCAATGAAGAATGGCCAGATTTGCGTTTGGGCGCCGTCCAAGATTGTTCTGGACGCAGTCGATGGCCCATCGGCGGCGCCATCAGATGCTGTGGCTTTGGCAGCCTGGTTCGCGGCCACCTTTGAGGCCAGTGAGATGATGGTGATCGGCGGTGCCTTGCCAAACGCGCCGAAGACGCCTCTGCGCGCCATTCCCGTGGATCAGGCGAAGCTGTGACCGAATATTTTCGACCGCTGGTTCAACATGGCGCTGCCCGGCTTGATGGTGCTGTATCTCTCGCCGGGCAATCTCTGTGGTTCACCCATGCAGAACGGTTGTCTCGCACTGCTCCTCCAGCGATAGTAGCCGCGCGAGATATCCCGATAGAAGTACTGAAGCGCCTGACCGGACCGCGCGCCGATATCGCGGGGCTTGCGATGGATCGACCGCAAATCATGGGCATCCTGAACGCGACCCCCGACAGTTTTTCGGACGGCGGTGTGCACAATTCGCTTGAGGCTGCGGTATCCGCTGCGAAACAGATGGTGGCGCATGACTCAGGTATTCTGGATATCGGCGGTGAATCGACACGTCCTGGGGCCGCGTTTGTACCCGAGGATGAGGAAATCGCCCGCACCAAGCCTTTGATTGAGGCAATCCGTGCTGAAACGCAGGCTCTTATTTCCATCGACACTCGTAAGGCCAGCGTCGCCAAGGCCGCGTGGAGCGCCGGGGCAGGTCTGATCAATGATGTGTCCGGATTTACATTTGACCCACAATTGGCCCCGTTTTGTGCCGAGGTCGGCGCGCCTGTTTGTGTGATGCATATGCAGGGCGATCCGGCCACGATGCAGGATGACCCACAATACGAAGATGTTCTTCTGGACGTTTATGATTTTCTGGAAGGGCAGATCGAGAAATTGGAACGTCTGGGCCTCAATCGTGACCGGATTGTTGTTGATCCTGGTATCGGGTTCGGCAAGACACTGGCGCATAATCTGACCCTGCTGAAAAACCTCAGCCTGTTCCATGGGTTGGGCTGTCCAATCCTGTTGGGGGTCTCGCGCAAGGGCCTCATCGGAGAGATTGGGCAAGAGCCGCGTAAAGATGCCCGCGCGCCGGGGTCGATCGCAGTGGCGTTGGCTGGTCTGTCTCAGGGCGTGCAGATCGTCCGGGTTCATGATGTGGCTGAAACCGTTCAGGCCTTGCGTCTATGGGCCGCCGTCCGGTAATCCAGTCGCAGGCAAGAAATTGACGGAGAACCACCATGCGCAAGCTGTTCGGAACTGACGGGGTGCGGGGCACCGCGAACACCTATCCGATTACGGCCGAAATGGCCTTGCGTATTGGGGCGGCTGTAGGGCGGTATTTTCGCCGTGATCAATCCGGTGCGCATCGGGTGGTTATCGGTAAGGACACACGCCTGTCCGGGTACATGCTGGAAAATGCGCTGACTGCGGGGCTGACCTCGACTGGGATGAATGTGCTGTTGCTGGGCCCGGTCCCGACCCCTGCGGTTGGGTTGATGACCCGCTCGATGCGGGCTGATTTAGGGGTGATGATTTCGGCCAGCCATAACCCGGCTGATGATAACGGTATCAAGTTCTTTGGCCCCGACGGTTACAAGCTGTCCGATCAAGCAGAACTGGAGATCGAACGGCTGATCGAAGAGGGGGTCAATCCGGCGCAAGCGCAAAACATAGGCCGAGCCCGCCGCGTGGACGATGCACGGTTCCGGTATGGCGAACGGGTGAAGTCCTCGCTGTCTCGCGATTTGCGTCTGGACGGGCTGAAAGTGGTGGTCGATTGCGCCAACGGTGCCGCGCACCGCACCGCACCCGAGGTTCTGTGGGAACTGGGCGCTGAGGTCATTCCAGTGGGGATTGCGCCGAATGGTAAAAATATTAACCAGAATTGCGGATCTACCAAACCTCAGTTGGCGGCCGAGACGGTAGTGGCCCATGGCGCGGATGTGGGCATTTGTCTGGACGGCGACGCCGACCGCGTTGTGATGGTCGATGAGAATGGTCAGGTAGCAGATGGTGACCAGTTGATGGCTCTTCTGGCGACCAGCTGGGCAAAGGCCGGCCGTCTTGAAGGCGGTGCTTTGGTTGCGACGGTGATGTCAAACCTTGGGCTGGAACGGCACCTGGCCGCGCAGGGATTGCGGTTGGAACGAACAGCCGTTGGCGACCGCTATGTCGTCGAGCGGATGCGCGAAGGTGGGTTCAATCTGGGCGGTGAGCAATCTGGGCACATTGTCATGAGTGATTTTGCCACCACTGGTGATGGTCTAATGGCTGGTCTGCATTTCCTTGCCGAGATGGTGCATTCAGACCGTAAGGCATCTGAGTTGTCCGTGCAGTTCGAAACCGTACCGCAATTGTTGAAGAACGTTCGCTATGGTGAGGGGCAGACTCCGCTCGAAACCTCCAGCGTGAAGGCCGCGATTGCGGATGCCGAGGCGAGATTGAACGGGCAGGGGCGTTTGTTGATCCGCAAGTCAGGGACTGAGCCATTGATCCGAGTGATGGCCGAATGCGAGGATGACGCTTTGTTGACACAGGTCGTCGATGGCATCGTGGCCGAGGTCGAAGCGGTCGCCAGTTAACGCCCGAACAGCATCTTGCGCAGGCTGAACCACTGGCTGATTGCCAGCCCCGTCAGGATCATCGCCAGCGCGATGTAAAACCGCAGTGGCAGGGCCTCGGACAGAATCCACGCCCCGAGCACCATCGACCAGATGGGTACTTGGTAGTTGACAAGTGTAAGGAACACAGACCCTGCGCTGCGGATGATCGAGACACGCAATAGGGTGGCAAAAGCAGTGGGCAGCAGCCCCAGTGCGATGATCGCCAGCCCGGGACGCGTGCCTTCCCAGTCGGGAATGCCTTCGATCATCAACATGAACGGCAGCAACAACACCGCCCCAACGACCAGCGACAGCGCGGCCAATGCAACGGGGTCGATGGGCGGGCAGCGCCGGGTAAAGATCGACGCGCAGGAGTAGCAAAGCGCAGCACCGATGCAGGCGAGTTGTGCCAGCGGCTCAGCGCCCTGACCAATCTGTGCCAGTCCCGGCCCGATCAGGACCAAAGCACCGCAAAACCCCAACGAAACGCCTATGAACTTGCGCGCATTCAAGGGCTCATCTGAAAAGAAATGCGCCAGAGGTAGTACCATCAGCGGGATTGCAGCCATCGACAGCCCGGCAAAAGCCGAGGCCACATACTGCTGCCCCCAGCTGAGCAGCATAAAGGGCAGTGCCGTGGACAAAAACCCGATGATGGCGATATACTTCCAAAGCCTCGGATTACTTGACGGCATCTTGCGCCCGGTCAGGGCCATCATCCCCAGCAATGTCAATGCGCCCAAAGTTGTGCGCGCCGTGGCAACAGTGACTGGGCCATATCCCTCCAGCGCCAGGGCGACACCCATGAAACTGCCGCCCCAGATAAGGCCAAGGGCGATAACACCGCCCCAATCACGGGATGTTGGCTGGTCGAGCATATGTGTTCTGACCCCAGATTTCATAACGATGATTGATTGCGTGAACAGCGAATAACTTCAATAGTTTGATAAATGAAAAAGGGCGGCCACTGGGACCGCCCTGTCGCTGACGAAAGCCAGGCTTAGTTCTTTTCTTTGTCGACCATTTTGCCGGCCGAGATCCAAGGCATCATGCCGCGCAGCTTGGCGCCGGTTTCCTCGATCTGATGCTCATCATTGGCACGACGGGCTGCTTTGATGGTCGGCTGACCAACGGCGTTTTCCAGCATGAAGTCACGGACGAATTTACCCTGCTGGATGTCATTCAGAACCGCTTTCATGCGCGCTTTGGTCTCGTCGTATTTCAGGATGCGCGGGCCGGTGACATACTGGCCGTACTCGGCAGTGTTCGAGATCGAGTAGTCCATGTTGGCGATACCGCCTTCGTAGATCAGATCAACGATCAGTTTCACTTCGTGCAGACACTCGAAATAGGCCATTTCAGGCGCGTAGCCGGCTTCGACCAGAGTTTCAAAGCCGCAGCGGATCAGTTCGACCAGACCGCCGCACAGAACGGCCTGTTCGCCGAACAGGTCGGTTTCACACTCTTCACGGAAGTTGGTTTCGATGATGCCCGAGCGGCCGCCACCGATGGCCGAGCAATAGGACAGGCCGATTTCCAGCGCTTTGCCTGTTGCGTCGTTGTTCACTGCGACCAGGCAGGGTACGCCGCCGCCTTTGGTGTATTCGCCACGCACGGTGTGGCCGGGGCCTTTGGGGGCCATCATGATGACGTCAACGCCTTCTTTCGGCTCGATCAGGCCGAAGTGGACGTTCAGGCCGTGGGCGAACGCGATAGCTGCGCCCGGCTTGATGTTGTCATGCACGTATTTCTTGTAGGTTTCGGCCTGCAGTTCATCGGGCATGGTGAACATGATGACGTCGCACCATGCAGCGGCTTCGGCGATACCCATCACCTGCAGACCTTCGCCTTCGGCTTTCTTGGCCGAGGGCGAGCCTTCGCGCAGGGCGACGACCAGGTTCTTGGCACCCGAGTCGCGCAGGTTCAGCGCGTGGGCGTGACCTTGCGAGCCATAACCCAGGATGGCCACTTTTTTGTCTTTGATCAGGTTGATGTCGCAATCGCGATCGTAATAGACGCGCATGATTTCGGTCCTTTCTGTTACGGTTGCTGAGCTTTTAGTTGGGTGCGGAGCTATTGGCGAGCGGTTTTCCGTTGAGTATTTTGGAAAAAGATGAAAAATTATTCGTGCTAACCTGATATCTCGGGAAAATCATGCTTGACGACATGGATCGACGTATTCTGCGCCATCTGCAGCCGGAACCAACGCTGTCCATGGCCGAACTGGCCGAGCGCTGCGGGATCAGCCAAGGTGTGTGTTGGCGGCGGGTTGAGAAGATGCAGGCCGCTGGCATCATACAGGGGCAGGAGGCCGTTATCGACTGGGCCGCCTTGGGCTATGCAATTGAGGTCTCGTTGCGTGTGACGCTGGACAAAACGCAGCCCCGTGCCTTTGATGAATTCACAGCCGCCGCGCGTCTGGTTGCCGAGGTGGTCGAAATTCAGACGTTTTTGGGGCGGGTGGACGTGCGCCTATCGGTGTTGGCGCGGGATATGTCCAACTATCAGCAGCTCTATCGTGATCGCATTCTGACTTTGCCGCATATCGCCGATATCGAGGCGTTGGTGCATATTGCCCGCGTCAAGCGCAACGAAGTGTTGCTGGTATGATCGAGCTGGATGACCTCGACCGCCAGATTCTGCGCGCGCTGGTACAGGACGCGACGCAAAGTGCAGGGGCGTTGGGGCGTAAGTTGGGCTTGTCACAGCCAGCCACATGGCGGCGCATTCGTAGGATGGAAGAGGCGGACGTCATCAAGGGGCGCCGTCTACGCCTGAATGCCGAGGCGCTGGGGTTTGGCGTGACCGTTTTCCTTGGCGTCAAGCTGGCGCGCAAAGGACAGGTCAGCTTGGAGGATTTCGAACGCGCCGTCGCCGCCATCCCCGAAGTGCAGACGGTCGAGCATGTATTGGGGTTGTATGATTACCGCTTGCGGGTTGTGGCACGCGATTTGGCGGATTTTGAACGGGTCCTGCGTCGACGGATCATGACATTGCCCGGCGCCGGTGAGGTTGAGGCAAACGTTCTGCTCAGCGAAGAGCGCCTGCCGGGCCCGATCGGTTGACTGGGATTAGTACTTGGTGCGGATGCAAAAGCCGGGATGATGCGTCATCCGGGCAAAGGTCATCGGTAATCCATTTTTCCAAGTCGTGCGTTCAAGCTGAATCATCGAGGTGCCAGTCGTAGTGCCCATAAACTCGGCCAGCCGCCCGTCGGCTGAAATTGCGCAAAATGCGATCTCGGCTTCGGTGAAGGGGGCTATGTTCAGCAACCACTCATGCGGGCCATGCGTGTTCAAATCCGCATGTTCTACCTCGGGTACGGTTTCGATGTTGATCCAACGCTCTTCAAGTTGAAAGGGGCGGTTGTCGGCGTAGTGCATGCAGATCACGTGCAATACCCGCGCATCCGGCGAAACGTTTAGCTGAGAGGCTAGCCAACCGGGGCTGGACACGACATTTCGTTCAACAAGCGCATAGCGATAGGTGGAATTCTGGTTCTCAACAGTCTGACGCGCCAGCGAAAACTCCAGTTTCGCGTGTTTGCTGGGTTCTTTCTTGACCCGTGTACCGCTTTTGCGCTTACGCTCGACAAAGCCCTGTTCGGCCAGCTCGCGCAGGGCGCGGTTAACGGTCGCGCGTGCGCAATTGAATTCTTCGGCAAGCTGCGTTTCGGTCGGAAGCAGAGATCCCTGTGGCCAGATTCGGCTTTCAATACGCCGCTTAACTTCGTCACGTACAACCTGAAAACTGATCCGCTGTTGAGCAGTCACGAGAAGTAATACCTTTCTTCTACAAAGTGAATGTATCTGTTCAGAAACACCTCAGGGTGTAAAGGGGTGGTGACACTATTTGGCGTCAAGTAATCGTTCAATTGACGGTTTTTGAGGTTAATTTTGCGTTAGTAAATTGAGTTCCGTCGCGTCAATTGCCGTTGCGCAGCAAGCGTCATAACATCCCAAAGTACAGACTCATGAAACCCGAACGCACTTTGAAAGGACAAATCATGCCAGCGCTTTTGGAAACCATCGACCCGAATGGGCTGGAAGAATTCTCAGTTGTGTTCACGGATCGATCTTTAAATCATATGTCGGCCCGGTTTCAGGCCGTCATGCGCGATATATCTTCTATGTTGAGGGATGTTTACAAGGCGGATGGCGTTGCCGTGATCCCAGGTGGCGGCACCTATGGCATGGAGGCCGTGGCGCGCCAGTTCGCACGTAATGCCAATGTTCTGGTCGTACGAAATGGGTGGTTTTCCTATCGCTGGAGCCAGATCATTGAATCTGCAACGCTGACTGCGTCGTCTACGGTGCTCAAGGCGCGTCAGACAGGAAATTCCAGCCCGTCGCCCTTTGCTCCGGCACCGATCGAAGAGGTGATTTCAACAATTCGTGAGCAGCGTCCAGATGTGGTTTTTGCGCCGCATGTTGAAACATCTGCGGGCCTCATCTTGCCAGAGGATTATGTGACCGCAATGGCAGAGGCTGCGCATGAGGTCGGGGCGTTGATGGTCTTGGATTGCATCGCCTCTGGCTGTGCGTGGATCGACATGAAGGCGACCGGTGTGGACGTTCTGATTTCGGCCCCGCAGAAAGGCTGGAGCGCATCGCCTTGCGCCGGACTGGTCATGTTGTCCGAACGAGCTGAAGCACGTTTGCAAGAAACAACGTCGGATAGTTTTGCTGTAGATCTGAAGAAATGGCGACAGATCATGCAGGCTTATGAAAACGGTGGGCATGCCTATCACGCCACTATGCCAACCGACGCTTTGCAGGCCTTCCGGGACACAATGGTCGAGACGCGCGACTATGGCTTTGAAAAGCTGCGGGATGCTCAATGGGCTTTGGGAGACGGTGTTCGGGCAATGCTAAAGGAAAAAGGCGTTGCTTCGGTTGCTGCTGAGGGGTTTGGCGCGCCGGGAGTTGTGGTCAGCTATACCTCGGACCCCGATGTTCAGAACGGCAAGAAATTTGCCGCGTTGGGTATGCAGATTGCAGCCGGTGTTCCGCTGCAATGTGATGAGCCTGAAGGGTTCAGCACATTCCGTCTGGGCTTGTTCGGGCTGGATAAGCTGTATGACGTGGATGGCACAATTGCGCGGCTCAAGCGCGTGTTGGACCAGGTTCTGTGATCTTGCGTTTCAACGCACGCCGAGGCCCATCTGCATCAGCGTTTTCCGCACGGGCGGCAGGGAGTAGAGCGCATTCAATCCCATCGCCCGCGCATCGCGCAGCGGCCGCGCCTCAATCATTGAGGCGCGGTTCAGCAGATCGATACCTTTAACGCGCATTTCGATCTCGGTGTGGCGGGCCTTGTGATAGGCGTCCAGCATTTGCGCATCGCCCAGACCTTCGGGGCGGGCTTGGGCAAGATCCAGCAGGCTGCGCAGATCTCCCAGCGACATATTCAGCCCTTGTGCACCGATAGGGGGTACAACGTGGGCCGCTTCGGCCATCAGGGCGATGCGTTCACCCGACAGCCGTTCCGCCGACTGGCTTATGATCGGCCAGATCGTTCGGCGCGAGGCTAGTTTCAGCGGCCCGAACAGCCCGCAGGAGCGTTCGGTCATCAGCGCCTCGAACGCCTCAGGCTCAGTGTTCAGCAATTCAACCGCCCTTGGTCCACGTTCCATCCAGACAATCGCCGAAGACGGTTGGCCCTGCCAGTCGGGTAGGGGGACCAGAGTGAACGGCCCGCCCGAACGGTGAATCTCGGTCGATACATTGTCATGCGGGATTGGGTGAGTAACGGCGAAGGCCAGCGCCTTTTGACCGTAGCGCGTGGTGTGGACATTGATCCCGGCGGCCTCACGCATGGGAGAGTTACGCCCGTCCGCAGCGATCACCAATTTGCAGCGAATGCGGCTTCCGTCGCTCAGACCCACGCGCGCCTCGGCGGTGCGGGTGAACAGGCTGACGGTGCCTGTACCGGGGCGGAAATCGACATTGGGCAGTTCGGCCAGTCGCGCCACCATCTCGCGACGCAGCAACCAGTTCGGCAGGTTCCAGCCAAACGGTTGGTCGGATATATCGGCGGCGTTAAAGTCACGTATTACGCGTGGTTCGGGTACATCGCCGCCCGCGTCCACAATCCGCATGATCTGAAGGGGGGCCGCGTGTTCGCCCAGCCGTGCCCAAAGCCCGCATTGTTCCAGCAGCCCATGGGCCGGTTGCAAGAATGCTGTTGTTCGTAGGTCGGACCCGTCCACATCACGCTCGGTGATGGGTGGGGTGGGATCAACGCACACCACGTCGAACCCGGCAGTCCCAAAGGTCGCCGCAGCGGTCAGCCCGGCGATTCCACCGCCGGAAATCAGGATGTCACAGCTATCAGTCATGGACTTGGTCTCCGAGTCTTGGGCAGAACCTAGTTCGGTTCCAAGGCCGGTGCCAAGTGACATCCTGTCCCGTATATCACCCGCGCGAAATCAGAAGGAGGATGATGAACATCATCGGCACCATCATGACGGCCGGTATGTAAAGCCCGGGCAGCCCAAACAGCAGGGCAGAGCATCCCCACATGCTGAAGATCGCGGCAGCAGTGTAATACCAATCTTCGGCCTCACCGTTGGCGGCATCACGGGCCAGCCAGCCAAAAACGGGGATTGCAAACAACAGGCGCTGCCAAATTGGCAGGCGTCCGGGCATCTCGATCGCGCTCATGGGTTTCTCCGATTCTGTTCGTCGCTGAGGCGCATATAGGGGCTATGCTGCACCTGCAGAATGTGCAGATCGTCGCAGTGTGACAGCCTATCGCAGGCGGGCCAGAAACGCAGTTAGATCGTCTGTATGGTGATGAATGTGGTCGGCCTCATGAGGTTCCGGCGCGACATGGACAGTACGCATTCCCATCGCGTGCGGAGCGGCTAAATTTCGGGGGTCATCCTCGAACATGGCCGCCTTTGCGGCCTCAATTCCATCCTGTTTAAAGATCGCCTCGAACGCTGCTTTTTCGGGCTTGGGGCGATAGCCAGCGTGTTCCACACCATAGATCGCGTCGAACAGGCCGCTGAGGCCACGCGCCTCCAGCACGCGCTCGGCGTAGGGTGCGCTGCCATTGGTGTAAACGATGCGGCGACCGGGTAGCGACCGGATGTGATCGGCCAGCTGGGCATCAGGGTCCATGTGGCTCATGTCGACCTGATGAACAGCGTGCAAATAGGGGTCGGGGTCCAGATCGTGCTCAGCCATCAGCCCTGCCAGCGTGGTGCCGTAGTGCCGCCAATAGTGAGAGCGCAGCCGATCCGCCTCGGCCCGGTCGACGCCGATTGCCTGTACAACGTAATCCGTCATCAGCACTTCGATCTGATCGAACAGGCGCATATGCGGCGGGTACAGCGTATTGTCGAGGTCGAACACCCATTGGGTGACGTGAGCAAAGGCAGGTTTGACCATGGCTTTGGTTTAGGGCGCATGAGCAAGCTTTTCAATGCCGCTCTTGATCCGCAGGGTGTGTGGCGGATAGACATGTCCGAACGAGGAGACGAACCACACTATGCCCCAACCCAGACAGCCGACCAAAGACGCCTATAGCCTTATTCTCGAAGCGATCGACGTGGGTGTCTACAAGCCCGGCGACCGTTTGGTCGAAAGCGAACTGGCGGAACGGTTCGGGGTTTCGCGCACACCCATCCGCGAGGCGTTGCAACGGTTGGAGACGCAGTCGCTGCTTGAGCGCGACGGGCGGTCGCTTATCGTCGCGTCGCTGGACCACAACCAAATGGCCGAGTTGTATGTGGTGCGGCGAGAGCTGGAAGGTTTGGCCGCGAAGCTGGCAGCCAAGCACGCTACCGAAGAAGAGATCAAGGTGTTGCAGGATATGGTGACCGAGGACGATGCCTTGGTCGACGATCCCACGGCCCTGTCGCGCGCGAACCGGCGTTTTCACGAGCAAATTCATCTTGCTTCTCACAACCGGTATCTGGTGCAGCAACTGGACCTTGTTCATCGCACTATGGCGCTGATGGCCACTACCTCTCTGGCCGTGCAAGGGCGCGGTGAGATTGCGCAGAGCGAGCACAAGGGCATTGTCGAAGCCATCGCTGCGCGGGATGAAGAGGCTGCGGGGCGTGCGCTCAAAGAGCATATCTCGGTCGCGTTCATGACCCGCCTGAAGCAGGATGCAGTTCTGCGCGAGAATTGATCATTCGGCCGGCGGACTTTCCTCGCTGGCTTGACCGTGTTGCGTTTTGTCCCAAAAGAACGGGTTAAGTATTAGTTCCCAAAGAGCTTTATACGCAGCCAGCACGCCAAGTGGGAAATACAACGGCATGGTTGGAATCCATGGCAAAAGGAACCGCCTTTCCTGCGCGGAAACAGCGACGATCCCGACGACCGCATTCGTGATCTCGGCGGCCAGAAACAGCCCGATCAGGACTGCCGTCATCGTTGCGGGCAAGATCGGATCTAACGGGCTGGGAAGTCCAAAGCTCGTGAGCCAGAAAAGCCACAAGATTGGGGCCAGCAGGAATTGGACAACGGTTCCCAGAAAAAAGGCCTGAACGCCAAGAAACCGCAATAGGCCGAGGTCGCGATAAAGGCGCATTGGGGCTCGCATGTGAACCAGATAGGTCACCATGAACCCCTTGAGCCAGCGCGAACGCTGCCGCACCCAAGGCCAAGCGCGAAAGTTGGCCTCTTCAAACGTTGCGGTGTCAACCATTTCGGTTCGATAACCGGATCGGGACAGACGCACCCCCAAATCGGCATCTTCAGTAACGTTGTGGGCATCCCACCCACCTAATTCCAACAGTTTATCACGGCGGAAAAAGAAAGTGGTCCCGCCCAAGGGAACAACAAGACCAAGCCGCGCGATACCCTGAAGGACAACACGGAACCAGCTGTTGTATTCGATCGAAAAGCAGCGCGACCGCCAATTGGTGCGCGGGTTATAGTAGTCCAAAACACCTTGCAGGCAGACCACGTCCTTTCCCACAATCGCAAATTTTCGGACAACACGCTCAATCTGATCCGGTTGTGGTGCATCTTCTGCATCCCAGACACCCAAGATATCGCCGCGGCAGAAATCCAGTGCATAGTTCATTGCGCGGGGTTTGGTGGTTAGACCGTTGAGTGCTGGTACTTCGATGGTTCTGATCCAACTGGGCAGATCAACCTCGGCCAAGGTGGAGCGGGTGATCTTATCGGCTTCTTCAAGTACCAGGATGATGTCCAGCAGAGACTTGGGATAGGTCAGCCGCGTCAGCCGTTGAATAAGGGCATCTGCTATCTCGCGCTCCTTATACAGAGGCACCATGATGGATACACAGGGCAGGGGGTGAGGCGTTTTGAGATTTGTAGCCTCGGCTCGTTGGGGGGGGCGACGCCAAAGATAGGCAAGCAAACCAATCATGCGCAGGGACGTGAATAGAGCCAAGCTAATGACTGCTGCTGCAACCAGAAATGAAAGCCCGACCATGGGAAAAGCAAGAAACAGAATGATCATCGCCAGCAGAATGGCACCCGACCAAACCGGAGATCGCAGAGACCAGGATCGGCAGCTCTGCTCTGTTTCCACCCGGCATTCGGCTGCTTTGGCGAGCGAGGTAGAAAACATGCGAGAGATCGCATCGTCTATTTGATCGCTTCCGGCAAGCACAGGAATAATCGTCCGACCGCACCCTTTCAGTTCCGCGTGGACCTTTTCAAAGCGATCCGGGCGCGCTGTGGCTATCATGAGAACGGGACCAATTCGCTTCCACGGTATGACGTTGTGGGTCAACCAGAATTGGACAGGCATGATCTGGCACAAATCGGGGGGCGGAGGTTGGCGGTCCAGATCGGCGGTTTGCAAACCATGCTGCTCGGACAGAGCATCTTGCACATCGTGACGGGTGACCCAACCTTCAGACACCAAAAGTTCACCCAAAGGCGCCTGTTGCCACGATTGCAGAACAAGAGCTTCGTCCAATTGCGACCGAGTGATCAATCCGCGGTCGATCAGATATGCCCCAAGAGGCTTACTTGCCTGTGCAGGGATTGGCGCGGCATGCGAGAAATGCTGCAGGTTCAGTTCGACCATAAAGAAACAACCCCGACGCGGTTACTTGGCGTCAGGGTTGTCAAAACTAGGTTAACAGCGGGTTAACTATGTTCGAAGCGGCGTTTATGCCTGCTCTTTCTGGCTTGCCATTGCATCGGCAAAGCGCTCGAACAGATAAAAACTGTCCTGCGGACCGGGCGAAGCTTCGGGGTGGTACTGTACCGAATAAACCGGGCGGTCGGTCATGCGGATGCCGCAATTTGACCCGTCAAACAACGAGCGGTGGGTTTCCACTACGCCTTCGGGCAACGATTGAGCGTCGACCGCAAAGCCGTGGTTCATCGAGGTGATTTCCACCTTGCCAGTCTCCATGTCCTTCACAGGATGGTTGGCACCATGGTGGCCGTGGTTCATCTTGACTGTCTGACCACCCAGCGCCAGTGCCAACATTTGGTGGCCCAGACAAATACCAAAGACAGGCAGGTCGGTGGTGTCCAGAACCTCTTTGATCATCGGAACGGCATACTCGCCGGTTGCTGCCGGGTCGCCAGGGCCGTTGGACAGGAATACACCGTCGGGGCTATGCGCCAGAACCTCTGCCGCCGTTGCGGTGGCGGGCAGAACGGTCACGTCGCAGCCAGCCGAGGCGAGACAGCGTAGAATGTTGCGCTTGGCACCATAGTCGATGGCGACAACCTTGTGCACAGGCGCTTCCTGACGCGAGTAGCCGTCAGGCCAGGCCCACCGCATCTCATCCCAGCGATAGCTTTGGGCGCAGGTGACCTCTTTAGCCAGATCCATACCTTCAAGCCCGGCAAATCCGCGCGCTGCGGCGATCAGAGCCTCGATATCGAAATTACCCTCGGGGTCATGGGCCAGCGCCACATGGGGGGCACCTTGCTGACGGATGGCGCGGGTCAGGCGGCGCGTGTCCACTCCGCCGATGGCAATGCGTCCACGACGTTCAAGCCATATTTTCAGTTCTTCGGCCGAGCGCCAGTTTGAAGGCTCGGTCGGGTCCCATTTGACAACCATCCCGGCGGCAACCGGATCACCGGTTTCGTCATCCTCGGGGTTGACGCCGACATTGCCGACGTGAGGGAAGGTAAAGGTCACGATCTGCCCTGCATAAGAGGGGTCAGTCATGATTTCCTGATACCCGGTCATGGCGGTGTTAAAGCACAGCTCGGCCACGGTCTGACCGGTGGCGCCAAAGCCCATCCCGTAGAACAGTGTTCCGTCGGCCAATGCCAGACATGCGGTGGGCTTGGACGGGGCGTTCTGGGCCATCGGGCGACTCTCCTATTGGGTAAATCGGCGCATACCTAAGGGGGTTGGGGCGCTGGGTCAAGTATGTTCAAATTTTGGGCTATTGAGGAAAAACAATGGCTTAGCGATATTTGCCCCCTGTTGTGTCGCGCTTTTTGTTTCGATATGGTCGGGGTTCCTTTGCCATGGGGATGGACAGACCATATGGATATGCGATCACGGGTGAATGCCGCCCTGAAGCAAGCAATGAAAGACAAAGCTGCTGAGCGCTTGTCGACGCTGCGGCTGATCAACGCCGCAATCAAGGACAGAGATATCGCTTCGCGGGCCTCGGACAATGAAGAGGTCAAGGGCTGTGGCGACGCCGAAGTTCTTGGAATACTTGGGAAAATGACCAAGCAGCGCAAGGAAAGCGCGCGCGCTTACGAAGAAGGCGGGCGGTTGGATCTGGCCGAACGCGAGCTGCGAGAAGTTGAGGTCATTGAGGAATTTCTGCCCAAGCAGATGGATGACGAAGAGGTGTCGAAAGCCATTCAGTCGGCGATCTCTGCAACTGGGGCAGGGTCCATCCGTGACATGGGCAAGGTCATGGGCGAGTTGAAGACCCGTTATACCGGCCAGATGGATTTCGGTAAGGTTGGACCGATGGTCAAAGACCATCTATGCGCCGGGTCAAACAGTTAAGCAGTTAAGATTGCACTCTTCTTAAAACGCTAATTACTGCGCGACTGGTTCGCGCAGTTTTTGTATCAGTTCATCGTATAGCGCTATGCGCTCTTCCTCGGACAGGAAAGCACCGATTTCAACTTCGCGCCCGTCTCCGATCAAGGTGACATAGTGTGGTACTGGCCCATCGTTTTCATGCATCTCGGGGCGCGCCCAATAGCGATCGCACGACCATTCCTGCTTCTCTCTTCCCGGAGATTGATGGATCAGCTTGGCCCGTGTTCCGCTGAGCGTCAGAACTTCGAACACACTGCGGGCGCGGTAGTTGGACTGAATGGCGAGCCATAGCCCCAACACGGTCACTAGCAAGAAGGGGAGCAGCCCCCACAGGATGACAGATCCCAGCATCGCCAGCAGTGGGATCAGGCCGAACAGGAACACGGACAAGATTACAATCATCGCCCCACGCCGCGGCAATGAGTTGTGCGGCCAAAGACGCAATTGTTGTTCGGTCTCAGAGGTTTGAGTCCATTGGTAAGGCATAGCAGAAAACTAGCGTATTGCAGGTGCGTGTCGACTGAAAATGATCAGGCTACATGACCGACACGTGCCCAAGACAGAGCGTCATCCAGCCTGTCGTCCCCCCAGAACACCTCGCCGCCAACAACAAGGCTGGGCGCGCCGAATACACCCAATTTCAGGGCGCGGTCCGTTTCCGCCTCAAGGGCCGCAATCGTGTCAGGGCTGCGCGCGCGGGCCAGAACCATGCGCGGATCTTGTTGGCAACGATGCAGTGCTTCGCTGATGGCTGTTTCGCTGCCAGCTTCGATATTTTCTTCGAACCAGATCCGATACAGCGTTTGGGTAAAATCCTTGCCCCAGCCGTCGCTCATGCCCAGCAGTGCAACCTGATTGGCCAATGCTAGGTCCGAAATCGGGTAGGGTGCAGGTAACCGGGCATGAATATGATACTTGGCTGCCCGACGCTCTATGTCCCGCCACATATATGCTGACTTGGTCGGTTTTCCGGCAAACGGGATATTGTTCTGTTCCGACATCACAGTGCGCACATTGAACGGGGACCACTTCACCGAAACGTCATGCTCTGCGCACCAGTCGTCCAGGCGCATGATCGTCAGGAAGCTGTAGGTGCTGCCGATTGAATACCAAAAGTCGATTGCAGGCATAGGATACCCCCGGGTTGCCGGATGTGTCGCCAACAATAGAATAGCCGATTTTTGTGCATCTGGCGACTTTTGACCATGAACCCTGTACCGCAACGAAAAAACCCCGCCGATTTGGCGGGGTTTTCTTTGGTTGGGGCGGGATCAGTGCGCGTGGCCCTTGTCCCAGTCCTCCTGCTTGGGCAACTGCTCGAACGTGTGTTCGGGCGGCGGGGTGGGCAGGGTCCATTCCAGCGTATCCGCGTATTCATTCCAGGGGTTCGGACGGGTCTCTTTCGCGCCGCGCAGCAGGGCGTAGATCACGATGCCGAAGAACAGCAGGAACGAAGCGAACGAGATGAACGCACCAATCGACGATACAAAGTTCCACTGGGCGAATGCCTCGGGATAGTCGATATAGCGGCGCGGCATGCCCTGACGGCCTAGGAAGTGCTGCGGGAAGAAGGTCAGGTTGGCGCCGATGAAGAACAGCCAGAAGTGAACCTTGCCCCAGAACTCCGAGTACTGACGACCGGTCATCTTCGAGAAGTAGAAGTATACACCCGCGAAGATCGCGAAGACGGCACCCAAGCTCATCACATAGTGGAAGTGAGCAACCACGTAGTAGGTGTCGTGATAGGCGCGGTCGATACCGGCCTGCGACAGAACCACACCGGTCACACCGCCAACGGTGAACAGGAACAGGAAGCCGAAGGCGAACAGCATCGGCGTTTTGAACTCGATGGAACCGCCCCACATGGTCGCGATCCACGAGAAGACCTTAACGCCCGTCGGAACCGCGATGACCATCGTGGCCAGCATGAAGTAGGCCTGCTGGCGCAGCGACATGCCAACGGTGTACATGTGGTGTGCCCACACGACAAAGCCCAGAACACCGATCGCGATGATCGCCCAGACCATCGGCAGGTAACCGAAGATCGGCTTGCGTGCGAAGGTCGCGATCACGTGGCTGATGATGCCGAAACCGGGCAGGATCACGATGTACACTTCCGGGTGGCCAAAGAACCACAGGATGTGCTGATACAGGATCGGATCGCCGCCACCGGCCGGATCAAAGAAGGTGAAACCAAAGTTGCGGTCCATCAGCAGCATGGTGATCGCGCCTGCCAGAACCGGCAGCGACAGCAGAATCAGCCACGAGGTGACGAAGATCGACCAGCTGAACAGCGGCACCTTGAACAGGGTCATGCCCGGGGCACGCATGTTCAGGAAGGTGGTGATCATGTTGATCGCGCCGAGGATCGAGGAGGCGCCCGATACGTGTACGGCGAAAATCGCAAGGTCCATGGACATGCCGCTTTCGGTTGTCGACAGCGGTGGGTAGAGAACCCAACCGACGCCCGAACCCGGTTGCACCGAACCATCAGGATAGGTTCCACCACCCGGGGCCAGCAGCGAGGCCACACCCAGCGACGTACCAGCGACGTACAGCCAGAAGGACAGGTTGTTCATTCGTGGGAACGCCATATCCGGCGCACCGATCTGCAACGGCATGAAATAGTTGCCAAAACCGCCGAACAAGGCCGGGATGACAACAAAGAACATCATCAGAACACCGTGATAGGTGATCATGACGTTCCAGAGGTGTCCGTTGGGGGTACATGGGTCGGCCATGAAGCCTTCCAGGCACATGTACTGAACACCGGGGTGCATCAGTTCGAGCCGCATGTAAACGGTCATCAGTACCGAGATCAGACCGGCAAGTGCCGAAACGACTAGGTAGAGAATCCCGATGTCCTTGTGGTTGGTCGACATGAACCAGCGGGTAAAGAAACCGCGATTATCTTCATGCTCGTGACCATGAATGGCTGCGTCTGCCATTTAGGTGCCTCCTGTTGCAACTGCACCGCGCAGCCGGACCTCTCCAGCGCGCGGGATTCCTGCTGGTTTTAGATTGCGAAGGGGGCGCCTTCAATGGCCGAGTTTGATCTGGATCAAGAATAATTGTCGCGGGCAGGAGGATAACCCGCGAATTCTTGGTCTAGAATGCGCTCTATTTGGCAATTACTGCCCGGATTTCAAGGCATCGAAATTGGCCCGGCGCGCCGCTTGGCAGAGTTCCGCCTTGACCCGCAGGAATGTGGGCCGCAGAACTGGCCACAAGATAAGAAACCGGAGGTTAGAAATGGCCGATTACGATCCCGACAACATTTTTGCCAAGATTCTGCGCGGGGAAATTCCCTGCTCCCGCGTTTACGAGGACAACGACACGCTGGCCTTCATGGACATCATGCCGCGGTCGGACGGTCATTTGCTGGTCATTCCCAAAACGCCGTGCCGAAATCTGCTAGATGCCTCGCCCGAGCAACTGGCCGCCGTAATGTCGACCGTGCAGAAACTGGCGAAGGCGGTGGTCAAGGCGTTTGACGCCGACGGTGTGACGGTTCAACAGTTCAACGAAGCCGCAGGCGGGCAGGAGGTCTTCCATCTGCATTTCCACATCCTGCCGCGACAGGAAGGTGTTCCGATGCGTCCGCCGGGAAATATGGGCGACTTTGATCTGATTGCTCAGCATGCAGAGCGGGTCAAAGAAGCGCTGGCCTGATTACGTCTTTGCCTTCTGCAGCCCAAGACACGCGTTATGGTCACCGAATGCATGAAAACGGCACATATGTGATCGTGCCTTCCCTCATAGTCGGTGGCGATACGTGCAATTCGGCTGCGTGCTTGAACACGGTTCCAATCGAAGAGTCCCACGCGTTCTGAGGCTAAATGCGCCTCAATATCAGCCAATGTCACCTTAAGGTCGTTTTGGACGAATCCTGAAAAGAAATTGCCGTTCCGATTTGGGGTCGGAACGGCAGACTCGTAACCAAACACTTGTCCGACACCTGGGAGACCCAGGATCACCGGTTTAACACACCACTCACTCTAGAACGGTAAGATTAGATTAACCTTGAA
Source organism: Ruegeria sp. BB7 (assembly GCF_056539365.1). Lineage (NCBI taxonomy): Bacteria > Pseudomonadati > Pseudomonadota > Alphaproteobacteria > Rhodobacterales > Roseobacteraceae > Ruegeria > Ruegeria sp. BB7. The sequence continues at coordinate 425,852 of NZ_JBQFUV010000001.1, read as the reverse complement.
TGGCTGATTTGTATTCATCAGAGTGAGTTTTGGCAGAATTAAACCCAAAATGAATGAGCTTATCGACTGATTGAATCCAATCCGGAAACAAAGAGTGTTATTAGGGGGTTATTGTTAATCGAACTGCTTAGGGAATTGATTCGCGCCAAGGTCAGTTTTGGTCAGGCTGAAAGCATTCAGCAAAGGTTTTTTGCAAGGCAGCGTCGACATCCGCCAGTGTTACCGGCAACCCCAAATCGACCAGAGAGGTCACGCCGTGTTCGGTGATACCACAAGGCACGATGCCGGAAAAATGTTCGAGGTCCGGCTCGACGTTGATCGAGATGCCATGGAAGCTGACCCATTTGCGCAGGCGTAGCCCGATAGCCGCGATTTTATCTTCGGCGGGTTGGCCTGTCACGGTCAGAGGCTTGTCATCCCGTTTTACCCAGACGCCGACCCGACCGTCGCGGATCTCACCTGTTACGTTGAATTCCGCTAGCGCGGCGATCACCCAATTTTCAAGCTTTTTGACAAAGCCCCGCACGTCCTTGCCGCGTTTGTTAAGGTCCAGCATAACGTAAGCGACGCGCTGGCCAGGCCCGTGATAAGTATATTCTCCGCCGCGCTTGGCCTCGTAGACAGGAAACCGGTCAGGATCGGTCAAATCTTCGATCCGGGCAGAGGTTCCCGCTGTATAAAGCGGTGGATGCTCCAGCAGCCAAACACACTCATCCGCCTCGCCAGCAGAAATCGCCGCCACCCGAGCCTCCATGAAGGCAACGGCCTCGGTGTAATCAGTTAAACCGTCGGTGATCTTCCATTCCATGATGGCTCCTTATCGCGCGGTACCGGCAAGGGGAAGGGGTCAGGCGATCTCGGTCAGACAACGTTCCAGAACCTGCGCGTATGTGTCGGTGCCTTGTGCGCCGGTCAGAAGATACTTGCCCCCGAATACCATGGAGGGAACGCCCGAGATGCCGTGGTTGGCCCAAAACTGCTGTTTGTCGCGTACTGGTCCGGCGTGGGTACCAGAATCTAGCACTGCACGTGCGGCGTCGCGGTCCAACCCGGCCGTCTGAATTGCATCAAGCAAAACCTCGATGTCCGAGACATCCTGCTGATCCGTGAAATACGCTTTGAACAGGGCAAGCTTCAGTGGGTGCTGGCGACCTTGGGTTTCTGCCCAGTCCAATAGCTGATGTGCTGCAAAGGTGTTCACGATCCTGCTGTCATCGTTGAAATTAAAGGCAAACCCCAGCTCGGCCCCAAGCTGAGTCAATCGCTCTCGCACTTGTTGGCTCTGTTCTGGTGTTGATCCGTATTTCTCCACGATGTGTTTACGCAGGTTCTGACCTTCGCGCGGCATGGTCGGGTTTAATTCGAACGGGTGCCACCGAAGTTTCGCCAGAACATTTTGTTGCTGCAACGCCAGATCAAGCTGCCGAAACCCAACAATACACCAAGGACAAACCACATCCGAGACAATGTCGATTTGAACAATAGGTCGTGTGTCGGTCGCGGACATGATTGCGCTCCTGAAGGGAGATTGGGGTGTGTTGGTCGTAAAGATATGACCCGCCGGAAGGAATTCAAACCTGTGTGTTTTTGTCTCTTCACATCTCGATCTTCAGCGTCTATACGCCCCTCTACCAAGTCATTGGCAGTGCGGTCGTGGCGGAATTGGTAGACGCGCAGCGTTGAGGTCGCTGTGGGGTAACTCCCGTGGAAGTTCGAGTCTTCTCGACCGCACCAAGTACTTGATTTTCAACAGGTTTCTTCACCGAATGTAACGGTAATTGGAGCCTTTTGAGATGGATGTACGGGTGCCAAAGGGCCTCTTTAAGAGAGGCAAGGGATACGCGATCAGAGTCGCAGTACCCAACGAATATCAAGCTATCATCGGTAAGAAAGAGATCGTGCGGGGCCTTGGAACGCAGGACTTAGCTGAGGCTTTGGTCCGGCGAAAGGAAGTCTTGCCGGAAATTCTTGCGTCGATTGGTGAGGGTTCAACGCCTGAGCCTGTGATCAAACAAGTTGCACGACACAACCCGCAAGAAGGGAATACCGTCAGGGACACGGCTCACCGCTGGATGACCGAAGCAGATGGTATCAAAGAGTCCACCAAGGCAAGGTACAGACAGCACCTTGAGGGCTTTGAGGCGTTCGCGGGGAACATTGAGGTTACTGAGATCAACAGGACGTTGGCTCTGGATTTCATGGAGTACCTCAAAAGGACACCATCTGAGAGGACCGGAGAACTACTCTCAGCGCGGTCCTTACAGTCCTATCAGTGCTGCCTAGCCTCTTACTGGCGCGTCTTGGATCATTGGGGCTTGGTCGATCCTGATGTACGCAATCCATTCTCGTCGCTCTTGAGGCGCGTGGCGGGTCAGAAGAAGAAGGCTGACCCGAGAGAGAAAAAGCTTAGGCCGGTGACCCGAGAGGAAGCCGAAAGCCTTCTGACTTACATCGCTGCCAATGACGCTCTCAAATACCAATTCGAGATGTTCGTGACTGTGCGTCTACTCTGGGTCACCGGATGCCGACTGAATGAAATCTGTGGGCGTTACCTGTCAGATATTGACGACAGAGGGGATTGCATTTGTATCAATATCCCTGAGGCCAAGACTGAGGCAGGGAAGCGGACAGTCATGATCGTTGGTGATGATGATTGCTCTTTGCTCAGAGAAGCCATCAAGCAAGCGGCAATAGTCGAACCGTCTTGTCCTGAGAATGAAGGTCGGCTGTTTCCTCGGATCAACTTGGGCGGCTACGACAAGCAACCAAGCCATTACCTCGGGAAAGCTTTGGAGAAGGCCAGAAAGAACCTAGAAGGCGACAACTCCAAATGGGACATGCATTCATTTAGAAGGACTGCTGTGTCGGCTCTGGTGAATGCGGGTGTAGCCCGTGAAGCTAGGAACCTGGCTGTCGGTCATTCAAACAAAGATGACATTGGTATCAGCGTCTATGCCAAGAGGGCAGAGTTGGACGATGTGATCCTATCAACCTTCAAGGCGTTGTATGAAGAACTCGGGGGAAGCCTTGTGTCTCCCTCAGTTCGACTTGAAGCACACTGAAATTAAACCCCAAGAAACCTAACGAGTAGAGAAGGAAAAGAAGATGACAATGAAAAGCTTAGGTACACTGTCGGTTGCTCAAGCTCTCCATGAGCGGGTGATGTTGCACTATCTGATGCTGGCCGATCAGAAGAACGCTGATTTGATCGCAGGGTTGGAACTAGAAACCGGATGGGGGCTGAACAATCAGTATGACCGGGAAAGCCTCAAGAAGCGATTGATGGATGTCATGCACGCTTACGAGCAGGTGACCGGGGAAACGCATCCAGTTGACGCTGAATTTGATACCTTAGTTTGCTAAGGCTTAGTCAAACTTCGCAAACAGGGGGCTAGCAAGTGCGCTGGCCCCTTTCTTTGTCGGATAGACTAATTTTCCTTGGTGCCAGAGAGGATTGCTTCCAACTGTGCAACGAAGTTTTCCCCTCTCGGTGTCAATCGCAGTTCTCGTTTGCGACGGTCATTTGGGTTGATGTTAACACTGATCAAATTAACACCCGAATTCGGCATGTCAGCAGTTCCTTGGCCCCAGTAGTTCGTGTTTCTACTAGCTGCCGCAGTACCCAAGCCGACCCAGTTTTGTATATCTGCAGTTGTTACGCCCTGAGGTCGATCCTGAAATCTGGCTATGTATAAGAGCGTTAGAGCCGTGCTCAACTGCATTTTAGTATCAAACTGTTCGAACCGCCGTAGAAACTCGATTCCGGGTTGGATTTGGTGGTGCATTTTTTACCTATTAGTTACGTTACCGGAGAGAAGTCTTCATTGAAGATATGGTGGAACGGTAATAATTACAAGTAATTGCAAAAATCGACTTTACAATCACTCCGATAAAGGATAGAAACTTGGCTAAGTTGGTGGTTCGAGTATGTTCTGCTGACAGGTCGCTGAAAGGCGACCGTGCTCTTTGACAATTGAATATGAAGATCATCACCCTTGACCGGTCGAACGGGTTGTATTCGATGGGCGGTTTCTAGGCCGCAGGGTGGGGTTGCTAGGGAAGGCGGCTAGTCTTTTCGATGATGCGTGAATGATGATCTTAAAATCCCTACCTCTGGGTAAAACTAACGGGGGACGTGTGTCTAACCATCGCGGCATGGGGGCTTTCTCATTGCGCCTTGCGACGGGACACACAGAAGCCTGATGGTCATGTCCAGAGACCGAAACTCAACACACTAGTTTTCTTTAGTGCCGCCCCATTATGGGGGAGGCGGCGCTATTCCTTGCGCTGGCGAAAGGGGCCTTACCACAGGCTCACTTTCGCTGGCCTCGGGAAAAATCAAAGCGGCGTATGATTGATGCACCGCTCACAAGACTAATTTTTAAGGACAATTCATATATGAACGACAACAACAACGCCCGAAAGGGCGCTAATAAATGGTACGGGACTTTCACCTTTGAACAGGTGGAGAAAATCCGTGAAAAGGCAAAGAATGATCTATCGCTCCAAGCGGATATCGCGGGAGCAACTGGGAATAGTATGGAGCTAACCCAGCTGATCCTATCCGGTCCGCATGAGAATATGATTGCCGCTCTCAAAGAGGAAACAGACGAAGCCGCACCCCTGGCTAAGGCTTTTAACAAAGTGTGGGGGCAGGGTGCCTCAGAGCATTACTCAACCCTTGAGGAACCTCATGGTCTCTTTGAGCATCTCTCAGAATTACCGGGGGCCGCAACTCGCGGCCTCTTTGGTGCTGTCTCTGAGATCAACGAGTCGATGTTCAATGCTCGTCGTCTCGATCCTGCGTACATCCGTCAATTGGATGAGTCTGGTATCGAGGTCCCTGAGTGGGCCAGAGATAGCTCTGAGTCCCGCGTAGAGTGGGACGCTGATACGATCCTCCGTGGAGTGATTGAGAAACCTGAGACACTGACTGGTCAGATCACGGAGGGTGCTGTTCAATTTGCAGCGCCTTTCTTCACCGGCACAGGGGCCGCTAGTAAACTCAAGGTTCTGGAACAAGCTGGAACCAAAGGTAAACTGGCGATGGCTACCGTCATCGGTATGGCCACCGACTATGTTTCCTTCGATGAAGATGACCCTCTGATGACGACAGCTCTGGCCGATTACTTCGGCGTAGAGAACAGCTTCATTGATGAATATCTACGTCACGATATTGACGACACCGAAGCTGAGAAACGCTTCAAGCGCTCCTTGGAAGGCGGTGTGGTTGGTGTCGGTGTAGACGCGATCATGATGGGTGTTGCCCGAGTGGTCCGAGGTGTTCGTACCGGTAAGGTAAACCCAGACGATGCGGCTACTGAAATTCAGAAAATCATCAATGATGTTGATGCTGAGGAACTGGCCTCGACAATCCGTCAGGAACCGAAACCAGATCCCCGTATGTCTTTCTCTGAACAGCAACGTCTCTGGCACTTCGATGCCGAACGAGCTGCTCGTACAGTCGCAGCCGATACGCAACCTGCCAATGCAGCTACAAAGGTCGCTGAGGATATCGCTAAGGAAGCCGAGGTCGCTGTAATCGAGTCGATCCCTCCGAGGTTCGAACAGGCAGCTGAGAGTCTCACAGGTACCCCAAGTAAACCTCAAGTCTCCGCCAAGGAACACCAGTTGGCGATCGATCGTGCAACCAAAATCTGGAACGCTGCACGGTCCGTGACTGACAACCAGACTGCTTGGGATATTGCCAAGGGTTACCTTAAGGACGCCACAGATACGCTTGCAGAACACGGTGTTCGTACCCGAGATCAACTCAAAGGCGCGATCATGAAACCGTTCCAGCAAGCTCTGAAAATGGTAGACTCAGGAGACATTCAAGGGCTTAGGAAATGGGCCGACGCTGACAGTCTGACTATCGCTGATTTCCGTCTACGTTCTTACGCCATTCAGATGGCCTCAAGGTCACTTCGAGCTCAAACAGAGCGTATGGCTGGTCTAGTCGAAGCTGCTATGAATAGTGGTCGCTTGTCCGCTCACGAAGATGCTGTGATGCGGGAAATGTTCCACAAACAGGTTCAGCTTTCGATGGAGGTTGAGGCGCTTAACACGAACCTCGGGTCAGCCGCAGGTGCACTGTTGGGTCAACGTGCCGGTCAAATGAACATCTACGATGAGATCACTTCGGCAGCTAAGAAAGCCGCTGAGGAAGCCGAGGCCAAAGGCCTCAGCAAACGTCAGACCAAGAAGGCTGTCCGTGATGCTACTCGGGTTGTCGAGAAGAAGATCACAAAGCGTCTCAGAGAGACTGAGGGCGGTGGTAATGGGTCGTTCTTGTCCCAGAGGTACCGTGAACTGGTTAAAGAGGGTGTCGACCCTGTACTGGCCTTCCAGCGAGTCCGTGCGATGGGGGACGAGGCACACCGGTCAGGTACAATCCTGAAACAGAAGAACAAGCAACAGCTTGAGGATGCCAAGGCTCAGATCGAGCAGGAAGGTAAGCTCAACAAAGCTCTGCGTGGTCTGGAACAGTGGCGCTACAACGCCATGCTCTCGGGTATCAAAACCCACGAAACCAACTTCTTGTCGTCATTCGCGCAGATGACCTCTCGGATTGCCTACGAGGCAGCTTGGGGCGCACTGTCGCGTGACAAGCAGATGACCAAGATGGCCGCTCAGAAGGTCATTGGGATGACCACAGGGATGAAGGACAGTCTGCATTACGCCATTGAAGCGTATAAGCAGATGAAACCGATCCTTGATGACATCACCCAGTTTGAGCGTCTTGATCCGGTGTATAAGAACCATATCCTGACATATCCGTCTCGTTTGATGATTGGCACAGACCAGTTCATCAAGCAGCTGGCGTATCGTGGTGAGGTGAGAGCCTCGGCGGTCTTAGATGCCGATTTGGCTGGACTTAAAGGTGCTAAGAAAGAAGACTTCATCAAAGACAGGATGGACAAAGCGTTTGACCCTGAGACAGGGGCGGGACTGGACATGCTGGCGATTACGAGGGCGCAGGAGGTGACGTTTCAGAAGCAGTTCGATCCCAAGAGCAGCTACCATGGTGAGCGTCTGATGGGCAGGGCTTCGGAGATCACGAACGGCACAATGGCCGGTCGTTTTCTGTTTCCGTTTATGAGGATATTCTTTCGGTTAACTGACGAGGGCATAAGGATGACTCCGGGTGTCCGAGAGAGCATTGCGATAGCCTCTAAGCTGGTAAATGTTTCTCAGGGCAAACACGGTAGTTCTAAGTTCTGGGATGACCTGATGGGTCACAATGGCAAAGCTTCTCAGGCTAGGGCCGCTGGTGAATATGCCGTTGGTCTAAGCATTGTTGGTTGGACAATGGCCTTGGTCGCTGAGGGTAAGATCACCGGTGGCGAGGAACGGAACTATGTCGATGCGTCCATGCGTCGGAAGGTCATTCCACCCTATAGCATCTACGTTAATGGTGAATGGCATAGCTATGAACGGTTCGAGCCTTTTGCATTCCCGATGAAGTTCTTCGCAAACACCATGATCCGAATGCGGAAAGTAAGTGAGCGACAAGAACGCGGCGAGTTCGAACGTGAGGGCGAGATGCTTCAAGCGCAGATTGGCGCGATGGCTTATGTGTTCTCTGAGGCTGTGACCAATAACTCTTTCATGGAAGGGTTGGAAAGTCTGGTCAAAGCCACTGGTGGTTCATTCGAGAGTGGCGAGGCGTGGAAACGTCCAGTTCACACTATGGCTGAAAGCTATTTCCCGAACATTCTCAGGAAGGCAAACCAGTCGTTAGACGACAGTGGCCACAAGTACAAAGCTGAGCCTCTGACCTTGAACGCCTTTGCTCGTCACTTCTCATCGGTGATCAACATGGATGATGTAGACCTTGAGCGGAACCAGTTCACCGGGGAGCCATATGTCTACACTGACCAAGACGACTTGGCAGGTAATCATCTGTTTGTCGGTAAGCCTGAGTCTACTGACAAGGCCATGAAGCTGTTGATCGAGGCAAACGAACACACTGGGAAACAGTACGTCTTGCGGCGTCCTGGCTCTTTCATCCGTAATGAGGACCTGAGGGACTACAAAGCCGATGATGGCAAGCGGTCTCTCTACGACCAATATCAGGACGTGTTCAGCACCACCAAGATCAACGGTAAGACCTACCGTGAGGCACTAGAGGCGCTGGCAGATGACCCTCTGTTCATGCGGTTTCTTGGGGTAACCGAACGAGAGCCGCAGGTACCAAGGCGGAGGCCATCGCAAACATCAAGCGGGACTACGAGCAAGCCGCAGAGGCTTGGATGGATCAGCATTCAAAGGGCTTTGCGGTACTCAAGGGGCGTCAGGCGTTCTTTGAGAGGGCTCAGGGAAACCGTGAGGTTTCCGCTGCAAAGTTAGAGCTCGGTTTGAAGTAGTAAGTTATGTAGTTCGAGCGGGTCGCACCGATGAGCAGTTGCCCTAATAATAAATAGAGAGCAACTGCTCAAAGTCTTTGGAATTTCAAAGCTAGGCGTTTGGGGACTCGTAGGTCATTCGCTGTAGTGCTTTCTGATCAGCGAACCTATACCGCGTCTCCGCTTTGCCTGAACGTCCTCTAGATGCTGCTCTAATGCCTTCAACGCCACTTTCGCTCTCGCTGCAAAAGTGTCACCGCCAACTTCAATAAGTTTCAAGTTGTTCCGATGATGGGGTTTTATTTCACCACCGTACTTTTCATATAGAATCTCGGCGGCTTTGTAGCCGCTGACCCAGTTTTCTGGCGTGGCCGCATCCACAGTGTTTCTAGTGTATGTTCTATATTTTGTCATTGCTTGTCTGAAGAAAAATACATTTCGATGGTTGTCATGGGAGTAATATATGTTTCTCTTGTTTTTTTCCCTTTCCTCTACGCTCAAACTGGTCGCGTGAACCCGGTTAAAGAACTTTCCAATTATAGAGGAGGGGTTGTCTTGAGGGTCGATTTTTTCAATCTGTTTGTTGAGTTTTTTTAGCTCCGGCAGTAAAAATTCGTCCTCAAAGTAAATTCTGTCCATATCGGCAATCATTTCAATGGTATCTTCTGAGTCAAAGTTTCCGATTAGCCAATTTATCTTTTTAGCTAAAGAGAGCTTTCGGTCGCTTACAACAAACCGGGCATAGAAGTACTCTTGAAAGGACCTGTGAGCAAATTCATAGATGAGACCGTCTAATTCCATTATGGATATGGATTCTCGAAAATCTCTAATAACAGAGGTGCTGTCAGCATTCAGGCCGCATGCTAAAATCGCCTCCCTAGTGAAGTCTTCCATCTGCTCCTTGGTGAAAGATATTGTTCTTTCTACATATGAAAACGCACAAAAGAACATGAAAGTCTTTTCGAGTTGGTCCATCGTCATGCCCGAAAAAATTTCTCGTTTGTATCTTCCTTTTGAAGCATCGTGTTCACGAGCGAGTACATCGAAGCATTTGGCGTAGAATATATGTCGCTTTTCCGGAATTTCTCCAAATGAATCGTAAGTTAATAGCATCATCGCTGCCAGTAATGGATTGGAGAGAAAATCACTATTCTTTTCATATAATTCTATTTCTAGATCCGCTATGAAGTCTTGCTTTTTTTCTTCATCAAATCTCAGCTTCGATATGTATTCTACAGACTTATCCAAATCGAATGGGAGTAATTTTACTTCCTTAAAGCCTTCCCACGAAACGAACTCGTCGCTAGGTCGGCTTGTGATCAAAGCCGCACATTTGTATTGGTCTCTGGACAAAGAACATATTTCGTCTGCAATCTGCTCTCGAATATCTTGAGAGAGTTCATCGAAGCCATCAAAAAGAAAGTAAAACGCACCACTTTTTAGGCCGTAGTTGAATTGGGCTCGTGTGAATTCTGGGCAGCAACTCTTTATCGAGTCAAACACGTTGGAGAGTAGGAGGTCTTTTTTGCGCTCGGTTCGGTTTAGTGCGCGAAGTTCAAAGAAAATTGGGTAGTACGTATGTCCTAACTCAATTGTCTTTGTGAAGGCATACTTCAAAAATACGGACTTTCCGCTTCCTGCCAACCCAGTGATAACGTACTTACCTGATGATGCATTTACCTCAGACAAAAACTCCTCAGTTGATGAGACTCTGTTCTCTGTTTCAAAGTCTGGGCCGACGAAACAGTCCTCAAGTTCGACGGGATCATTTCGATTGAGGAGTGTTTTTAAAGTGTTGCATTTTGCATAGTTCGCTGCGAGATAACTTGGAAGCCCCTTATTCAGCACGAAAACTAATTGTTCGTATTTATCTTTCGCAAACTTTAGAGAAATCTTTTCGACAAAACTTGATGAAGTTTTCTCAATTGCTTTAGTGGCCCCTGCACCTAATGCGGTCGCGGTGACTGGATCAAGCATACTAGCTCCAAAATACTTCTATGGTTGAGACGAAAGTGCACTAGAGTTGAATGGGGAGCAAGCCCAACTCAACCCAAAGCGAAGAGGGCCTCGCTAAATTCCACAAAAATCTGTGAGGGTATTATCGGTAGGTCCGCTCCGGGCTACCCCCCGTACCCCCACAGCAAACCGTCAGCCCAACCGACCGCACACCCAGGTCAACTGACAGCCAACCTTCGATCCACTGTGAGACAGGGCAGGAAGGAATAAAGTTGTCATATGGCACAACATACACGCTCGATCATTGGTGCTTCGGGTATCGTTACTCGTATCACGCTGTTTGATTTCAGTAACTTACGGTAATCTGTACGTGCAGAGTGTACGGGTTTGGGTGATCTGTTGGTTCACGACAGCCCAAGCTTTAGGCATCGCAAGGCCACTACATCTTGTGGATTGGTGATGGTTTTAATTTAGGTGGATGCTCACAGAGCCACGCAGAGAGTCACTGAGTCCATCTTTCGATTTCAGGTAGGTTGGGGTGACTAAGGTCCTGTTGGACTCTGAGGGCCTTCTGTGGGCTCTGAGGGGCAACGTAATTAACCCTTCATATGGAGAAATCACCTCAGAGTTTTGTCTGCGTTCTTTCTTTTTTCATGAACGCTACTCAGGTTTCCTCAGGTCCACTTAAGGCCACCGACAGCAAACGAGAGAAGGTCTCAGTCATCCTCAGGTTCTCTGAGGGTGCCGACTGTTCCTATCACAAGAGCCAACAAGACAGCCGTACCACTCGGAAGCGGTACACACCTCAATTTGAGCCATAAAAATAAGGGGTTTCCGGCCCCGTTGTTAATAACACTTCTATAAATTCTGACATTCACGACAAAGGATCATTCCATTGAAATATGACCCAAATTTTGACTTGGGGTCCGCTACCCACGTTCGAACTATAATTATCAAAGACCGACCCTGTGGTTTCGGCAAGACAACCGAGATGCTCAACTCATTTGAACATCATCAACAATACTTGGTCGTTGTTCCTCTATTGAGTGAATGCGACCGAGTGATAGCTGCGACACAGCAGCGAGGTATCACCTTTGAGCAACCTGAGGCTGAGACCGAAATCGAATTTGATGAGAATGGTGATGAAGTCGTCACCACTAAGAAAATACATTCTTTAAGGCGGCTACTCTCTGACGGACAGAACGTGGTTACCACTCATGCCATGTTCGACACCTTAGCTGAGGTGGAAAGGGAAGGGTTGATTGATCCTTATCATCTCCACATTGATGAGGTTCTATCTGTTATTGATGCCAACTACAAAGTTAAGGCGAGTGCGTGGGAGCGCCTGTTCATCAAAGCTGGTCTCTGTACGGTTGATGGAAAGACATCTCAGGTCATCCCGACACCAGCTTGGGATGAGGAATGTGCTGATCTCACAGAGCATGTGAACTTGAAATACTACAAGGCTGCAAAGGCTGGTCGTCTATTTAACATTCATGGCGGTTACAACGTAGCTGTGATGCCAGAGGGATTGTTGAAGGCAGGTCAGTCGTTGACGCTCTACACCTACAAGGCAGAAGGTTCGATCATTGCGGCGTACCTTAAGCGTATCGGATTGAACCCCAAGCACGACAAAGGCGATCCCTCATTGGAGCAAACCTTTGTTCGAGAAGTTCGCAATCTGATCACCGTCAAAGGAATTCCGTCTCTCTCCAAGCTTTCGTTCAGTTATACTGAGCAAGTCGACCGGAAAGAGGGAAAGCCAAGTGACTATGATCGGTTGGTACCCAAAGCACTTTGCTCGTTGGCCCGACGTCCACTTAAAGACGTATCGTTGGACAACATTCTGTTGACCTGCCCGAAGAATAAGTGGTTCGCGGACGGAAAAAGCCCAAAAGTCGACTCCGATGGTGTCGAAGTTGGAAAGTTTCGTCCGGGTCCATACGCAAAAAACTCAAGGCTGCAAGGGCGCAGCGGTCGCGTTCATTGGTTGCCAAACACCACGCGCGGGACAAACGACTATAAGAACGCCACGCACCTGATTTACCTCTACAACCAGTTTATCAATCCAAACATCCTCAGGTTTCTCGGGGCCGGATCAGTTAGCCAAGACGACTACGCACTCACGGAATTGATCCAATGGGTTTGGCGGTCTCAGATCAGGGACAAGAAACCTATCACGCTGTACCTACCGAGTCGCAGGATGCGAAACCTCTTTCTGAGTTGGTTATGGGAGGACAAAATCCCGACCCATATTCTCGACTCTGTAAATCGGTGAGGCAATTACTGGCTTCATCCACTCACACCTAAGACATTTAGAAAATTGGAAAATTACCTATGGAGTATGTCTCAAAATACTCGACCATAATCCCTTTGCTGGTTGAATACTTCTCGTTGGCGAAAGCGGGTCCCTATCACCCGCTTCAAGTCCGCAATGACCTGAACCTGTCTCAGAACTTTTGGCGCGTCGCAATGAAATCCTTTGTGTACCCAGAGGGTAGCGAGGGTCGTAAAGCTTTGGCCTCTGTCGGGGTTTCTGTGATCCCAGAAGCCTTACAACGCCTCCGAAGTGGTAAAGTCAGGGTAAACTCGTTGTTCCTCAAAGACGGGGCAGGGAGTGGCTAAGCTACCCTTGTCTACCATCCCGGCAGGGAGACGCAGTAAAGCTTCACGAGAAGCACTTAGGCAACGGCGTATTACTCAGGAACGAGCCAACAAGGATCGAGAGTGTTCTATCGTTGGCTGCGAGAACAAACGCTACAACTTGTCCAGCTATTGCCGGGGTCACTACCAGCGAAACCGAAGATACGGCCACCCAACAGGGCGCTTGCCGACCCAAGGTGAACTCCGGTCCATCGAAGGCGCAATCAAGACTTGGCTCGAAGATGACTATCTCACCACCGATTTTGCCAAGCGATCCTTCAAGTCCACTTGGGGTTCAGCCCAACGCACTATCACCCATAACCCTGCCTTTGCTCTGCCATTCTTTCGGTTAGAGGGTGACATGGGATACACCCAAAAGGCCAAAGCCTGGGTGATACTTTCCAACTACGTCCACCGGGAAATGAACTCCCTGTCAGATGCGATGGTCAGGTATATGGCCTGTCGTCTTTGGTCAGAGTTCCTCTGGCAGATGCCAAATGGCAAAGGTGGGGCAGTCAAAGCGCGGAACCACTTTGTAAATACTTGGGCGGGGAAGTTCGTGCTGGCGAACTCTGGGTTCACCAAGGACAAGACAGAAGTGAAGATCATCCGTTGGGAAAAGCCTTGGTACGTCTCGGATGATCCTATCCAGAACCGACCCCGACCTATCACAGAACAGGTGACCACCAAGGTCACACTCAATCCATTCAAGGCCGGACCCATTGTCCGAGCCATTGGAAAGGAACTCCACGCCGCTGTCGATCACGCGATGGGCAAGGCTTGGCAGTCCGACACTCGCCTTCTTGAGAGGGCATATAAGGCCCTTGGCCTACCAAAAGACAATTCTACAAACGAAAGAAATACTTAATGACACTCTACACTGACAACGCAATTGCCCCTACCTCTAACCTGATGAACTCTGATGACCTTGGTGTATCTGTGCGGGACGTGACCGCCGAGAAACGGGCCAAAGGTCACTTCAACGTTGCAGAAAATTACATTCAAGATGCAGATGCTAATAACAACACTGATATAGTAACGCGCGATGGTTCGCGGATGCATGCTGGCGGTGAATACCAACCCAACGACATTTTGATGATTGAAGGGATGGAAGTGACATATGAAATGGCGCAGTCGCTGGGGTTGATCCGGGGGTCGGAATTTACGTCGCCTCAGGATGAATTCTTGAATGACTCTGAGAATGTTCCCGAGGTTGCACCAGTAGATGACCGACCGGCAGAGGCGGCGCTACTCAGCGACCAATTTGAGATTGCCTTTGGCGAGAATGGTGAGAAAGCCCTAGATTTAATTGGGCAAGATATCGTTATGAATGGTGATCTGAGCGAGTCTGGTCTCAACTTCCTGAACGAGAAAATGAATGTCTCGGAGGCACGTTTCCTAGAAACCTTTTCAGAGATGCAGGAAGTAGGCGGTCACGCCATGTACGATTTTCTTGAGACAGGCGATGGTCTCGGTTTGGATCGAGTGGATTTTCTTGTCGATCTGTCGGAAACCGGAACGCGCGATCAGCAAGCAGCGGTAAGGAGCATCTGGGTCAAGGCAATTCAGGGAAAGCTAACCCGTGACCAAGCGATTGAGGCATTCAATGAACTCTGGGAGCCTTATGATGCCTGAGGACAGCATCAAGAATGCCACCCAGAGTGAACTCGAAGAACTCAACGGGTTACTCGTTCGGAAACTGATTGCAAAGATTAAGGAAGGTACCGCCACCGGTACCGACCTATCAACGGCGGCTAAACTGATGAAGGAACACAAGGTTCAACCGATTGACCCAAGGGTTCCCGCGACTTCCTACACGTATCAGATACCGGCAGAGCAATTGGACTACCCAATTGATGTTGATGCCTAACTGTTCGACATGAAAAATTTCAGAGCCAAGACTTTTCTTATTTGGCTCTGAGCAAATGCCTTGAACTACGCAAAGCCTATTTGGTTTCTTGGGAATCCAACTGAAAAACGCTTAGCCAGTTCTCATAGACTCTTCGTGGTATACTATTGATGTCATCAGGCATTGCAAAGCTGTCGAATGTACTAGCGATTGCCGACCTCGTTCCATCATCTTCGGCTAAGCCTCCGTTGATAACGTAGCTCCAAGTGGAAAACAAAATATACAGCCCGTGATTGTATTCTTGGTTGCGTTCTCCGTTGTCGAGATCACGGCTGGCAATCTCTTTTCGCGCATTGAGAAAGCCAACAAGTTCAGTTTTAGATATCGAAGCGTCTAGCAACTGCGGAAAGATATCCTGGCGCACCACTCTGGCGATGAGTAGGGTCACAAGTATGGTTCTCCAGCCGCGAAGAAGTCTGGCTGACCTTGCGTCCTCTGGAAAAAGCGCGGCTGTCGATAAAATTTTTCCTACATCCCTTATCGAAATGTCGTTGCATCTCGAAAGGATTTTCAACTGTGAGGAAATTTCTGCCAAAAGTTCGTTTGGTATTCCCATCATCTTACCCATATGGCTGGCGTAAGTAAGAATCACGGGGGTTCGTTGATGGTCGTCCAGATGCTCAGTCAAACTCATGGTGAAACTGACAAACTTTTGTAGATAGGCCGTAGCATCAACCCCTGCGCCGTAGCGTACTCGCACACTATTTTCTAATGCCTTTAGGTTTGCACCTAGGACGAAATGCACATTTGGTACGGCAAAGAAGTGTTTTATTACCTCCAAAACTTCTAAGGCAAAATCGGGGCGACAACGATCTAGCTCGTCTACAACAATGACCAAGGGTGTTGGCGTTCCCGTGTCACCACACGAAGTCAGGGCTTGAATTGCGGATTGGAATTCAAGCATGGCAGCATGGCGTCCTTGCTCACGAGACCAAAAATCATTGAGGGCTTTGTCGGCTTCACCTTTTAGTACATCGACTGCCACGTCACCTATACCGTTTAGAGCCTCTGTTGCTCCATATGAAGCAAGCGCAAGGCCAATTCTGGTGGCAGGGCGAACAAATTTTCCAGCAACTTCGATTAGCTTTTTCGCTTTCGATTCGTCTCCTTTTGGCAGTCGGTTCACCAACACGCTTACAAGTGAGATCAAAGGGTCGCTTTGGTAGTCATGAGCAAAAGCGTCGAAGTATACTGTCAACGCTCTGCCATTGTTTTGGAGCCTATGCGCTCCAACCCATCGTTGCAGAAAGTAGGACTTTCCTGTCCCCCACCTTCCATCAATTGCGACAACCAAAGGATCATCAATCCGGTCGAGAACCTCCGACAGCATCTTGCTGGTCTTTATGCGTTTTAAGAGGTCATCCTCAAATCCAGATTCATAAAGTTTAATCGGTTCTTCTGGGGGTAGGAATCGCATTAGGTTTCTCAGTTCCGGTTTCAAATCAAATTACTAGCAACACATATTAGTGGGCGATGAAAGACCCATCGTCTCTACATGCAAACAACTTTGAGGACGTTTAGACAAAATGGACTATTGCAAAGATATTGATGAAAACCCTCAGCGTCCCTCAGTGGACTCAGAGCCACCCAAAGCCACCCCAGACTCCCCGCCTATCACGAAACGATTAACCCCTCTCAGCGAGTCTCTCAGGGCCTCTCTGGACGCGCTGCCAGACGTCGCTTTGTCGATCCTTGGCCCTGAACTGTTTGATCAGGCGAACAAAGAACTGAACAGGTGGCCACAAGGTCGAGAAGCCAACAAACGATCTGGCATGTTGGCCAATGATATTGATGGCCGCTTGCGGTTCTTCTACCGCGACGAGAAGGGTAGGGCGCGGCACATGTATCAGAACATTGTTGGGCTGGTTTACCCTTGCTCAAAGTCGGACTCGGAGAAACGGCGGTTGAACCAAGCGTTTGAGGACGGTTGGGAGAGCGGGGAACTTGAGTTTTTGGCGAGTGTGCCGAAAGGGGACTTGGAGTTGTATGAGGGTGCCTTGGGAAATCCAGATTACTAAGGGCAATTTGAATTTGACTTTACGCAACAAAGCCTTCGTTTCTGAAAGTATCACTACTCAGAGACAAGTTTGCGCAATCTATCAAATTTGACGTTACAAGATCAAAAGAGCATTCTGTGCCTTGCGGAATTCTTAAACACTATACAAAGCAAGAAAATGGTAATTGATACTCAGTTTTTTATGTTCGAGGACACACCTCCCGGAAAAGACCCAGATAAGTACAGCCCAACTCTCCGTCGGTATCACAAGTTGTTGTGGAGTAAGTCGCTTCCGAATGGCGCACAATTCAGTCTTGTAGATGAGCCGGGAGGTTACTTGCATCATTGCTCAGAGTTGGGGGAGTTCCACTTAAGTAGCGATGCTATCAGCAACACATATTTGTGCGCACGAAAAATGGTGCCGATCACCTCTCAAGTTCCACGTCAAGCGACAACGGATTTCTACAACCTCGGCAGTACTATTGGTGGATACATCCTGTTCCCGCGAAAGATGGTGAATAGAAAGCAGAATATTAATCAAGCACGTGGCTGTCACTCAAAGATCAGCGACAGAATTGATCTTACCCTTGAGTGCGTTCGGCGATTTTACAAAGATCAAGTCAGTCCACTTTCGGAAGTCCTAGAGAGGTACGGGGATTTCTTTGAACTATTCCAGGACTTCGAAGGATACGTAGATTTCTTTTTGTTGAATGACCTAGTTGAGAACGATGAGGTCAATTTTATGCTGCCGTTCGACAATTTTAAACGAGATGGCTACCCCTCAGATGTAGCTGAATACCAAGCTATCATGCGAGCAACGATGAGCTTTTTACGTAGAAGAAACCAAAGAATGAATGAGTTTTTCAGCAAGTAGAAGCCATAGACGTGACGTTCGCCAACCGGCCTAGGATGGGCTACCGGACTCTGTACGCCGTCATTTGAAGGTCAACATGGGTAGTGGCCTTCCACAAGCCCTCCCGCGACCCCAGAGTGGTCAAAAGGAAACTCAAAGCCACTGTGAGGTTGTTGTCTGGGTTGCCTTTGCTCTCGACGTTCAACTCAAGGTCCCAAACTGAGTCAATCTGACTCACCCTTACATGTACGGGTTGACCACCCGGATTCTGTTACAGTAACAGTCGTACTCGCAGTACCTAACTGTGCGAAGAACCTAAGAAGGTCACGCGGTCAAAGACACCAAGTTTACAGTGCGGTCGTGGCGGAATTGGTAGACGCGCAGCGTTGAGGTCGCTGTGGGGTAACTCCCGTGGAAGTTCGAGTCTTCTCGACCGCACCAGAATAACTCCTAAAATTGTTTGAAAATAGAAAACTCGTATTACGAGTCTGCTGAGACAGTCCTC
Source organism: Ruegeria sp. BB7 (assembly GCF_056539365.1). NCBI lineage: Bacteria > Pseudomonadati > Pseudomonadota > Alphaproteobacteria > Rhodobacterales > Roseobacteraceae > Ruegeria > Ruegeria sp. BB7. The sequence goes on along the minus strand of NZ_JBQFUV010000001.1, from coordinate 407,642 downwards.
CCAATCTCGCGTTGTTTGGACATTTCTTTAGGCACCTATCCGACTTTGATGATACAAGCTTGGCTTCGGACCAGCGGTATGCGGCTAATACGCCGGAGGTGCCAGCCCCGCTTGGAACCAACTGACCAGCGTCACCATCGAGTAAACTGGCAGACCTGTCTCCCGCTGAATGTCGCGCGCATAGGGGCACATATTTGTGCATTCCAGAACTATTGCACCCAGATCCGGGTTGTTTGACATAAGCGCACGGGCAGCCTCGACGTTGTCTGCGCGGGCTTTTTCCACGTCCAACACTAATTCATTGTTAAGAATGGCTCTTGTGAACTCACGGCTTCCCTCGGTTGTGCCGGTGGGAGTGTCCAGCGGCACCTGCGCAGCTTGCAGATGATCTTGGGTCAGCGAAGAGGCCGAGATTGTCAGCACCCCGGCGCGTTTGCCGGCTGGAAGTATTCGGTTGACCATATCAACTTGCATTAATGAAGATGTAACAACCGGGACAGGAACCGCCTCGGCCAGTTCTTTTTGAAACAGCGACAGGAACCCGCAATTGGTGGCGATCCCGTCTACCCCATCCTTAACAAGTTCTTGGGCAGCCTCGATGAAAGCATCCAGCATGCCCTCGGCCTTGCGGCGAACGACCCGGTCGGGCGACGCATCGCGTACGATGCGATAGAGCACCGGGAACGGCCACGTCTGCGCATTGCCCATGTCGCCGGGAATACGCGGAAATTGAGCGTCCAGCATGAGGATGCCGACGGACGCGCCGTAGATGGATTTTCCGCCCTGAGCGATCATGTTTGTGCCTCCTCAATGATGCGGGTCGAAATGACGTCAGGTCCATCCATATAGATGCTGGATATTCCTTGCCTTACCGCCTCTTGCACCTGATCCATCCGCTTGGCGATATGCGTGCCCAAGATGCGCGCTGCTTCGTCTGCGTCGCGATCCAAAAGCGCTTGCATGACCCGTTTATGTTCATCTTTAGAGCGATGAAGCCTGTCCATGCTCATCGATATCCAGCGAATATAACGGATGCGTTCGTTAATTCGGGTCAGCGTCTGCAAAAGCTCTGCGTTGCCGGACAGTGCGGCGATGCCCAAATGGAACGCCTCGTCGCGGTTGACTGCTTCCTCGACCGTCAGGCCGGTAATGTCGATCCCTGTCGCGTAGAGTTCATCGCGGAGCGACAGAAGGTCTTTATCCGAGGCCTTGGAGCAGGCAGCGCGGACGCCAGCGACCTCGATAATCTGTCGCAGTTCGAACAGGTCAAATACGCCTTGGGCATCAAGCGGGCGGCAGAAAAAACCTTGTCCTGGGCGGAAGTCGAACAGCCGCTCGGCCACCAACCGGTTCAGCGCCTCACGCAGCGGCGTGCGGCTGACGCCCAGCTCTTTGGAGAGGGCTACTTCGTTCAAACGATCCCCGGGGCGCAGACGGAATGAAACCGCCATCGCCTTGACCTGATCATAGATGTCATCGACGCGCGGCCCTGCCATATCGTTTGTCCTTTCGATTGCATTGCACAGGTGCCACAGCCAGTTCTTGAAATCAATATACAAAACTATATACAGGCATGTGTGCAATCTTGTGGCGAAGGGAACGCAGGCAATGACGGGAACCAATTATCTGACTGGGGCCGAGGCGATGGTACGCATGCTCGAAGCGCATGGCGTGAAGCATATGTTCGGTCTTTGCGGCGATACCACGCTGCCATTCTATGACGCGATGGCGCGGATGGATCATGGTATTCAGCATATTCTGACCCGCGATGAACGCCACGCGGCCTATATGGCTGATGGGTATGCCCGTGTAACCGGCAAGCCCGGCGTGTGCGAAGGGCCCTCGGGCGGGGGAGCAACCTATATCCTTCCGGGCGTTGTCGAGGCCAACGAAAGCTCGGTTCCGATTCTTGCGATCACCTCGGATGTCGCGACGACCAGCCGCGGTAAGTACCCTTTGACCGAATTGGATCAGCCCGGATTGTTCCGGCCTCTGGCCAAGTGGAATGCCTCATTGGACGACGCTACGCGAATACCGGCCATGGTTCGAGCTGCGTTCCGGGCGATGACCACCGGAACCCCCGGCGCGACGCATCTCGCTTTGCCCTTTGATACGCAGAAGGCGCAGGTGGACGAGGCCGAGATCTGGGCCGACGCACGGCATCGCAGCTATCCTGCGGAACGTGCTGCACCAGATACCGAAGCGATTGAGGAAGCGGCCGAGATTTTGGCCAAGGCAAAATCAGCCGTGGCCGTTTGTGGCGGTGGTCCGGTGCTGTCTGGCGCCGAGGGCGCGCTGCGCCGCGTTGCCGGTCTGTTGGACATGCCGGTTGCGACTACGGTATCGGGGCAGGGCTCTATTGCTGAAACCGATCCGCTGGCCCTGGGTGTCATCGGGTCGAACGGCGGCATCCCTGCAACGCGTGCGGTCATTGATCAGGCCGACGTGGTCCTGTTCATCGGTTGCCGCGCGGGGTCGGTGACTACGGAACGCTGGAGCAGTCCGGGCCGCAACGCCACCATCATCCATATCGACAGCGACCCGATGGTGATTGGCGCGAACTATCAGACCGAAGTAGCCATCTGCGCCGATGCCCGTCTGGCGCTGGAGGCTCTAGCCACTGCTTTGGAGACGCGGCAGGACCTGCCCAGCCTTGGCGGCGCGGCCAAGGCTCGCGCGGCATGGGAGGCTAAGATGGCTGCATTTGCACCTCTTGCGGCAAGCCGAGAAGCCCCAATTGCGCCCGAGGCGGTCATGGCCTCATTGATGGATATCCTTGACGATGACGCGATCGTCGTTGCTGATCCCGGCACTCCTTGCCCCTATTTCAGCGCGCATTATCGCTGGCGCAAACCGGGGCGGCATTTTATCACCAACCGGGCGCATGGTGCATTGGGTTATTCGTTGGGGGCAGCGATGGGGGCGCATGTGGGGCGGCCATCCGTCAAGACCCTGTCGGTCATGGGCGACGGTTCATTCGGCTTTACCTGCGGTGAGTTCGAAACGATGGTGCGACACAATATGCCGATCACCTCGATCGTATTCTCGAATTCGGTCTTTGGCTGGATCAAGGCTGGCCAGAATGCAGGGTTCGGTCAGCGATATTACAACGTCGATTTCAACCGCACGGATCACGCGGCTGTGGCGTCGGCCTTTGGTGTGAAATCATGGACGGTCAAAAACCCCGAGGACCTGACCAAGGTTCTAAAACAGGCCATCGAACATGACGGCCCCACTTTGGTCGATATCCACTCGCAGCAACTTCACGAGGCTGCGGCACCGGTTTCGGAATGGGTGGCGTAGGCAGAGATTGAAGGGGTCAATTGGGCCAGAAATTCCTGTGCGATAGTTGACAGGGGGCGGCCCTTGGCCGTGATGATTGCAAGCTCCAGCATCACGGCGGGTCGGAACGGGCGGGTTTGATACCCGCTCTCTCCGTCAAAGGTGACAGTAAACGGATCGATCATCGCCACGCCCATGCCCTGTTTGACGAAACTCAACAGGTTTTCGGACAAGTGCGTGTGGATTTGAGTGCGCCATGTGCACCCAGCGCTCTGGAAAATATCGCGGGTCCTGCGGTGAGTCTGGTGCTCGGGGCCCATGACGATAAAGGGCTCACCTTCCAGTATTTCCGGGGTCAGAACGTCATGCTTCGCAAGTGAGCTGTCTTCGGGAAAAGTCGCCAACGTTTCGAATTGAAATACCTGATAGTTCAGCGTGTCATGCAGTATGGGCATTTCAACAATTCCGATCTCAAACAGGCCAGAGATCACCCATTCCTGAATCTTCGACGAATACTGCGACTGAAAGCTGACTGACAAGTTCGGGCGGCTCTCGGCAAAGCGCGCAATCTCGCGCGGCATGAAGCCGAACGAGAGCATATGAGGGGAGGCGACCTGCAACTGACCGGGATGTTTGTTCTGCAGGTCGGTCACGGCCTGCGCCACATGATCCAGCCCGCGCACGACGGTATCGACCTCGCGGTAGAGCAACTCAGCCTCGGGCGTAGGCAACAGACGGCCCTTGTTTCGTTCAAAAAGCGGTAGCCGAGCCTCGCGTTCCAACTGCGCCAGAAGGTTACTGATCCCCGGTTGCGAAATGCCAAGAACCGAGGCCGCCCCGGTCACGGTTCCGGTCTCCATAATGGCGTGAAAGGCTTGCAGTTGGCGAAAACGTAAGGACATTGCGTAGGTATCATTTTTTATGATGAACTCTCAAAGATATAGTATTTGAAATGATATGGTGGTCAAGGCAGGTTTGTTTTCGTCAATAGAGGGCGAAATGAGCGATCAGGACCAAAAAATCATAGGATTTGACCTGTGGCACCTAAAGCTGCCGGTCACGTCGCGGCGGGATCATGGAATCGGTTCTGTTGAGGGAGCCTGCGAGGTCGTCGTCCTGCGGCTTACGGCTGAAGGCGGTTCAGAGGGGTTCGGAGAAGCGTCACCCTGGTCTGTGTTCACCGGAACGCCCGAAGCCACCTATGCCGCGCTGGATCGTTATCTGCGCCCGCTCGTTATCGGGACAAGAATCGGTGATCGCGCGGCAATCATGGCCCAAGCGGCCTATGCCGTGGCCCATTGTACTGAAGCCAAGGCAGCTTTGGAAACCGCTCTGCTGGATCTTACGGGCCAAGTGAGTGGGGTTCCGGTCTGGTCTCTTCTGGGCGGCAAGTGCCGGGAAACTATTCCGCTTAGTTGCTCGATCGCGAACCCGGATTATGCACAGGATATCGAGCTGCTGGCCCGTTTGCAGGAGGATGGCGTTCGGATCGTCAAGCTCAAGACCGGGTTCAGGGATCATGCGTTCGACATTATGAGGTTGGAACACATAGCGCAGAACTATCCCGAATTCTTGGTGCGGGTGGACTATAACCAAGGCCTTAGTATCGAAGACGCCCCAGCCCAGGTGCGGGACGTTGCCCAGTTCAAACCGGATTTCATCGAACAGCCAGTGCGTGCGCATCATTTTGGTATGATGGCAAAGCTGCGGCAGATGATCGGCGTTCCGCTTTTGGCTGATGAAAGTGTCTTTGGTCCCGAAGATATGGAGCGTGCCGCGAGTGAGGGGATATGCGATGGCGTGTCGGTGAAGATCATGAAGTCAGGAGGTCTGACGCGTGGGCAAACAGTCGCCCGCATTGCAGCGGCGCATGGCCTGACGGCTTATGGTGGCGACATGTTCGAGACTGGTCTGGCCCATCTTGCAGGAACCCACATGATCGCCTCAACGCCTGAGATCACGCTTGGATGTGAGTTTTATCAGGCGTCCTATTTCCTCAAAGAAGACATTCTCGAGGAGTCATTCCAAATTCGCGACGGCAGTGTTGTCGTTCCCACAGGTCCCGGTTTGGGCGGCAGACCAGATGTGGCGAAGCTGAACCATCATGCTGTGGCCAAGGCGGTGGCAGCATGAGCGACAAGAAAACCATAGCCATCATCGGCGCTGGTATCGTTGGGGTATCTGCGGCAGTCTGGCTGCAGCGGGATGGTCATGACATCATCCTGATCGACAAGACCGGTCCGGGCGAAGGAACGTCACATGGCAATGGCGGTGTTCTGGCCTCATGTTCGATCGTACCGGTGACGGTTCCGGGCCTGATGGGCAAAGCGCCGAAAATGTTGCTGAGCCCGTCGCAGCCTTTGTTCCTGAAATGGGGGTATTTGCCAAAGCTGATTCCGTGGTTGAGGAGATATCTAAGCCACGCCAACGCCAAGGATGTTGAGCGAATTGCATCAGCCCTTTCTCCAATCGTTGGCGACAGTCTAAACGATCACAAGGCCTTGGCGGCTGGCACGAAGGCTGAAAAGTGGATCGTGCCGTCTGACTACCTGTTTCTCTACAATGACCGGGCGCATTTCGACGAAGATGCATTTGGTTGGGGCATCCGACGCAAGCACGGCTTTAAGTGGGAAGAGTTGGAGGGCAAGGAGTTTCACGATTACGACCCGGTGTTCAGTAAGGATATCGGTTTCGCCGCCAAATTGCCGGACCATGGCCATATCACTGATCCCGGGCAGTATGTAAAAGACCTGGCCGCGCATGTCGAAGCAAACGGAGGCCGGATCATTCGTGCCAGCGTCGAAGACGTCGCGCGCGAAAATGGTCGCGTGGTCGGAGTGCGTGCGGATGGTGAAACTATCCCGTGCGACACGGCCATCGTGACGGCAGGCGTCTGGTCCGGGCCCTTGGCCGAACGGTTGGGTGTTTCTGTTCCTCTTGAAAGCGAACGTGGCTATCATCTTGAATTGGTGGACCCTTCTGCGATGCCGCGCAGCCCGGTTATGGTGGCTTCGGGCAAGTTTGTTGCAACGCCCATGGACGGGCGGATACGTTTAGCAGGGATTGTGGAATTTGGCGGGCTGGATGCTCCGCCCTCGCGCGCACCGTTTGAATTGATGCGCAAGAATGCCCGGGCGGCTTTTCCGGGCGTGACATGGAAGGAGGAAGTGGAATGGATGGGGCACAGGCCTGCTCCGGCTGACTCGATCCCGATCATAGGCGATGTTCCGGGGATCGACGGGGCGTATATGGGCTTTGGTCACCATCACATCGGCCTGACAGGTGGGCCTAAAACAGGACGCTTTTTGGCGCAGATGATCATGGGCAGAACCCCGAATACGGATATGAGCGTCTACGCGCCTTCACGTTTCGCAACATGAAAACAAGCCGCAAGCAAAAAATCGGCGACTTAAAACTCGATAGGGAGACTAAAATGAAAAAACTGACCAAACTTCTTGCGGCAACTGCATTGACCGCAGCAACTGCCGCGCCCGCTCTGGCCGAGAAATGGGATATGCCGATGGCTTATTCGGCGTCGAATTTCCACTCACATACGGGGGCGGAATTCGCTAAATGCGTGACCACTGGCACTGGCGGTGAGATCGAGATCGTGACGCACCCTTCAGGTTCATTGTTCAAAGGTGCCGACATCAAGCGCGCGATCCAGACAGGTCAGGCCCCAATTGGTGAGCGTCTGCTGTCGGGTCACCAGAATGAACACGCGCTGTTCGGATTTGACTCGATTCCTTTCCTGGCGACGTCCTTCGACGACAGCGAGAAACTGTGGCAAGCGGCCAAACCCTCGCTTGAAAAGCTGCTGGCCGAACAGAACCTGACGTTGCTTTACGCCGTGCCATGGCCACCGCAGGGGCTTTATTTCAAGAACGAGGTGAATTCGGTTGCCGATATGAAAGGCATCAAGTTCCGCTCGTACAATAACGCTACCTCGCGCCTTGCTGAATTGACCGGAATGCTGCCGGTAACCATTGAAGCGGCTGAAATCAGTCAGGCTTTTGCTACTGGTGTCGCGGAATCGATGGTGTCGTCAGGTTCGACTGGGTATGACCGCAAGGTCTGGGAAAGCCTGAGCCATTTTTATGAAGTTGATGCTTGGTTACCCCGTAACTACGTGATGGTGAATTCTGATGTCTGGTCCGGCGTGTCTGACGCCAACAAGAATGTCATCAAGGCCTGCGCGGAACTGGCGGAATATGCCGGTAACTGGCGCGCCAAGGAATACACGGGCTTCACTCTGCAAGGCCTTCGCGATGGCGGCATGAATGTTGGTCCTGCTTCCGAGCAGATGACAAATGAGCTGAAAGAAATCGGTGTCACCATGACCAATGAATGGCTGGAAGCCGCCGGAGACGAGGGCAAGGCCATCGTCGATGCGTTCAACTCGTCGCAGTAACTGCGCGTGCGGGCGGCGGATGTTCCGCCGCCCATTGCCAATCCAATCATAACAAACGGGGACGGTATGGCGGTTTTGCGAGGGCTTCGGTCCGTATTGGATTTCATCTATCAGGCAGCAGGGGTTTTGGCGGCGCTGAGCCTGATTGCCATTCTTTTGTTGATCGTCGTGCAGATGCTGGCCCGCTGGACTGGTGAAGTCTTTCCCGGCGCGCCGGACTATGCGGGATATGCGATGGCGGCCGCATCATTTCTGGCCTTTGCCAATGCCCTGAACCGGGGCAGTCATATCCGCGTTTCGATCTTGCTGAATGCGGTTCCCGATGGTGTCAGACGTATTATTGAAATCTGGTGCTTTGCCATTGGCACTGCCGTCATGTGGTATTTCTGCTGGTATGCCTATCGGTTCGTCTACTGGAGCTGGAAGTTCAATGATGTCAGCCAAGGGCAAGACAAAACCGCCCTGTGGATCCCGCAATCTGCCATGTTGGTCGGAGCAGTGATCCTTGCTATCGCCCTGACCGATCACCTGATCCATGTCCTGTTTAAGGGCGATCACCGGATCGTCCGCGATTTGGCCGACCAGAGCCACGGAGAGTAAGAGCATGGAAAACCTATCAGTCATTATCCTCTTCCTCTTTGTTCTCTTCACCCTTCTGGGCACTGGCGTTTGGGTCGGACTGGCTCTGATGGGCGTCGCCTGGGTTGGTATGGAACTGTTCACAACTCGCCCCGTCGGCGACGTAATGATCACCACGATCTGGTCGGCCTCTTCGTCCTGGACCCTGACGGCTTTGCCAATGTTCATCTGGATGGGAGAGATTCTTTACCGAACGCGATTATCCGAGGATATGTTCAAAGGCCTCTCTCCGTGGATGGCGCCATTGCCCGGAGGTCTGGTGCATACGAATATCGTGGGCTGCACCGTCTTTGCTGCCGTCTCGGGTTCGTCCGCGGCCACGCTGACAACGGTTGGCAAGATGTCGATCCCGGAACTGCGCAAACGCAACTACCCCGAACGCATGATCATAGGCACCCTGACCGGGGCGGCCACGCTTGGCCTGATGATCCCGCCATCGCTGACGTTGATCGTCTATGGTGTGACCATCAATGAATCGATTACCAAGCTTTTCTTTGCAGGCATCCTGCCGGGCCTTGTGCTGGCTGCGATGTTCATGGGGTATGTCGCGATTTACTCGAAGCTGGGTAAAGACTGGAACCCGAACAGCGAAGGCAAACTGACCTTCTCTGAAAAGCTCAGGAACTCTCGGTTTCTGTTGCCCGTCATCTTACTGATTACAGTGGTGATCGGGTCAATGTATCTGGGCTATGCCACCGCGACCGAAGCCGCCGCATTCGGCGTGATTGGTGGGCTGCTGTTGGCTGCAGGGCAGGGATCTCTGAACTGGAAAACCTTCACCGAAAGCTTGATGGGGGCTACCCGGACCAGCGCGATGATTGCTTTGATCCTGGCGGGGGCAGCATTCCTGTCCCTTTCAATGGGCTTCACGGGTCTTCCTCGCGGTCTGGCCGACCTTATTGCCGGATGGGAATTGACGCGGTTCGAGCTGCTGATGGTGCTGCTGGTGTTTTATATCATTCTTGGCTGCTTCCTCGACGGTATCTCTTCGGTCGTGCTGACTATGGCTGTGGTCGAACCGATGATCCGCGACGCCGGGATCGATCTGATTTGGTTTGGCATCTTCATCGTGGTTGTCGTTGAAATGGCGCAGATCACACCGCCAATTGGCTTCAACCTTTTCGTTATGCAGGGGATGACGAACCATGAGATGAGTTACATCGCTCGTGCGGCAATTCCGATGTTCCTGATCATGGTGTTGATGGTGTTCATCCTGATCTGGTTCCCTGATCTTGCAACCTGGTTGCCCGAGAACCTGCGTCAGAGTCCGGGCGGGTAGGGCAGCTCAGTGAATCCGCTGCTCTGGGCGGCGCGCAACGGCCCTTATGTGTTGGTCTCCGGACTGGCCATGGGGCTGTTGCTACCTTCACTGGCCGAGCCTATGCGGCCATTGTTGCCACCGCTTGTGGTACTTTTGCTGTTCGTCACCATTCTGCGGATGGAGCCTGCGGCTATTCTGGGCTCGCTGACCGATCTGCGTCAGGTCATGGCGGCGGTGATCGGGTTTCAGGTACTTACGCCGTTAGTCATTATCTTCGTTGGATTTGTCGGCGGCTGGACGGGAACAGCGGTCATTTTGGCGCTGCTGATCATGACTGCAGCGCCTTCGATATCGGGCAGTCCGAATCTTTGCATGATGATGGGGTACCCCGCTGAGCACGCCATGCGCCTGGTTGTAGTTGGGACTGCTTTGTTGCCTTTGACTGCTCTGCCAATCTTTTGGTTGATACCCGAACTTGGTGACCTTGGGGCGGTCCTGAAGGCTGCATTTAGCCTGTTTCTTACGATCTCGGGGGTTACTGTTGTTGCTGTCGGACTGCGCCGAACAGCCTTGCGCAACCCTTCTGCTAGAACGCTAATGCAGCTTGAAGGGGCTGCAACAATTACGTTGGCTGTCTTTGTCATTGGCTTGATGCCGTCGGTCAGCAATGCGGCGCTGAGTGATCCATGGCTTGCCGCTTTCTGGATCGCGTTCGCATGTCTGGTAAATTTCGGTGCGCAGGCGGCTACCTTGCAACTGACGCGCAGACGCTTGGCTCCGGCTCAGGCGACTGCCGTGTCTCTGATCGCAGGAAACCGCAACATCGCGCTGTTCTTTGTCGCGTTGCCACCCGAGGTCACGGCCCCGATCATGGTGTTTATCGGAGCCTACCAGATACCAATGTATCTGACGCCTTTGGTTATGCGCCGCATGTACTCCGCATGATCACATGGCGGGTATCACTTGGTCATCCCAAAACCACTCAGAACAACAGGTTGAGCATGACAAGCGAAACGATGAGAAAGAGAAACGTCATCACCCCGCCTGAACGGACGAAATCAGTCACCTTGTAACCCGCAGGCCCCATAATCAGTGCGTTCACTTGATGGGTGGGAATGATGAAACTGTTCGAGGTTGAAATTGCAACGGTCAGCGCGAAAAGCGCCGGGTTTGCGCCAGCCGCTACCGCGATGGAAACCGCCAGAGGAACCAAGAGAACCGTCGCCCCAACATTCGACATTACAAGTGAGAAGGCGGTGGCCAGAATGGCTACCCCGGCCTGCAACGACCAGATCGGCCAGCCGTCTAGAATGATCATAATCTGTTGCGCAATCCAGGCCGCAGTGCCGGTGTTCTGAACGGCCTGACCCAATGGAATTAGGCAGGCCAACAGAAAGACCGTATTCCATCCGACGGCACGATACGCCTCATCAACGCTCAGCACCTTAGACAGCATCATCCCGGCGGCCCCAGTAAGCAGGCAAAGCGACAGGCGAATATCCGTGAACAGGATCATGGATAGCGAAATGGTAAAGAAAGCAAGCGCCCAACCTACCTTTTGCGGACGTAGTTCGTCCTGAGGGAAATCCGAGGTCACTACGACAAAATCAGGATCCCGCTTGATCCGCATCAGGTTGTCCCAACGGGTATGGGCCACCAACATGTCGCCCGCCTGAAATTTCTCAAGACCGATCTGAGTGGATTCGTGATCCTCGGTCTCGACATGGCTCAGCGTTTCTTCACCGCGATGGATCGCCAACAGGGACATCCCATAGGTTTTGCGGAACAACAGCTCGCGTGGGCATTTCCCGATCAGTTTACTGTCCGGTGTCACAACGACTTCGGCAACACCTGCGTTGGTCGGTGCAAACTCCTCGACAAATATGTCCAGATCGGGAAGGACCGTCAGCCCATATTTCTCAGCGAACTGCTCGACCACCCAGCGGCTACCTACAATCGCAAGCCGGCACGGTGCCGCGATTTCGGCTGTCAGAACCTGCACCATCGAGGTCTTGCCGCGATAGAAGGTCGAAATGATGTAAAGGTGATCTTCATGGTTAATATCCGCTAGAATATGGCCGACCAACGGGCTGTCCGCCGGGACCACTACCTCAAAAACATCCGCTTTCAGGCCATAAACACGCTGAAGGTATTCCTGTGTTCCCTGGCCGGTTCCGGTGCTTTCCGAGCCCGCATCGCCCGGCAGAACCCAGCGTCCTAGCAGCAGGAAATAAGCGATACCGGTCAGGATCAGCGCAACCCCGATCGGTGTGACCGAGAACAACCCAAAGGGCTGCATTTTCTGATCGGCTGGCAAGCCCTCATTGGCTGTCAAAACCAAATCATTCAGCAGGATCAATGGCGATGATCCGACCATCGTCATCGTCCCGCCGAGGATGGCACAGAACCCCATCGGCATCAGCAGGCGTGACAGCGGGATTCCTGATCGTGAGGATATACGGCTGACGACTGGTAGAAACAGTGCAGCTGCGCCAACGTTCTGCATGAAGGACGAGATAACACCCACGGTTCCTGAAATGATCGGCAGCACCCGGTTTTCGGCCGTTCCGCCATATTTCAAAATGACTGCGGCGACTTTGTTCATGATGCCGGTCTTATCCAGACCGGCCCCGACGATCATCACCGCTATGATCGAAATCACGGCATTCGAAGCGAACCCGTCAAATAGATGCGGGACATCAGCCAGATTGCCCAGGCCTGGCAAATAACTCAGCAGGCCAATCAGAACGAGGACAATAATGGCCGAGAGGTCAATTCTGACGATTTCCGACACGAAGAGAAATATGGTGAAGGCCAGCAGCGCGCAGACGACGCCCATTTCGTAGGTGAATGTTAGTTGTTCCACGCGGTCACCTGGTTCCTTTTTTCGAGAGCGTAACTCTTATTCCTAGGCGATTTTCAGCAACTTGTCATGGTTTTTGGAAACCTCTGGACAAGAGGATTACAGGGCTTTGGACCCGCCTTGGCATGGGGTGATTTGCACCAGTTTACGCTGGATTGCTAATCTCACGATTTCCTGTCTCGCCCATGCTCGTCGTGTTGTGTATGACGAGAGGCAACGTAAGTCGGGAAGTGTTGATGTCTCAGGCCATTACCGTATTCACCACAATGAAGAACGAAGGCCCCTACATGCTTGAGTGGGTCGCGTTTCATAAGACGCTTGGGATCGATCATTTTGTGATCTTCACCAACGATTGTGACGACGGCACGGATGAGATCGCCCGCAGGTTACAGGAATTGGGGTTGGCCACCCATGTCTCGAACGAGGTGAAAGAGGGCGGCAATCCCCAGCATCAGATGCTGCGCCGCGCGAGGCGGCAGTCCAAGGTGAAAGAGGCCGATTGGCTGTTGTGTCTTGATGTGGATGAATTTTGGAACATTCGCCATGGTGACAACAGCTTTGGTACGTTGATTGATGAGGTTGAGCGCCGTGCGGGTCAGCAAGTGGACGCGATCTCTTTCGCTTGGAAGCTGTTTGGCAGTTCCGGAAATATCAGTTTTGAAGACAAACCCGTGACTGAGGCTTTTGCGATGGGTGATCAGGAATTTCCCTATCATTCGGGGCGAGCCTACGGTTTGAAGACGCTGTTCCGCAACAATGGAAAGTTCACACGGTTTGGGCCCCACCGCCCAAAAGGGATTGAGGAAGGTAAAGAGAGTGACGTCGCCTGGTCCGATGCAGGGGGTAATCTTTTCCCGGCTGAAAAAGTAGGGTGGCGTGCCTGGCGGGGGTTCGACCACTCGCTTGGGCGATTGCACCATTATTCTGTTCGGTCGCTGGATGGTTTTCTGATCAAGCGAGACCGTGGGCGGACCAATCATATCAAGGTGGATCAGGGGCAGTCCTACTGGCAAGACATGAACGCCAATAAGGAAAATGATCAATCAATTCGGCCGATCGCGCAGCGGGCAGCGCCCTTGTTGGCCGAGCTGAAGGCTGATCCGAAACTAGACAAACTGCACGCGCAAGCCTGCGATTGGCACCGGGCCAAGATCGCCGAGATCAAGATGCGGCCGGATTGGGTGGATTTTCGGATGTGGCTGGCGGATAATCTCATCTGATAATCATGGCAGACGACCTTTCGAAAGAGCAGCTCCAACCCGAACACCCCGATCGCAAGACGGGGTATGAGCGTATTCTGACCGACCCAGCACCGCCTTGGTTTGTGGAACTTTATCCCGGCGGGGATGGGGCAGGCTTCCTGCAAAAGCTAGAGCGGCATTCGGTTCTGTTTCACCAACGCTCGGCGTCCCAGTTGGTTATCAGCTTTGACAATATCGCCAACGCCAATGACCTGTCCTTTGCACGCGAGCCGTGGGGGTGGAAGTTCTTCCGCGACGAAGGCTGGTCTCATATGGGGGTCTTTGCACGCACCAAGGCGTGGTACCGCGACCCCGAGATCATCTCGTATTTCCAGAACCGAGCAGCCGAAGGTTTTTTCGAACGGTTTGAACAGGTTGTCTTTGCCGGCGCTTCGATGGGCGGCTTTGGGGCGCTGACCTTCTCTGAACTGGTGCCCGGTGCGAATGTCGTCGCTTTCAACCCGCAGACCACGCTTGATGAACGCCTGGTGCCCTGGGAGACACGATACCGGTTTGGCCAGGTGCAGGATTGGGATCTGCCATTTAGCGACGCCGCGCAAACGGTAAAGCAGGCGGGTAGGGCTTACGTGTTTTACGACCCGTTCTTTGACCTCGACCGGCGACAAGTCACCCGGCTGCAGGGCGAGAATGTGGTCTTGCTGAAAACCTGGTTTTCGAACCATTTTGCGGCGCCGATGTTGCGAAAGCTCGATATTTTGAAGCCGGTCATGCAAAAGGCGATGACCGGGTCACTCGAGCCGAGTGAATTCTATCGGATGATGCGTGCCCGACGTCGTCTGCCAATGGTCATGCGTGCGATTGAGGCGCAGGCAGAGGAACGTCACCCTCAACTGGTACAGCAGGCTCGCCGACGTTTTCGTGTGTTGCGTCGTGCCGCGATGGCCGAGGGGACCTCATGACGTCGGCAAAGGGCGTGTTCATCGGTCAACGAAAGGACCGCATGGGCGCGCGCCTGTTGATGATGCTGACCTGCATTCGTCTGGCCGAGGATTTTAGCACAACCTACAAAGTGAACTGGTTCCCGCAGGGATCGGATGCACCTGAACTGGATCACCCGCAGGAACTTTTTGATCAGGACTGGATGGATGAGCATTTCCTCAACGGCAAAGAGTTCGAGAAGTTAAATAAGACGGCTTTGCCGATCTGGGCGTTTCAGGGCGACCAATCGCCGGACCGTCTGCTTGCGCATCTGAAATCGGGACGTTCGGTTCTGGTTGAGGAAGGGTTCGAGGTTTTGGCCTTCCCCTGGGAAGATATCGAGGCAATCCGGCCGAGATATAGGGAATTCATTCACCAGATTGGGTTCACCAGCGAAATTCGCACCATTATGGATCGCGCGGACGCCAAGCTGTCCGGACAAGGGGTGTCAGCCTATCACATCCGGCGTGGCGACATTTTGAACGGGTTGCCATGGAAACACACGACCTGGCCCGCCAAAATTGAGCCCGAGGAACTGTACGAGGCCCATCTGGATAAAACCACCGGGCAAACGGCCATCATGTTTTCCGATCAGCCCGAATTGATCGCCAGTTTTCAGCAACGATACCCTCACTTGCTGCAGATGTCGGATATTGCGGATGTTTCTGGCATGACACGCGCGCAACGCGACTTTCTTGAGCTTTATACGATGTCACGGGCCGATCACGTGATCGCGCCTGTTATCTCCGCCTTTTCAATGGCAGCTGCGCGAGTCTCGGGGCAGCAGCGAAAAGTCTTTCGCGATGTGTTGAGCGCCGACGAATTTCAAAGCGCAAACGAACGTGTTGTTCAAAGGTTAAGAGGGGGAAGCAGCGGGTTCTTAAATGTGTCAGAGGCCTCGCATATCTACGCTAAGTCTCTTTTCCACCTGTTCCAGTTTAACTCTGAAGATCGCTCGCAAGAAGCTCTGGACCTTGCCGAGCTTCTATTGAAAGCCGGCGCGGACAACGCTTTTATGCCATTGCTACAGGCCCTCAATCTTTTCTATCTGGGGCGATGGCATGAGGCTTTGTCGATGTCCGAAGAAGCCTTGAAAAACGACAACCTTTGGCCGGAAGATTATGCCGTTCTATGTGCATTGCAGTGTGCGGTCTTGGGGCGGCTCAAGAAGAGGTGGCGCGCGGCTCGGGCCTTTAGCCAGGCTTTTTGGGCCAAACCTCTCAGGCCGGATGTTGTCGTACTTGGGTCGCGTGCGTTTTATCGGGATCAACTGGCCTTGCGTGTGCTTCCGCCCACAGATTGGTCCCTGCAAAAACATATCAGACGGCCTTGGTTTAATTACAACGCCCATCTGGCTCAGCGGAAGGCGTTGGTACGACTGCCTTGCAACTTTGATTTTGTGCTCTTTGACTGGTCGGATTTGGCGCTGGATCAAAAGGCAAAAAGGTTGTTCAGCAATCCAGCTCGTCTCGAATTACTTGCGGAAAGTCTGGAAAGAGCAACAGATGTACCAGTTGATGACCCCCGTAGAAGTAGCTTTGAAGCGGTTTTACAATCACATATGGGCCAGTTGTCACGATCCGAGGCCATAGACATCACGCGGGGGGTTGTTTCACGAAACCCAGATAACCCTTTGTATTATAAAAGGCTTTCCGAGATCTACGAATTGGAGGGCGATTTCCAACGTGCGCGTCTGACTATGGCAGAAGCTTTAGCGTGCGATCCGGAAAATGCCTTCTTGATTTTCGCAATGGGACGCTTTTTGGAAAGAACGGGTTCATCCGAACAGGGTGAAAATCAAATTCTGCAAGCTGCGGATGTCGACGATGCAACTGCGTCCATTCAAGGTATGGCTGGGCAAATTCACTTGCGGAGGGGAGACAAAGGAAAGGCAAGGCCTTATTTGCAAAAGGCGCATGACTTGTTCCCGCCGTATAAGCGCTTCGCAAACCAATTGGCGCGTACGGAATGAATATGACGCGAGCGTTCGGAATGACTGTGGATTGCCCTTTGAGGCAAGGGTCAGTAGTCCTGTGGTGCGGTCCGAGCAATGCCGTGACGTTTCGGACGCCGGAAAAATAAGCGGCACAGCATGAGGTTAGAACGTGTCTGATCAGGACTCCCGTTACATCAGCGTGACCCCGATGAAAAATGAGGGCCCATTTGTGCTTGAGTGGGTGGCGCATAACCGGGCAATTGGCATCGACCAGATGGTCGTGATGACCAATGACTGTTCTGACGGCACCGACGCTTTGCTGCAACGGCTGGATGACCAGGGTATCCTGATCCATGTCGACAATAATTCGCGCCGCCAGAGCAGCCCGCAAAAGCGTGCCTACAAGAAATTCCTGAAGATGGAGGTCGCGCGACCGCAGGACTGGGTAATCGTGATTGACGCAGATGAGCATATCAACGTCAAAACTGGCGATCATACGCTGCGGGCACTGACCGAAGCTGTGCCGGACGCGAAAATGATCTCGATGACGTGGCGGTTGTTCGGAAACGCGGGTGTTGTCCGATATGAAGACCGGTTCTTGTCGGATCAATTCCGGCACGCGGCACCACTTAGAATCTTTCGCCCGCCACAGGCCTGGGGCTTCAAGACCATGTTTCAACGCGAGCTTTGGGGAACGTTGGGCGTGCACAGGCCGAAGCGACCGACTGTCGAGACAATGGCAGAGTGCCATTGGTACAACGGTTCGGGTCAATTAATGCCAGAACGGTACTTTACCAGCAGTTGGCGATCAGCGCGGGATTCCGTCGGTTATGATCTTGTACAGATCAACCATTACGCCCTGAAATCCTGCGAAAGCTATCTGGTCAAGAAAATGCGTGGGCGGGCTCATCACTTGGGTGAAAGTCTCGGCATGGATTACTGGAACATGATGAACCACAACGCCGAAGAGGATGGGTCGATCGATGCGGTTCTTAATCGCAAGCGCGGGTACTACTACGAGATGCTGTCAGACGCCGAAACAGCCCGGTTGCACCATATGACCTGCGACCTGCACCGGCAAAAGATTGCTGAACTGCGTGAGCAACCCGAAATGCAGGAGCTGATGCAACAGATGACGGCGGATTTTGCGGCCAGTCAGCAGGCTTGAGCATGGTCATGTCTGAAATAGGAGGCATCTGATGCTTTGGCTGCATATGGGTATGCCCAAGACCGGCTCGACTGCGTTGCAGGGCTATGTGCGTCAGAACAAAGATCCGCTTGCGGAAGTTGGCTTGCACTATATGGAGGCCGGTCGCCGCCGCCTGGAAAGTGGCGGACGCCCCACGATCAGCCATAACCTCATCGCTTTTCACATGAACCAGAGCAATGAGCCGATGGATGCGTTTCGCGTGTTGATGGCTGAAGAGTATGAGGCCCATCAGGACCAGACCTGCCTGGTGTCCTCGGAAATGTTCTATACCTGTGATCTTACAAAGCTGGCGCAAGTTTTTGCAGAGATCCCATCGCGCGAGTTGAGGATTACCTTTTATTGCCGCCGATATTCAGACTTTTTCGAGGCTGATTACAAGCAGCGCGCCAAGAACGGGCGGCTGTGGAGCGGTGCATCTGAATATGTCCAAGACAGGCTGGCGAAGATTAAGGCAAATCCGGCTACTCTGTCCTATGCAGCTAAATTGGACCAAATCCGGCAGGCCTTTCCAGGTGTCACGGTTGTGCCGCTGCTCTATGACCGGTCGCAGATGGTGGAAGGGCACATTGTCGATGATTTCCTGTCGCGCATTGGCGTGTCGCTGCCTTCCGGCGGAGTGGTCGATCGGCCTTCGAACCCATCGCAGTCGCGTGCTGCCAGCGAAGCTTTCGGGATCGTTTCGCGCGCTATAGGGCGCAAAGAAAGCAGACAGTTGCGGCGGCGCGTGGTTGATCACCCGGTGATGGTCAGGAAATACGATGTTCTGGAACCGGAAGAACGGGTTTGGCTGGATGAATGTCTTGCCAAGGAAGATGTTGCTTTTCAGAGGGAATTCTTCCCTGACCGACCTCAGTTGTTTCACACGGTTGAGCTGAATGAAAACGATCAGAAATTCCGCCGAGACTCGCCTGAGGAATACGACGCTTTGCGCCAAGCCTCGGAAATCGTGTTTCGCATGGCGTTGGAAAACTAGCCGTCAGGGTTCGATATTGATTTCCTGACGTTGGCGGCCAGTTGTTTTGTCAAAGATCAGAATACGATTGTCGTCCGTCACCACCGCGTACCAGTTGCTGCCGATGGTCACGGCCTGAGCCTTTGCACCGTCGGGCAGTTCGACCTGATCGGGCAGGGTGGGGGTTCTGTCCGTTAAGCGGATGACAATCAGTGCGAATGTCACTAGAACCCCGCCAATCATCACCGCGGTCAGTAACATGACCATCCTCCGCAGCAGACGAAGCTGTGGCGTTTCCTGCGGTTCTTGGGGTTCGGAAGGGACAGTCATGGGCACCCGTCAGATTGAATTTCAGATCGCGGCCGATCCGCCGCCACGCCTTGATAAGGCGCTTTCGCGGGATGTGCCAGCCGAGGAAAACCTGTCGCGCACGCGACTGGCCAAATTGATCGATGAGGGCGCCGTACTGGTCAATGGCTCTGAGGCGCGCGACCCCAAAGCCAAAGTTGCCGAAGGAAACTCGGTGTCTATCACCGTGGCCGAGGCCGAGGACAGCCATATCGGTCCCGAGGATATTCCGTTGGAGGTGGTCTTCGAGGATGCCGACCTGATCGTCATCAACAAGCCTGCTGGAATGGTAGTGCATCCTGCGCCGGGGTCTCCAAACGGGACGCTGGTGAACGCTTTGCTGCATCACTGCGGTGACGATCTGTCCGGCGTGGGTGGAGTAAAGCGCCCAGGCATCGTTCATCGCATCGACAAAGAAACCAGCGGTCTGCTGGTGGTAGCCAAATCGGACGCAGCGCATCACGGGCTTGCCGCGCAGTTCGAGGCGCACACGGTTGAACGGTACTATCGCGCGATTTGCTACGGTGTGCCCGATGCCAATGATCCGCGTTTGCGCGGCGTGAAAGGGGTCAGCTTCGAGCCCGGCAACATCATGCGTCTGACCACACAACTGGCGCGCCACAAGACCGATCGGCAGAAGCAGGCAGTTCTGTTCCACGGTGGACGCCACGCAGTGACGCGCGCCCGGTTGGTCGAAACCTTTGGTGTCCCAGCAGGGTTGGCGTTGATCGAATGTTGGTTGGAGACCGGGCGCACACATCAGATACGCGTTCATATGGCACATGCCGGGCATGGGTTGGTGGGCGATCCGGTCTATGGGGGCAAGCGCAAATTGGCCGCCAAGGCGTTCAGCGCGGCTGCTGCCGAGGCGGTCCGCGCCTTCCCTCGGCAGGCGCTTCACGCCGCTGTTTTGGGCTTTGAACATCCAGTGACTGGCGAAAATCTGCGGTTTGAGGCTGAGTTGCCCAAAGACATGCAGAATCTCATTGATCAGCTGCGCGCGTCGTTGACATAATGCGCAAAGTTACGTGAATAACACTTTCTTAGGTTTCCTTTATCTGTCGTTAATCCCAAACTGTTAACGGTACCTCTTGAACGGATTGGGATGACCTCCCATATCCATGTTAACGACGTAAACATTTGTCGGAGGGACATGAAACATGGCAAATTACGCAAATCTCCCCGCGCCGACGCCGGAAGGCGGACTGAACCGCTATATGCAGGAAATTCGCAAGTTTCCGCTGCTGGAACCGGAAGAAGAGTACATGCTGGCCAAGCGCTGGGTCGAGGAACAAGACACTGAAGCGGCTCATAAAATGGTCACCTCGCATCTGCGATTGGCGGCCAAGATCGCGATGGGATACCGCGGCTATGGTTTGCCACAGGCCGAGGTGATTTCAGAGGCTAATGTGGGGCTTATGCAGGCGGTCAAAAAGTTCGACCCGGAAAAAGGTTTCCGGTTGGCAACTTATGCGATGTGGTGGATTCGCGCCTCGATCCAGGAGTATGTTCTGCGGTCGTGGTCCATGGTCAAGCTGGGTACTACGTCGGCGCAGAAAAAGCTGTTCTTCAACCTGCGCAAAGCCAAGGCTCGTATCGGTGCGCTGGAAGAAGGCGACCTGCGCCCCGAGAACGTCAAGCAGATTGCCGAAGATCTGGGTGTGACCGAAGAAGAAGTCATCAGCATGAACCGCCGTATGTCCGGCGGTGATGCCTCGCTGAACGCGACCGTTGGGTCCGAAGGCGAGGGCACAATGCAGTGGCAGGATTGGCTTGAGGACGAAGACGCGGATCAGGCGGGCGATTACGAGGCCCGCGATGAGCTGGACGCCCGGCGTGAGCTTCTGGCCGCTGCTTTGGACGTTCTGAATGATCGGGAAAAGGACATCCTGACTCAGCGCCGGTTAATGGATCAGCCTGTTACGCTGGAAGAACTGAGCACGCAGTACAATGTCAGCCGTGAACGCATTCGTCAGATCGAGGTCCGCGCGTTCGAAAAACTGCAGAAGAAAATGCGCGAACTGGCGCGTGAAAAAGGCATGTTGAGCGCTGGCTGAGGATTACTCAAGCATTTAGAAAGGCCCGTCGTATCGGCGGGCTTTTTTGTTTCTGAGGGCTGCGATTGAACACAGTGTTGCGTTCAGCTTCGATGTGGGATGCAGATTACGAGGGTTCGATCCCGAGAAACGTCTGACTTAATGTCGTTCATCTGATAGAGATGCGATGTTAGCGATAACGGATAGATTCGCCGTTGAGTACTTATGCCGGAGAAGAATATGCATAAACCCGTTCAATGGGGCGTATTGGGTGCTGCAAAGTTCGCGCGCCAATATATGGCCCCCGCAATTCACGCCGCCGAAGGCGCGCAACTGACGGGTCTGGCGACTTCAAGTGCGGCCAAAGCCGAAGCGTTTCAGGCTTTTTGCCCCAACTTGAAGGTTTACGCCGACTATGACGCGTTGTTGGCTGACCCGCTGATCGAGGCCGTCTACATCCCGTTGCCCAACCACCTGCACGTGGAATGGAGTCTCAGGGCGCTTGAGGCCGGGAAACATGTGCTATGCGAAAAGCCGATGACGATGCGCGCGCCCGAGTTCACTACCCTGATCCAAAAGCGTGATCAGACGGGGCTGCTGGCGGCAGAGGCGTATATGATCGTACATCATCCGCAGTGGCAATTTGTGCGGAACCTGATTGCGGATGGTGCCATTGGCAAATTGGTGCATGTGACCGGGGCCTTCAGCTTTGACAATCGGGCCGATGCGACGAACATCCGCAACCGTGCCGAGACAGGCGGCGGTGGGCTGCGCGACATCGGTGTTTATGTCATCGGTGGCGCGCGATTTGCGACGGGGCAGGAACCGATTGAAGTGCAATCCGCGATCCGATGGGAAGATGGCATTGACGCCTTTACCGAGATTCGCGCACAGTTTCAGGGGTTTACATATTCCAGTTATGTTTCGATCCGGATGCATCCACATCAGGAAATGGTGTTTCACGGCGAAGGTGGCGTCATCCGCCTGACTGCTCCATTCAACGCTCGGGTCTTTGGCGAAGCGCGTGTAGAACTGCATCGCCCCGGACTTGAAGTGCAAATCACGCGTTTTCCCGGAGACGACCACTACAAGCTGCAGGTCGAGGCATTTTGCCGGACGGTGCGTGAGGGCGTGGATTACCCGTGTCCGCTGGAGTTTTCGCGCGGAACGCAAGACATGATCGACAAGGTGTTTGCGGGCGCTGTGCCCCTCTGACTTGCCACGTGCGGTCTGGCTGATCTAGTTTGGCTGTCACCTGATTAGGAGGAGACCCATGGCAGGTGGCTGGGCACGCGATGGCGCGGTGAGCGAACAGATCGAAGCGTCCATTTCAGATGAGCTTGCCCGCATGCAGGCGCAAAAGCGCCCTGTCGGGGAAAGCCTGACCCATTGCGCCGAATGTGAAGAGCCGATCCCCGAGAAGCGGCGTATGGCTTTGCCGGGGGTCGAATTGTGCCTGGACTGCCAACAGGATCGCGACGGAACCTTTAAGGCACGGGCAGGGATCAATAGGCGCGGCTCCAAAGACAGTCAGTTAAAGTAGGCGGGCAGTTTGATGCCCAAAGCCAATCTGTTGAAAAATGGTCTGGTGCTCGGGTTTTTGGCAGCTTTCCTTTGGGGTACGCACAGCGTCATTGTGCGCTATCTCACCAGCGATCTGGGCGGGTTGCAGATTGCAGTGACGCGCCTGTTTATTGCGGCACTGGCCATCTATTGCATGCTGCGCGTAATGCGGGTGTCGGTATCTATCCAACTGAGCGATTGGAACTTTCGGCTGGCGGTTTTGTCGACGGTCGTCAATTACATTCTATTCCATATTGGGTTGGAACATACCGGTGCAGCCAACGCTATGGTTCTTGAAAACACAGCACCTTTCTTTGTGCTGGTGTTTTTGTACTTCTTTGCCGATACACCCGTCACACGTACGGACGTGCTGGCCACGGCCCTAGCAATTTTTGGTGTTTTTCTAACGGTTTATCAAGATTTCCAAGGGGGTGGGGACCCCTTATTCGGTGATTTGCTTGAAATTGGTGCCGGTATAAGCTGGGCAGTTTTCCTGATTTCAAGCAGCCGCGCGATGCGCAATTCTGAATCGACCGCAGAGCGTTTGAATTTCCTATTCGGGATATTCATGTGCGCAGGCGTGCTATTGCTGCCACTGGCCGCGCTTTCGCTGCAGGTGCCAACGGTCAATGACGTTGTTTTCTTATTCCTGCTTGGGGTGCTGCCGACCGCTTTGGCCTATTACCTGTGGTACGAAGCAGCCGCGCGGGTATCGACGTTGACGGCGACCTTGATGTTCGCCGCCTCGGTCGTGTTCACGTTCATCAACTCGGCTCTGTTCTTGTGGGCCGCAATCACGCCGATTGCAGCCCTTGGGGGCGCGTTGATCGTGGCTGCCGTGTTCCTGACGACCAAAAGCCAGAAGTGATCAGCCCTCCATAGCTTCCAATTCGTCAATGAAACCTGAGATCATCGACAGACCTTTGTCCCAGAATTTCGGATCACTGGCGTCCAAGCCAAACGGGGCCAGCAGTTCTTTGTGATGCTTGGATCCACCGGCGCGCAGCATTTCAAAGTACTTGTCCTCGAAACCCTCGGCACCGCTTTCGTAAACGGAATACAGTGCGTTTACCAAGCCGTCACCAAAGGCATAGGCGTAGACGTAGAAGGGTGAATGGACGAAGTGCGGGATATAGGCCCAGAAGGTCTCGTACCCATCCATGAATTCGAATGCCGGGCCAAGGCTTTCCGCCTGAACGCTCATCCACAGCGCGTTGATATCGTCAGGGGTCAGTTCACCCTCGCGGCGGGCTGCGTGCAGCTTGCATTCGAAGTCATAGAAGGCGATCTGGCGGACAACCGTGTTGATCATGTCCTCGACCTTACCGGCCAGCAGAACCTTGCGTTGTTCAGGCGTTTCGGCCTGATCCAGCATCTTGCGGAAGGTCAGCATTTCGCCAAAAACCGATGCGGTTTCGGCCAGTGTCAGGGGCGTCGATGAGAGCATCTCACCCTGATCTGCAGCCAGCACCTGATGCACGCCATGGCCCAGCTCATGCGCCAGTGTCATCACGTCGCGCGGCTTGCCCAGATAGTTGAGCATCACATACGGATGAACCTCGGTCACGGTCGGGTGCGCGAACGCGCCCGGAGCCTTGCCCGGTTTCACTGCCGCGTCGATCCATCCCTTCGAGAAAAAGGGCGACGCGATTTCGCCCATGCGGGGATCAAAGGCGTTATAAGCCTCCATCACCGTCTTCTCGGCTTCATCCCAGCCGACGATACGGGTGTCTTCCATCGGCAAGGGCGCATTGCGGTCCCAGACCTGCATGACGTCCAGCCCCAACCATTTGCGTTTCAGTTCATAGTAGCGGTGGCTAAGCTTTGGATAGGCGGCAACAACGGCTTCACGCAGGGCTTCGACGACCTCGGGTTCGACGTCATTTGACAGATGCCGACCAGTCTGGGCCGTCGGCATCTTGCGCCAGCGGTCGATGATTTCCTTCTCCTTGGCCTGCGTGTTGTGAACGCGGGCGAAGGTTTTGATGTTGTCCTGAAACACGCTTGCCAATTCGCGAGACGCTGCCTCGCGTTTGGAGCGGTCCTGTTCCGTCAGCAGGTTCAGGGTGCCTTCGATATTCAGTTCTTCACCGTCGACAGTAAATGTAAGACCGGCGATGGTTTCGTCGAACAGGCGTTCCCAAGCGTCGCCGACAACACCCAGATCGTGCAGGAATTTCTCCAACTCATCAGACAACTGATAGGGTTTCATCGCGCGGATGCGGCGGAAAACCGGCTCGTAACGGGCCAGATCGGTATTCGCATCGAAATGTGCCTTTAGCGCGTCATCGTCTATGCGGTTGATCTCCAGCGTGAAGAACACCAGCGGAGTGGTGAAAACGGTGATCTTTTCCTGCATATCCGACAGGAATTTAGCGCGCTCTGCGTCAGTGGTCAGTTGGTAGTAGCGTAGGCCGGCAAAGGACATGATGCGACCGGCGATCGAGTTGATTTTTTCGTTGCGCTGAACGCAGTTCAGCAGGCTTTCGGCATCCAGATCGGCCAGTTTGCCTTCGTAATCGGCTGCAAAGGCGGCGCATTCGCCCTCAAGCCATTCCAGATCGCGATCCAGTTCCGGCGCCTCTTCCGAGCTGTACAGGTCGGTCAGATCCCATTCCGGCAGGTTGCCAAGATCGCCGGTTCCTCCGGCTGCGTTTGCGTCACGGACGGGAAAGGGAAGGTCGCGCATGGATCACCTCGGAATATCTGCTTTGGCAAACATCTAGGCGCGGGCGGCCTGGATCACAAGCCGCCTTTGCATGAGGTTTTCTTTACTTGGATTGATCCGTCCCGTTTGTCCTGTCCGATTGCGCGGCTAGGAAATGCGCAGTCAGCTGGTCGAAGACGGGCGTACGCACTTCTGGTGCCTCCATCAGCACTTCATGCTCACCGTCGGGGATTTCGACCAAGGTGCCGCTGGGCCAGTTTGCCATCCGGTCGCGGATCGCTTTGCGGTCGACGATTTGTTCGTGTGTGCCCAGGAAGGTCAGGCAAGGTGTCGCCGGAGCTGTTTGCTCCATCAACCAAGCGCATTCATCCAGTGCTTCACGCAGCCAGATGGTTGAAGGCGCACCAAGCGCCAGTTCTGGGTATGCCGTCAGCTGATCTTTCATCATCTGATACATTGCCGGATCGCGGGTCAGCATGTTGCCCTCGAACGGCTGTGAAACCACATAGCTTTCCAATGAGGTCGTCGGAGGCTTCTTTTCCCCCAGCCCAAGTCGCGGCCCCCAATAGGCGGTCAACCGGCTGAGCGGCTTCATCAGGAGTGTAAAATAGATACCCCACATCGGGCCGGTAAAGGCACAAGCCGTAAAGCAATCACGCTCTAGCACTGCGCGCAGGCCAATCGCGCCGCCCATCGAGTGGCCGATCACATACCACGGCTTTGGCAGGTCTAATTCTGTCGCAAGCTCTAGTGTGGAATGCACATCTTGTTGATAATCGGTGAACTGATCTACATGCCCGACGCGGGGGTCATCCAGCAGGCGATCCGCCAACCCCTGACCACGCCAGTCGACGGCCAGGAACGCAAATCCACGATCAACAAATTCACGCGCAGCGTCGCCGTATTTTTCGATATACTCCGTTCGGCCGGGGAACATCATCACCGTGCCATTCGTATCGCCGTTAGGGCGCCAGTGGCCGACGCGAATACGAGTGTTATCAGCAGTCGTCAGCCAATGGGCTGCTCCGCCAGCGGGGCCGCCGGCCACGTCTTCGTAAAAAGGGGCCGGCGAAAGCTCCATCAGGCCAGCACCGAGGCGAGCTTCATGGCGATACCCATGTCACCGTCAACGCTCAACTTACCGGACATGAACGCACCGGTCGGGTTCAGGTCGCCGTTGAGGATTTGCTCGAACGTGTCGGCATCTGCAGTCAGGGTGACGTCTGCATCGTCATCACTGACACGGGCGCCATTCGCGTCCAGAATAATTGCGCCCAGATCCGAGATGGCAAACTTGGCAGAAGCGTCGAAGTCGCCGCCCGAAAGTTTGTCGTTCAGCGCGGCTGCCGCCTTTTCGAGAATGTCGCTCATGGTGTTCCTCATATTGTTTCTGCGCCGTGAATGGACATCGCCGGTCGCAACGCTACACTGAACATTGTTATGGGCATTGCAACAACCAATCTCAAAGGTATCGTCGCGGCACTTTTTGTCACGGTTACGTTTTCCACTAGTTCTTTGGCGCAGCAGGCGGATTCGAAGGATGAGGCCGAACTGTTGCAACAACTGGCGCAGGCCACCCCGGAACAGGCCGTTGGTATAGACCGTCAGCTCAAAGCTCTGTGGTCGCAATCGGGTTCTGCTTCGGCTGATCTTTTGCTGGAACGTGGGCGCGAGGCGTTGGATGATGGGGATTCCATTGGCGCGATTGAGCATCTCACGGCACTGACGGACCACGCACCCGGTTTTGCCGAAGGGTGGCACCTACGGGCCTCAGCTTTCTTCGGTATGGATCGCTTTGGCATGGCGGCCGCCGATCTGGAGCATGCGCTTGCGCTGAACCCGAATAATTATGAGGCCATCTTCGGACTGGGCCTGATTTTCGAGATCATCGAACAACCCGAAAAAGCGCTTGAGGCTTATGAACGCGCACTGGCTATACATCCCCATCATGAAGAAGTAACCAATGCGGTGAATCGACTGAAGCCTCAGGTCGAGGGCTCGGCCCTCTGACGAACAGGGGTAGGGGGCAAAGGTGAGCGGGTCATCCCGAATCGTGGCCGTACTTGGCCCGACCAACACAGGTAAAACCCATTACGCGATCGAGCGGATGCTGGGATATCGGACCGGAGTGATCGGTCTGCCGCTGCGTCTGCTGGCGCGTGAGGTCTATGACAAGATCGTCGCCATTCGCGGCCCGTCCGTTGTGGCATTGGTTACGGGCGAGGAGCGCATTGTGCCGCCGCGTACCCAGTATTGGGTCTGCACGGTTGAAGCGATGCCCGAGGGCATGGGCGCTGATTTTGTAGCCATCGACGAAGTCCAACTCTGTGCCGACCCTGAACGGGGCCACGTCTTTACCGATCGTCTACTGCGGGTACGTGGCACCAATGAGACGCTGTTTCTTGGATCCGACACGATGCGTGGCCCTATCGCCGCTCTGGTGCCCGAGGCGCAGTTTGCCCGGCGCGAACGCATGTCTCAGCTGGTCTATGCGGGGTCCAAGAAGATCAGCCGCATGCCACCGCGCAGCGCCATCGTCGGCTTCTCGGTCGATAGCGTCTATGCGATTGCGGAACTGCTGCGTCGTCAAAAGGGTGGGGCGGCTGTGGTCATGGGCGCACTCAGCCCGCGCACGCGAAACGCGCAGGTTGAACTCTATCAGAATGGTGAGGTGGATTACCTGGTGGCCACGGACGCCATTGGGATGGGGTTGAACCTGGATGTGAACCACGTCGCGTTCTCCTCCCTCAGCAAGTTTGACGGCCGCCGGATGCGCCCGCTTGCACCCAACGAGCTGGCTCAGATTGCAGGTCGGGCAGGGCGCGGCATGTCAGATGGCACTTTCGGAGTGACCGGCGAAGCCCCACCGTTGGATGAGGGCGTGGCGCAGGCCATCATGGACAGCCGTTTCGCGCCGATGAAAAAGTTGAACTGGCGGAATGCTGCTTTGCGGTTTGGTTCCATCGATGCGCTGATCGACTCGCTTGAGGTCAGTCCGAATGACGAGCATTTGATCAAGGCTCGGCCCGCCGACGACCTGAATGTGTTAAAATCGCTGTCGCAAGTGACCGAGATCGCAGCCCGTGCCAGCGATCCGCAATCCATCCGTTTGCTGTGGGATGTGTGCAGAATCCCCGATTTTCGCGGTATCAGCCACGCAGAACACGCCAGTTTGCTCGAAGTGATCTATGGCCACTTGCATGAACGCGGTTCGATCCCAGATGATTTTATGGCGCGGCAAATCCGCCGGATCGACAGAACCGACGGAGACATTGATGCGTTGTCCAAAAGATTGGCATATATTCGCACTTGGACATATGTTGCGCAACGAAACGGCTGGGTCCGTGACGAATCGCATTGGCGTGACGAAACGCGCACTGTAGAAGACAGGCTGTCGGACGCATTACATGACCGACTGACGCAAAGATTTGTGGACCGGCGCACATCTGTGTTGCTGCGCCGGCTCAAACAGAAGGAGGCCCTTTTGGCCGAAGTAAATGACAAGGGTGAAGTGACCGTCGAAGGCGAATTCGTCGGTCGTTTGGAAGGGTTCCGGTTTAGTCCGGACAAAAGCGCGCAAGGGACCGAGGCGAAAGCTCTGAAATCGGCTTCTCTGCAAGCACTCGCGCCGCAATTCCATCTGCGTGCCGACCGCTTCTATAATGCGCCCGATACCGAGATTGATTTTACCGATCAGGGTGGCCTGATGTGGGGCGAATATGCTGTCGGAAAACTGGTTGCCGGGGCTGAACCGCTTAAGCCAATGGTCGAAGTGTTTGTGGATGAGGCCGCTGGGCCGGATGTCGAACAGAAAGTTCAACGACGTCTGCAGCATTTCATCGACCGCAAGGTCGCCGCGCTGTTCGAACCGCTGCTGAACCTATCGCGTGACGAAGAACTGTCGGGTCTGGCCAAAGGTTTCGCCTTCCGCATGGTCGAAGCGCTGGGCGTGCTGCCCCGCGCCGGTGTCGCGCAAGAGGTCAAGGACCTAGATCAGGACGCCCGTGGTGCACTGCGCAAGCACGGCATCCGGTTCGGCCAATTCACCATCTTCATGCCGCTGCTGCTGAAACCTGCACCCACGCGCCTGCGTCTGGTTCTTTGGGCGCTGGCAAACGGGCTGCAGGAATTCCCCGAAGCGCCGCCTCCGGGGTTGGTCACCGTTCCGGTCGCTAAGGACGCGCCCGAAGGGTATGACACCATGTGCGGCTACCGTGATGCCGGCGAGCGTTCGATCCGGATCGACATGCTGGAGCGTCTGGCCGATATGCTGCGTGCCGAAGACAGCCGGGCTGGGTTCGAAGCCAAACCGGATATGCTGTCGATCACCGGCATGACGCTGGAACAGTTTGCAGACCTGATGCAGGGCTTGGGCTACAACGCTGAGCGCGGTGAGCGTGAAAAGGTGAAGCCTGCCCCGGCAGAGCAACCTGCCGCGGATGCGATCGAGCAACCAGCAGCCGAAGAAACCCCGACGCCTGAGGTGGCTACCGAAGAGGTCGCCACATCCGCCGAGGCGCCAGCGGAGGCCACCGAAAGCACCGAGGCGGTAGCCGAGGCTCCGGCAGCGGATGAACCCGAAATCGAAGTGTTTTACACCTTTACCTGGGGTCGTCAGCGTCAGGCCAACCGTGGCCCGCGCCGTGAACCGCGGCAAGGGCAGGGTAAGGGCAAACCGCGCGGCAAGCCTCAGGATGGACGCGGCAAACCGCAGGGTAAGAAGGGGGGTAAGCCGCAAGGTACCAAGTCCTTCTCATCGCGGCCTCCGAAAAAGGAAAAGGCTATCGATCCCGATAACCCGTTTGCAGCAGCGCTGATGGGTTTGAAGGACGGTAACTAAACGCCGATGGCTGAGGCCAAGCTGCGGATCGATAAATGGTTGTGGCAGGCGCGGTTCTTCAAGACCCGCAGCCTGGCCGCCAAACAGGTCAGCGGCGGCCATGTGCGGCTGAACGGAAACCGGGTGCTGAAACCGGCGCAAGCCGTGACGCCCGGGGACGTTTTGACCTTCCCGCAGGCGCGTATTGTGCGGGTTGTGCGCATCGAAAAGCTGGGTGAGCGTCGCGGTCCGGCCCCCGAGGCGCAGACGCTGTACTTCGATATGACGGAAAAGCAGGAAGCGTCCCCTAAGAACCCCGGTTTTGAGGGAAAAGGTCGTCCGACAAAGAAAGATCGGCGCGCGCTTGATCTTTCTCGCACCTCCAAGGGCTGATCCGCTCTTGAAGACGGTATAATACTGGATTAGCTAGACGCCCAAACCGTAAATGGGATTCCGACCATGACCTATGTCGTCACCGAAAACTGTATCGCCTGCAAATACACCGACTGCGTCGAAGTTTGTCCGGTGGATTGTTTCTATGAAGGTGAGAACACGCTGGTCATTCATCCCGATGAATGCATCGATTGCGGTGTCTGCGAACCCGAATGCCCTGCTGACGCCATCCGTCCCGATACTGAGCCGGGAATGGACCAGTGGGTCGAATTCAACCGGAAGTTCTCGGAACAGTGGCCGGTGATCGTAACCAAGAAAGATCCGCTGCCCGAGGCAGAGGAACGCGACGGCGAAGAGGGCAAAATGGAGAAGTATTTCTCAGAAGCGCCCGGCGAAGGTGGCTAAGCGATTCGCACTCTGAACTCGTCGGTTCAGGTATAGAAACAAGTCTCAGCGTTTTGAAAAACATAAGGTTTCACGACTGGCAATGGGCGTGACCTTTCGGGCGTCGTAAAATTGTGATACACTTGTAAGCAGAATGATGAATGAGATGGGGATGTGCTCCGTAAGTATGATTGCTTTGGAGTTCTGATTTAGTGACAAAATAACCGCCTGACGGGGCCGAACGCGGCTCCGGCTTGGGTATTTTGTCGTCCGTGTCTCGCTCTGTAACCAAGGATGAACCTGTATGTCTAAGTCGAAAAAGCTTGAGTTCCGCCCCAACGATTACGTTGTTTACCCCGCGCATGGCGTGGGTCAGATCATCTCGATCGAAGAACAGGAAGTCGCGGGATATTCGCTTGAGCTGTTCGTCATCTCCTTTGAAAAAGACAAGATGACTCTGCGCGTTCCGACCAACAAGGTCACTGAATCCGGCCTGCGTTCGCTCAGCTCGCCTGATGTTATCAGCCAGGCGATGAAAACGCTGAAAGGCAAGGCCAAGGTGAAACGCGCCATGTGGTCCCGCCGGGCGCAGGAGTATGAACAGAAGATCAACTCGGGCGATCTGATCTCGATTGCCGAAGTGGTTCGTGACCTGCACCGCACCGACGACCAGCGCGAGCAGAGCTATTCCGAGCGTCAGCTGTACGAAGCTGCGCTGGAACGCCTGACGCGCGAAGTGGCTGCCGTGTCTGGCGCCGGTGAAGTTTCGGCTGCGAAGCAAGTAGATGAGGTTCTGACCTCGCGCGCCGCTTAAAAGCTCGGAAACCTGAAGTTCAGGCCGCTCCTGCTGGGAGCGGCCTTTTTCGTGTCTGGTCTTGGTGAAATCTGCTTTTGCCGCTAATTTCTCAACAACCAGAGGCGGATACATGGATAGACTGAAGCAAACCGTTAAGTTTCTATACATCGCGCATGAGCCGGTTTCGGTCTGGTTCCGATATTGCCTGATCTTGTTTGACGCGGTCTCGATTGTATTTTTCGTGTCGACGGCAAATATGCCTCACGGACCGGGACTTACCTTTGCCAGTTTGGCTGTCGGTTTTATCATTCTGTTGGATTTTCTGGCGCGGCTGTGGATTGCGAAGGACCGTTGGAGGCTTCTACGCAAAATCTACACGCTGGCCGATATTGTCGTGATCATCTCATTGTTGCTTGATCCGTTTTTGCCCGGGAATTTGGCATTCGTTCGGATTTTGCGCGCCTTGAGGCTGATCCATTCCTATCACCTGCTTCGGGATCTGAGGCGTGACAGTCAGTTTTTCCGAACGCACGAAGACGCAGTTATTGCGGCCATCAACTTGCTGGTGTTTGTATTCGCGACCTCGACGGCGGTTTTGGTGTTTTTCATTCCCGAGGATAGCCAGCACGCTTATATCGACGCGCTCTATTTCACTATGGCGACACTGACGACAACCGGGTTCGGGGATGTCACCCTGGCGACACCGGGTGGCAAACTATTTTCGGTGTTCATCATGGTTGTCGGGGTGGCTCTGTTCGTGCGCCTGGCGCAGGCGATATTCATGCCTCAGAAAGTGCGCCATAAATGCCCAAGCTGCGGCCTTTACCGTCATGACCCGGACGCTGTGCATTGTAAGCACTGCGGAGGAACTCTGAGGATCGAGACCGGCGGTACATCTTAAAGCGCGGCAACTGCTATTGCCAGAAACGCAAGCTCGGTCACTTGTTGGGTTGCGCCCAGAATGTCGCCAGTCTGGCCGCCAATTTTGGCTCGTGCCGTGGCGGCTAGTCCCGCGCCGATCAGTGCGGCAACGGCAGTGGGCCACAAGGCGCTGACACCCATTAAAAACAGGGCGAAAATCAGAGCCAGCCCGAGACCCGTGATTGTTGTCACAGCACGTGGCCCTCCGACCGAATGGCTCAGGCCGCTGGACCTTGGATTCGGTAAGTTCGTCATCAAAACCGGCATGAACGCACGAGACAGGATGCAGGCGGCAAGAATCGCGGCATAAGCTTCGCCGATTAGCAGGGCCGAGATCAGGGTGATCCGCGCGAGCTGCGAGAATATCAGCGCCAAAACCCCATAGGTGCCGATATGGCTGTCTTTCATGATTTCCAACCGCCGCTCTCGGTTAAAACCTCCCCAAAGCCCATCCACAGTGTCGGCCAATCCATCTTCGTGCATGGCACCCGTGGTCATGACAAGAACCGCAATTACGACAACCGCGCTGACTATTGCGGGAAGGGTAAGCGCCATTGCAACCCAGCCGACCACGCAAGCCAATGCGCCGACGATCAGCCCGACAACGGGAAAGGCCCATGCGGCATCTGCCTGCCGGGCAAAGGTTTTCTCGGGCAGGCGTGGCAGGGGTAGGCGGGTCAACAGGACCAGCGCCAAAGGAATATCCCATGCGGAAAACAGGTTGGTGTCGTTTTTATGCACTCCTGCGCCTTTCAGGGTCTTGTTGGTTTGGACGCTTCGGTTAAACACACAGGACCACTCTGATGCAACGAGGCTTTAGATGCTGCCCGAACTTATTGATCTGAAAACCTTCCGTGATGCTCTGACTCGAGCCCCGGGTCTGGACGAAACTGCGCTGCAAGAGGCCGCTGACCGCAATGGCCAACTGACCAAACCGCCTGGCGCGTTGGGACGGCTAGAGGATCTGGCAATTTGGTATGCTGGCTGGCGTGGGGATGCCCGCCCGCAGATTGCCGCCCCGCAGGTCATTGTGTTTGCCGGGAACCACGGCGTCACGGCGCAGGGTGTGTCTGCCTTCCCCCCAGAAGTAACCGTGCAAATGGTGATGAATTTTGAACATGGCGGGGCCGCGATCAACCAATTGGCGAAAGCCGCAGGCGCGACAATGGATGTGCATGCGTTGGAGTTGGACCGCCCAACGGCTGACTTCACGACCGAACCAGCCATGACCGAAGCCGAGTTACTGTCTGCCTTGCGCACCGGTTGGAATGCTGTTGACCCGGATGCCGATCTACTGGTGGTCGGCGAGATGGGTATCGGCAACACCACCCCAGCCGCTGCTATCGCTTGCGCTCTGTTCGGCGGAGACGCGGCAGATTGGACTGGGCGGGGAACCGGGGTTGATGATGCTGGTCTGGCCAACAAAACCCGCGTGGTGACTGAAGGCGTTGCTTTGCATGCGAATGCCGGCGATGGGTTGGATATTCTACGTTGCCTCGGTGGGCGCGAAATTGCGGCCATGGCCGGAGCTATCGCAGCGGCTCGCATTCTGCGCATTCCAGTTATTCTGGACGGTTTCATCTGCTCAGCCGCAGCAGCCTGTCTGGCGGATGCCTCTTCCGGGGCGCTGGATCATGCCGTTGCAGGACATCAAAGCGCCGAGGGCGCCCATGGCGCTGTGCTGGAAAAACTTGGCAAGCAACCCCTGTTAAACCTTGGTCTGCGACTGGGTGAAGGGTCCGGCGGCGCGCTGGCCATCAATATCCTGAAAAGTGCGGTGGCCTGCCATTCGGGCATGGCTACCTTTGCTGAGGCAGGAGTTTCAGACGGATAACATAGTTGGCCTGATCCGAGTATTCGGATCAGGCTGATTTCTGATCGTGTTTTTCAGCCAGTTCCAGCAGCTCGGTTTCCAGCTGTTTTTCGAATTGCTGGGCACGTTCGATGTATTTCTTGTTCTCTGCCGTTGGTGTACCCGGGATCCAAAGCTCGGCCAGATCGCGGATCGACTCGCGGTCGTGATGATAAAAGGTTTGCTCGGCCTGCGCGGCCTCATATTCGCTAAGGCCGACATTCTCGAGCACATAACGACCGGCCCGAAGTGAGCTGTCGAACATCTCGCGCACAATATCGTTGGCGCCAGCCTGATACAGCTCGTACACATGGGTGCGGTCATGGGCGCGTGCGATGATGTGAAGATCCGGACGCTGGCGTCGTGCATAGCTTACCAGACGTGTTACAGTCTTTCGGTCGTCCATTGCTGCGACCAGAACGGCCGCTTTTTCCAGCCCCGCTGCGCGCAGCAATTCAGGCCGCGTGGGATCACCCAGAAACCCTTTGACCCCAAAACGACGCATGAGCTGAACGGTTTCGATGTCATGGTCCAGAACAACCGTCTTAAAGCCGCTGGCGCGGACCAAGCGGTTTACGATCTGCCCGAAACGCCCGATACCAGCGATGATCACCGGGCCTTTCTCATCAATCTCGTCTGGTTCCTGTTGCGGCGTTCCTTCACCGATCCGCCGGGACAGAAGGTCGTAGATAATGAACAACAGCGGCGTGATTAGCATGGTCAGGGCAATGATCATCAGCAATTTCTGCGAAAGATCAGGAGGGATGACGTTTTGCTGCGTGGAAAAGGCCAGCAGGACAAAGCCAAACTCCCCCGCCTGTGCAAGGCCGAGAGTGAACAGCCAGTGATCCCGCCCACGAAGCTTGAACGCACGTCCTACCAAGAAAAGAATGGCCCCCTTGGTCAGTATCACAAGAAGCGCTAACCCAAACAGCTCCAACGGGTCATTGAAGAAATAGGCAACGTCGATTCCTGCGCCAACGGTAATGAAGAACAGACCCAGAAACAGACCCTTGAAGGGTTCAAGGTCACTTTCCATTTCGTGCCGGAATTCCGAGCTTGCCAGAACCACACCGGCCAGAAATGCGCCCAGAGCAGGCGAGAGGCCAACCAGTGTCATCAGGAAGGAAATTCCGACAACGATCATCAGGGCCAGCGCAGTGTACATCTCGCGCAGGCGGGTGGCATGGATAAAGCGGAATAGAGGACGGGTCAGGTAGACGCCCGCAAGGATGACAAACGCAATGGCGCCGATGGTGACAAGTGTAACGGCCCATCCTGGCAGCCCTTCGACCAGGGATAGGCTGTGATGTGCGGTGTCATGCAGGTCTTTGACGCCGCGGTCGATAGATCCGTCTTGGTTGATATGAGGTATGGCCGGTAAAGCCAGCAGGGGCAGCAGGGCCAGAATGGGGATGACGGCAATATCCTGTGTCAGCAGCACCGAAAACGTGGCTCTGCCGCCATTGGTCTGCATCAAACCTTTCTCGGACAGGGTCTGAAGCACAATCGCTGTTGAGGATAGAGACAACGTAAGCCCGACAGCCAAGGCAACCGACCAGGGGTGGTTGGCATACATGGCGACACAGGCGATGGCTGCGGTGGACAAGCCGACCTGCAATCCACCCAGCCCCAAAAGTCTGTCTCGCATATCCCACAGGGCGCGCGGCTCTAGTTCCAGACCGATGAGGAACAACATCATGACCACGCCGAATTCGGCCACGTGCTGAAGGCTTTCCGTTTCGGCTCCGACAAGGCCGAACACGGGGCCGATAACGATGCCGGCGGCCAGATACCCCAGCACGGACCCCAACCCCAGACGGGCCGATAACGGCACGGCGATCACGGCAGCAGCCAGATAGATCGAAGCCTGGTAGAGGAAGTCGTCCATGTTGGTCCTTTCAGTCAGGTCAGGTGGGCAACGGGGCGTCGCGTTTCAGTTGGTCCATCACGATCTGGCTTTGAACCCGTGCCACCGCAGGATGCGGCAGTATCACCTGATGAAGCAAGCGATTGAGCGCTGCAAGGTCATCACAATAGACGTGCAGCAGATAATCTGCCTCTCCGGTCATCGTCCAGGCGCTGGTGATTTCGGGGCGGGTGTCCACCATCCGCGCGAAACTCTCGGATTGTTCGGGGCCATGGGTGCCCAGATGCACCTGAACGAATCCTTGTACATGTAGTCCGAGTTTCAGCGGGTCCAGCCTTGCTGCATAGCCGGTGATGTAGCCCTCGGCCTCAAGCCGTTGCCGCCGCCGTCCGGCTTGGCTGGCTGACAGGTTCAGTAAGTCGCCAAGTTGATGCGCCGTCAGATGGGCATCAACCTGCAGCGCAGACAGCAGGCGCATGTCGATGGAATCCAGCATATGCGGATTTTCTCCATAAATTGGTCAAATGATGCGGATTCAGCGCACAC
The DNA here is from genome assembly GCF_056539365.1 of Ruegeria sp. BB7. Taxonomy (NCBI): domain Bacteria; kingdom Pseudomonadati; phylum Pseudomonadota; class Alphaproteobacteria; order Rhodobacterales; family Roseobacteraceae; genus Ruegeria; species Ruegeria sp. BB7. Next base: position 370,712 of record NZ_JBQFUV010000001.1, on the reverse strand, counting down.
ACCTTTAGTTTACACGGATACTATGCGCAGAAACAGCGCAAGATAAGGCATATTTTAGAATCAGCAAAGAAATTCCTGTTTCAAGGAGAAGCGCCATGGGCCCTTTCCCTCATAACGCCCCGAAATCCACCATCAGCAAGGAAAACCCTGTCGGAACTGACGGGTTTGAGTTTGTAGAATTTGCACACCCTGACCCGCAGGCATTGCGCGATCTTTTCTCCAAGATGGGGTTCGAAAAAGTTGCTCATCATACGAACAAGCCCGCAGTCGAACTTTGGCAGCAAGGCGACGTGACTTATATTCTCAACGCGGATCCCAACAGCTTTGCTGCCCGTTTTGTGGATGAACACGGCCCGTGTGCCCCCGCAATGGGTTGGCGCGTAGTGGACGCGCAGAAAGCTTATGAACATGCAGTAGCCAAAGGTGCCGAACCCTATGATACGGCGGATAAGGTGATGGATGTGCCGGCGATCAAGGGGATTGGTGGATCGTTGATCTATTTCATCGACCAGTACCATGACACTTCACCCTATAACCATGAGTTCACATGGACTTCAAAATCCAAGCCGCGCGGTGATGGGTTCTATTACCTCGATCACCTGACGCATAACGTCTATCGCGGGAATATGGACAAATGGTTCAAGTTCTACGAACAGCTGTTCAATTTCCGCGAGATCCGGTTTTTCGATATTCAGGGCAAATACACCGGCCTATACAGTCGTGCCCTGACATCGCCTTGCGGACGTATTCGTATTCCGATCAACGAGGATCGGGGTGAAACCGGGCAGATCGTATCCTACCTCAACAAGTACAAGGGCGAGGGGATTCAGCATATCGCGGTGGGCAGTGAAGACATCTATGCCTCGACCGATGCGATTGCCGAAAAGGGACTGAAGTTCATGCCTGGCCCGAACAAGGCATATTACGATATGTCCAAAGACCGTGTTGCGGATCACGAAGAACCGCTGGACCGGATGATGAAACACGGAATTCTGATCGACGGCGAAGGCGTTCTGGACGGTGGTGAGACTCGGATCCTTTTGCAGATCTTCTCAAAAACCGTGATCGGACCGATATTTTTCGAGTTCATCCAGCGTAAAGGTGATGACGGATTCGGTGAGGGGAACTTTCAAGCTCTGTTCGAATCCATTGAGCGAGAGCAGATTAAAAGTGGTGAGATTACAGCAGCTTGATTTCGTAACTTAAACCAATTTGGGCGAGGTAACCCGCCCAAACCTTCACCCGCGCGGCATTTTCAGCGTCACGTTCCGACCCTTTTTCTGATAGCGCAGCTCAGTATCGCCAATCGCGATTACCTTACCGCCATCCAGCCTGTCGCCGACTTTCAGCTTTTTGTATCGGCCGCTGGGCAAGCGCACCAGGGCCCGGCGATTGGCAGGCGTGCCGTAGACTCCGATCAGGTTCAGTTTGCGCAAGTTCAGCGCATTGTCGATCGTCGCTTGCCGCGCGACGGATGCGGTAGATGGGATTTTGGGTGCAACAGCCTTGGGCTGGAACGACCCAGCCTCGTCCTGAACAATGGCAGCCGTTGAGCCCAGGTTGGCGGTTTGGGTTCCCGAGGATGGTGCCAACCCCGCAGGGCGCGGTTTTGGGCGTGGTACGCGGACGACGGCAAGAGCGGTTGGAGTGTAGTCGATTACTTTTTGCTGCAGGGATTCGGGGCGCTGCTTGGGGCGTAGAACAGCAAGCTCCTCACGCGTACGACCGCCCAATTGCTGCCGCTCGAAACGCTCAATCAGGTTGCTAGGGCGCGGTTTCGGGCGCAGCTCGGCCAGCCTGTCCGAGGTGCCTTCAGGTTCGGGTTCCTGCTCGAAACGTACAGGCGGTTCGGGCGGTACTTTTGACGGTCGGCCAAGGTAAACAGTAACCCCTGCTGGATTTGGTGTGCCTTCAACGCTGGGTGTGACCAGACCACGATCATCCAGTTCAAACCGGGTGCCCGCAACGCCGGGCGGCGCGACCTGCTCAAAGAGGGCGTCGGTGTCAAAGCTTTCGACCGGGGGCAAGGCAATGGCATCATTGGATAAGTTGGAGTTGTCGACGGAGGCCAGATAGGGCTCTTCCTCACTGTGAAGTGCCGGGGCTGCCAGTGACGCAGGGACTGAAACGGACATGCCGGTTTGAGGTGGAAGGCCCTGTGGTTCCGGGTCGCGAGTGACCTCTTGGACAATTGTGGGCGCGACGTTTAACGCCTCAAGGATCGCGGCATCCGTGGGTGACAGTTCGGGCTGAGGCGCCTCGGTAGAATCTGGCAGGCTAGGCTCGGATGAGGCGGCATCAGCGTCTACTTCGGTGGTTTCTAGGGGAGGCTCTTCGGTTTCGCTCAAGACCTCCGCAACGATTTCTGGCTGAGTATCCTTTGCCAGAGGGTTGTCGTCGGTTTGGGCTGTTTGTGGGATCGGCTGGTCAGCGTTATCCGACCCACTCAGCGCCCAGATGCCCAATGCCGCGACAACGGTTAAAGCAACTGCTGCCGGGATAGCGTAACGTTTTGCAGGCAAATCTGTGGTCGCTTTGGCGCGAGCGCCAGCTTCTGGTGCCGACCGGAACGCCTCTGGGGGCGTCATATCCGCAATGGGGTGGGCCGTCGGCGTCGGATCGGTCGCCTCGTTTGCATCTGTCTCGGGGGAGGTTTCACTTGGGCTTACCGGACCTTCAGGTGCCAGAAACAGCGCTTCGGTCGGGAAATCTTCAGGCTCGGCTTCGGCGGCGAACTGAACCGGAGCGAAACCGTGCTCGGATGCAAAATCGCGCGCCTCGTCCAATGTTTGTTTTGTGACGGCGGCCAAATAGGTGGTGGTGCCGACCGTTGCTGTGTCAAAGACCAGCTCATCAATCGAATAGGGTGTGGATTCAGCCAGCGCAGCTTGCATCTGACGCGTGCTTTCCTCGGACGTTTGCCCGTCTGCCTCTGCCGACACGAAGCGAACCTGATCAGTTGGAAGCACGAGTTTGCAGCTTAGATTGTTTTCCAAGGCAAAGGCTTTGTCCCGCAACGCGTGCAACTGCGCGTTCAAGTCTGGCGCGTCCAGAGCAACCTCACCAATACAGAACCAATCGTCATCCGATTGGTGGTGCACAGATATTGCGGTTGAAGAAAAAGACAGCGCAAAGGCGGGTTTCATATTCCCGTGGAACCATAATTGTCAGCATCAATGCAAACGACTTCTCGTCCGCAGGCTGACATTAAAGCAGGAACCCGCCGAGGGAAAGAAAAAGCCAAAGCTTCCCCTTGTTCAACGGGCCGTGCTGTCCCCATGTTGGTTATGAGGAATTTGGAGGGAAGACCTTGAAGAAAATCGCTTTTCTGGCCGCATTGATGGCCGTGACCGCAGCAGGTTTGGCCCATGCGGAAGAACGTCGCATCACGGTGGATGCCGTCGGCACTGTTCAGGCCGCGCCTGACATGGCAACCATAACATTGGGGGTGACGAATGAAGATCCGCAAGCGTCAACTGCGATGCAGGCGACATCCGATGCAGTGGCGCAGATTCTGAAACGGTTGGAAGACTTGGGGATCGAAGCCCGGGACGTGCAGACCCGCGATCTGTCGCTGTCTCCGGTCTGGTCCGGGCGCAACAATTCAAGCGGCGAACGGCCCGAGATTTCCGGCTTTTTCGCCTCCAACAATGTTCAGGTCCGCGTTCGTGACCTGACGCAACTTGGAACGATCATGGATGCAGTTATTCATGACGGGGCCAACAATTTTGGGGGGCTGAGCTTTGGCGTGCAGGATCCTGCACCACTACAGGCGCAGGCGCGTGCCCAGGCTGTGGCCGAGGCGACCGCAAAAGCCGAGCAACTGGCGCAGGCGGCCAACGTTTCCTTGGGCGAAGTTCAGCAAATCAGCGAACTGGTAGGTGGCGTCCGTCCTGCGCCGCAGATGCGTGCCATGGCCATGGCTGAAGGTGGTGGCGTCCCCGTAGCGGGTGGCGAGGTATCAGTCTCAGTTAATGTGTCGATGGAATTCGGGATTTCCGATTAACCCTCAGCACGGGCCTTCAGCGGTTCGCGTTGTTGGCCCGCTTGATCAAAATTGTCCGGAGACAACCAGGCCTCGAACGCGGTGCGAATACGGGGCCACTCGGTGTCGAGGATCGAGTACCAGGCCGTATCCCGATTGCGGCCTTTGTAATGGGTCGCCTGACGGAAAATGCCCTCGAAGGTAAAGCCCAAGCGCTCAGCCGCGCGGCAGGATGGGGCATTCAATGCATCACATTTCCATTCGTACCTGCGATATCCCAACTCGTCGAACGCGCGGCGCATCATCAGGAACATGGTCTCGGTTGATTTCGGACTGCGCTGCAGCAAGGGTGAAAAGTGGATATGGCCAACTTCGACCACGCCCGCCGCTGGTTCAATCCGCAGAAACGAGGCCATGCCAACAGGCGTGTCATTTCTATCCAACACGGTGTGGAACATCGGATCGGCGTCGATACAGCTCGCGCGGGTCCAGTCAACAAAATCCTGTTCACTGTCAAACGGCCCATAGGGCAGATAAGTCCAGCTGCGACCGTCCGTGTCATTGGCGAACGCCCGGTACAGCCCGGGCGCGTGCCGATTGACGTCCAGCGGCACGACGGAACAATATTGGCCGACCATCGGAGTGTACGGCGGTGTCGGGCGTGGAAAATCGCCCGAAACCGGCTGGCCGATGGGTTGGCCCAGGTCGTTGGTGTCGTGTCCGCTCATCATTCAAGCCGTAGCTTTGGCCAGCGCCTGATCCAGATCGGCAATCAGATCGTCAGCGTCTTCGATGCCGATGGACACTCGAACGACACCCGGTCCGGCCCCTGCAGCCTCTTGCTGTTCGGGTGTCAGTTGGCGGTGCGTGGTCGAGGCTGAGTGAATAATCAACGACCGCGCGTCGCCCAGATTGGCCACATGGCTAAAGATTTCCAGCGCATTGACTAGCTTGATGCATGCGTCATACCCACCCTTGACCGCAAAGGTGAACAGTGCCCCGGCACCCTTCTTGTACTGCGCTTTGACCCGGTCATGATACGGCGAAGAGGGTAGGCCAGCATACGTGACATATTCTACGCGGTCGTCGGCTTCGAGCCAGGCGGCGATCTTCTGAGCGTTCTCTACGTGGCGTTCCATCCGCAGGGACAGAGTTTCGATCCCCATCAGGGTGTAATGCGCCGCTTGCGGATTCATGGTCATGCCCAGATCGCGCAGGCCGATTGCGATTCCGTGGAAGGTAAATGCCAGTGGGCCGAACGTTTCGTGGAACTTCAGACCGTGATAGGCCTGTTCCGGTTCGCTGAGCGAGGGGAACTTGTCATTCGCCGACCAGTCGAACTTGCCCGAATCCACGATGCAGCCACCAGTGACTGTGCCGTTTCCGGTCAGATACTTGGTTGTCGAATGCACCACCAGAGTCGCGCCGTGTTCAATCGGGCGGCACAGGTACGGAGTGGCCGAGGTGTTGTCCACGATCAGTGGAATGCCCGCTGCGTCGGCCACATCTGCCAGCGCGCGGATATCGGTGACATAGCCGCCGGGGTTGGCGATGGACTCGCAGAACACTGCGCGGGTGTTCTCGTCAATTGCGTCTTTGACGGCGTCCAGATCGTCGGTGTCGACGAACTTGGCCGACCAGCCGAAACGTTTGATGGTCTGGCTGAACTGCGTAACAGTGCCGCCATAAAGACGCGTGGAGGCGACGACGTTGCAGCCCGGGCCCATAAGTGGGAACAGCGCCATGATCTGCGCCGCGTGCCCCGAGGAACAGCAGACCGCGCCAACGCCACCTTCAAGCGTGGCGATGCGTTCCTGTAAAACGGCCACGGTTGGGTTGGTAAGGCGGGAATAGATAAAGCCCACCTCTTGCAGGTTGAACAGGGCAGCCGCGTGATCAGCGTCGCGGAAGACGTAAGCCGTTGTTTGGTAAATCGGAGTCTGACGCGCCCCTGTTGCCGGGTCAGGCCTTGCGCCCGCATGAATCTGCAGTGTGTCGAAACCGTAAGTAGGGCCGTCTGACATCCTTAAAATCTCCTGTTGGAATGTGTGTTGCAGAATCTCTAGGCGATTGAAGTCTTTCGCACAACAACCCTGTCAGCGCATCCACAGGCCGTTGTTCCTGATGGTATTACGAATTGCTTGCTCTCGTTGTGGCAAGTTTTCCCGGTCGAACAGCGCCCGGATCTTGTGGCCCTTGCGCTGCAGAACCAGCTTTTTGATCGGGTCATAGCCCTTGAGCACCTTTTTAACCCGGTTAGGGGCCACCACGGTTTCCAGAACTTCGACCACGTGGTCGCTCTCACGCGCATAGAGCAGTGGGAACAGGCGATAGTGGCAGGTGACCGATCCGTCCAGCAGGCCCGGGGGCAGCGCATCACGACCGCCACCGAGGGAATGGATGACCAGCGGCAGGGCGGCCTGATCCAGCCAGGGGTCAAGGTTCTGCCCGGCCAGTTCAGGGATTTCCTCATCCCGGATCGTGCGGGCAATGTCCAGAAACCGCTCTCCGAACCGTCGCGGGCAGGAATAGAAGAAATAGCCTGCGTTGAAATACAAATACCGCCGCCAGTAATCTATCGGCTGACTGGTATCCAACGAGCTTTCGAAATCCAGCCCAAACCGGCGGTACAGGGCGCGCCAGATACCATCGAATCCGGGTCCGTAGAGCGTGGGCTTGGGCCAAGTGCCTTCGACTTTCTGCGAAGCGCCGGGGCGGTAAAAATCGAAGGGTACAGAAGTCAGATCTCCGGTAATCAGTGTATCACTGTCGAAGAATACAAAGGGTTCACCTTCGGGCAGGGCCAACAGTGCTTCGATCTTGTTGCCGTAGGGATAGCTTTGACCAAAGACGTGATTGTCGAAAGGCAGTATTTCGGCATCTAACTGCCGCAAAGCTTTAAGAACGTCTTTATTTTGGATGCTTGGGTCTTGCTGCCATCGCGGGCCGGGCTGTGGTACGGCAACAAACAATCGTCCCGTGAAATTCGGAGAACTATGGCGCAGAGAGGCTGCAAGCAAAAGCGCTTCGTACTGTAATCGGTTGTTTTGCCCGATGATGACGATGTTGAATTTTGGGGTGCTGGCCTGCATCGGATGACTTTCGGTTTCGGGGCCGCTGACCGGCGCTGCTCTGGTTATCTTCGACCTACAGCACGTAGCATTGCCCGTCAAAACCAGATGCGTGGAAGCTTCGCAATCGTGTGAAATGCAAGCGAATAGAGGCTTGCGCATGGTTGCCTGTGTAATCTGGGGGCGCGATTTGCCAGAAAAACAGGCGGTTTTAGTTAGGGTTTGGTCAAAAAGACCGAGTTTTTCGAGTTTTTAGTGATTTTATAAATTTTACCAATTGATAAAAAATTTAATTGTGGCAAGCTGAGATCATAACAAACATATCTACAGGGAGTAGAGCGATGGCACAGGGCCAGATGGCCCCCGGCATTGTTTCCGGGCGGCTTTCCAGCGATGAGCTGACCTCGAATTTCACGGATCTGCATCCACCATTGGCCGCACATGAGGCCGCCGTGGCAGCAGATCGGTGCTATTTCTGCTATGACGCGCCGTGCGTGACGGCCTGTCCGACTGACATAGATATTCCGCTTTTCATGCGGCAGATTCAGGCTGGGCAACCCGAAGCAGCAGGCGAGACTATTCTGGCGCAGAACATTCTGGGCGGAATGTGCGCCCGCGTTTGTCCGACCGAGACACTGTGCGAAGAAGCCTGCGTGCGTGAAACCGCCGAAGGTGCTCCGGTCGAGATTGGCCGCCTTCAGCGTTATGCGACGGACAGCGTGATGGCATCGGGTGATCATCCGTTTGCGCGGACCGCACTAACCAGCAAAACTATCGCTGTAGTGGGGGCAGGGCCTGCAGGTCTCGCCTGTGCACATAGGTTGGCGATGCTGGGTCATGATGTCGTGATTCATGAAAGCAAGCCCAAGCCGGGCGGCCTAAATGAATATGGTATTGCTGCTTACAAATCGACCAATGATTTTGCGCAGGCTGAGGTGGAGTGGTTGCTTAAGATCGGTGGTATCACCATCGAGTCGGGCTCGGTTCTGGGCGAGGGCATCTCGCTGGACGGTCTGGTTGAGAATTACGACGCGGTATTCCTTTCCATTGGGCTGGCCGGAGTGAACGCTCTGCGGGCGCAAGGGGCAGAGAAAGACGGTGTTCGGTTTGCCGTCGATTTCATCTCGGATGTACGTCAGGCTTCTGATCTGGCGCACCTGCCGGTGGGACGCAACGTGGTTGTTATCGGTGGCGGTATGACCGCCGTGGACGCGGCGGTGAAGTCCAAGCTGCTGGGTGCTGAACATGTCACTATCGCCTATCGCCGTGGCCGTGATGCCATGGGGGCCAGCAAATACGAACAGGATCTGGCCGCATCGCATGGCGTCAAGATCATGACCAATGTGCAGCCTGTCGCCGTGCACGGAAATGGGGCGGCGGTCGAGATCGAAATGGAGTATACTTCCAGCTATGATGGTCAGCTGACAGGCACAGGGGAAACGATCCGTTTGGCTGCGGATCAGGTTTTCAAGGCGATTGGTCAGACGCTGGAGGGCGCACCGGACGGTTTGGCACTGGATGGTAACAAGATCGCTGTGACAGGGGCAGGACGTACCTCGATGGACGGCGTCTGGGCCGGGGGTGACTGCGCGGCAGGTGGAGAAGACCTGACCGTGACTGCCGTGGCCGAAGGCCGTGACGCCGCGATGGATATTCACGCGAGCCTGACCGCGTAGTGGCGAAGTTGCGCTGTGAGTATTTGGGAAAAGATGAAGATGCTGATCTGCATCAGGGAGGCCGGATAAATGGCTGATTTGAAGACAAACTTTCTGGGCATCGAAAGCCCGAACCCGTTTTGGCTGGCCTCGGCGCCGCCAACCGACAAGGAATACAATGTACGCCGCGCATTTGAGGCCGGATGGGGCGGTGTCGTATGGAAAACGCTGGGATCCGAGGGGCCTCCGGTCGTGAACGTGAATGGGCCCCGCTATGGCGCAATCTATGGCGCGGATCGTCGGTTGCTGGGCTTGAACAATATCGAACTGATCACCGATCGCCCACTTGAGGTGAACCTTGAAGAGATGGCGCGGGTCAAGGCCGACTATCCGGACCGTGCGCTGATCGCTTCGATCATGGTGCCATGCGAGGAAGAGGCTTGGAAAGCCATTTTGCCGCGTGTGGCTGAGACCGGCGCGGATGGGATCGAACTGAACTTTGGCTGCCCGCACGGAATGAGCGAACGTGGCATGGGGTCTGCCGTGGGGCAGGTGCCGGAATATATCGAGATGGTCACACGCTGGTGCAAGCAATACTATGACCGTCCGGTCATCGTGAAGCTTACACCGAACATCGCTGATATTCGCAAACCTGCAGCTGCGGCGAAGAATGGTGGCGCGGATGCGGTGTCACTGATCAACACGATCAACTCGATTACCAGCGTTAATCTGGACACGTTCAGCCCTGAGCCGTCGATTGATGGCAAGGGCAGCCATGGCGGCTATTGTGGCCCGGCGGTGAAGCCGATTGCGCTGTCGATGGTGTCCGAGATTTCGCGGGCGCAGGCCACGCATGGACTGCCGATCTCGGGTATCGGTGGCGTGACCACTTGGCGCGACGCGGCAGAGTTTATGGCATTGGGATGCGGCACCGTTCAGGTTTGCACTGCGGCCATGACCTATGGGTTCAAGATCATTGATGAACTGACGGCTGGCCTGTCCAAGTGGATGGACGAAAAGGGCTACAAGGATGTTTCGGAAATCGTCGGTCTGGCCGTTCCGAACGTGACCGATTGGCAGTATTTGAACTTGAACTACGTAGCCAAGGCCAAGATCGATCAGGATCAGTGCATCAAATGCGGTCGCTGCTATGCTGCGTGCGAGGATACCAGCCATCAAGCGATCTCGATGTCGGATGATCGCGTGTTCGAGGTTATGGATGACGAATGCGTCGCCTGTAACCTGTGTGTGGATGTCTGCCCGGTCGATGGGTGTATCTCGATGGAACCAATGGCAGCCGGAGAGGTTGATCCGCGTACCGGTTTGGAGGTGCAGCCCGACTATGCCAACTGGACGACGCATCCAAACAATCCGATCGCAAAAGCCGCCGAATAATTTTGGCTGTTACAAACAAGAAGGGGCCGTTCAACGGCCCCTTTTTCTATGGTGTCAGCAGTTTGCGATACAGCGTGTCGATGAACGGTTCGGCCCCCTCGAACGGATCTTCGTCTCCCAGAATAGCGCGCACCTGCACATCGAAATCGGCGTAGTGTTGCGTCAGGGCCCAGATCGAGAAGATCAGGTGATAAGGATGCAGGCGCGCGATTTTGCCCTGATCCATCCACTCTGTCAGGATAGCGGTTTTCTCGTCGACCAGCGCCTTGAGGTCATTCGACAAAGCATTGTGAATGCGGGGCGCGCCCTGAACCAATTCATTGGCAAACAGGCGGCTTTCACGTGGTAGTTCGCGGCTCATCTGCAATTTGCGATGGATATAGGAGAGGATTTCTTCCAATGGGTCGCCATCCGCATCCAAGTCGTGCAGCGGGGCCAGCCATGTTTCCAACAAGCCCGAGAGGAGGGCGGTGTGAATCGCCTCTTTTGATGGAAAGTAATACAGCAGGTTGGGTTTGCTCAGCCCGGCTTCGGTTGCAATCTGATCCACGGTCGCACCGCGAAATCCATGCGCGGAAAACACGTTCAGAGCTGCTTCGAGAATCGCAGCACGATTCTTTTTCTGAATTCGGGTCGGGGCACGATCCTTGGGCATGTTTCCAGCGAGTCTCTTTTTTCGTCATGCGGGGGCCAATTATGCCGAAAATTCCGGCGGCGCCATGCAATTTCTTGACTGATCTCGAACCCGTGATAGCGTGAGTTTGACCAGATGGTCAAATCAAGACACCAAAAGCGAGCCAAATCGCAAGCAACAGGGGAATACAGATGGCAGCTCCGGCGCAAAACCTCAGGATCAATGGCGACAGGTTGTGGGACAGTCTTATGGAGATGGCCAAGATCGGACCCGGTGTGGCAGGGGGTAATAACCGCCAGACCCTGACTGATGAAGACGCCGAAGGGCGTGCGCTGTTTCAGAAATGGTGCGAAGATGCAGGTTGCACCATGGGGTTGGATCAGATGGGCAATATGTTTGCCCGTCGGGAAGGGACTGACCCCGAGGCTTTGCCGGTTTATGTCGGATCGCATCTGGATACGCAGCCGACGGGCGGCAAATACGACGGCGTGCTGGGTGTGCTGGGTGGGTTGGAAATCATCCGAACGCTCAACGATTTGGGGATCAAGACCAAACATCCGATCGTGGCGACCAATTGGACCAATGAGGAAGGTACGCGCTATGCGCCTGCGATGCTGTCTTCGGGCGTCTTTGCGGGAATGCACACGCAAGATTGGGCCTATGATCGAGAGGATGCCGAAGGCAAGAAATTCGGAGATGAGTTGCAGCGCATCGGATGGCGGGGTGAGGAAGAGGTCGGTGCGCGCAAAATGCATGCGTTCTTTGAACTGCATATCGAACAGGGGCCGATTCTGGAGGCCGAGGGGAAGGATATCGGTGTCGTCACCCATGGGCAGGGCCTAAGCTGGACGCAGGTCACTGTGACAGGAAAGGACGCGCATACCGGTTCGACCCCGATGCCGATGCGGAAGAATGCGGGGCTGGCGATGGCGCGTATTCTTGAGAAGGTGGATGAGATCACATGGTCCCACGCTCCCCATGCCGTGGGGGCTGCAGGGCATATCGATGTCTATCCAAACTCGCGCAACGTGATCCCGGGTAAGGTGGTTTTCACGGTAGATCTCCGCTCGCCGGAGTTGGATGTGATCACGGATATGGAAAACCGACTGCGTGTGGCCGCCGAGGATATCGTTAACGAAATGGGTCTTGAGGTCGAATTCGAGAAAGTGGGCGGCTTTGATCCGGTGAAATTTGATGAGGGCTGCGTTGCGGCTGTTCGGGATGCGGCGGAACGGTTGGGTTATTCCCACACGGATATCATCTCGGGCGCGGGGCATGATGCGTGCTGGATCAACCGTGTCGCACCGACTGCAATGGTGATGTGCCCTTGCGTGGACGGGTTGAGCCATAACGAGGCTGAGGAAATCAGCAAAGATTGGGCTGCGGCCGGGGCGGATGTTCTGTTTCATGCGGTCGTCGAGACAGCTGAGATCGTGGAGTAGGGGGCTCTGCCCCGTCGCCCGCCGGGCGACTCCCCCGGGATATTTTTGGCCAGATGAAGCAAGCGGCGCAGACCGCATCAGGGAGATTAAAATGAGCACTGTTATCAAGAACGGGACCGTCGTCACCGCTGATCTTTCTTACAAGGCAGATGTCCTTGTCGAAGATGGAGTTATCACCGAGATCGGGATGGATTTGAAAGGTGATGAGGAGCTTGACGCGACCGGCTGTTACGTAATGCCGGGAGGGATCGATCCGCATACGCATCTGGAGATGCCGTTCATGGGGACCTACTCCAGCGATGATTTTGAAAGCGGAACGCGGGCGGCCCTGGCCGGTGGCACCACGATGGTGGTGGATTTTGCGTTGCCGAATCCAGGTGAAAGCCTGTTGGATGCGTTGAAGCGCTGGGACAACAAATCGACGCGTGCGAATTGTGATTATTCGTTCCACATGGCGGTGACCTGGTGGGGGGAGCAGGTTTTTGACGACATTAAAACGGTGATCGAGACGCGCGGGATCAATACGTTCAAGCACTTCATGGCTTATAAGGGCGCGCTGATGGTGAATGATGATGAGTTATTCGCCTCGTTCAAGCGCCTGGCCGAGCTGGGTGGGATTGCAATGGTTCATGCCGAAAACGGCGACGTCGTGGCTGAGCTGAGCGCGAAGTTGTTGGCCGAAGGCAATACCGGCCCGGAAGCGCACGCCTATTCCCGCCCACCGCAGGTGGAAGGTGAGGCAACAAACCGTGCGATCATGATTGCCGATATGGCCGGTGTTCCGCTTTATGTTGTGCATACCTCCTGCGAAGAAGCACATGAGGCCATCCGGCGCGCCAAGATGAATGGAAAACGAGTTTGGGGTGAGCCGTTGATCCAGCATCTGACGCTGGACGAGAGCGAGTATTTCCATCAGGATTGGGACCATGCCGCGCGGCGCGTCATGAGCCCTCCGTTCCGGAACAAGCAGCATCAGGACAGTTTGTGGAATGGCCTGCACTCTGGCACGCTGAGTGTTGTGGCAACGGATCATTGTGCGTTTACCACCGAGCAGAAGCGATTTGGTGTGGGCGATTTTACCAAAATTCCGAACGGCACTGGCGGGCTTGAGGACCGGATGCCGATGCTGTGGACACATGGGGTCAACACTGGACGCCTGACGCCAAACGAGTTCGTGGCTGTTACATCAACAAACATCGCAAAGATTTTGAATTGCTATCCGAAAAAAGGTGCAATCCTTGTCGGGGCAGATGCGGATATCGTTGTTTGGGATCCGGAAAAGACCAAGACGATCAGTGCTGAGACGCAGCAATCTTCAATCGATTACAATGTGTTTGAGGGAAAAGAGGTAAAAGGTCTGCCGCGGTTTACGCTGACTCGTGGACAGGTGGCTGTGCATGACGGAGAAATTCGTACACTTGAAGGGCATGGTGAGTTTGTGGCACGCGAACCCAATGGTCATGTGAACAAAGCGCTGAGCACTTGGAAAGAGTTGACTGCGCCGCGACCAGTTGAGCGGACGGGCATTCCGGCGACGGGTGTTTGATGCGCGAGGGCCGTCGCAAAGGCTGCCCAAAGATAAATATTTTCAAGGCAGTGGAATGAATACTGAAAGCACGACCCCGCCCGTAATTGAGGCAAGGCATCTGGATCTCACCTTCCAAACCAATGACGGCCCGATCCATGCCCTTAAGGACGTGAACCTGACAATCGACAAGGGTGATTTCGTCAGTTTCATTGGTCCCTCGGGATGTGGCAAGACCACGTTTTTGCGCTGTATCGCGGCGTTGGAGACACCCACCGGAGGCGACCTGATCGTCAATGGCGTGACACCGGACGAGGCGCGGAGGAACCGGGCCTATGGCTACGTGTTTCAGGCGGCGGGCCTGTATCCATGGCGCACCATTGCCAAGAACATCAAGCTGCCGCTCGAGATCATGGGGTATTCCGGGTCCGAACAGAATGAGCGTGTGAAGAACGTTCTGGAACTCGTTGATCTAGAGGGATTTGGTGGGAAATTTCCCTGGCAATTGTCGGGTGGTATGCAGCAGCGGGCCAGTATAGCGCGCGCGTTGGCCTTTGATGCGGACATCCTTCTGATGGACGAGCCGTTTGGCGCGCTGGATGAGATCGTGCGCGATCACTTGAATGAACAGCTTCTGGCGCTGTGGGCGCGTACGGAAAAGACCATTGGGTTCGTGACACACTCGATCCCTGAGGCGGTTTATCTGAGTACCAAAATCGTGGTCATGAGCCCGCGGCCGGGGCGAATTACGGATGTAATCGAAAGTCCTCTGCCGAAGGAGCGACCGCTCGACATTCGCGATACACCGGAGTTCATTGAAGTCGCCCATCGCGTGCGCGAGGGTTTGCGTGCGGGGCATGCGGATGATGAATGACGGTTTCAAAGCATTCTGGGCCGTCCTGACCGTCCTCGCGGTAATCATGGTCTTTTGGTACGCGGCTTGTATTCCAATGAATATCAAGGGTGTGCTGACAGAACAGGAGCGCGCCGGAGCCGAGGTACTGCCACCTTTAGCAAAGGACCGGCGGGATATGTCCGAGTTTGGTTTGGCGCTGAACAACAGCTTCGCTATCCCGGCCACGTGGGAACAGGACAGACCCCGACTGCCAGCGCCGCATCAGGTCGCTATCGAGATGTGGGAGACGACAGTTCAGAAGAAGATCACCTCGAAGCGATCGCTGATCTATCATGGATGGGTGACGTTGAGCGCGACGATGTTGGGTTTTGCAATCGGTACAGGGCTGGGCATTTTGCTGGCTGTCGGGATCGTGCACAGCAGGGTGATGGATTTGTCGGTCATGCCGTGGGCTATTGTCAGTCAGACGATTCCGATCATTGCGCTGGCACCGATGATTATAGTCGTGCTGTATTCAGTTGGCATTCAGGGGATCATTCCCAAGGCGATTATCTCAGCCTATCTCAGCTTTTTCCCTGTTGTGGTTGGTATGGTGAAGGGGCTGCGCAGCCCGGATGCCATGCAGTTGGACCTGTTGCGAACTTATAATGCCAGCCGGTCACAGGGGTTCTGGAAGCTGCGTTTGCCGGCTTCGATGCCGTACCTGTTCACTTCGTTGAAAATCGGCATCGCGGCATCGCTGGTGGGGGCCATCGTTGGTGAATTGCCGACCGGGGCCGTTGCCGGGTTGGGTGCGCGCCTATTGGCAGGGAGTTATTACGGCCAGACAGTACAAATTTGGTCAGCTTTGTTTGCCGCGGCTATTCTGGCGGCCTGTCTGGTCGGGTTGCTGGGGCTGATTGAGCGGACGGTTCTGAAACGGATGGGGATGGCGCAATGATACCTGTTCTTGGAGCGATCGGCGTCTGGCTGTTGGGGTGGTGGTTGAACAGTCGATTGGCCAGCGGCCCATATGCCGATACGCGATTGGTGCGTTTTCTGGCTCCGCTGATTTTTGGTCTCACGGTGATCGGCATTTGGGAGCTGGTCGTGCGCGGCCTTGAAGTCCCTCTGGTCATCCTGCCTGCGCCTTCGGTGATTGCGGTGCGCTTTGCTGACAGTTTGCCAACTTTGTGGGCCGACTTCGTGCAGACCATCATCAAAGGCGCGTTCAGTGGCTACATCATTGGCTGCGGAGCGGCTTTCTTAATGGCGATTGCCGTAGACCGCTGGGATTTCCTGCGCCTCGGGCTGCTGCCGGTCGGGAACTTCGTAGCGGCGCTGCCGATTGTGGGCACGGCGCCCATTCTGGTGATGTGGTTCGGGTTCGACTGGCACTCCAAGGCGGCCGTCGTCGTGGTGATGGTCTTCTTCCCGATGCTGGTGAACACTGTGGCCGGTTTGCGCGAGGCCACGGCCATGCAGCGTGACCTGATGGAGACCTATGCGGCGACCTATTGGCAGAGTTTCCTGAAGCTGCGCCTGCCTGCCGCGATGCCGTTTATTTTCAATGGTCTAAAGATTTCTACCACTCTGGCGCTGATCGGCGCTATCGTGGCCGAGTTCTTTGGTTCGCCAACCTTGGGCATGGGGTTCCGGATCTCGACCAGCGTCGGACAACTCTCGCTGGATATGGTCTGGGCCGAGATCGTCGTGGCGGCTTTGGCCGGGACCGCATTTTACGGGCTGGTCGCCATGATCGAAAAGGCAGTGACATTCTGGCACCCGTCGCAACGGGGATAACAAGATTTCAAAAGACCCCAAAAACGGGGCACCAACAGCAACTAGGAGATGTGAAGATGAACAAGTTACTCAGCGGGGCGATTGCCGCCTTTAGCATGGCTGCCAGCGCCGCACTGGCAGCGGATGAGGTGACACTGCAATTGAAATGGGTCACGCAGGCGCAATTCGCTGGTTACTATGTGGCCAAGGATAAAGGGTTCTACGAGGAAGAGGGACTAGACGTAACCATTCTGCCGGGTGGCCCTGATATTGCTCCGACGCAGGTCATTGCAGGTGGTGGCGCCGATGTGACCGTAGAATGGATGCCCGCTGCGCTGGCCGCGCGTGAAAAGGGTTTGCCGCTGGTCAATATCGCGCAGCCGTTCAAAAGCTCGGGTATGATGCTGACCTGTTGGAAAGACGCAGGGATTTCCTCACCCGAGGATCTGAAGAACCGCACGCTGGGCGTCTGGTTCTTTGGCAATGAATTCCCGTTCATGAGCTGGATGAGCCAGCTGGGCATAGACACTGGCGGAAAAAGCGAAAGCGGTGTCGAGGTTCTGAAGCAGGGCTTCAACGTCGACCCGCTGCTTCAGCGTCAGGCCGATTGCATCAGCACGATGACCTATAACGAATACTGGCAGGTCATTGATGCCGGTGTCAGCCCGGACGAATTGGTGACTTTCAAGTACGAGGATCAGGGCGTCGCTACTTTGGAGGATGGCCTGTACGTTCTGGAAGAAAATCTTGGCGATGCAGCTTTCGTCGACAAAATGGAGCGCTTCGTCCGCGCCTCGATGAAAGGCTGGAAATACGCCGAGGAGAACCCGGATGAGGCGGCCGAAATCGTGCTGGAAAACGATGCAACTGGCGCCCAGACCGAAGAGCATCAAAAGCGCATGATGGGTGAGATCGCAAAGCTGACCGCGGGCTCCAATGGTTCGTTGGATCCGGCTGATTTTGAACGCACTGTGGGCACCCTGCTGGCAGGTGGCTCTGATCCAGTGATCACCAAACAGCCGGATGGTGCTTGGACCCATCAGATTACCGATGCGGCTCTGAATTAAGCCCAATTCCGGTGAAAAGGAACGCGGTCCCAATCGGGGCCGCGTTTCGTTTTGGAGATGTCGGAAACGTGTCTGTACTTGGTGCACAGATGCTCTAGTATTACTTTGAAATTTACCGCATTTCATACGATATGTCGAACTGATGGAATAAAATGCAGGGATTTGCATCAGAATTCAGCTCTGCGCTGGCTCTGATCCTCAACGGGGATGCTGAGCTGTGGGCGATCGTGCTGTTGTCCCTGAAAGTTTCCGTGTTTGCTGTATTGATTTCAGCCTTTATTGGCATGCCGGTTGGCGCTGCTTTGGCGGTTGCACGGTTCCCTGGGCGGCGGATACTGATCGTATTCATGAACGCTCTGATGGGGTTTCCTCCGGTCGTGGTCGGCTTGTTGGTCTACCTGATGTTGTCGCGCTCGGGGCCACTGGGAGTTCTTGAGCTGCTCTATACGCCGACCGCCATGATCATTGCACAGGTGGTTCTGGTCACACCTATTGTTGCTGCTTTGACCCGGCAAGTGGTCGAAATGCTGGCCGAAGAGTATTCAGAACAATTGCGTTCTTTGGGTGTGTCGCGGCTGGCCTCGGTGCCTGTGCTGCTGTGGGACGCGCGGTTGGCATTGGTGACGGCATTGCTGGCTGGATTTGGGCGTGCCATTGCCGAGGTCGGCGCGGTGATCATCGTGGGCGGTAATATCAATCATGTGACGCGGGTGATGACAACGACCATCGCGCTTGAGACATCCAAGGGCAATCTGGCGCTGGCTCTGGCGCTTGGAGCGATCTTGATCGGCATCGCAGTTGCAGTGAACGCAATGGTCAGCACCCTCAGTCTGCGGGCCGAGCAAGAGGGGTTACGCCATGCGTGACCTGCTTTCGGAAAAGGCAAGTTGCTTGTCGGTGGACGGCGTGCGGATCACTCGCAAGGGTAAAACCTTGTTGGACGTACCCCATCTGTCCCTCGGCGGGCCGGGGCCGACCCTGATCCTTGGGCCGAACGGGTCGGGCAAAAGCCTGTTGTTGCGCTGTCTGCACGGGTTGATCGTGCCTGACCGTGGGCAAATCAGGCAAGATGGTGTGATCCTAAATGCGGATCACAAAGCGCGTCAGGGGATGGTGTTTCAACAGCCTGTGCTGTTGCGCCGTTCGGTCGCGGCCAATCTGGACTTTGTTCTCAAACGTCGGGGGCTGCCTCGAAGTTTGCGGAAAACTCGCATAGAGGAATTGCTCACTGAGGGTGGGCTCGAGGGCAAAGCCAGGCAATCCGCACGCTCGCTTTCAGGGGGGGAGGCGCAACGGTTGGCTATTCTGCGCGCTCTGGCTCTGGATCCCGAAACGCTGTTTTTGGACGAGCCCACCAGTGCGCTTGATCCCGGCGCAACGCAGATGATTGAACGGATGATCCTGCTTGCCTCAACCAGAGGCGTACGTATCGTAATGGTGACCCATGACGTCGGACAGGCCCGGCGGTTGGCTGCCGATATCGTGATGATGCAGGGCGGTCATGTGGTTGAACACGGGGCGGCGAAACAGGTCTTGAACGCCCCCGAAAGCGACGCTGCACGCCGTTATTTGGCAGGTGGGTTGGTTACTTAATCAAAAACGGAGATCTAAATGATCCGGGATATCATTCGGGCAGCCTTGATTGCCGTTGGTCTGACGGCAGGGCTGGCCAACGCAGAAGAGCCATTCATCGTAGTCCAGTCGACGACTTCGACTCAGAACTCGGGCCTTCTGGATTACATCTTGCCGGGTTTTGAGGCTGAAACGGGCATCGACGTGCGTATCGTTGCCGTTGGCACGGGTCAGGCGATCCGCAATGCGATAAATGGGGATGGCGACGTGTTGCTGGTCCACTCCAAACCAGCCGAGGAGAAATTCGTGGAAGACGGCTGGGGCGTCGAGCGGTTTGACGTGATGTATAACGACTTTGTTCTGGTCGGCCCGAAAGCCGATCCGGCGAAGGTGAAGGGAGGCAAAGATATTGTCGCTGCCCTGACTGCCGTGGCCAATGCCGAAGCTCCCTTTGCTTCGCGTGGTGATGACAGTGGCACTCACAAGGCCGAAATGCGCCTTTGGGGCGAGTCTGGCGCCGACCCGATGGCGGCATCGGGGGCGTGGTACCGCGAGACCGGTTCGGGCATGGGTGCGACGCTGAATGTGGCCAGCGGTATGGGAGCCTATGCACTGACCGACCGTGCCACGTGGCAATCGTTCGGAAATAAAGGCAACCTTGAAGTTCTGGTCGAAGGTGACCCGCGTCTGTTCAATCAATACGGGGTCATCCTTGTGAACCCTGAAAAGCACCCTCGTGTCCGGGCAGCCGCCGGGCAGCGGTTTATCGACTGGCTTACCAGCCCAGACGGGCAGGCAGCCATCGCGTCTTACAAACTGGACGGGGAGCAGTTGTTCTTTCCGAACGCAAAATAGCGTATCAGCCACTAGCTCCGTTGTGGTGAATCGTGCCCAGACCGGACAGGTCATAGCCGCCGAACTCTGCAGCGCGGCTGCAAAAGCGTTCCGATTGCACAAAGCTCAACAGCTTCAACATATTTTCGTCGAAATAGGCGCGCCGCCAGATGGCCAGATCCAGACGTTCGGAATGTGTGGGGGCAAAGCCTAGGTTGTATAGACCCGCCAACGCACCCAACCCGAACCCAACTTCGGCTTTGTTGTCGTGCAGGGCGATCGCCAGTTCTTCCTCGGTGCGCGCGCAAGTGGGCAGCGGGTCCAGATCATCTCGGGTCAAACCGTGGGCTTCGAGCTGGGCGTCGAATAGATGCTGGCTTGCGGCACTGTCCTGACGCAGGACAACGCGCCGCCCTCTCAAGTCAGAAAATCCGGAGATGTCTGTGGTTTTGGGCGCCAATAGTAAGCCGCGTTGCCGTTTTGCGACTTCGTATAGAACGACCGGAGCTTCGCCGAAATGGTCGCGCAGGGATTGCGTGTTAAAACCGTCGTCTTCGTGGATATGCAGTGCGGCGGCCTGCGCGTTGCGATCTTTCAGGCGGGTCAGCCCATCGAACGAACCGTCGTAATAGGTCGCTAATCCCGAACCGCTTTCGCGAAGGGCCCAATCCAGCAAGGGGTCGTGGCTACCGGCGACAATCGGGGGCAGGGGCGGTTCGGCCACTTGCGGGCCCGAGCGAGAGGTATTCAGCCAGGCAATGATTTCAGCCTTTGGGAACAACAGTTTTCCCATTGCACGCACACAAGGGATTTCACCCGAGGATGCCAGATCGTACGCCTTACGCTCGCCGATACGCAAAAGCTCGGCCAGTTCTTTTGTGGTTAGATAGTTGGACATCTAGTCGAGGCGCACAGCTGAGCCAGACGTCGAGGCGGCGGCGCTGTAGCCCATCGTCTCCAGGGCTATCGGTGCGGAAAAGGCGATCACCGCCATGGCAGCAACTGCAGCAAGAAAGGCATTCATATATTTCCTCCGGCTCAGTTCCGGGATGTTGTTGCCTGACGCAGAAAATCGATCAGATCTTCCCGGTCCTGGGCCTGCGTGATCCGCTGCATCGGCATCTTTGACCCCGGAATGTAGTGGTCTGGTCCTTCGTCGAAAAGGGCATTTATCGTTTTGTCATTCCAAACGATATCAGAGTCTTGCAGCGTGTCCGAGTATAAATATCCCGGAAGTGTTCCTGCCGTGCGCCCGAAGATACCATGCAGGGTGGGACCAGCACGCCGCTGACTGTCGGGCGTCAGACTGTGACAGATCGAGCATTTACGGGTGAACTGGCGTTCTCCGTTGCTCATTTCATCCGGGTTTTTCAGGAAAGAAGGTTCGTCGGAGGCCATTTGCTCCTGTTCACCCAAACCTGCGACTGGCCAACTATACATTGCCTCGTCAATGCCGCCCGCATGTATGTTTTGTCCGTCCACAGAAAAGGCCAGCGCCCACACGGGGCCGCGCAAGGTGGCGCGGAAATCCTGCGCAATGCGCCATTCAAGCGTATCGATAACCATGATGTAGCCCTCACCATCACCTACAGCTAAAAGGCGGCGATCAGGGCTAAGGGTCAGCGCCAGAATGGGGCGGCGGCCTAGGGTGAAGTCCCGTTCTTCTCCGGTAGACAGATCAAGAATGCGGGTCACACCGTCCACGGCGCCATACGCAATCCAGTTGTCTTTGGCATTCAGAACAAGTTCATTGATAGCAAATCCGTGTTCGATCAGGCGCAGGGTTTCTTGCCCGCTGGCCACATCCCAGACCCGCAGCGCTCCATCCATGCCAGCCGAGTAGAGCGTTGATCCATCTGGCGAAAAGACAACCGCATTCACACCACTGCCGACCATCAGCGTTTGTTGGGGCAAACCATCCTCGGGCCAAATCCCAATAGTGCCGTCCCAACTGGCTGTCGCAACACGGGTTTTCGAAGTCGCCAGCCCAACGATCTTACCTTTGTGTCGACCGACAACCTCACCACCCGGCCACCGGCGCAGGGTAAAATCATCCCCGGCCGAATAGATTGCGCGCCCATTAAAGGCGACAGAGTTTACAGCAGCTTGGTGCCCCTCCAGCCATTCTGGCCTACGGTCAGACCAAAGCCCTACGGAATTGTCAAAGCTGGCCGTCGCAATCCGCCCATCCGGCGCGGTGGCGATCCCCATGATCGGCCCGCCGTGGCCTTTGAGCGTGAAGAACTCGGCCAAAGCGGGCAGGGGAAACAAAGCAAAGACAACGGCAAGCCAGCGCATCTATTCTGCAGGGGAAGCCGCTGACTTTCTGGCCTCTTTTTCCTGTACCTCTTCCAGCCACAGCGAATGATGTTCGCGTGCCCATTGCTCTTCAACCTCGCCGGAGCCCATGGCATTGAAAGCACCTTCCATGCCGACTGATCCGAGATAAATATGAGCGATGATGATGGCGATAAACACATAGGCCACCATCACGTGCCAGATCTGCGCATACTGCATCTCTTCCTGCGGCGACATTTGCGTCGGCAGGTTCAAACCCAGCAGCTGTGGAATGCCGGTAGCATTCGCAACCGAATAGGTCTTGGCAAACATCGGCAGTTCGAACGGGAACAGCAGAGACAGGCCCGAAAGGCTGATTGAAACGCCCAGCAGGATACAGGCCCAGAAAATCACCTTTTGACCCGCATTGAATTTCTTGGCGGGAGGGTGGCTGCCTTTGGTGAACAGACCGCCACCGGCGGCTAGCCATTTCAGGTCGACCTTGTTAGGAATGTTATGGGCAATCCAGTTCACGGTGACGATGATCAGCCCCAGCATGAAGGCCCATGCGACATTGTTGTGCAGCCATTTGCAGCTCTGCGCGATGCTCGCGAATTCCTCTTTTCCAAAGATCGGGATCAGGAAGTCACGACCATAAAGGGTCAGCAGACCCGTTATCCCAAGTACCAGGAAGGATCCCGCAAATAGCCAATGGCCAAAGCGTTCGAAGTTATTAAAGCGGGTCACAGTTCGACCGGTTTTCTCTCCTTCGATGCGGATTTTCCCGCGGAACAGAAAGAACAGCACGATAATGACCAGCATTCCGCCCACGACATAAGTGCCGTATTCACGCAGCGGTCCGGAGCGGAAGTTCAACCACCACATGCCACCATCTTGTATCAGCACACCCGCTGCAGGCCCCTTAGAGGATACAGTGGTATCTGCCGAGCCATAGCGAATTGCCCGGTAAACATCGCTGTCAGAGGCCACACCGCGCGTTCCCAACTGGCCCAGCAGCCCTTCGGCATTGCCTTGGCCGGTATTGCCCGAGCGATAGCTGTTATCGACCTTTTCGCCACGTTGCCGAGCGAGAATGTCCTCAAGCGTCGTCGCACCGCCGGTTTGCGCGCGTTCTTCGATTATAGCTTCTGTCTCGGTCGATTGCGCAACGGCGGCGCCAGCGATACCCAGGGCGAACAGGAATGCGATGAGTAAGCGGAACATCTGAACCTCGGTCAAAATTCCAAAACAGGCGACCCACCTAAGCGGGTCACCTGATTTTCATGCAGACGGATCAGCCGTCCTTCTGGTCGTAGGCCGTGCCCCAACCCCATGCGCCCGAGCCGAAGCCGCGCGCGACGACGCGCTCGCGGTAGATGGCCGAGACTACATCGCCGTCTCCAGCGAGCAGGGCCTTGGTAGAACACATTTCGGCGCAGATGGGCAGCTTGCCCTCGGCGATCCGATTGCGACCATATTTGGCGAACTCTGCGGTCGAGTGCGTTTCCTCGGGACCACCGGCGCAGAAGGTACATTTGTCCATCTTGCCGCGCGATCCGAAGTTGCCCGCCTGCGGGTATTGCGGCGCGCCGAACGGGCACGCGTAGAAGCAATAGCCGCAACCGATACACAGGTCCTTGGAGTGCAGGACGACGCCTTCTTCGTTCTGATAGAAGCAGTCGACCGGACACACCGCCATGCAAGGCGCATCCGAACAATGCATACAGGCCACCGAGATCGAGCGTTCACCCGGGTCCCCATCATTGATCGTCACCACCCTGCGGCGGTTGATGCCCCATGGGACCTCGTGCTCATTCTTGCACGCGGTGACGCAGGCGTTGCACTCGATGCAGCGTTCAGCGTCGCAGAGAAACTTTGCTCTAGCCATTGTCGTCCTCCTTACGCTGCTGAGATTTTGCAGAGAGTCGCTTTGGTCTCCTGCATCTGGGTTACGGAATCGTAGCCATAGGTCTGGGCGGTGTTGGAACTTTCACCCAAGACATAAGGATCAGCGCCTGCGGGGTATTTGTGCCGCAGGTCTTCACCTTGGAAATGGCCACCGAAGTGGAATGGCATGAAGGCCACCCCGGCACCGACCCTGTTGGTCAGCATCGCCATCACCTTGACCTTGCCGCCTTCGGGACCTTCGACCCAGACCTGTTGCCCGTCACGGATACCAAGGTTGTTGGCATCGCGCGGGTTGATCTCGACGAACATGTCCTGCTGCAGCTCGGCCAGCCACGGGTTCGACCGGGTTTCCTCGCCGCCGCCTTCATATTCGACCAGACGACCTGACGTGAGGATTATCGGGTAATCCTTTGAAAAGTCGTTCTTCTGGATCGAGGCATAAAGAGTCGGAAGGCGATAGGCCTGCCGGTCCTCGTAGGTTGGATAGTCCTCCACCAGATCGCGCCGGTTCGTATAGAGCGGTTCGCGATGCAGTGGGATCGGATCCGGGAAGGTCCAGACGACCGCGCGGGCCTTGGCGTTCCCGAAGGGCGCACAGCCATGCTCGATCGCGACCCGCTGGATGCCGCCCGACAGGTCGGTTTTCCAGTTGGTCTCTGGTCCCGCAACGGCGTCGATGGCCGCGCGTTCCTCGGCCGTCAGATCGCCATCCCAGCCAAGGTCCATCAGCATCTGCATCGTGAATTCGGGATAACCATCCTGAATTTCAGATCCAACGCTATAGACCCCTTCGGCCAAAAGGTTGTCACCATCGCGTTCCACGCCGAAACGGGCGCGGAAAGTCAGGCCGCCTTCGGCGACCGGTTTGGACATGTCATAGAGGTTTGGTGTCCCCGTATGACCCATTTCCGGCGTTCCCCAGCAGGGCCAGGGCAGACCATAATACTCGCCGTCGTTCGGGCCACCAATGGCTTGCAGCGTGGTTCTGTCGAACGTGTGCTGGTTGGCCATGTGGCTTTTCAGACGTTCTGGCGATTGACCTGTGTAGCCGATGGTCCAGAGGCCCGAGTTGAACTCACGTGTGATGCTTTCAACATTCGGGGTTTCGGCGTCTTCCATCTCGATATTGCGGAAGAACCGATCCGCCCAGCCGAACTTGTTGGCGAATTTGGCCATGATGACCTCATCCGGCAAGCTTTCGAACAGCGGATCAACCACCTTGTCGCGCCACTGCAGCGAACGGTTCGAGGCCGTGACCGAGCCACGGGTTTCGAACTGCGTACAGGCAGGCAACAGGTAGACACCATCGGTGCGGTCATGCAAAACGGCGGAAACGGTGGGATACGGATCGATCACGACAAGCATGTCCAGCTTCTCCATCGCCGTCTTCATTTCCGGTCCCCGCGTTTGCGAGTTCGGAGCATGACCCCACAGAACCATGGCACGGACGTTGTTGTCCTGATCCATGTTGGCCGGGTCTTCCAGAACGCCGTCGATCCAGCGAGAGACCGGGATGCCGCGTTCATTCATCAGCGGCTTGTCCTTGCCTTCCTTGTCCTTGATCGTAGCGAACTGACCTTTCAGCCAATCGACATCCTCGCCCCAAACGCGGGACCAGTGACCCCAAGCACCGTTCGACAATCCGTAGTAACCGGGCAGAGTGTGGGACAGAACACCAAGGTCCGTCGCACCCTGCACGTTGTCATGGCCACGGAAGATGTTGGTGCCACCTCCCGAGGTGCCCATGTTGCCTAGAGCAAGCTGCAGCACGCAGTAGGCACGGGTGTTATTGTTGCCGTTGGTGTGCTGAGTACCGCCCATACACCAGATCACCGTGCCGGGACGGTTGTTGGCCATGGTGCGCGCCACGCGCTTCAGCTGCGAACCGGGGGTGCCGGTAACACGCTCGACCTCATCCGGGTTCCACTTGGCAACTTCTTCACGGATTTGGTCCATGCCCCAGACGCGGGTGCGGATGAACTCTTTGTCCTCCCAACCGTTGTCGAAGATATGCCACAGGATACCCCAGATCAGAGCAACGTCTGTGCCGGGGCGGAAGCGGACATATTCATCCGCATGCGCCGCAGTGCGCGTAAATCGCGGGTCGCAGACGATCAGCGGGGCGTTGTTCTGCTCTTTCGCGCGCAGAACGTGCAGCAGCGAGACGGGGTGTGCCTCGGCCGGGTTGCCGCCGATGATGAAGATGGCCCGAGAGTTATGGATGTCATTATACGAATTGGTCATGGCGCCGTAGCCCCATGTATTCGCAACACCCGCAACCGTGGTCGAATGGCAGATACGGGCCTGGTGGTCCACGTTATTCGTGCCCCAGTAGGCGGCGAACTTGCGGAACAGATAGGCCTGTTCGTTATTGTGCTTCGCCGAGCCCAGCCAGTACACGCTGTCTGGCCCGGATTCTTCGCGGATGCTCATCATGCCGTCGCCGATCTCGTCGATCGCTTGTTCCCAGCTGATGCGCTTCCACTCGCCGCCTTCCTTCTTCATCGGGTACTTGAGGCGGCGTTCGCCGTGGGCGTGCTCGCGGACCGAGGCCCCCTTGGCGCAGTGTGCACCCAGATTGAACGGGCTGTCCCAACCGGGTTCCTGCCCGATCCAGACGCCGTTCTGTACTTCGGCCACGACTGTACAGCCGACCGAACAATGGGTGCATACGGATTTGATATTCTCAACGGCGGTGTTGGCCGCTGTTTGGGCGCTGGCTGGCGTCACGGTTCCACCCGTGGCGCTGATCGCGGCGAGGCCGCCGATCGTCAGGCCCGAGCCACGCAGGAATGCGCGGCGATCGACGGTTTTCTCGCCGATCTGGGACAGGATACTTGTCCGCTGGGGGCGTCTCGCAACCCCGTTGGTCTTTTTCCTTAGCATTGGTTTCCTCCCTTGCTCGCCATGTAAGCCATGGCTGGCTTGGTACTGCTGATGCCGACATCAGGGCCAATCGCAACCGTCAGTCGGGTGGTGACATCGTCCGGTTGGTGGACCGGGCGCAGTCGAGGCGGCTTAGAAGCGCGCGCTGTCCAGGTAAGCGCGGGTATGCGCTGTGTCCTGCATGCGGGTTTCGTCCGTTGGCAGCTCGGCTGCTTCGGCTTGTCCGCTTAGGCTGGCAGCGGCAACGGCAGCAGGCGCTGCGGTTCCGGCCAATTTGAGGAAGTCGCGGCGCGTGGCGCCTTCTTCCTTGGTCTTGCTCATGGGTTCCTCCTTTCCCATTTGCGATCTAGCGCCAATTCGGGCGCTGGCGAGGTATGGCGGATCACACCGCCGTCATCCGGAAGGCCTCACGCTCGATCTCCATAAACACCCGACCGGCAGTGCCGACCGAGGCATAGAGAACCGAGTTTTCAGCGGCTTCCAAATCCGAATAAAAATGCGTGGCCCAAGGGCCGATATGCTTGCTCCAGAACGCCTTTTGATCCTCCAGAGACGCAGGTGCGCCAAAACGGCCGACGATCATGCCCGCCATCATCTCCATCAACGAGGCTATATTGTCTTCGGGCTCGTACACGTTCTGTGCTCGCGTGATGCCGCGCGCGGCCATGTCGTTGCGTAGCTGAGCCAGTGGTTTCTCGTTCAAGAACCCAGTCAGGTAGAAGCTGGCGTAAGGCAGCAACTCACCCCGGCCCAATCCAATGAACAGAGCATTGAATTCGCGTTCCGCCGCAGCAGGTTTAGTAACCTTTGCCACCCGCGCCATGGCCTGAATGGCCTGACCCAAATCTGTTTCGTCCCCTGTCAGACCTGCGACCTGATCCAGCAGCATCTGATCCGGTGGAGCTGACAAAAGCAGCCCAAGGAAGTTGTAGAAATCCGCGCGCAGGCGATCCTCGGCTGAGATACCCAGAGTTTGCGCGTTATCTGCGGTCATGCGGTCATCCTTCAAATTTGAATTTCATGCGGCGCGGGGCAGGCGGCAGGTCGACTTCTTCCGGCTCTTCCGTTTCAGCAACCAAAACCGGCTGGGGCACTGGGTTCTCATCCAATTCCGGTTCCAATTCGGTATCAGGTGCTTCGGGTTCATCTTCGGAAGGGGGTTCTTCAGTTTCGGCAGCCAAGGCTTCGATATGCGCCAGCATGCCTTTGCCAACTTGGTAGGCGGTGGGGATGTTCTCGATCACGCAAGCCGCGTCGGTATAATCCTCGCCGTAATCGACCAGCCCATCGACATTGGCCAGCACCGGGTTCAACCGCCACAATCGACGTAGGGCGCGGCGGCGCAGACGGTCGGGCACGGCCTTGGCCATGAAACCCGAGACGTCATCTCCGGCCTGCAACTGATCGGGATCGGGCAGATTGAATTCGGCCAGTATTTCGGCGTCGCTTTTTTCTTCCAGCTCGGCATGCTGCGCTGCAATGGCTCGTTCCTCGGCCGCGATAACCTCAGCTTCGGCCTCGGCCTCAACAGCGGCCTTGCGGCGGGACCAGAAATCGCGGGTCTGGGTCACTGCACGATCCTCCGTGGGGCGCGGTAGACGTCCGAGTCCTGCCGGATGCGCGCATCTCCCTTGCCATCCTCGACAAGATCGGTGCGCTTCTTATCGCGACGGCGTTTGACGAAAACCTCATCGCGGTGATGTTCCAGCGCGAAATCCCGAACCCAGGCAATCAGGCCTTCGGTCATCGGGATTTTCTCAACAATCTCTTCTCCGGTGTCCGCGTAATCCTGTCCTTCGAACGGGGACGCGGTGACCAGCACTGCATCCATCGGGCGTTCGCCATCCAGTGCGTCGCGCAGAACAAGATAGATCGAGGGCTGACCGTCTGACAGATTGACCATGTAGGCCTCGGTTTCATCTGCCCAGAGGGTCAAGGGTAGGGTGGCCGCGTGGTATTCCACAGCCTCGCCTTCACGGCGCAGTTCCAGCCAATCCGCTGGTCCAGCACCGGGTAAAACGGCGACGGCGCGCCAGTTCCACTTCGCCCAGCGAGTTACACCGGGTGTTTTGCGCACGACGACGCCGACTGGCATTTCAATCTGGCTTGCGGCCTTGGCCACTTATTCCTCCCCTGAAGGCTCTCCCCTGCCTTCATCTAAGTCTACTATGGTACACAAAATTGCTTTGTGCCAAGTCTCAATTGTCTGACGATTGCGCGATCACTAAATGTTTACGTCAGCAGGTCGGATCAACAGCGGGTTTCGCAGCAAGCTTGGCCGCCGGGGATTGCCACTTTTCAAACACACCCTAATCTGAACCTGAAACAGGGAAATTGTTCGGGAGGGGAGGCCATGGGCACAAAAATACTGTTGTGCAGCTGCGCAGGAACGCAGGATCTGGACGCCGAGAAAATCGCGTCCGCATGCGATGCAGTATGTTCCAAAGTGCACTCGGCGCTGTGTACCTCTGAGTTGGAAACTGCAGCGTCACTGATGAAGGGTGGCGACACGGTGATTGCCTGTGGTCAGGAACAGGATGTGTTCCAGGCTCTTGCGGAAGAGCTGAATATCGACGCACCCGGATTTGTAGACCTGCGCGACCGCGCTGGCTGGTCTGAGCAGGGCAGTGATGCAGGGCCAAAGATGGCCGCCTTGGCCGCCGAGGCTTTGTTGCCGCAACCGATTACGCCCAGCGTCGATGTTTTCAGTGAAGGCACCTGTTTTATTGTCGGTTCGGGCAAGGTTGCCTTTGAACTGGCCGCACGTCTGTCGGGAGCATTGGCGGTAACCGTGTTGGTCACTGATGACGCTCAACCCGTTTCGCGGGCATTTGATGTTGTGCGTGGGCGAATTCGGTCACTGACGGGCGCGCTTGGCGGATTTTCTTTGCGATTTGATGCTTTGCAACAGATGGAACCGGGCGGCCGGGGCGACTTTGCGTGGACCGAGCCGCGCGATGGTGCGCAATCCTCCTGCGATATCGTCATTGACCTGACCGGCGGCACGCCTTTCGTGCAGGCCCCGGCCAAGCGAGAAGGATATTTGCGCGCCGACCCCAAGGATTTGATTGCGGTGGAACGTCTGGCCTTTGAGGCCGTGCAACTGGTCGGCACATTCGAAAAGCCGCTTTATGTACGAATGGAGGAAACGCTCTGCGCTCATTCCCGTGCCGAGCAGGTCGCCTGCACGAATTGTCTGGATATCTGCCCGACCGGCGCAATCACCCCGGCGGGTGAGCATGTGTCCATTGACCCGATGGTCTGCGCCGGATGCGGGGAATGTGCGGCGGTGTGCCCGTCCACGGCCATTACATACGAAGACCCGCCGATTTCCGCGCTGTTGTCGCGGATGCAAGTTCTGGCACGTACATTTCGGCGGGCCGGAGGCGAGGCGCCCCGGCTTCTGGTTCATGATAGCCATGGCGCCGAGATGATCCGGTTGGCCGCCCGTTTCGGACGAGGCCTTCCAGCTGACGTGATCCCGTTAGAGCTGCAAGTGATCTCGGGCTTTGGACATGCCGAGATGCTGGCGGCATTGGCCCACGGGTTCGCGCGTGTCGATGTGCTGCTGGCTCCGACCACCGAACGCGATGCGTTGGATCGTGAATTGGAACTGGCCCAGGCAGTTGCTAGGCCCGATAGCCTTGGGTTGATTGACGAGGCCGACCCGGATGCGATGACAGACCTGCTTTACGCGCAAAACGTGCCACCGCCGCTGGCCGATCCGGTTCTGCCGCTGGGCAATCGCAGACAAATCACCCGGCTGTCGGCGCAGGCGCTGAACCCGCAGGCCAAAGCGCCCTTGCAATTGCCCGAGAATGCGCCCTACGGAGCTATTGCGGTGAACACGGACGCCTGCACTTTGTGCCTCAGTTGTGTGTCGCTCTGCCCTTCAGGTGCGTTAATAGACAATCCGGATAAACCGCAGCTGAACTTTCAGCAGGACGCCTGCCTGCAATGTGGGCTCTGCAAGGGCATCTGCCCCGAGAATGCGATTACGCTCGTCCCACAGTTGGACCTGAGCGACGCGGCTTTGTCTCAGCAGGTGTTGAACGAAGAAGAGCCCTTTGCCTGCGTGGAGTGCGGGGCCTTGTTCGGTGTGAAATCCACGGTTGAACGGATCATGGAAAAATTGTCGGGTACGCATCCGATGTTTGCCACCTCGGACAAGGCGCGGATGATCCAGATGTGTGACAATTGTCGCGTCAACGCGCAGTTTCAGCAACAGGACAACCCGTTTCAATCCAATCCGAAACCCAAGGTCGTCACGACCGACGATTACTTTTCAAAGCGAAAGGATCACTGAAGTTGTAGCGGAGCGCCAAGGTCGGCTGCTTTGATGATCGAGACGAAGGCCAGGATCGCTTCGAACTCTTCCAAAGTCATCTCGACCGGGTGAATGGGCGAGGGGCGTTCCGGGGCGAAAGGTGGTGTAAGCCCGTCAATCTGCGTGAAGGCCGGATGAGGATTGAGCGCAAAGAATGCCTCAAACCGTTCTGACCAGTCGGACATCGCGCGCAGCACCGCGAAAGACGGGGTAGAACCCAGCCCGTTCATCCGGTTCTGTGGCCCGATAACGTGGCAGCGTCCGCAATGAGTCATTGACAGTTCCTCGCCTCGGGCCGCGTCGCCGTCGATCACGATCTCTTCCTGTGTTGCTGCGACCTCAAAGCTGGCAGAGAAGGGTGCGCCCTGTTCCGGAACAAAACTTTCGACCGTGTTCTTGCCTACGTCGGACAACAGCCAGTCGCGGAATCGTTCGTGTTTGGCGTCATCTTCGACCCGCAAGTGATAGATCACACCTTCGCGGGCGAAGACAGGATCGCCGGGTGGTGCAGTTTCCAACACTAAATCGCCCGCATCATCCGCAATAACGCGTATCCCGGTCTTGAGAGAGAAGCGCGGAAGGATATGTTGCAACAGACCAGAGTCGGAAACCTCGGCCGGGGCGGCAAGCCCCAACGCCTCTTGCGACCAAGAGGGGCTGGCAGAGAGCGTCAGGCTCAGGCACAAGAGGACAAAGCGCATGGCCAAACCTAACGGTGCGGTCGCAATTGCGTCAAATGAACTGAATGAGACGGAGACACATGCAATGAAACTCAACCACATGGTCGTACAGGCTACAGGGGCAAAGGCATGAGTGTTCGTGACGCCGTACTGGCAAACCTGAAGAAGATCACCGACCCTGTTTCCGGTCAGGATATCGTCAGCGCAGGCGTGGTCCGTGCGTTGAATGTCGAAGGCGATACTGTACGCTTTGTGTTGGAGATTGACCCCAAGCAGGCCGAGCGCATGGAGCCGGTACGTGCCGCGGCCGAGAAAGCAGCGCAACTGGTCGAGGGCGTGGGGAGTGTATCGGCCATGATGACCGCGCACTCGGAAAAGGCCCCACCAGATCTGAAGCCTAAGCCCAAGGCGTCGCAAACCGGCCCGCAGGCGGTGCCGGGTGTGGATCGGATCATTGCCGTTGCCTCGGGTAAGGGTGGCGTGGGGAAATCCACTGTTTCTGCCAACCTCGCCTGTGCACTGGCGGCTGAGGGTCGGCGCGTAGGTCTGCTGGATGCGGATGTCTATGGCCCGTCACAGCCCCGGATGCTAGGCGTTTCGGGCCGTCCGGCCAGCCCTGACGGTAAGACTATTCTGCCGCTTCGCAATCACGGTGTGACTATGATGTCTATGGGGTTGATGACCAACGAAGGCCAGGCGGTTGTGTGGCGCGGTCCAATGCTGATGGGCGCGTTGCAACAGATGATGAGCCAGGTACAGTGGGGTGCTTTGGATGTGCTGATCGTTGACTTGCCGCCCGGCACTGGTGACGTGCAGCTGACGTTAAGCCAGAAGTTCAAGGTGGATGGCGCCATTGTTGTTTCAACCCCGCAGGACGTGGCCCTGATCGACGCCCGCAAGGGGATCGATATGTTCAACCAGCTTAAGACGCCCATCGTCGGAATGATCGAGAACATGTCCACCCATATCTGTTCCAACTGCGGGCATGAGGAACACGTGTTCGGCCATGGTGGTGTCGCGTCCGAGGCCGAGGCGCTGGGCGTTCCATTGCTGGGGGAAATCCCGCTGCATCTGGACATTCGCGTGGCGGCTGATGGCGGCGCCCCCATCGTGGTCAGTAAACCGGACAGCCCACAGGCCGAGGCGTTCCGCAAGATCGCCCGTGACATGATCGCCAAGGGCAAGGCATGAGCGAACCAGTCTTCCCGCCTTTGCTGACGGGCTATCCTGTGCAAGGTGGGGAGGACCCGTTCGAGCGCGCTCAGGCCATGGCGGCGCTGGGGTGTGATGCCGGGTCGGTCGTGTACAACATTCAGGCCGATCGCTTGCGGGTGGCGATAATCTTTGCGCCAGAGGTTCCCTTGCAGGACGCCATGGCGATGTTGCCCTTGTGTGCTGTTGGGTTCCAGAACGCGCTGGGCGCGCTGGCCCCACCCGAGGTCGCCGTACATCTGGGTTGGGACGGATTGATCTGCGTGAACGGCGCCAAATGTGGAATGTTTCATACCGCGTCATCGACCGTCCGCCCGGACGAGGAGCCGGACTGGCTCGTTGTTGGGTGGGAGCTGGAGCTTCTGCAAACCGGGGATGATCCGGGAAAAACGCCGGATGTCACAGCGCTCTATGATGAAGGCTGTGCAGATGTGTCGGCGGTACAATTGGTTGAAAGCTGGTCACGGCACATGCTGACCTGGCTCAACCGTTGGCAGGAAGACGGCAACGCCCCTTTACACGGCGAATGGATGGGCCTGCTGCGCGGTGTCGGAGAACCCTGCGAGACAGGTGTATTTTTGGGCGCGGACGAACGGTTCGGAATGCTGATCCGCGATGGTTCGGACACACGGCTGCGCCCACTGACGGAATTGTTGGAGAACGGATGATGAAACTGGCCCGCGCAATCCATTTTGATGAAAGCGATAAGAACGTGTTTCATTCCCCAGCCCGGACCGGCGAGTGGTGCATCTCTGGCGGGTTCGAGTTTTCGAATTGGGGGCAGGCCGATTTGGAAGGCAAGGCGCGGCAGGCTTTCGCGAACGGCTGGCTAGGTGTCGAAACCTTTGGGCGTGTGACATTCGTCGCCGTTACGCAAATCGAAGAGGCCGAGCTGGATCAGGTCACGAAAAATCTGGCTGAACATTTCGTGCAACTCTATGGCGCTCCATCGGTAGAGGCGGCTTTGGGCGTTGCGCAGGCCGAAATCGCGCATATGGCTGAACTGTGTGACGAACACGCGCCCAATACCTTGCTGACGGTGGCCCGCGAGTTGTCAGAAACCGGTGTGCACGAAGCTTTCCGCATTATCACGCCGCAAGAGACACAGCTTGAAGCGCTGGCCGTTCACGGCTCGCTGGATGGTTAAAGCAGGTCCGCGAACCCGCCGAATTGCCCGCGCTTAAAAATCAGGCCATTGCCGGTGCGATGCATCACATTCTCGACCTCACCAACAAGGATAAGGTGATCCCCCGCTTCGTGTTTGGCATGAAGCTGACAGTCGAACCGGGCGAGGCAATTGGCCAGTTGTGGACGCCCTTTGTGGTCTTGCTTCCAGTCGGCGTGTGAAAAATCCAGGCCGTCGCGGGCGAACTTCAGCGCCTGTTCTTGTTGTTCTTCGGCCATCACATGGATGGAATAGTGCTTGCAAGCATTGAACGAATTGAATCGGTAAGAGTCCTTGGCAAGGCACCACAAAACCAGTGGCGGGTTTAGCGACACTGACGAAAACGAATTCACGGTGATCGCGCGTGGCCCGTTTCCGGTGTTGGTTGTAATGACAGTTACACCAGTGCCAAAACATCCCAACGCCTCACGAAAGGCAGAGCTTTGATCCGGGGTAGGTGTGAAGGTTTTTTCTGTCATCGTCCGCTCATGCAGTGGCCTGCATCAGGTGCCACGGCTTGCAGGGATTGTCCATGAAAAGCTGTGTCTTGCATGAACATTTTAACGCTTAGTTCAGGTCTTCCAACAGGCGGCCGTGCTGGCGGGTGGCCTCGATGACCGCGCCAAATGTAGTCATGCCTCGGGCCTGCAGCATAGGAAGCATCTTGACCAGCGCCTGCGCCGTTGCGACTGCATCGCCAAGGGCGGTATGACGCAGCTCGTGCGGGATTGTGATGTCCAGCCGATCACACAGGGCATCCAGCGTGTGCTTGTCGCTGGCACCGAACAGAACGGCCGAAAGCAAGACCGTATCAAGAATGGGGTGATCCCAGTCAACATCCATACGCTTGGCATGGCGACGCAAAAAGGCCATGTCGAACGGAGCATTATGCGCCACGATCACTGCGTCTCGTGCGAATTGGTGAAATGTCCGCCCGGCCTCGGCAATATCCGGGGCCCCCTGAACCATGTGATCGCTGACCTTATGCACTTTGGTCGAGGCTGGAGGTATCGGTATGCCGGGATTGACAAGCATGTCCAGCCGCTCGCCGTCAACGATGCGCCCGTTTACCACACGAACCGCGCCGATCTGGACGATCTCATCCTTATGAGGCAGCAATCCTGTGGTTTCGGTGTCAAACACAACAAAGCACAGGTCCTGCAGAGCAAGGGTTTCGAACTGCCCTCCGGACGCGCTGTTCAATAGATCAAAATCATAGACCAGGGGCCGGGCCGCCTCGGGCGAGATATTGGCAGCACTTTCGTCAAAGACCAGCAGATAACCCGGAGCGTCCCCCAGAGGTTTCATCCGGGCAGAGTAGGTCTGCGCACCGTCGATGCTGGTCAGGGTACAGGCGACTTCCAATCCTGATTTTGATAGCTTTTCATAAGCTTGCTGCAATGCGTTGGGTTGCAGGTACTCGAAAAGCGAGGCGTTCAAACGGGGGTGCGCAATCTGAGCCAGAACCCCGGCGGCTTGGCCATCATAGAGTACAATCTTGTGGGTCGGGCCGGCCAGCACCATCGCGACAGGGATTTCGGTTAGCAGTGCAGTCAGTCTTTGTTTTTCTGCGGACAGATGAGCGGTTTCTGCGGCGACGGCTTCGGCAACATCCAAGGTTTTGCCCGAAAGCTGATCAGCCAAACCTGCAGCAGCAGGGGCCAGATCGCCCAAATAACGTGCCGCTTGCATGTCGACATCCGTACTGACGCCTGCATGAGCGCGCGCGCGCAACTGCGCCGAAAGCCGCTCGATCGGCTTGGCCACGTTGTCGTCAAACAGCAGCCACACCGCGATGATCAAGGCTATAAACCCAAAGCCCATGATGATCTCAGCCATGATAAAGGCATTTACGAGTTCAGGATCGGAGACGCGTAGAAAACTGATCCAGAGAGCAATAGAGCTAACGGCCAATGCACCTACAGCCAAAAGGCAGAAGAACAGAAAGATACGTACGCGCAGGCTCAACCGGGTCAGCATGTTATACTCCGCAGGTGGCCTCGATTATCGGGTCTTGGGCGTTGACGTTCAGCCAATCGGCATTCAGCAATTGACCATCATCTCCGAACTCGGCACCGTCGGCCAGGCTGGCGCGTTTGTTTGCGGCGCAGTCAACGGCAATCGGAAGTTTCGAAATCGGAGACCAACGGCCAAAGAAGTACATCTCCACCAGCCGTTGTTCGGGCACCTGTTCATTGGTTCGAACCGAGGCGGTATCTATTGCGGCAAAGCGGTTCACAAATGGTACTGCGTAGGTCCAGGGGCGATAAATGGCCTTGCTTTCGACTTCCTGCACGATTTCCATCCCTTCAGGAAGCGTTTCAACTGTGCGGTCGTACCAGGAATACTCGCTTGCAATGGTCATCCCGATCATGCCCAATCCAGCCGCCACCGGGGCTGTCCAGCGGGGCAGGCGGCCGCCTGTCAATTTATTCAGCACCATTACAACACCAGCGAACGCAAAGCCTGCAAAGATTGTGCCGATCAGTTCCAGAAACATTTAATTCTCCGCGTTTCGGACGTGCGCGTCCGTTAAAATCTTTGCTTAGCCCAGCATACCTTTGCCGTGCCCCACCGCCGACTGCATTGTTTTCACGACGACAAAAGCGTCACGTAGATGACTTCGTTCAAAATCCGACAAGGCGGACGGTGGAAGGTAGTTGTCGGGCTTTTCTTCGGATTTGACCAGCCTTACCTGATGCTCCAACCGAGTTTCCGCGATCAGGTCATAGGCGTCCAGCAAATCCCGAGCACCTGACGAGCTGAGAACATTTGCCGCTTCGGCTGCTTTCAGACGGGCACGGGTGTTGGCTTCGGTCAGTTGTCCCTGCAGGCTGTAAACGCGGGCCAGATCCACCACAGGCACCACGCCATTATGCTTAAGGTCCAGCGTATTGCGGTGCTCGCCCGAACGGATGGTGGCAAAACCACGTAACAGTCCAAGGGGCGGCGTGTGTTTCAGCGAATTCGAAATCATATGCGCAACAAAGATCGAATTCGCATTTGCAGCCGCCAGGGTGTCGGCCTGTAGATCAGCAAATAAATCAAACGTGCCGCCGATAGGGCGCAGGTCGAACATGACCGAGGCGAGCATTTGCGCCTCTGGGTTCGGTTTTGCGATCCAGCCGTTGAAATAGTCTCGCCACACACGTACCGGCTGACACCACTGCGGATTGGTCGCCATCATGTCGCCCGGACAATAGAAATACCCGCAGGTATCCAGCCCGTCCGAGACGAATTTCGCAAGCTTGGCGAAATAAGCCATGTCGCCCTCGGTCACACTGTCATCCAGCATGAGGCAATTGTCCTGATCCGACACGCCGGTTTGCTCTTGCCTCCCTTGAGAGCCGCAGGCCAGCCACAGATAAGGCACGGGCGGTGGGCCAAGTTTCTTTTCGGCCAGCGCCAACAGGCGACGGGTGGCAGTGTCGGCGATGTCCGTGATCAGACGGGTGACAATTTCGTGTCGGTTGCCACCTGCGACCAGTTGCACCAGAAGTTGTGGAATCTCCGCCGTGACCAACGCCATTTCGTCGGCTGAATCGGCATGGGCTATGCGGCGCACCAACTCGGCGGAGTTGACAGCTTGATAGTGGGTTAAGTCGGTCTGAGTGACGATGCCGACCAGCTTACCGCCTTCTGAGATCGGGATGTGACCAATTCCACGTTCCATCATCACGTGCAATACGTCCGAGCCTATGTCGAAGGGCGATAAGGTGATCGGATCAGGCGTCATTATCGTCGAAATTGGGGTGCTTTCGGGCATCCCATCCGCCACGTATTTTCCGGAAATATCTCTCAATGTGGCGATGCCCAACAGCTTGTCACCATCGCTAATGCAAAGCGACGAGATGTGGCGGTCTCGCATCATTTGAGCTGCTTCGCGCACTGGCATCGAAGGTGGGCAGACAGCTGGGTTACGGGCCATGAGGGTGTCAATCGAACTGGTGGCGAGGCTTTGCGGACTTGTGCGCTCTCCTCGCGTTCGATCAAAGAATTTTGCAACGACGTCGTGGTCGTCAATCAGCTTGCGCACCACGTTGGGGGGCAGAACCATCAGAACGGATGGGGTGTGGGCGTGTGCATGAGTCGCGGCCTTGCCGTCTTTCAGCAGCCCGCGCTCACCAAAGGAATTGCGCAGGCCCAGATGCGAGACGACAGCACCGTTTTCATCCGTAATCTCAACCTGACCTTCATAGACCACGAAGATGCCGGGCAGGGTGGTGCCTAGCTCGTATACTGGGGACCCTTCTTCGACTTCCCACACCTCGATCTGATTGGCCAGATCGTCCAGCGTGTCAGGCGGAAGGGCATCATAAGGGTGTACGGATTTCAGAAACCGGGTGATCTGGTCATGGGACAAAGGCATCAGATAATCCTGTGTTTCTGGTTGAAAAATCCCGCCCGGTGATATGCCGGGCGGGAGTCGTCGGTCAAAAGACGCGACACATGAGGGTTACCCACATGCCGCATCATGCTCATTTATTCTGAGCTGCGCCCGCGCCACGGGGAATGCGTACGCTTTCGACCAATTCGACGATCTCCTGCGGAGTCTCTTTGGTCATGCCGGCGACGACATATGCCACACCGAAGTTGACCATGGCACCGATGGCGCCGAACGAGGTCGACTTGATCGGACCCAGAAGCGGGTCAGCATCGGTGAACGAGTTGGTGCCCGGAATGAACAGCCAGCCCTTGTGCAGAAAGATGTAGATCAGGGTCACGGTCAGACCGGCCAGCATACCGCAGACCGCGCCGGTGTTGTTGATGCGGGTCGAGAAGATCCCCATCATCA
Source organism: Ruegeria sp. BB7 (assembly GCF_056539365.1). Classification (NCBI taxonomy): domain Bacteria; kingdom Pseudomonadati; phylum Pseudomonadota; class Alphaproteobacteria; order Rhodobacterales; family Roseobacteraceae; genus Ruegeria; species Ruegeria sp. BB7. The sequence continues at coordinate 331,665 of NZ_JBQFUV010000001.1, read as the reverse complement.
GCGCCGGGAAGATCGAGGCAGCGGCCAAACCGAAGGCCAATGCAACCGTTTGCGCCGCAAAGCCCGGTGGGTTCAGACCCAGGTAGGTTGCGACCACGATGGCAACGGCCATTGCGACCCGCGCCGACAGAAGCTCACCTTTTTCTGAGATCTGCGGATTGATCGCGCCCTTGATCAGGTCGTGGGACACCGCTGACGAGATCGCCAGCAACAGTCCCGCAGCGGTTGACAGAGCAGCCGCAAGACCACCGGCAGCGACCAGACCGATCACCCAACCCGGCAGGTTGGCAATCTCGGGGTTGGCCAGAACCAGGATGTCACGGTTGAACTTTGTCAGCTCGTTGCCAACCCAGCCTTTTTCTTCCGCGATTGCCTGCATCGATTCAGACTTGTCATTGTAGTACTGAATCTTGCCGTCGCCGTTCTTGTCTTCCCAGTCCAGCAGACCGGTCTTCTGCCATGTCTGCATCCAGTCATAGCGCGGATCGGTATCGATTGCTTCGACCGAGACAGCGCCGCCCTCGATGCCACCGTTGGGCCACATCATGTCGGTGATATTCAGACGCGCCATTGCGCCAACCGCAGGGGCGGTCAGATACAGCAGAGCGATGAAGACCAGCGTCCAGCCAGCGGACCAACGAGCGTCAGACACTTTCGGCACGGTAAAGAAGCGCATGATCACGTGCGGCAGACCGGCTGTACCGATCATCAGCGACAGCGTGAACAGCACCATGTTCAGCGTGTTCGAGTGGTGCGCCGTGTACTCGGCAAAGCCCAGCTCGGTCACGATCGCGTCCAGCTTGGTCAGCAGCGGCTCACCACTTGCGGTGTCGCCAAACAGACCCAGCGCCGGAACGGGTGTACCGGTCAGCTGCAACGAGATGAAGATGGCCGGGATAGTGTAGGCTGTGATCAGCACGCAGTACTGAGCGACCTGAGTGTAGGTCACGCCTTTCATCCCGCCAAACACCGCGTAGGCAAACACGACACAGGCACCGATCAGCAGACCGGATGTGTTCGACACCTCAAGGAAACGGCCAAAGGCCACGCCCACGCCGGTCATCTGACCGATCACGTAAGTCACCGACGCGACGATCAGACAGATCACCGCAACGACACGTGCGGTCTGGCTGTAGAAACGGTCGCCGATGAATTCCGAGACGGTGTATTTGCCGAACTTGCGCAGGTAGGGCGCAAGCAGCAGAGCCAGCAGCACGTAGCCACCGGTCCAACCCATCAGGAAGGTCGAGTTGTCATAGCCGGTAAAGGCGATCAGACCCGCCATCGAGATGAACGAGGCCGCGGACATCCAGTCCGCCGCTGTCGCCATACCGTTGGTGACCGGATGAACGCCGCGACCGGCGGCGTAGAATTCCGATGTGGAACCCGCACGGGCCCAGATCGCAATGCCGATGTACAGCGCAAAGGACGCGCCGACAAACAGCAGGTTGATGGTAAACTGGTCCATTGGGTTTACTCCTCATCCACGCCGTGTTCGGCGTCCAGCTTGTTCATGCGCCAGGCGTAGTTGAAGATCAGCACCAGAAAGACCAGGATCGATCCCTGCTGAGCGAACCAAAAGCCCAGATCGGTACCGCCTACGGCAATGCCCGATAGCAACGGACGCAGCAGGATGCCGAATCCAAAAGACACCAGCGCCCAGATCGCGAGGCTGATGTAGATGAGACGCAGGTTGGCCTGCCAATAGCCCTTATCGGCCTCGGCAGTCTGCGCGGAGTTTGTTGATTGATCCGCCATTGCGGGTTCCTCCTTCACTTCCTCGTTGGGCGGCCCGTTGCCCAACTCCTCCAGTGCGTTGGGCCGCTTCTCGAATGTACCAAACGCTCCGTAACGTCAGGCAAAACTTCTCTGGTCCGCCAAGGCGGTTCCTTTGAAGTATTCTATTTGGGATCAAAGCCTTGCGGCTTATCTCCTCCCCTTAACTCATCGCATTGCCGACGATGCTTTCCAGATCGCTGGCGATGTCTTCGATCTTGCCCATGGCGTTGGTGCACTTGAGCACGCCTTGGCCGTCGTAATACGTAATCAGCGGTGCGGTCTGCGCATGGTAAGCGGTCAGGCGCGAGGCTACGGTCTCCGCGTTGTCGTCTGCGCGCCGCTTGAACTCGGTGTGGCCGCACTTGTCGCATTTGCCGTCTTCGACGGGTTGCTTGAACGTGTCGTGGTAACCTTCGCCGCATCCGGCACAGGTGTAGCGACCCGATATGCGGATCACCATTTCCGCGTCTTCGACCTCAAGGCTGATCGCCGCGTTGATCTTTTGGTTGTTTTCCGACAGCAAACCATCCAACGCTTCGGCCTGCACGGTGGTGCGCGGGAACCCGTCCAGAATGACACCTTTGGCGCAATCCGGATGGGCCATGCGGTCGCGCAGGATGGCTATGACGATCTCATCACTGACAAGATCGCCAGCTTCCATCACGGCCTTGGCGGCTTTGCCAGCTTCGGTCCCGGCGGCAACCGCTTCGCGCAGAAGGTCACCGGTGCTGAGCTGAACCAGCCCGAATTTGTCTTCCAGCATCCGAGCCTGTGTGCCCTTCCCGGCGCCCGGAGGGCCGAGAAGGATCAGAACGGCAGGAGATATGGTCGTGGCAGCGTCCATCATGTCCTCACTTGTTCGCACGGTTTTCGATCAGATCTTCGACGACCGACGGATCGGCAAGGGTCGAAGTGTCACCCAGCGAGCCATAATCGTTCTCGGCAATCTTGCGCAGGATGCGGCGCATGATCTTGCCCGATCGGGTCTTGGGAAGGCCGGGCGCCCACTGAATGACGTCTGGCGAGGCGATCGGGCCGATCTCGGTCCGTACCCAGGTGCGCAGCTCTTTCACCAGATCATCCGAAGGCTCGCGATCATTCATCAAAGTGACATAGCAATAGATGCCTTGTCCTTTGATTTCATGGGGATAACCAACCACAGCGGCCTCAGCAACTGCGGCATGCGCGACCAGTGCGCTTTCCACTTCGGCGGTACCCATGCGGTGGCCTGAAACGTTGATCACGTCATCCACACGACCGGTGATCCAGTAATCACCGTCTTCGTCGCGACGGCAACCGTCACCGGTAAAGTAGTAACCCTTATAGTCTGAGAAATAGGTCTTTTCGAACCGCTCATGGTCACCCCAGACAGTGCGCATTTGGCCGGGCCAGCTGTCCTTGATGCACAGGACGCCCTCGACGCCATTGCCGTTGATTTCAACACCGGACTGCGGGTCAAGAACCACAGGCTCGATACCGAAGAATGGCTTCATCGCCGAGCCGGGCTTCATCGCGTGGGCACCAGGCAGGGGGGTCATCAGGTGACCGCCTGTTTCAGTCTGCCACCAGGTGTCAACGATGGGGCATTTGCCCTTGCCAACAACGTCATTGTACCAGGTCCAGGCCTCGGGGTTGATCGGTTCACCCACGGTGCCCAGTGTACGCAGATCACTCAGATCGCATTTCTCGACGAACTCATTGCCCTGACCCATCAAGGCACGGATCGCTGTCGGAGCGGTGTAGAACTGGTTGACCTTGTGTTTTTCGCAAACCTGCCAAAAGCGCGAGGCGTCGGGGTAGGTCGGTACACCTTCGAACATCAGCGTGGTCGCGCCGTTGACCAGTGGGCCATAGACAATATAGCTATGACCGGTGACCCAACCCACGTCGGCAGTACACCAGTACACATCACCTTCGTGATAATCAAAGGTGATCTCATGCGTCATAGCAGCATAAACCAGATAGCCGCCGGTTGTATGCACAACACCCTTGGGCTGTCCGGTCGAACCGGAGGTGTACAGGATGAACAAAGGATCTTCGGCGTTCATCTCGGCGGGTGCGCAATAGTCATCCGCTTCCAAAGCCATTTCATTGTAGTCGTAGTCGCGCCCGTCGATCCATGTGGTCTGACCACCGGTGCGCTTGACCACCAAACATTCCACGCTGTCCTTGCAGTGCAAAAGTGCAGCATCCGCGTTGGATTTCAGTGGTGTCTTGCGGCCACCGCGCGGGGCCTCATCCGCGGTGATGATGACTTTGGCATCGCAACCGTTGACCCGTGCCGCCAATGCGTCGGGTGAGAAGCCTGCGAATACGATGGAATGAATAGCTCCGATCCGGGCGCAGGCCAGCATGGCATAAGCCGCCTCGGGGATCATCGGCAGGTAAATGACAACGCGATCACCTTTGCGCACGCCCAGCGATTCCAGAATGTTCGCCATGCGGCAGGTGCGGCGGTGCAACTCGGCATAAGTAATGTGCTGCGCTTCGTCGTTCGGATCATCCGGCTCCCAGATGATAGCGGTTTGGTCGCCACGTGTTTTCAGGTGGCGATCCAGGCAGTTGGCTGACACATTTAATGTACCATCGGCATACCAGTTGATGCCGACCTTGCCGAATTCATAGCTTACGTCCTTGACCTGGGTGAAAGGCTTGATCCAGTCGACGCGCTTGCCTTGCTCGCCCCAGAATGCATCGGGGTCATTGATCGAAGCCTGGTACATCTCGTTGTATTTGTCGGCATCGACATGGGCGCGCGCAACGGTTTCGGCGGATGGCGGATAAACGTTAGCATCTGCCTGGGCAGCGGTTGTCATTCTGAGGCTCCTCCCTCTGGACTTCATTTCACTGGGCCGAATTTTGCCCGCGGAACGGGCGATGTCGACCCGCTTCCTCCCCAAGGCTGATAATAGGGAGAACTGAAAACAATGAAATAAATTACCGATATCTTTGGATTAGTTTGTAAAGAAATTTTACCTTAGAATGTAAAAGTGTAAAACAATATCTATATAGTAAAATAAAGTAAGTAAAAACAATAAGTAAGTTGTAACACGTCTTGTGCGAATGTATGTGGCTACCCGCCTCGATATCCTGCATTCAGAATTCATCTTTTAGTTGTTAGCGCTGGCTATCGTGGCGGGGTAAACCCGTCCGGGGTTGGCACATCCAAATGTTGGCGCTAGCTTTGGTCGCAAGCGCTTGTTCAAGAAGCGCACAATAGGGAGAGATCATGATGAATAAGATGTTAAGTGGCGCAGCCGTCGCCGCCTTGACGGTTGCATTCGTGTCCGAGGCAGCCGCAACTGAGTGGAATGCTTCGGTCTGGGGCAAGCGACGCGCCTTTACCGAGCATGTTGAGAAGCTGGCAGAATTGGTTAGTGAAAAAACCAATGGCGAATTCACCATCAATGTCAGCTATGGTGGGTTGTCCAAGCCGCGCGAAAATCTGGACGGGATCGAAATCGGCGCCTTCGAGATGGCTCAGTTCTGCGCGGGCTATCACCGCGACAAAAACCGCGCGATCACGGTGCTTGAACTGCCGTTTCTGGGCGTGAACACATTGGATGAAGAGGTCGCCGTCAGCCATGCTGTCTATGATCATCCGGCGGTCAAAGATGAGATGGCGCAGTGGAATGCACGCATCATCATGACTTCGCCCATGCCGCAATATAATATCGTTGGCACGGGCGAACCGCGTGATGAATTGGCCGAGTTCGACGGAATGCGCGTCCGTGCCACCGGAGGCCTCGGGCAGGCTTTCGAGGCGGTCGGCGGTGTTCCCACATCTGTTCCCGCAACCGAGGCGTTCAATGCTATGGAGTCGGGTGTGGTTGACACGGTCGCTTTTGCCCAGCACGCGCACCTGTCCTTCGGCACGATCAACGAGGCCGATTGGTGGACTGCGAACCTGAACCCCGGCACGGTCAATTGTCCGGTTGTGGTGAACATCGAAGCATATGAAGCTCTGCCTGCCGAGCATCGTGAGGCACTGAACAGTTCGATTGACGAAGCGATTGATCACTACCTCGCCAACTATGGTGGATTGCTGGAGCAGTGGGATAGCGTTCTGGCCGAGAAGGGCGTGCAGAAAGTTGAAATTGACGACGCCGTGATTGAAGAGTTCCGCGTCAAAGCTGCTGATCCGATCCGCGAAAAGTGGATTGCTGACATGACCGCTCAGGGCCTTCCAGCGCAGGACCTCTACGATCTGGTCCAGGCGACGCTGAAACAGCAGCGCGGCGGCAACTGATCGCCCTAATCGGGTGCCTGACCGGGCACCCGAACACCAATCCAAAAAAAACAGGGGATCACCGTAATGGCAGGACAGGCCACGGTGCTTGAAGACGGCAGCCGACTTAGTCGGCTGGATCGTCAACTTTTTAAGTTGGAGCAGTTTCTGGCATTGATCAGTGGTCTGGCCGTTTTTGGCTTGATGGTGCTTGCTGTCGTCTCGGTCAGCGGGCGCAATGCAATTAACGCACCTTTGCCCGGTTATGTCGACTGGATTGAACAGGCCATGCCATTGATTGCCTTTCTGGGCATTTCCTTTGTGCAACGACAGGGTGGGCACATTCGCATGGACATCGTTATCGCACGTCTTCACGGGCGGGCGTTATGGCTGTTCGAAATGATTTCGGTGATCCTGATCCTTGTTCTGATGCTGGCGTTGGTGTGGGGGAGTTGGTCCCATTTCGACCGGTCCTTCGACTTTGGTGCGCCGTTATGGAGCCGCGACAGTTCCATCGACATTGGTATTCCTCTCTGGCCCGCCAAACTGCTGGCTCCGGTCGCGTTTTCGGTCCTGTGTGCGCGGTTGGTATTGCAAATCTGGGGCTACGGTCGTGCCTTCGTTCTGGGGTTGGAGCATCCGGTTGCGGTGCCTCTGATTCAGGATGCGGCGGCCCAAGCAGCGGCTGAGGCCGAGCAATTCGAAGGGCAGGACTAACCATGGACTCGATAGATATTGGCCTGTGGGTCACGGGCGGTCTGCTGGTTCTGGTTGTCACGGGCATGCGCGTGGCCTTCGCGGCAGGTCTTGCCGGGCTGGTGGGGCTGATCTGGATTTTCTGGGCCAAGTTCGGATATGATCCCGACCGCTTTGGCAAGGCATTGACGGTTGCGGTGAAAACGGCCGGGCAGGTGCCGCATTCCAAAGTGGCGGCTCATACGCTCAGCCTGATCCCGACCTTCATCCTGATCGGATACCTGGCCTACTACGCGGGCCTGACCCGAGCCTTGTTCGAGGCTGCCAAACGCTGGGTGGCTTGGGTGCCGGGCGGGCTGGCGGTGTCGACCGTGTTTGCAACTGCGGGATTTGCGGCAGTGTCTGGCGCATCGGTCGCCACATCGGCGGTGTTCGCCCGGATCGCCATACCCGAGATGCTGAAGGTCGGCTATAACAAGCAGTTCGCTGCAGGTGTGGTTGCTGCCGGGGGGACGCTGGCCTCGTTGATTCCACCTTCGGCGATCCTTGTGATCTATGCCATCATCGTCGAACAGGACGTCGGAAAATTGTTGCTGGCCGGTTTCATTCCGGGTGCGTTTTCCGCGGTCGTCTATGGGGTGCTGATTGTCGGCATCGCCGTTTTCTTCAAAACCGTCGGCCCCCCGGTCACGGGCTACACCTGGAAACAACGCTTTGCGTCGCTACCTGGCGCTTTTCCGATCGTGGCCGTGATCCTGATCATCATCTGCTTTGTCTACAACCCGTTTGGTGAAAAAGCATGGGGCACGCCGACCGAAGGCGGCGCTATCGGCGCTTTTATCGTCTTCTGTTTTGCCCTGTTCCACGGCATGCGCTGGACCGAGTTGAAATCCGCGCTGCTTGAGACCGCCAAACTGACCGCAATGATATTTTCGATCATCTGGGGCGTGCTGATCTATGTGCGCTTTCTCGGCTTTGCCGACCTGCCGGGTGCCTTTTCCGATTGGATTACGTCGCTGGAAATGTCACCGATGCTGATCCTGATCTGCATTCTGCTGGCTTATGCGGTACTGGGCATGTTTATGGATGCCATCGGTATGCTGTTGCTGACGCTGCCGGTGGTCTATCCAGCCGTAATGGCACTGAATGGTGGTGAATTAGTCAGCGCAGCTGACAGCGCATTCGGCATGTCTGGCCCGATGTGTGCAATTTGGTTCGGTATTCTCGTGGTGAAGATGGCCGAGTTCTGTTTGATAACACCGCCCATCGGACTGAACTGTTTCGTAGTCGCGGGCGTCCGCCCGGATTTGAGCGTTCAGGACGTCTTTAAAGGTGTCACTCCGTTTTTTATTGCGGACGCTGTCACCATCGCGCTGCTTGTGGCGTTCCCTGCCATTGTACTCTATTTGCCGTCGCTCGCTGGGTGAGCATGGGTGTTTTGCGAGGCTCTGCCTCGCGCTCCGAGATATTTTTGGCCAGATGAAGAACCGGATCCCAGCTTCATCTGGCTGCAAATATCCCGGGGGAGACACCGAAGGCGGCGGGGGCAGAGCCCCCTCTGTCCGGACGTTACCCGGCTCGCATCAACATTCCGTACAAGTCACGCGGATCATCCGGGTCAGCCAGCATGTCGAGGGGTTCAAAAAACTCGGTACCTTCTATGGCCGATTTAACATAGCGCAGGGCTGAGAAATCCTCGATTGCAAAACCTACGCTGTCGAACAGGGTGATCTGCCGATCGTCGCGACGACCTTCTGCCTGGCCAGTCATGACCTGCCACATCTCAGTCACCGGGTGGTTATCGTCCAGTGCCTGTATCTCGCCCTCGATCCTCGTCTGTTCCGGATATTCAACGAAAATGTCTGACCGTAATAGAATATCACGGTGCAGCTCGGTCTTGCCGGGGCAATCGCCGCCGATGGCGTTGATGTGCACGCCCGGGCCGATCATGTTGTCGGTCAGGATCGTGGCGTATTTCTTGTCGGCCGTGCAAGTGGTGATGATATGTGCGCCTTCGATGGCCTCTTCAGCGGTCTTGCAAGCTACGACCGTCAGCCCTTTGTCTTGCAGGTTGGCGGCGCATTTTTTGGTGGCGTTGGGGTCGGTGTCGTATAGGCGTACGGTGGTAATTCCACACATTGCCTTGAAGGCAAGGCATTGGAATTCCGACTGGGCGCCGTTGCCGATCATGGCCATCACCGAGGATGACTTGGGTGCCAGATAGCTGCCCACCAAAGCTGAGGTTGCGGCTGTGCGCAGTGCGGTCAGCATTGTCATTTCGGTAAGCAGAGTTGGATATCCGGTGTAGACGTCAGCTAGCAGGCCAAAGGCGGTGACTGTCTGTAATCCCTCGGACGTGTTCTTGGGGTGGCCGTTGACGTATTTGAAGCCATAGGCTTCGCCGTCTGATGTGGGCATCAGTTCAATCACGCCATGTGGGGAATGGGCCGGGATACGGGGCGTTTTGTCGAAGCTTTCCCAGCGTTTGAAGTCGGCTTCGATCTGGGTTGCGATCTGCGAGATCATCCGCTCAAGCCCGATGTAATGCACCAAGCGCATCATGTTATCGACGGATACAAATGGCACAAGTGCCTTGTCAGAAGGTTGCATCGGGGTCTCCTATCGGCGGGACAGGTGGATGCCTGCAATCATGCAGCGCACGGATCCACCGGCAGTTTCAATTGTGGGAACCGAAAGCGGCAGCGGCGTTGCGCTGGCCTCGATCGTGGCGATTTGTTCCGGGGTCAGGGCCGCAAGCGCCCGGCTGGACAGGGCCAGTAGCAGACCGTCGCGACCACTGAGTTCTATGGCATTGCCTGCAAACTCGGCGATCTGTTCGTGGCTCAGATCAATGACCGTGCGACCGGATTCCTCCAACCTAGCTTTCACAGTCGCGCGCCGTTCGGGATCTGTAATCATGTCCAGACAGATCAGTGCGTACTTCGTGCCAATGCCCATTAAAACATTGGTATGATAAACGTCACGTCCTTCGGCATCCTGTGCCTCAAACACGATGGGTTCATAGTTGAAGTGAGTGCAGAAGCGTTCGAGTAGCACGGGATCGGCGCGGTTGGATTTGACCGCATAGGCAACGCGGCCAACGTGATCCAGGACCATCGCTCCGGTGCCTTCCAACGCAAGCTTGTCCTGCTCAAGCCCGGAATAGTCGATCACGTCTTGAACGCGGTACTCCTGTTTCAGCATCTCGATGACATCCGCGCGGCGTTCGCGCCCACGTGATGGCACAAACATCGGGTAAATCGCGATGTGCCCACCGGGATGGGTCGAGAACCAATTGTTCGGGAAAACACTATCGGGCGTGTCTCGCTCGCCATGATCATCAAAGACGTGAACCTTCACGCCAGCTTCACGCAGCAAGGCAACTGCCCCGTCGTGTTCGTCGCGCGCTTTGGCAGATGTGGCTTCAGCCGAGCGGTTTGCCAATGTCTGAAACGCGTTGTCATCGCGTGTTTCGGGGTTTGAGGCAAATGCATGCGGTCGGATCATCACGATGGCCGAAGGGGCTTGTAAGGATTGCATCAGAAGCTCCGGGTTGGGCGGTCGAAGATGCGGCGGCCCAGTAATGAGGCGGCCAGATCGACCATCAGTTTTGCGGTTCGGCCGCGTTCGTCTAGAAACGGATTCAGTTCGACCAGATCCAGCGAGCAGACAAGTCCGCTTTCGTGCAGCAATTCCATGACCAGATGGGCCTCGCGTTCGGTCGCACCCCCGGGGACGGTGGTGCCAACAGCCGGGGCGACGGAGGGGTCCAGGAAATCGACATCCAGTGAGACGTGCAAGATGCCGTCAGCGTCCCGCACACGATCAAGGAATGCGATCAGCGGCGCTTTGATACCGTGCTCGTCGATGCTGCGCATGTCGGCCAGCATGGCGTGGTCTTCCTCAAGCCGCGCGCGTTCTGCCGGGTCGACCGAGCGCAAGCCGATCATACCGACGCGATCTGTTGGAACCGGGGCGGACACAGGCGGGAAGTCATCAAAGCCGGGCTGGCCAGTGAAATACGCAACGGGCGTACCGTGCAAATTCCCGCTGTCGGTGCTGTGCGGCGTGTGAAAGTCGCTATGGGCATCCAACCAGAGCACAAATAAGGGGCGTCCGATCTGTTCGGCATGAGCAGCCATGCCCGTAACGGTGCCCATCGACAGCGCATGGTCGCCGCCCATGAAAATCGGCAAGCCCTGTGGGGCAGTGTCCTGCGCTGCACGGCTGAGAGCACTGGTCCAGCCGATGCATTCGGGCAGGGAATACAGGTGTTCGTGTGGGGGTACATCTGTCTGATCCGGGCGAATATCGCCAAGGTCGCTCACGCGGTATCCCAAATCCGACAAGGCCTGATCCAAACCTGCAACCCGATACGCATCAGGCCCCATTCGGCAGCCCTGCCGGCGTTTGCCCGCGTCCATAGGGACACCGATCAATATAACATGTTTGTTTTCCATGTGGTTATTTATGCTGTCATCATGGCTTGCGAGAAGAGAGCAAAATGTTCAAAATGGAACTCTGAAATTCGTAATGAGAAGAACGTATGGACGAATTGGATAGTAGGCTGCTGAACGCATTGCATCGTGACGCGCGGGCCTCGTTGTCAGAATTGGCGGAAACTCTGGGGGTGACACGAACCACCGTGCGGAGTCGGCTGCAGCGGTTGAAGCAATCAGGTGAGATCGTGGGCTTTACTGTCCTAACCCGGCGGGATGTCGCGGAAAGCCCGGTTCGCGGCCTGATGATGCTTGAGATTGAGGGTCGCGGAACGGAACGAACGTTAGCCAGAATCGCCGCCCTTCAACAGGTGCGTGCCGTGCATACGACCAATGGCAGTTGGGATCTGATTGCCGAGATCGGTACAGAAACGCTTGCCGAGCTTGATGACGTATTGTTCCAGATACGCCGGATGGAGGGGATTACACGGTCCGAGACCAATCTGCTGCTGTCTACGCGCAAAGGGCGAGTCTGACCCCTCGTAGTGCTTTGAGGTTCAAGGAAATTGTGCAAGAGTTGCCCTGCGTCGCCCATCCGCGCGCGGGATCGTTGCAGTGCCTCAGAGCAGGGGGAAACCATGACCACGCTGGAGACTGACAAAGAGCTTTGGGCTGTGCGTCTTGCTAAAAGGATTAGTCGTTTTCTGGAAAAGCCATTCGTGCGGATTGCGGTTCCAATCCTGGTCACGTTGATCGCGCTGGTTGTACTGCACGAGCTATCTCAGCACGTGAAATGGGGCGATGTTCAAACGGATGTTGCGAATACATCCTGGAAGCTGATGTTCGTAGCCCTGTGTTGGACCTGTTTCAGCTTTTTCTCTTTGTCCATGTACGATGTGCTCGCCGTGCAAAGCGTAGCGAAGGGAGAGGTGCCTTTGACCGTGGCCGGGATGGCAGGGGCCAGTGGCTATGCAGTGTCGAATTGCCTTGGCTTTTCCTACATCACGGGAACGGCGATACGGTATCGCATCTATGCCTCGCTTGGGCTGGACCTGAGCAGGGTGGCCGGGGTCATTGCAACGTCGTGGATCGCGTTCTGGTCCGGCCTTGTGCTGTTGCTTGGCATTTTGTTCACGCTGCACCCGGATGGAATCTCGAATATCCTGCCGATCAGTGACACCACCGAAACCGTAATCGGGCTGTCGCTGTTGGCTGGGCTGGTGGTATTGTTCATCTGGCTTGCGAAGGGTGGGCGCAAGCTGGCCTATGGCGGGGTCGGGTTCAACTTGCCGGGTGGGAAACTGGCGGGCATGCTTACCCTGGCCGCAATCGGAGACCTGTTTGGGGCTTCGATGGTCCTATATACGCTGATGCCCGCAGACCTTGGTGTCGGGTACCCTTTTTTCTTCACGATCTATATCGGTGCCATTGCGGTTGGCATCCTCAGTCATTCTCCGGGTGGGATTGGCGCATTTGAGGCGACGCTGATTGCGGGGCTAGGCGCATCAGGCCGGTCCGACGTTATTGCGGCCTTGTTATTGTACCGCCTGGTCTACACATTTTTACCCTTTGTCATCGCCAGCTTGTCTATAGCTGTCGCGTCGGCTCTGACGCACCGCCATCATATCAGCGGCGCGGCCACGTGGGTGTATCGCGCGATCCGTCCTATTGTTCCGATGGTGGCGGCAGGCGTGACCGCCGTGGCCGGGATCATCTTGCTGGTTTCAGGGGCGTTACCGTCCAGCAGCCAGAGCCTGGGCGCGTTGCGGGACTTTCTGCCGTTGTCCTTCGTCGAGGCTTCGCACTTGGCAGGCAGCGTCGTTGGCGTGATGCTGATCTTGGTTTCTCGGGGGTTGTTCCGAAAACTTTACCGAGCGTGGATCGTGGCGATGTTGCTGATGGTGGCCGGGTTTGTCGCCTCTCTGACCAAGGGTTTGGACACACATGAAGCGATCGGAATGTTGGCCTCCATCGCCATTCTTGCCACGTTTCGGGGGGCCTTTTACCGCGTCAGCGGGGCCTCGATCTTTCGCCTGAACATTCCGTGGCTGGTCAGCGTAATCGCCTTGCTGGCCGTTATCTTCTGGATCGGGTTGTTTGCCTACTCCCACGTCGAATACCAGAACGCCCTTTGGTGGGAGTTCGCCTGGAACGGTGATGCTTCGCGGTTCCTGCGTTCCAGCCTCGTGGTTGCGGTTATTCTTGGCGTGGTCGCAGTGAATTCTTTGTTCGGGCGTGAAATACCCCAACCCACGCGCACCGAAATCCCACCGGTTGTCGAACGTCTTGCGCTGGCAAGCCAAGATACCGAGGCGCAGATTTCGTTGACCGGGGATAAGCAGTTCCTGATCGCACCGGATGAAAGTGCGTTTTTGGCTTATGCCGACACGGGAAACGCATTGATCAGCAAGGGTGAACCGGTGGGCGATGAAAAGACCGGCCAACAATTGATCTGGCAACTGCGCGAGATGGCAGACCGAGAAGGCAAGCTTTGTGCGTTCTACAGTGTCTCTACGAAGTATCTGCCAACCTTTCTGGATCTTGGCCTTTCGATCCTGAAAATTGGCGAGGTTGCGCGCGTGCCGCTGAAAGATTTCTCGTTAGATGGTAAATCACGCAAACGATTCCGGCAGGCGAAGAATCGGGCTGAACGTGAGGGTTATGTCTTTGAAATCATTCCGAAAGAGGAACTGGCCCCGCTTTTGCCTGAGTTGCGCAAAGTTTCGGATGACTGGCTGGAAAACAAGGCCGGAGAGGAAAAGGGCTTTGCCCTAGGCGGGTTCGACAATGAATATCTCTCCTACTTCGACCATGCAGTTCTGAGAAATGGCGATACCGGGAAAATTGTTGCCTTTGCCAACCTGTTTCAGGGTGGGAATAAGTCCGAACTTTCGCTGGATCTGATGCGCTATGAACCCGACAGCCCCAGTTTTGTCATGGATGCGCTATTTGCAGAGATGATGTCTTGGGGATCAGAACAGGGTTTCCACTGGTTCTCATTGGGTGCGGCACCGTTTTCTGGGATCGAGAACCGTCAGTTAGCTTCATTCTGGAACCGGGTGGGCGGGTTTGTCTATGAGCACGGAGAGCAGTTCTATCACTTCGAAGGGCTGCGTTCTTTCAAGCAGAAATTCGACCCGGAATGGAGCCCGAACTATCTGGCGAGCCCCGGTGGGCTAGCGGCGCCCCGGATTTTGTACGAAGTAAATGTGCTAGTGTCCGGCGGATTGCGCGGGCTAACGAAATAGCGACTAGTTCAGGCTGGCGCGGGTAGGGGTCTCTTGCAACAAGTCGCCCCAATCGGTGCGATAGGCCATTTCCGCCAATACGGTTTGCGGCAGGAACTCTTGGTTCTGACGAATCTGCCAACCACCCCCAAGACCCTTGTAAACCGCGACCAGATTGCTGGAGACCTGTTGACGCGCCTCAATCAGGTTGGCCTGAGAACTCAGCAAAGCAGTCTGCGTGTTCAGAATACGGGAATAATCGGCAATACCGTCGCGGTACTGATCCACTGCAATCTCGGCGGCCTTGCGCGATGCGGCGACACTTTTTTCATAGAATCCAACCTGCTTGCGAGACTGTGCGTAAGCCACCATTGCACTTTCCACCTCGGAATAGGCGGTCAGAACAGTGTTCTGATAGTTGGCGATCAGCGCCTGATAGGCGGCGTCCTGGGCACGTACGTTGTTTTTGATCCGACCATAGTTCAGCACGTTCCAAACCACTCCGGCATTGGCCAACCCGGTCGAACTTGTTGATGAAAACAGGTCTCGACCACCCGATGCCTGAAGGCCAATGGAGCCGGACAGAATGAACTGCGGGTAGAGGTCGGCCATTGCGATGCCCACCTGAGCTGACTGAGTGGCCGCCGCCAGTTCAGCTGCGCGCACATCGGGGCGGCGGCGTAGTAGTTCGGCAGGGACGCCCACGGCCACGTTGGAGCGGGCCGACGGAATACGCCCCGAATTGCCCAGCAGGCTGGTCATCCTAGATGGCGTTGTCCCCAGCAAAACGGCCAGCGCATTCTTGGTTTGTTGCAGGTCGCTTTCAAGTTCGGGCACCAGCGCCTTGGTGTTGTTCAGTAGGGCGGTGGATTCCTGCACGTCCAGTTCGGTTGTCACGCCGTTGTTAAAGCGCAGTTGGGTCAGATCGGCGGATTCCTGTTGCAGTCGGATGTTTTCGCGCGCGACGGTCAGAGATTCCTGTAGCGCGCGGATATTGACATACAGCGCTGCCACATCCCCAGTCAGCGTCACCAGGGCGTCGTCGTAGTTCGCCACCTGCAACGCCAGATTGGACCGGGCCGCCTGAACGCCCCTGCGTTGCTGGCCCCAGACGTCCAGCTCCCATTGTGCATCGAACCCGACTTGCGAGGTTGAAAATTCGGTATCCAAAGGGATGATCCGATTGATATCCGAAATCGGCCCCAGATTTTCACTGATCTGCCGCCGTTCGATTGATCCGCCAATGGCCTGCGATTGCGGGTATAGCTCACCGAAGGCTATTCCCAACTGTGCGCGGGCTTGCAGAACGCGAGCACCTGCCACTTGTAGATCGAGGTTCTGAGCATACGCCTCTGCGATAAGCTTATTCAGGGTGGGATCGTTGAACGTCTCCCACCACTTCACAACCGGAGCGCTGCGGGACGTAAGGCCACTTTGTCCTGCGGCGGGGCTGTTCACTTCGATCCATTGTTTCACGACCGGAGAGTTCGGGCGCACGAAATCCGGACCTACCGGCGTGCAACCAATCAGCAGCGCCGCGCATAGGGCGGTGCCGATCAGTCTGCGGTGAAGTCTGGCCCGGGTCATGTATTGCGTCCTCAGATATCGAGTGGCCGGATGAAGTTGGCGAAAGAGTAAAGGCGGATATTGATGCGTCGAAGAAACTCAAAGCTTTTGCCTTGGCCGGTGTAGATCGCCACTGCAGCGTGGCCACCAGCGGGGAAGGTGTGATCTTCGGGGACATCCACCGAGATCTGCACCGCGATGCGGCCGGGCAGTTTAGGCAGCTCAAAGCCGGGCAGGCGGCCCGATGGCAGGTACTGACCCTGCCGAGTGGCCCACCAGATGGCTTCGACCTTGCCGGTCAGAATTTCACCGGGATAGAGGTCTAGCGCTACTTCAACTTCTTGGCCGGGTTCGACGAACTTCAGGTTCTGCTGGCGATAGGTGGCCAGAATGTAGGGGTTGTCCTTGGTGACAAAACTGGCAATTGCACCCAGCCGGATCTCACCCACAACCAACCCCGGACGGGCCTGTTGCGAGACAATCATGCCGTCTTCGGGCGCGTAAATCGTCGTGTTATCAAGGAAGTATTGCGCCTTTTCCAACTGCGCCTGTGCCTGAAGGATGCCTGTGTTCACCCCGTCGATCTGGGAATCCAGCGCCAGTTTCGCCTTTTCCAAATTGGCTTCGGCCTCTTTGATCTGGGCCTGATCTTCAGTGACCTGTTCGTTCCAACGGTCCAGCTCATCCTGACGCGCGCCGCCAGCGGGCACGAGGTTTTCGTACCGCTTCTGCTGAGTCAGCGCATAGGCCAGTTGCGCATTCGCGCGCTCGACGGCTTCGGAGGCCACGATGACGTCCTGTTCAAGAATCTTGGCGTTTTGTTGGGCCGCGACCAGCTGTGCTTTGGCTTCCTCAACCTCAAGGGCGAACACGGTATCCTCAAAGCGATAGAGCGCGTCACCCTTTTTGACATCGGTATTCGGCTCGACAAGAACCTCGGTCAAGACGGTCGGTTGGGTCAGTCGCGGTACGATCTGTATGGTCGAGCGGACAACATGGCTGTCGATGGAGAAAGGTTGAAAGAACCGAAGCGCGACCAGAAAGATCAACAGAAGGTGCGCACCGACCCAAAAAGACACGATGCCCCAGGCGATGTTGAACTTCAGCCACTGCATTTTGAAGAAAATGAACCAGACGAAAATAATGTAGAACAGCGTAATGCCGAGGGCGACAAACATATTTGGTGACTTCCTTTGGCCTTAGCTTTTCTGTGTCTCGTCGGGATCAAGCGGGTCGCGATATTCCTCGGTTAGGGTGCCGCCCAACCGTTTGATTTCCTTGCGAACCGCGTCGCGTTCATCGTCAGGCATGCGGCGGATATCCACGGTGGCGCTGTCATGGAACGCCCAGATAAAGGCGTGCACCCATGGAACGATTGCCAGAAAACCCATCCACCCCATGATCTTGACGGATTCTGCATGTGGATGGTTGCGCTTGATTGCGATCCGTCCGGGCAGGCCCATGATGAAAATAAACAGCCCCATCACCGCCGCCAGCAGCAAGATCAGTGCCACGAATGTCAGATAGTCATAGTAGCCTAACGGCTGCCCCAGTAATCCCATGCTCGTGCCTCCTTGTGGGAAGGTTACTCCATCCTCAGTCGCCGGTCTTCAGTTCGTCAATCAATTTGTAGCTGGTGGGCGGGTCCGCGCATATTCCCGGCCCGCATTCCAATAGGGTCGAAATCGCGTTCAGCGCGGCGAGGCCCAACATGACGAAAAACGCGCTTTTGGCTAGAACGCTGCCGCCAAAGCGTGGTTCTTGGGTGTCTGTGTCGTACTGCCTATCGAACAGCAGCATAAATGCCGTGCCCAGAAGGATCAGGAAAAAACAGATCGCAGCCCACGTATAATAGTGAAGCCCTAGAACGGGCGAGCCATAATGGCCGGTTCCCGGCACGATGTGCAGCAGAATTTGGCGCACGGCGACGCTGCCGCCAAATAGTGCGGCAAGCAGCATGATGGCATAGTGTTGCGGTCGCGCGCCGTATAACAGGTTCAGTCCGAGCCCTACGCCGACGGCCACAAATCCGACCCTTTGCAACAGGCACAGGGGGCAGGGCAGTTCGCCGAGTGTCAGCTGATAGATATAGGCCAGCAACAATACCAAGCTGACGGACAGCATGCCAAGCGCATTCAGGGTGCGTGAAAGTTCTGGTGTCATCCCGGCCCTTTCTACAGCTGAATCGTTAGCTGGCTGGTGGCATGAAATTTCAGCCAATAGACGCTCAACGCCAGCGTGATAAAGAACAGCGCATTGGCTGCTGTTCTTAGATTGAAATAATTCAGCCCCATGGTGACTGTAAGTAACGCAAATAAAAGCGCTATCATGGCCCGGACCTCCCGTCCCGTGCGACGATCGCAATAGGGTGAGTGTGTCAGGCCGAGGCGTATCTGGCAAGAACTTGCGATTTGGGCTCTCTTTTAAAGAGAACTGTTGGGCATCAACTGCACAATTTCAGCTGTGTTTCCCACTTAGCGCATTGCGCACCCAACTCTTCAGGCAAAGCCTGATCGGTGTAGAAAATATCGACGTCGGCCAGCGACGCGATCTTCGCCGGTGCAGTGCGCTGAAACTTGGAGTGGTCGGCAACAAGGCAGGTCTGGCGAGCTTGGGAGATTATGGTTTGACTGACCCGTACCTCTTGAAAGTCGAAATCCAGAAGGTCGCCCATAACATCCATGGCTGAGCAGCCTATGATTGCATAGTCGAACTTGAACTGTTCGATTGTCGAGATCGTCAGGTTGCCAACCAATCCGCCGTCCGAGCGGCGAAGCACACCGCCCGCAACAACGATCTGACAGTTCGGGTTGTCGACCAGGATATTGGCGACGTTCATGTTGTTGGTAACCACCATCAGGTCTTTGTGGTCCAGCAGTTGGCGGGCGACAGCCTCGGTCGAGGTGCCTATGTTCAGAAACACCGATGCTCCGTCCGGGATGCCCTGTGCGCAGAGTTGCGCAATGCGGGCCTTAGCATCTGCATTCAGGGCCCGGCGGTCTTCGTATCCTATGTTCGAAACGCCCGAGCGCAACACGGCACCGCCATGAACACGGTCCAGTTTTCCCATGTCCGCGAGGTCAGACAGATCACGCCGAATGGTTTGGACGGTCACATCAAACCGCGCGGCCAAATCTTCGACCATTACGCGGCCATCCTGCTTGGCGATGTTCAGAATGTCTGACTGGCGAAAAGAAAGGGACACGGCTTGCTCCAACTTGGGTTTGTTCGTTTTTGTTCTAATTATTGATTTTTGCAACATGAAGTCAGGTTATACTCTAATAATTTTGACTGAATGCGGAAAAACGAACATAAACGAAAATCAAAGTTGACGAAACGCGTGTGACTGCGGTTAATGAGCTTGCGTTTTCCACAGTGGGGAATCATCCGAAATGGAACAGAAAAACGAGCAGGTCTCGGACCTCTTCATCATCGGCGGCGGGATCAATGGATGCGGTATCGCGCGTGATGCGGCGGGGCGCGGGCTTTCGGTGACTTTGGCCGAGATGAATGATTTGGCTTCGGCGACCTCCTCGGCCTCGACCAAACTGTTCCATGGGGGGCTGCGCTATCTGGAGTATTTCGAGTTTCGCCTTGTGCGTGAGGCCTTGATAGAACGCGAAACTTTGTTGCGGGCGATGCCGCACATTAGCTGGCCGATGCGTTTTGTCCTGCCTTATCACGCGGATATGCGGTTTGATGCAGAAACGCCGACATCGCGTTTGCTGAGTACGGTCATGCCTTGGATGAAAGGGCGTCGCCCAGCCTGGCTGATCCGACTAGGACTGTTCATGTACGACCATCTCGGTGGACGGAAAATCCTGCCAGGTACGTCGTCGTTGAACCTGAAAACAGCACCCGAGGGGCGGCCACTACAAGACAAATTCGAGACTGCCTACGAGTACTCTGATTGCTGGATCGAGGATTCTCGGCTGGTCGTTCTCAATGCCCGCGATGCTGAGGCTCGTGGTGCTGAAATATTGGTTCGTACCGAAGTTCTGTCGGCGGAACGAGTGGATGACCTGTGGGAGGTGACGATCCGTGATCGTGCCAGCGATTCAACCCGCGTGATCAAGGCCAGAATACTGATCAATGCCGGTGGCCCGTGGGTTGGCGACATCATCCAGTCAAAGATCCACGTGAACTCGCGCGAGGGCGTTCGGCTGGTTCGGGGCAGCCATATCGTAACCCACAGGTTGTTCGACCACGACAAGTGCTACTTTTTTCAGGGTGAAGATGGACGCATCATCTTCGCTATTCCCTATGAGCGGGACTACACGCTGATCGGCACCACGGATCAGGATCACCCGGAACCCGACGTTGCTCCGGTCTGTACCGAGGCCGAGCAGAATTATCTCTGCTCCTTTGCGACGAAGTATTTCCATAAGCCGGTTACGCGTAACGACATCATCTGGACCTATTCCGGCGTTCGCCCCCTTTACGACGACGGGGCCAACAGTGCGACTGCTGCGACAAGGGATTATACGTTGAAAGTGGACGCACATGGTGGCGCGCCAGTTCTGAATGTGTTTGGCGGAAAAATCACAACATACCGAAGGCTTGCAGAAAGTGCTCTGGAGAAGGTTGCCGAGCATTTCCCGAATTTGCCCGGACCTTGGACGGCGGGCGTTGCCTTGCCCGGCGGTGACTTCCCGGTCGATGGGGTTCAGGATCTGGTCGCCGGGTTGGAGGCCGATTATGCATTTCTTGATCGGTCATGGGCTGTACGCCTCGTTCGGGCCTATGGCACAGAGGCACGGACAATTTTGGGCGAAGTTTCTACCGCTGAAGAATTGGGTGAGGACTTCGGTGCCACGATAACCGCACGAGAATTAGAGTGGCTGATGGACAAGGAGTTTGCGCGCACAGCCGAAGATGCCGTCTGGCGTCGCAACAAGTTGGGCCTTCGTTTGAGCGCTGATCAGATCGCTCGGATAGAGGAATGGATGGATCAACGCAGCGTACAGGCTGCCGCTTAGAGCAAAGCCCCGCCGGTCTGGCGGGGCTTTGTGGATTTAGGCGGTTTCTTCGGATGGTCCGGGATCGTTTTTGGTGCCCTTGATCCATTCCCTGAGGCTTTGCATCAGCGCATAAAGCACCGGCACCAGTATGACGCCGACCAAAGTGGCTGCCAGCATCCCGCCAAAGACCGCGACACCGATGGCCTTTTGGCTGGCCGCGCCCGCGCCGTTGGCCGCCAGCAGCGGTACAACACCCAACAGGAATGACAGGGCAGTCATCATCACCGCACGGAAACGTTGATAGGCAGCCTCAGCAGCGGCGTCCTTGATCGACAAGCCATTGGCCCGCTGCTCCATCGCAAATTCGACGATGAGGATACCGTTCTTTGACGCTAGCCCCACGAGCATGATCATCCCAATCTGCGTATAGAGGTTGATGTCACTGCCTACGATAGCAACGGCTGCTACCGCCCCGAAGAGGGCAACGATTACCGAGAGCAGGATCGAGACCGGCATCGTCCAGCTCTCGTACTGACCGACCAAGAACAAGTAGCCGAACAAGATTGCCAATCCGAGGATGACGATCACGAGACTGCCCGAAGCCAGCTGTTGCTGCGCTGTGCCGGTCCATTCAAACGCGTATCCCGGGGGGAGGGCGGTGGCTGATTCCTCGGTCATGACGTTGATCGCGTCGCCACTGGACAACCCCGGTGCGGGTACCGCTGTCACGGTTGCCGAACGGAACAGGTTATGCCGTTTCAAAAGAACCGGGCCCAGCACGTTTTCCACATCGACCAAGGTTCCAAGCGGCACCATCTCGCCCTCTTGCGAGCGGACATAGAGGTTCGAGATATCCTCGACGTTGTCGCGATAGCTTCCGTCCGCCTGGATCATTACCCGATAGACCCGCCCGAACAGGTTGAAGTCGTTCACGTAGTACGAGCCCAACTGCGCCTGCATGGTCTGGAACACTTCGGCCACGGACACTTGCAGCGTCTTGGCCTTCTCGCGGTCAAGATCGACGAAAAGTTGCGGTACGTTTGCGCGGAAGGTCGTATAGGCTTGACCAATCTCGGGTCGTTGGTTCGCCGAATATACCAGCGACCCCACGGCCGAGGCCAGATCCTGTGGAGAGCCGCCCCCGGTTTGCTGCACCTCCATCTCGACACCAGCCGACATACCCAGACCCTGAATGGGTGGTGGGTTGAAGGCCACGATCGAGGCGGCGGATTCGCCATTGGCGATGGCCAGTACCTTTTTCAGAATGGCGTCTGCACTCAGGTCATCTTCCTGACGATCATCCCAATTTTCGAGGTTAACAAAGATCGCCGCGCCATTTGTGGTGGTGCCGTTCAGAAGCGAGAAGCCGTTGATCAGGACCGTGCTCGATACGCCGGGGATTTCCTGAATTTGATCGTCGACACGGGACGAGACGACCTCGGTTCGTTCCAGCGTCGCAGCGTCCGGAAGCTGAATGTCGACGAACAAATAGCCATTGTCCTCAAGCGGCAAAAAGCCACTGGAGGTTTTCGACATGATTGTCCCGGTGCCCATTGCCAGCGCAGCGATGACGCCAAGACCGATAACCGGAAGGATCAGCAACCTGCGCACAATCGCGACATAGCCGCCCCGAATGGTGCCGATGAACCTTTCAAACACCGCCAACAGCCCCTTGGGCGGACCCGAACGCGCTTGCAGAACCAGCCCACACAAGGCTGGGGACAAGGTTAATGCGTTGATCGAGGAAATCACAACCGCGGTCGAGATGGTCACAGCGAATTGCGAATACAGCCGCCCTGAGATGCCGGGCATAAACGTCACCGGCACGAACACGGCCAGCAGCACCAGCGTCGTTGCAATCACGGGGCCAGTGATCTGCCCCATGGCCTTGCGGGTTGCTTCGGCAGGGGGAAGCCCTTCATCCGCAATGATCCGTTCGACGTTTTCAACCACAACAATCGCGTCATCCACCACGATCCCGATAGCCAAAACCAGAGCAAACAGAGAGATCGTGTTCAGCGACATGCCGAACAAAAGCAGGAAGGCAAATGTCCCGATTAGAGAGACCGGGATCGCAACCGCGGGAATAATCGTCGCGCGCCAGCTGCCCAGGAAAACAAACACAACCGAGATCACCAGAGTGAAGGTCAGGATCAGGGTCGAAACCACGTCGTTCAGTGACTGTTCCACAAAGTCCGTGGTGTTAAAGGGAACCTGAAACTCCACATCCGTGGGGAAGGAACGGGACAGTCGCTGGAGCTCGGCTTCGACACGTTCAGATACCGCTAGAGCGTTCGCTCCGGGAGCTTGATAGATGCCGATAACTGTTGCCGGAACGCTGTCGAAATAACCCGAGGCTGCGTAATATTGCGCACCCAGTTCCACCCGCGCGATATCTTTGACTCGCACGATCGAGCCTGCGTCGCCCGTGCGGATGACGATGTCACCAAATTCCTCGGCCGAGGTCAAACGGCCCTTGGTCTTGATCGTGTATTGAAACGTCTGCCCTTCGGGTACCGGAGGCGCACCGATCGAACCTGCCGATACTTCGATGTTTTGTTCGCGGATGGCGTTGATCACATCGCCCGGAGTGATGGACAATGCAGCCATCTGATCCGGATCCATCCAGATCCGCATGGCGTATTCCAGATTGGTCAGAACGTCAGCTTTACCCACGCCCTGAACCCGCGCCAGCGCGTCTTTCAGGTTGATCGAGGCATAGTTCGACAGGAACACGCTGTCATAAGTGCCGTTGGGCGAGGTCAGCGTCACCAGCAGCAGCATGTTTGTCGACGCTTTTTGCGTAACCACACCCGAAGACGTAACTTCGGACGGCAGAGAGGACATGGCCTGCGCCACTCGGTTCTGAACGTTCACCGAGGCGATATCCGGGTCGGTACCGACCTCGAATGTGATATTCAGAGAATACGATCCGTTATCAGACGATGTGGACGTCATATAGATCATATCGTCCACACCATTCACCTGCGCCTCGATCGGGGCGGCGACGGTGTTTTCCACAGTTTCGGCATTGGCGCCGGTATATGTCGTTGACACACTTACGACGGGTGGCGTGATGTCCGGGAACTGCGCCACCGGCAGAACCAGATAGCCGATGCCGCCCATGATTGTCAGGACAAGCGAAATAACAAGCGCCAGCTTGGGCCGGCTGATGAACAGGGCTGAGAACATCTGTTACTCTCCCGGCTGCTCGGACGCCACGACAGCGTCAACCGCGACGCCGGGCCGAACCCTTTGCAAGCCCTCGACGATGACGCTTTCTCCTTCGCGCAGACCATCCTTGACGATTACTGCCGTGCCTTCGTTGTTGCCGGTGGTGATGTAACGCTGTTCCACCATCTGCTTGTCGTTGACAACCAGCACAAATTCACCCCGCTGATCACGTTGCAGAGCGGCCTGTGGGACCAAAACCTCAAGTGTGGGTTGTAGGGCTTCAATTTGCACGCTTAGAAATGCACCGTCGACGATTAGCCGTTGGGCGTTGTCGAATTCTGCCCGCATCGAAATCGCGCCGGTGAGAGGGTCGATCCGATTGTCGACAAACACGATTTTACCGGTTTCATCCAGTTTACTTCCGTTCGGCAGCGTGACGTGCACGTTCGGACTCTTGTTGCTTTCCGCAAGGGATGAAGCGTTCTCGCCAACTGTTTCAAGAACAGTAGTAAATTGCTTCTCGTTGATGGAAAAATTCACATAGATCGGGGCTTCACTGACGATATTTACCAGCGGGGGGTTGTTTGGCCCGACCACATCACCGACGCTGATCGCCACCCGCCCGATGCGGCCATCGAACGGCGCGTGGATTTTGGTATAGCTCAAATCAAGCTCGGCTTGCTGAATCGCAGCTTTTGCAGCTTTGACCTCTGCTTCGGCCACCAGTTCGTTGGCACGCGCAATATCGCGTTCTGACTCTGGAGTGGCGTCACGTTTGTAAAGCTCTTCCTTCCGGGCAAGATCGACCTTGGCCAACTCAAGATTGGCTTCTGCCCGATCAAGATCCGCATTTCGGGCTTCAAGTGTCGCCTGATAGAGGTCAGGCTCGATGGTGAACAGCAGGTCTCCCTCTTTGACCAGCGCACCGTCTTCCACGTTCTGACTTTCCAAAAACCCGCTGACGCGGGCTATGATATCTGCTTTGTCAAGAGCTTCGGCGCGGCCGATGAATACGGCTTCTTCGGTGATTTCCTGCGTGTAGGCTGCTGCAATCGACACTTTGGGCGGTGGGGCGTCGCTTTGATCTTGGGCGAAGGCGGTTTGCGCCATGATTATTCCAACCAGAGCGGCAAAGGCTCGGGACGCGCCGCCGAAACGAGAGTGAAAGTTCTTCAATGCAAGGGACATGGCGGGCGCCTCGTTAAAACGTAAGATTTTTCGTCAGGGCAGGCTGTCTGCTCCAACGAGTCGACTGAATTCTGGATCAGGATGGCCGTTTTGAGATTTTATCTCAAGCTTATTGAGTGTGACTGCAGGTCAAGGGGCGCGGATATTTTTCCGTAGCTGGGCTAACTTAGATGGAAGTGTTTACGTATTTTGTGTGAGAAGCAAAAAAGGGGGTCATGTGACCCCCGTTTCTCAATTCTAGTTTCCCACCAGATCAATCGCGCGTGCCAGCGAACCGGGTTTGCCAGTCTTCGCGCTGTTCGTCGGTAATTTTTGCGAACAACACTTCCGGCACCGAAAACTCATGCCCGGCGGGCAGAGCGTCCAGCGCGGCGGCGACGTCATCCGGCCAACGGGTGTCCAGCGTATTCATCGCACTCAGCATCCGGGCCGAGGTTTCGGGGATAAACGGCGCACTGAGCACGGCATAGAGGCGGATCAGGTTCAGGCCAAGACGCACCTGTGCGGCGGCCTGTTCGGGGTCTTCCTTGAAAGTGGACCAAGGTGCGGCGGCCTGAAGGTATTCGTTGCCGGCGACCCAGATCGCGCGCAGTTCCTGCGCCGACTTGCGAACCTCCATTGACTCCATATGCCCTTCATAGGCGCGGACACGGCGGGTAAGTTCCTCGATCAGGGCTTGCTCGCGCTCGCCATAGGTGCCGCCCTTTGGAACGGCCTCACCGAATTTCGAGCGGCAGAATTTGGTGATCCGGCTGACGAAGTTGCCGAGAACATCCGCAAGGTCTTTGTTCGCCGATTGCTGGAAGTTCTCCCAGGTGAATTCACTGTCGCTGCTTTCCGGTGCATGGCTCAGCAGCCACCAGCGCCAGTAATCGGCGGGCAAAATCTCCAGCGCCTGATCCATGAACACTCCACGACCCTGAGAGGTCGAGAACTGGCCACCATCATAGTTCAGGTAGTTGAACGACTTCAGGTGGTCGACCATCTTCCACGGCTCGCCCGACCCCAGAATTGTGGCCGGGAAAGACAGGGTGTGGAAGGGTACGTTATCCTTGCCCATGAACTGCACATAACGCACGTCATCAGCGCCCTTGTCAGTGCGCCACCAGCGCTCCCAATCGGCATCCGATTTGCCGTTGGCGTCCGCCCATTCCTTGGCGCAGGCGATGTATTCAATCGGCGCGTCGAACCAGACGTAGAAGACCTTGCCTTCCATCCCCGGCCAGTCCTGATCTCCCTTTTTGACCGGTACACCCCAGTCCAGATCGCGGGTGATGCCGCGATCCTGCAATCCGTCACCATCATGCAACCATTTCTTTGCAATCGAGGTGGTCAGGATCGGCCAATCCGTCTTGCTGTCGATCCACGCTTCCAGTTGATCCTTCATCGCGGACTGGCGCAGATACAGGTGCTTGGTCTCGCGGACCTCAAGATCGGTGGAGCCGGAAATGGCAGAACGCGGCTCGATCAGATCGGTCGGGTCCAGCTGCTTGGTGCAGTTCTCACACTGGTCGCCGCGCGCACGTTCATAGCCGCAATTGGGGCAGGTGCCTTCGATATAACGGTCGGGTAGGAACCGCTTGTCAGCGT
Source organism: Ruegeria sp. BB7 (assembly GCF_056539365.1). NCBI lineage: Bacteria > Pseudomonadati > Pseudomonadota > Alphaproteobacteria > Rhodobacterales > Roseobacteraceae > Ruegeria > Ruegeria sp. BB7. The sequence continues at coordinate 304,817 of NZ_JBQFUV010000001.1, read as the reverse complement.
TGGAATAAACCTGTTTCTCACTGACTTCGCGGATTAGTCCAGCTTCATCCAGTTTGCCCGCAAAATGCTGGGTCAGGTTTCGGTTCTGTTCGCTGGACGAGCGGCCAAAGTGATCAAAGCTGAGCCCGAACCGTTTCGCGATATCCGCCTGTACCGCATACATGTCGGCGCAATACTCGGCCACTGGTTTGCCAGCTTTGGCAGCCGCCAGCTCCGCAGGGGTGCCATGCTCATCCGTGGCGCACAGATACATGACCTCGTTCCCCCGGCCACGCTGATAGCGTGCGTACAGATCGGCGGGCAATTGCGAGCCGATGAGGTTGCCGAGGTGCTTGATCCCGTTGATGTAAGGGATCGCCGAGGTAATGAGAATTCGAGCCATTTTGCGTTTCCACGTAACTAACTGCGCGCCCGTCTACCTTATGTAAGCGATTAGCAAAACCCCGGTTTCTTGCTTGAAGCCTTATAATCACGAACAAAGGGTGCCTTCGCGAAATTCTCGGGCCGTGTATTATGCTTCTGTATGCAGTTTCACGGGGGGAATTATGCTAAAGTTTTACTTGATGCCTTTCGTTCGTTCGGTCTTGGCCGCTTCGGTCATCATGCTTTTTTCGCCAACCATTGTATCGGCGGATCAAAGCGAAGCCATGAAGGCCATTGATACCTTTGACAAGACGATGCTCTCGATATTCCGGCGCGGTCAGGATGTTCTGACCGCGCAGACCCGGCCCGTCATGGTCATCGCACGCGATGTAACCGTCATGACAAAGGACGGAGAGGTTACATTTCCACGCGACGCGCCGAATTACCTGATCTTTAAGTCTACTTCACACGTTCTTTTGGGGATCATAGGGGCAGTCACTCCGTGGCCTGATGAGGACACCGAGAATGCGCGTTGGAAAGAGGACTTTGAGAACATCGCAAAGGCGATAGACACATTGCTGAACTCGGTCGGGCACCTTGATCTGCCCGAAGACACAATATCGAGACAACGGCAGATGCTTGAAACCGCGCGCGCTTTTACACTCGATGCCGTTAACCGCGGAACCCTTACGTCCGAGGAAGTGTCGAAGGTGATAAACGACATGCGACCGGCTTGGGCGGCAAATATGCGAGATGCTGCGCGTGCGGAACTTGGCGCTTTGCACAATGCTGTCTCAGATGCGCGTGCCGCAGTTAGTCAAGATGTTTGGGACAACATGTATGTCGTCCATCATGGCGGGTCGAACGTGACGGGGGTCAATGTGGTTGAACTGTATTTGGAGCGAGTGATGCCGCAGAAGGTTGCCGCGGGACAGGTCATGTTTGCTGAAAACGCGCATGGGAACCAGGCGATGGCGGATTTCGTCGGTTATGAGCGAATGCAGCGTCACGTCGGAGCTTGGGCCTTCGGTGATCCCGCTCGGATGGAAGTAGACTTGTTGGGGTATGAAGCGGGCGCAATTCTGGACGAAATGATCCCGTCATCTCCACCGTTGGAATAGAGTCTTTATTCCTCCCGAGACCGTTTTAGCAGACGCCCGATGGTGAAGGATGTGCGCGGTGCATAAACGTAGTTTGTCCGCTCTTCCGGTGTTGGGCGCGAGCGCATCCGAGCTAAGCCGAACAGGATCAGACCAATATGCCCAGTGGCCACATAGGCGAACAGCGCTCCGGGGCCGAATGCGTCGATCAACGTAGATGAGATGTAGGGAGAGGCAATCGCACCCAGCGCGTACCAGAACATTAACGCGGCAGACAGTTCGACCCGCTCCTCGGTTGTGACAAAATCGTTTGCATGCGCTGACGACAGCGAAAAGATCGGAAAGGTGGTCAGGCCAAAGAATCCGGCAGCCAGCATAACACCCAGAGTGCCGGTTCCACTGGCGGCCATCGTGACGCCGCAGCTAAGTACGGCGGCGGCGGACAGCCAGATCAGCACCCATCGGCGGTCATATTTGTCTGCCAACCAGCCCAACGGGTATTGCGCCAGTGCACCGCCGAGAACGAATGAGGCGAGGAAGAATGCGATTTGATCCACCTCGAGCCCTACCTCTTGCCCGTATATCGGGCCAACCATTCGGAAGGACGCGGAACTCAGCGCCGCAATAATCACGCCTGCCACCGCCAAAGGCGAGCTGCGCCATGCCAGCTTGGGCCGCAGACGTGGGGCGTCGGGTGTTTCGGGCTGTGTGGCTTTCGTCAAGGTCAGAGGCAGCAAGGCGGCACAACACAGAATGGCCAACAGATTGTATGACACATACGAGGCGGGTGGCAGCACAGCGATGATCAGCTGTGCACACAGCGAGGCGCCCATATCCGCAACGCGATAGGTGCCCATCGCGCGCCCGCGAGTTTCGTTTGTGACTTTGGCGTTCAGCCATGCTTCGATCACTGTATAGGATCCGGCAACGCAAGTGCCTGACGCGATTCTCAGGGCCGCCCAGATGTAGGGGTTGTCGGTTAGCGTGTGCCCCAGCAACCCCATCGCACCCAAAGCGGTGCAGACAGCAAATGCGCGAGAGTGACCGACGCTGCCCATCAGACGCGGTGTCCACCAGCATCCAACAAAGAAGCCGATAAAGTGCGCCGAACCAAGGAGGCCGATCTGTTCGGTCGTGAAATCCAGTGTCAGTCCCGAGATGGCATCCAGCGGTCCGACGCCGCCCGTGGAAAGCTGCAGCAGAATCACAGAAAGAAAAAGGGCGGCAAAAGAAATTATCGTTCTCATGATAAGGCCAGCTAGCCATAATGGGGCCTGAATGCGCGCACCTAATCGACTCTGAGGCGTCGTTTTTTGTCTATGTGACCCGTTTGATCTCGGCTCGAATGTCCAGTCCGACGGTGTCCTGCACCAGATCGGCATAACCGGATGCGCCGAAATCATGGCGGTTCAGTCCGCCAGTCAGGCGAATTGAGAGCATATCAAGGTTTTCAGGCGCGCTGCCGGGTGGCCGGAAGAGGTCGGCTTGAAAGGCGATCGGACGTGTCACGTCGCGCAGGGTCAGGTCTCCGGTGATTTTCGCGCCGCGCGAGAGCCGCCCGCCTTCTCCGAGTTCAACTTTGGTCGATGCAAAGTGAATTGTCGGATAATTTTCGACATCCAGGACCCCCGCACCCAGCATCGCGCTTCGGGCAAACGGTAATTTGGTTCGGGCTTCGGCGGCGTTTAGGGTGACGGCTACGCGGCTTTTTGTCAGGTCACGAACGTCAATCTGAATATCCGTGGTCTGGATTGGCATTGTTCCGGATTGGGTCAACCCCGACAGATCAAAGGTAAAACCGACCGACGTGTTTTGAAGCACCAGTTCATAAGGGGCAATTGCAGCACGGGCTGCAAGGGTTAGGGGCAGGGTTGCCAGACCAGCCAGTAGTGTGCGTCGGGTCAGACGTGTCATGCTAACCCCTCCGGCCTGTGGCGCGAACGGTTCAGCAATGCCATGACGATATTGATCACCTGTTTTTCCAGCAACTCTGGGGCCGGTCTAAGCACAGCAGATTCACCCAGAGCCTCCGTCGTGTCCTGACAGTCGATCACCTGTCGCGACCACATCTTCTGCAGTGCGAAGCCGGTCATGGCCCATCCGTTCGCTTTCGCCTTTATGGTAGTGGCGCGCGCGATCAACAGGCGAAGCCAGGAATTTCGGCTGTCGTGGATCGGTTGGCTCATGCAGAAATGCTAGGGTGGGAGGCCGGATTTTGCCAATCACAAGATTTCTTAACTTTGTGAGGTGTCACACCAAAACATCTTCGGCCTCGGTCCGGGTCAGGTTCAGCCCGGCACGTGATTTGGTTTGGATGGCTTGCCAACTGACCGGGGGCAGGGCGCGGGCGCGGCGGCGGGTCAGGGTCCAGCCGCGGGTTTCGCCCTGATGGGTTGCGGCCATGTGCCAGCGCGTCTCGATCCCTTGCGCGCCGCCCTCACCGGGGGTCAGCAACACTCCCAGCGGAGCCCGCCCCATCGCGCCCCCCTGTTCGGCGGCCAGATGCATGCGACGCACCGGCGTCAGCCCCGGCGCGCCGGGCAGGTCGCCGATGATTAGCGGGATGGCCCCGCTGCGCAGTGCTTCCTCCATGCACCACAGCAGATCCTCGGCGCGGGTGGGGCGGACAAAGATGAACCGGGCCGGGTCGGCAAAGGGCATCATCCCGTCGGGGTTCAACTGGCCTGGTTCCCATGCGGGCGAAATCCACAGCACCGGCCCCTGCGTCTGACCGGCCAGCCACATAGCAAAGCTGCGCCGGGCGGGGCCGCAGGCTTCGTGCACGCGGCCCAGTTGCAAGGTGATGCCATCGTGAAGTGTGACCCCCGGCGCGGCGCGCGCGGGTTTGCGGCCAAGAAGGTGTGTAGACATGCTGTCAGATTAGCATGTTCTCATTTTGTTCTCAATGCGGAAATGCAGCCACACACCTGTTACCGAGACAGGATCAGGCGGCCATCCGTGAACTGGATATTCGAGAACCGGTGCAGGTAATCCATGCCCAGCAGCGACTGGCGCAAATCGCCTTCGTTAACCCAGGCCGCAACGCCGCTGTCGGTGATCGGCCCAAGCTCAAGACTGTCCAGTCGGACGGGCGCGGTACGGACCTCACCGTTCGCGGTTGAGGCGCGACCGAGGTAATTCAGCTGGTCGGGGTCGATACCAATGCGCTTGGCGTCCTGTTCGCTCAGAACGATCTGGCTGGCGCCGGTGTCGACGAGGAAAGTGATCGGCTCTCCGTTCACCAGGACAGGCAGGTAATAGTGACCGTCATAAGAGCGAGGCACTTCGATTGTTTCGCCGGTCACCGTCATCTGCGGGGAAGGGCCCACGGTCGAGCGGATATCCTCCCAAAGCCCGACCACAGCGATGGCGCCGACAAAGATAAAGACCCAGGCCATCGCCTGTTGCATGGTTTTGTTCAGTGACTGGCGATTGTGCGAGATAAACCACGCCACAACGGCCAGACCAAGCACCACCAGATATACCAAACGTCCAATGCTGTCGCCGTCCATGCCTTACACCTTGCTGCGATTACATTAAGGTATATGGGAACTTACGACGCAAAACCAAAGGCCTTGAGCCCGTCCAAAATGAACTGAACGGATAGCGCCGCCAGCAGCATACCCAGCAACCGGGTCAGCACGTTCAACCCGGTCTTGCCCAGAATGCGCGCCACTGCGCCCGATGTCAGGTACATCACGAACACCATCGCCAGTACGACCAGCATGACGCCGATGACCACGGCCAGACCCTGAATGCCGGGCTGTTGGCCAGCCAGCAGGATCATGGTCGCAATTGAGCCGGGGCCAGCGATCAGAGGGATGCCCAGCGGAAAGACCGACGGATCCGGGTGTTCTTCTTCCTCAGCACTGTTTTCACGCCGCTTGGTGCGGCGCTCAAACAGCATGTCGAGCGCGGTCAGGAACAGCAGAACGCCCCCCGCGACGCGAAACGCCTCCATCGAGATGCCAACGAACCCAAGAAGGGCTTCGCCGAAGGCGGCGAACATGGCCAGAATGACGCCTGCGGTCAGGCAGGCCCGGATCGCGATAGAGCGGCGCGTGGCCCAGTCCATGCCTTGGGTCAGCGCAACAAAGATCGGCGTCTGCGCGGGTGGGTCGAGGACCACGAATAGCGTTGTGAACGCGGTTATCAGGAATGCACTGTCCATGGTTATTTGCTGCTCCGTTGCAGGCCTTGCAGAATATTCAGGGCGTCATCTGACAGGCCTGAAGGAATGTATACGTGGTCATGGTGATAGCCCGCGACCATGTTTGCAGGAATACCCGCCTGCGCCAACGCCCCGGATACGGCGGCAGTCAACCCCACGCCTTCCAGTGAGGAATGAACCTGCAATGTTATGCAGCGCATGGCGACCGCATCCTTTGGTGCGCTTTTGATCGGGACGATAGAAGACATCCCCTCCGCCTCGACACAGCTGGCGCGCGCACCTTCGGGCCAGGGCTTGTCATCGGGCCAGGCGACGAACGCAAATTCTCCGGGCTGAATCTCGGGGCGCATACCCGCGATCATTGCATGGGTTTCAACGACAGGATCGGTCATGCGGTTTCCGCCTGTTCCAAACGTTCAGCGGCCGCGACCCAAAGCGACTCAGCCTTTTGCATGGCTTCGACCACTTCGGCAAACTTGCGGTTCCAGGTTTCCAAATCGTTGATCTTGTCGTCTTCATACAGGGCCGGGTCCGCCAGTTTGGCCGAAAGCTTTTCGTGCATGTCTGTCAGCTTTTCGATCCGATCTTCGCATTTGCGCAGATCGGCGCGCAGGGCCAGCATGGCCTCGCGCGAAGGGCGCTTGGGTTTTGCCACCTGCGGTTTTTCCTTGATCGGTTTGTCACGGGCCAACAGTAGGTTGCGATAGGTCTCAAGGTCTCCGTCAAAGGGTTTGACCGTCCCGTCCGAGACCAGCCACAGCCGGTCTGCAACCAGCGACAATAGGTGCATGTCGTGGCTGACCAATACCACGGCACCGGAATAGGCGGTCAGCGCTTCGACCAACGCCTCGCGGCTTTCGATATCCAGGTGGTTGGTCGGTTCGTCAAGGATCAACATATGCGGTGCGTCGATCGTGGCGATCAGCAGCGACAGGCGGGCCTTTTGACCACCCGAAAGACGCCCAACCAAAGTTTCCGCCTGATCTGCGTTGAGCCCGAACCCGGCCAGCCGTGAGCGCCATTTGCCCGGTGCCTCATCAGGACGCAGGCGGCGTAGGTGATCCAGTGGCGTTTCGTCCACATGCAGTTCGTCCACCTGATGCTGAGCGAAATAACCGATGCGCAGTTTGCTGCTTCGGGTCATCTTGCCCGCCATCAGGGGCAGGCGGTCGGACAGCAGCTTGGACAGGGTCGATTTCCCCTGACCGTTCTTCCCCAGCAGCGCGATGCGGTCATCCTGATCAATGCGTAGATTAAGACGACGCAATACCTCGGTCTCGCCATACCCGGTGATACCACCTTCGAGATGGATGATCGGAGGGGAAAGTTCCTCGGGTTCGGGGAAGCTGAACGCTCGCAAAGCAGCTTCTTGCGGGGTTGAGACCAATTGGATGCGCTCAATCATCTTCAGGCGAGACTGGGCTTGAACAGCTTTCGAGGCTTTTGCGCGGAACCGGTCCACAAAGCTTTGCAGGTGAGCGATGCGGGCTTTAGCCTTGGCGTTTTCCGATTCTGCCTGTGCCAGCCGCTCGGCACGGCGTTCAGCAAATTTGTCGTAAGGCACCGCGTAATAGGTCAGCTTGCGGTCTTCCAGATGCAGGATCGATCCCACGGCCCGGTTCAGCAGCCCGCGGTCGTGGCTGATGATGATCACAGTATGAGGATACTTGGCCAGATAGCTTTCCAGCCACAACGCGCCTTCGAGGTCCAGATAGTTGGTCGGTTCGTCCAGCAACAACAGATCGGGCTGCGAGAATAGTACGGCCGCCAAAGCCACGCGCATCCGCCAGCCGCCCGAGAAATCGGAACACGGGCGCAGTTGGTCCTGATCGTCAAACCCCAAGCCCTTGAGGATCGAGGCCGCACGCGCCTCGGCCGACCAAGCATCGATATCGGCCAGACGAGTCTGAATCTCCGCAATGCGCGCTGGATCCTCGGCGCTGTCGGCCTCGGCCATCAGCGCGCTGCGTTCCGTATCGGCCGCCAACACTGTGTTGATAAGCGACACGTCGGAGGAGGGAACTTCTTGCGCCACGCCCCCGATCCGCGCGCGTTTCGGCAAAACGATGTTGCCTGATTCCAGCGCCAGCTCGCCCCGGATCAGTCGGAACAGGGTTGTTTTCCCAGTGCCATTGCGCCCCACCAAACCGACTTTGTGGCCGTCAGGAATGGTGGCGCTGGCGCCGTCAAACAGGGGGCGGCCTTCAACCGCATAGGTGATGTCTTCGATCCGTAGCATGGGCCGCTCTTATCAGAGCATCTCAGACGCCGCCAGCGGCTTGGTATGTTCAATCTAAAACCGATTTAACAGCGCCTTTTTCAGGGGCGTTCTTGACCGACCCCGGTACTGCTTGCGCCTATATTGCCTCGGCTGAGCCGGTCGGGTTCAACTATGCATTGGCCTGTGCGAGCCGCTGCCGGACACAATCCGGTTTTCTGTGGTGCAAGGTTCCATCATTCCACTTTTCTTGGGGCACAGACCGTGCTAGGCGGCGCGCGATGGATTTCGGCGCGACCCCGCGCCTTATGTTAAGGAGAGGCCGACATGGCACTGGAACGCACATTCTCGATCATCAAACCCGATGCAACCCGCCGCAACCTGACTGGCAAGATCAACGCCAAGTTCGAAGAAGCTGGTCTGCGCATCGTTGCGCAAAAGCGCATCCACATGACCAAAGCTCAGGCTGGCAAGTTCTATGACGTGCACGCCGAGCGTCCGTTCTATGACGAACTGTGCGAGTTCATGTCGTCGGCTCCGGTTGTTGTTCAGGTTCTGGAAGGCGAAGGCGCCATTGCAAAAAACCGCGAAGTCATGGGCGCAACCAACCCCGCAGACGCAGCCCCCGGCACCATCCGCGCCGAATTCGCCGAGTCGGTTGGTGAAAACTCGGTCCACGGTTCGGACGCGCCGGAAACTGCCGCGGTTGAAATCGCCTACTTCTTCTCGGGCATCGAACTGGTCGGCTAATCCGCCATCAGATCAGAATTTTGGGCCGCTCCCGGTATCGGGTGCGGCCTTTTTTATACCGGCTTGAGGTCATCGGCAGACACCCGAACGCCGATGGCGTCCAGGTCCGAGGTCATCTGGGTTTCGGGCATCGCGGTAACGCTGGTTTTAATGGCATCGAACCGTTGCCGAAGGGCTTTTTTCTCGTCGCCCTTGCAATCGTTCCACGGGCGACCCTGCAGCCCCATGACCAGCACATAATAACCAATGAAATGAGGTCGAGCTCCCGACCGCAACACCCTTGCATAGGCCTCGTCAGGACCCAGATCGCGCAGTTGTTGGGCGGTGTGAATACCGGCGTGTGCGCAGGCTTGCTCGAATGCAGGGCCAAGATTGCGGATAGAAGAGACGGGATCGGACATGCCTATCTTGTAAGCTGGTGTTCCTAGGCTGTCGACCTGAAGCGGGGAGTGTTGGGTATAAACCTTGCCAGACAATCAGCAACACGGTTTCATGATGCCATGCTGTAAAAGGGTCGCCAATGTCCACAAGCAAAGAAGCTGATAGTAAATCAAACAGGTGTAAAAGGATTGCCGCTTTGAGGACATTTAAGGCCTTTGCGATCCTCGCGACTGAAGAAGGCAACAGCGCCCGCACAATCATCGAGGCATTTTTGATCGATTTGTCTGGTACGCCGAAAGAAGGTCGTACGTGATGGCAGAGACGCGCGGTTTCTTTGTCATTCTGGGGGCGTTCGATCTGGATAGGTTTTCAAAAGCGCTTGATGGATTGACCCCCGAATTCGAAACACCGAAGGCTGCACAGTCGTTTGAATTGTTGGATTGTCACGATCAGTCGCTCCGAGCGGATAGTCGAATGTTGATCGAATCCAACGGCATGCTGCAATTGCTGCAATGGGACCAAGACAATGTGGTTCAGGACTGCAGCGTTAAGGGACAATTCGTACAGGATTTACCCGATGGTCCGGTTCGCGCGGCGCTGAAAAAATTTCCGAAGCTGCGCGCGATGATGAGCATGGGCTCTGGGACCATGGAAGTCAGTAGGTTTGCCGTTCTGGATAAGCTGCAAAAAACACAAGTTCGCGGCCGTGTTCTCTCGTTGACCACAAAGCAGGGACAGGCGACCATTCTGAATGTTCATCCGATGCGCGGATATGATCGCGCCTTTCGGACAGTATGTGAAGCACTGGGGAATATGGCTGGCACGGTGGAAGGTATTGAGCCGTTGCTTCAGCATCTGTTTCCCGATGTTGTTCGCTATAGTGCAAAACCCAAGATCAAGCTAAGCACACAAGAGCCATCGATCGAGGTGGCAGCAGATATTATCCACACTTTTCTAACCGTGGCACGCCAGAATGAGGCTGGCGTGGTCGCAGATATCGACACGGAATTCTTACATGACTACCGCGTCTCGCTGCGGCGTGTTCGATCGGTCGTAAGCTTGTTCAAAGGGGTGTTTTCACCTGATCAGACAGTTGTCTTGAAGCAGGAGTTCGCGGATCTGATGTCCTCCACGGGAAGGGTTCGGGATCTGGATGTCTACCTTTTAGAAAAAGAACTATACTTCAACCTCATACCTCCCAATCTTCACGCTGGTGTTGAGGTCATGTTCGCGCAGTTCGCGAAAGAGCGCACCCGAGCGCTTGCCGATTTGTCCCGACGTTTTCGTAGTGCGGACTACGACAGGCAGATGAAGGATCTTTTGGTGCTCTTTGCGGACACCAAGGGGTTGGAGCCCGGTCCCAATGCAGATCGCGGTGCCTATGACTATGCTTGTGCGCTGATCTGGAAACGCTATCGCAAGCTATGCAAACGGGCGCGCGGCATCACTCCGGAAACACCGGATGAAAACGTGCATGACCTGCGGATCGCCTGCAAAAAGCTACGCTATCTGATGGAATTCTTTGCCCCTCTTTTCGACAGGCGCGATTTCAAAATTCTCATTAAGCCTTTGAAAAAACTTCAGGATAATCTGGGGCTGTTTAATGACTATTCGGTTCAGCAAGAAGCCTTGGTTGAATTCGTCGCGGCCCAGAGCAATGCGCAAGGTCGGGCGAATGCGCAACTTGCCATGGCTGTCGGAGGGCTGATCGCTGTCCTAAACCAACGTCAGAATGTCGAGCGCGAGCGCGTGATGGCCAATTTTCAACGTTTCGATAACCCGGACATCCAGCACCTGTTCCGGTCCCTGTTTCACCATAAGGAGGATTGAGGCGTGAAGATCATTGCCTGCTACAGCAATAAGGGTGGTGTGGGTAAGACCGCAGCTTCGGTGAATCTGGCGTATGCCTATGCGCAGGCGGGGTACACGGTGCTGTTGTGCGACCTCGATCCGCAAGGGGCGGCGGGGTTCTATTTTCGGGTGAAACCCTCGAAAAAACTTACAGACGCGCGTTTCTTCGAAGATGTGGATCGTTTCACAAAGTCGATCCGCGCCAGTGATTTTGAAGGCTTGGATGTGCTGCCCGCAAACCTGACATTTCGGGATTTTGACGTGTTCCTCTCAAGGATGAGGAACAAGCGGTCGCGACTAAAAAAGGCGTTGACCACTGCTGGTAGCGACTATGACGTGATTATTTTGGACTGCCCGCCAAATTTCTCGACCCTGTCCGAGAATGTTTTCAAAGCTGCGGATCAGATTGTAGTACCTGTCATCCCGACCACCTTGTCAGAACGGTCGCTTGAGCAGTTGGTCAACTTCTTTGAAGAACACAAGCTACCTAAGAAAAAGTTAAAGGCTTTTTTCTCAATGGTGCAGCGGCGCAAAAGCCTACATCTTGAGACGATGGAAAAGATGCGCAAAGCCCATAAAAAGCGGTTCCTGCAGGCTGAAATCCCCTTTGCCGCGGATATCGAACGCATGGGGCAGAACCGTGCTCCTGTTCCTGTTTTTGCTGGCCGCAGCGTCGCGAGCACGGCTTATCAGGCATTGTTCGACGAATTGGAAAATGGAGTGGTTTCAAGAAAATGAACACCGAAATTGAACGCAAGTTTCTGGTCGAAAAGCTGCCAGACCTAAGCAGTGCAGAAAGGGCCGTGGTACGTCAGGGGTATTTGACGGCACCTGACGATTCCACTGAACTGCGTTTGCGACAGAAGAACGACAAGTTCTTTCTGACCCTCAAAGGCAGTGGCGCGCTTGTGCGGGTCGAGCGCGAGGCCGAGATATCAGCCGAGCAATTCGAAACTTTTTGGCCCGAGACGGATGGTCGTCGGGTCGAAAAGGAACGGTACACCGGAAAACTGCCGGATGGGCGCGTGTTTGAGCTGGACGTGTTCCTGGGTGATCTTGCCCCGCTGCGGCTGGTTGAGGTGGAATTTCAGACCGAGGGTGAGGCAATAGGTTATATTCCTCCCGATTGGTTCGGTATCGATGTGACCGCCGACAAGCGCTATAAAAACAAGACGATGGCAATCAATGGCGTGCCGACCTAGGGTTTCCGCGCCAGTTTAATTGATGCCTCAAGCCCCGGATCACAGTTGTGGGCCTCAAAGACACCGCCGTGCATGTGCGAGATTGCCGCGACCAGCGCCAGTCCCAGTCCCGCATTTCGCTCGGATCGGGCCGGATCCAGCGTGACAAACGGCATCTGCAGGCGCGACAGATCCTCTTGCGGGACACCTGGACCTTGGTCGCGGACGCTGAGGGTGGTGTAGGGGGCGTCCTCTGACAGGTTGATCGTTACTGTCGTGCCCTGCGGCGCATAGCGCAGTGCGTTCTCCAACAGGTTCGATAGCGCTTGGGACAGCAGCGGACGGTGCCCGGGAATGGGTGCCGCCGAGCCTGTTACCTCAAGCTTGATACACTGATCCACAGCGACGGGATCATAAAGCTCGACCACATCCGCCACCAATTGCTGCAGGTTTACCTGTTCGAATTGCTCGCGGCCCACACCGGCCTCTGCCCGAGAGATTTCGGTCAATTGACCCAGTACGCGCAGCACATGGTCGATCTCGTTACTAGCCCGCGCGATATCAATTTCGCGTTCTTGATCCGTTTTGGAAGGATCAGACAGGGTTTCCACCCGTTGTTTCAAGCGCGACAGGGGTGATCGAAGATCGTGCGCGATAGAATTCGATGTGGTGCGCAGATTGCTGACCAGTTCCTCGATCCGGTCCAGCATGGTGTTGAGCGTCCCAGCGACCTGATCGAATTCATCGCCGGTGCCCCGCAAGGACATTCGCCGGGATAGATCGCCCGAGACGATATTCTCAGCCGTGCTGGCGATATCAGACAGTCGGGAAAAGACCAGGCGGGTGAACAGCCAGCCGGTCAGAACGCTCAGCACCAGGGCAATACCAAGTGCCATTCCGACCGACCGCAACAAAACACGATCAAACTGCTGCCGTGCTAACGCATCACGGCCCACCAGAAGTCGCTCGCCGCGGGGAAGGCGGATTGAAGCCGCTGAGATGGGCACAAGTTGATCATTGTCGGCCCGGCGCAGTTCAAGGTTCACCCAGCCACTGCCAGCGGTGATGTTTTCTGGCCATTGCTTAAGGTTTCCAGCAAGAGTGACCCCGAACCGGTCGGTCAGCAGATACAAGGCATCCCGATCAGAAGCTGTTGGAATGCGGCGTTCTATTGCTCCTATCAACCCGATCAATCCCCGGCGTTCGTACTCATCCGCAAGACCGGTCAGCTCAGCGGAAACAACCGAGCGGGTCTCACCCTCGATACTGCGGTTTGCTGTCACGTAGACTAATGCCAGCACAGCAGCCGTCAGCAGCGTGCTGAGAACCATGCTGGCCAGCACAAGGCGTGTTCGGGAATTGTTGAAGGAAAGCCTTATGTTATCCATCAGATATCATGTAGCCGGCGCCCCGGACGGTTTCAATCAGCGGTGGCTCATCACCTTCGTCCAGTTGACGGCGCAGCTTTGAGATATGGACATCGACCACATTGGTGTGCGGGTCGAAATGATAATCCCAAACACCTTCCAATAACATCGTGCGGGACACCACACGGTTTTTCCGGCGTAGGAAAAACTCAAGAATTTGGAATTCGCGCGGGGTAAGGGTGATCTCACGCCCGTTGCGTGTAACCTTACGGGTCAGCAGATCCATCTCAAGATCGCGGCAAGTCAAAGACTTGCCTTCCTCGGCCTCTTGCGGTCGGCGTAGCAAGGCCTCAATCCGGGCGTGTAGTTCCTGAAAGGAAAACGGTTTGACCAGGTAATCGTCCGCCCCGGCACGCAGGCCTTTGACGCGCTCGTCGACGGCGCTCATCGCGGTTAACATCAGAACTGGCGTCTTCACACCCGCCGCGCGCATTGATTTGATGAGGGATAGACCGTCCAACTCCGGTAGCATCCGATCCAGAACCACTGCATCAAATCCGCCATCGGTGGCGTGGTATAGGCCCTCACGGCCATCCTCGGCCGCTTCTACGACATAGCCCTCTTCGCCAAACCCTTTGGCGATGAAGTCCCGGGTGTCTTCGTCATCTTCGACGATCAGCAGGCGACGGCTCATGATCCGAGTTCCTTTCTACCGGGATTTAACCACAAAATTGGGGTAAAGCACATGGTTTGGCTAAATAATCTGCCGGGTGCAGAGCTGTGCACCCGGCAGTCCCAACGGTTTGCGGACAATTCAAACCGCCGAGGAGGCGCCCGCCAGATTTCCCCATCACGAGGCGCGCGCGTGAGTTAGGTTAGGCGATTTCCACCGCGACAAAGATCTGGTTTCCGCCGCGGTTGATCAGGACAAGCGCAGGGTCTTTCTTTTCGCTGTCCAGCGCAGCTATCAGCGCATCCGGCGTCGCGGTCTCTTGACCGCCCAACTTCACGATCACATCGCCCCGCTGCAGACCGGCTTTGGCTGCCGGGCTGTCAGGCTTCAGGTCGGTTACGATCACACCGTCGACATTCTGACCCACGCCCATTTCGGCGCGGTTCGTGTCGGTCAGCGGCGCAACAGTCACACCCAGAGCGGTGCCGGAAACGGTTTCGTCCACCGACTTGTCGATCTGGGCCGAGGCGCTTTGATGTTGGCCGATTGTCAGCTCAAGCTGTTGCTCAGTACCATCACGCAAAACGGTCAGGACGCTGTCGGTGCCCACTTTGGTCGTGCCGACAAGGATTGGCAGATCGCTGCTAGAGTCCACGACCTCATCATTGAACGTCAGGATGACATCACCTTGTTGCAGCACACCCTCGGCCGGGCTGCCTGCGACAACATCCGAGACCAGTGCGCCGGTCGAATTGTCGATACCCAGTGCGGCGGCCAGTTCGGGGCTAACATTTTGGATCGATACGCCCAGCCAGCCACGGCTAACCTGACCGTCATCGCGCAGGTCGGCAGCGATATGTTCGACGATGTTAGACGTCACAGCAAACCCCAGACCAACGGACCCTCCGGTGGGCGAGTAGATGGCTGAATTCACGCCGACTACTTCACCGTCCATATTGAACAATGGACCGCCCGAGTTGCCCTTGTTGATCGCCGCGTCAGTCTGGATGAATTCGGCATATGGCCCATCCGAGATATTGCGGCCTTTGGCCGATACGATCCCGGTGGTCACGGTCGAGTGCAGCCCAAACGGGTTGCCAATTGCCACAACATCTTCACCCACGCGGATGACATCGCTGTCGCCCAGTTGAACGGCCTGCAGGACTTCTCCTGCGTCGATTTTCAGAACGGCGATATCAGTCAACGGGTCGGTGCCCACGACTTCGGCCTCAAAGGTACGGTCGTCCGACATGCGTACTGTCACAGTCTTAGCGTTATCGACGACGTGGTGATTGGTAATGATGTACCCGGCTTCGTCCAAAACAAATCCTGAACCCAGCCCCTGTGCTGGTCCGCGTTGCGGAGCGCTGAACCCTTCAGGTGTCCCGAAGCGCTTGAAGAATTCCCCAAACGGGTGCTGATCAAGGTCAAACTGCTGTCCTTGGGCAGGCATCGGTGCGGAGTCCTGTTCCGCGATGATGGTGACGACCGCAGGCGACACGCTTTCAACGAGGTCAGCCAATGCTTCGTCGGCCATTGAGGGCAGGGCGGTGGTTGCCAGCAATGCGGCGCTTAAGGCGCCTGCGCCGACCCAACTGGCTGTCCCGGGCAAAAGTAGAGAGGATTTGCGGATGCTCATTTTTGTCTCCTGTTTATGTCACGTGATTGCGGCCACGCGTTGAGACAGGAAATGCGCGCTTACTCTGATTGTTTCCTGAGAGTTTTGTTAAGAAATCTTAATTTTGCCACAAAGAGGCTGCTCTATCCGCCAAGCTGATTATTCAGAATGGTGGAAATAGGCGAATCATTGCCTGCGAATCGACGAATTGTCGCTGTTTTGGGGCTCAAGTCGCAAAAACGGTCGAATTAAATATATTTGGTTAACAAACAAATCGCGAACCCTTCTTCTTTCGGGGTGATCTTCTTAAGGTTGTTGTCCTGTAAGTTCCCTGCGCCGCTCTCTCGGAATAATTTATAGCATAAAAGCCAGAGGGCTATTTAGGTATAGGCATAATGGAGGATGGCGTGGCTTTGCTCACTGGGGATGGTACCTCTTAGGTTGAGTGGCGCTTGGCGGATGTTGCGGAAAAACCATTCTGATACCGGTAAAATTTACCCTTCTTTCGAATTTTACATTGTTTGAAGCCATCGGATAGGTGACGATGAAGATGCCCAAGCGAGGGGAGCCGACGGCACTAGGGGGTGTTGAAGGCTTGTCACAGTCACCGGAAGCGCTGAGCGGCATGTTAACGAGGGGGTCTTGTTTAGGTTCGGCAGCGGAATAGCCAGGTTGTCCTAAGGCAATTTTGGCAGCGTTTTCGGGATTGATGAAAAGTGGTAGTCCTGTCTTGGGTACCGGCCCGGTCGTCTTCGACCGGGCCGTGTTATTTTTTGGCAGTGCGTTTTTTATGCCACTCGGTCCACTCCTCTGGCGTGTCTAGGTCCAGCAGGGCGTTCTGGTCTGGCAGGGGAACGAGAAGCACATTGTCTGAACATGCACGCACGATTGACTGCGCACCTTGGTCCCCGGACAGGCGTTTAAGGTGGCCGAAAAGGCTATGGTCAAACACAACCGGGTGTCCAGGTTTTCCGGTTTGCGTCGCACCACGCCAAATCAGCTTATCCGGGTGGGATTGAACGGCCGATAAAATGGCCTTTAGATCATCCGAGGTGATATCCGGTAAATCCGCCAGTAAAACCATCGCAGCGGTCGCATTAGGCGACACATGCGCTAAGGCGCCCCGAAGGCTGGCGCTCATACCTTCGTGGGCGTCGGGGATTTCCGCCTTGCAAAGGTCCAGCCCCTCCAATGCTTGGTGGCGGGGATGTGGTGCCGGAGGCAGCGCGACGATAACGGGCGCCGCTTGTTGGGCGATAATTGCCGCGCGGCGAAGCAAAGGCTTGCCGTCGACGACCTGCAGCAACTTGTCCTGGCCGCGCATGCGGCTGGATTGTCCAGCGGCCAGCAGAAGGATGGGAATCTGCGTCATGCCGCCACCATGCCGCGATCCCCGCATGGTGTCATCCCCGCATGCGCGTACCATCTGCATCAAACAGCGGTTCCGAGATCATGCGAGCTTTGCGCAGTTGGCCAAGGATTTCGATCTCTACTTCAAGCCCATCGCTTAACCGCTCTGTGGGCAAAAAGCCCAGTGCGACCGACTTGTCCGCATAGTGCGAATATCCGCCCGACGTGCAAAAGCCCACGACATTGCCATCCAGCCAGATGGGCTCATAAGCGTTCACATCGGTGTCGTCAGCATCTACCACGAAAGCAACCAGTTTTCGCGCCACTCCTTGGGTCTGCTCCAGCTCTGCGGCGGAACGGCCAATAAAATCAATGCTCTTCGAAAAAGAAATGAACCGATCTAGCCCCGTTTCTGCAGCCGTATAATCTGGCGAGAACTCTCGCATCCACGATCCAAAGAATTTGTCCAGACGCAAGCTCATCATCGCGCGCATGCCAAAGGGTACCATGTCATGCGCTTGTCCGGCCTGCCACAACGTCCACCAAAGCCGCCTTTGGGCCATCGGGTCGCAATAGATCTCATACCCGAGATCACCAGTATAGCTGACCCGCTGCACGATACAGTCGGTCATGCCGATGGTCATAGGACGTACATCAAGGAAACGAAGGGCTGAAACATCTTCCCGCGTACAGGCGGCCAGAACTTTTGCGGCTTTGGGACCGGCGATCTGAAAGCCGTTTAGCCGGTCGCTTATATTCTCAATTTGTACGCCGTCTTGCTGATGCTGCTGGAACCAGCGCATGTGGAAAGCTTGACTGCCGTAGGACGCGGTCAACTGGAACTCACCTTCGCTCAGGCAGGATACGGTAAAATCGCCGATTAGCTTGCCCTTGGGGGACAGCATTGGCGTCAAAGACAACCGACCCGGTTGCGGGATACGTCCGGCCATAATCCGGTCTAACCACCCACGGGCCGAGGGGCCGGTGATGCGGTATTTTCCGAAATTGTGAACTTCGTTGATGCCAACGCCATTGCGAACAGCGCGCACCTCGCGCCCGGTTGCCGCGAAGGCGTCCGAGCGGCGAAATGATGGCGTTTCATAGCCCGGTTCACCGTCTTGAGCGAAATAATTTGGTACCTCCAACCCGTATTGCTGACCCCACACTGCGCCCAGATCGCTGAAGATATCGTACATCGGGGTTGTCCGGTTCGGTCGCGCGGCGGGCAATTCCTCGTTCGGGTAGGCGACGCTGAAACGTTTCTGATAGTTCTCGATCACCTTCGGGCGGGTATAGCCCGGGCTGATCCAGTCGCCAAACCGGGCCACATCCATCGCGAAAACGTCGCGCTCGGGTTCACCTTCGACCATCCACTGCGCTAGTGTCAGACCGACGCCACCGCCCTGGCTGAACCCGGCCATCACGCCGCTGGCAGACCAATAGTTGCGAACCCCCGGTACAGGCCCGACCAGAGGATTGCCATCTGGCGCAAAGGTGAACGGGCCGTGGATAACCGACTTTACGCCTGCCTCGGCAAGAACGGGGAAGCGTCTATAAGCAAACTCGATACTGTCGGTGATCTTGTCGAAATCATCGGGCAGCAGTTCGTGGCCGAACTCCCAAGGTGTTCCGTCGACCGCCCAAGATTTGCAGGGTTGTTCGTAAAAGCCGATACATAACCCACGCCCTTCCTGCCGCAAATAGCTTTCGCCAGCGGGGTCCATCACATGCGGGTGTTCGCCACCCGCGTCTATGATCGCCTCGATCTGGGGGATCGAGTCTGTCACCAGATATTGATGCTCCATCGGGTGCAGGGGGAAGTAGATGCCCGCCATTGCGCCGACTTCACGCGCCCACAGACCGCCGGCATTGACCAAATGCTCGGCATGAATGGTGCCTTTGTCGGTGACCACATCCCAGGTGCCATCGGGGCGTTGGTTGGTTTCACGCACCATGCAATGGGTCTCGATCGTAGCACCGCCCATCCGGGCTGCTTTGGCATAGGCATGAGTTGTGCCCGACGGATCAAGGTGCCCGTCCAGCGGATCGTAGAGCGCACCGATGATGCCGTCAGTATTGGTGATAGGAGCGATTTTCTTGATCTCGTCCGGTCCAACGATTTCGGTTTCCAGGCCCATGAACCGGTGCTTGGCGCGTTCGGCCAGCAACATGTCGAACCGGTCCTGATTGTCGGCCAGTGTCACGCCTCCCACGTGATGCAGGCCGCAGGACATGCCGGTGATTTCTTCCAACTCTTTATACAGGCGGATCGTATAGCCCTGCAGCGCCGCCATGTTGGTGTCGCCGTTCAAGGTGTGAAACCCGCCCGCCGCGTGCCATGTCGAACCGCTGGTCAGTTCCGACCGCTCTAACAGTGTGACATCCGACCAGCCAAGCTTGGTCAGGTGATACAAAACCGAACATCCGACGACACCCCCGCCGATTACCGCTACCCGAGTTGTGGTCTTCACGTCTCGCCTCCGTTGGTATTGGCCAAAGCGTGCAAGCGTAGGAAGGGGATTACTGTTCCGATAGCGACAATTCGTGTCGCTGGTTACAACGGTCGAATCTTCAGCTCGGTCACGCGGTTGCCCTCGCGGGCGGTGACCTCGAACCGGAACCCGTGGAATGAGAAGACCTGACCTGTTGTCGGGATCATCTGTGCTTCGTGAATGACCAACCCGGCGATCGTGTTCGCTTCTTCATCCGGCAGCGACCAATCCATTGCGCGGTTGGCGTCACGGATCGTCATTGCACCTTCGACAAGAAATTGCCCATCCTCGGTGCGGGTCACGGGTACGTCTTCTTCGATATCAAACTCGTCGGCGATCTCGCCTACGATTTCTTCGAGAATATCCTCAAGCGTGATCAGGCCGCGCAACGAGCCGTATTCATCAACTACCAGCGCAAAGTGGCTGTGCATTCGCAGGAACTCGCGCATCTGGTCGTCCAGCGTTGTGGTTTCCGGTACGAAATAAGGATCGTTCGCCACCTTCGAGATGTCGAATTCCTTCAGACGATTGGAATCGTTTTCGGTGCCGCCAGCGTGGGCATACATGGCGCGAAACAGGTCCTTGGCGTGGACGACACCCACAATATTCTCTGGCTCATCGCGGAATACAGGCAAGCGCGTGTGCGGGCTTTCCAGACATTGCTGCAGAATGGCCTCGGGCGCGTCGTCAGCATCAATCATCTCGATATTTGAGCGGTGCAGCATGATCTCTTCCACCGCGCGCTCGCCCAGATCCAGCGCACCAAGGATGCGATCCCGGTCTTCCTTTTCGACCACGCCTTCGGAATGGCCCAGCTGCAGGGCACCTGCGATTTCCTCACGCACGGCGAGGATATTACTGTCCGGGTCGATTTGAACACCAAACAGGCGCAGAACGCCGCGTACCAGAAGGCGCACCGCTGCGACGATGGGCGAGAAGACTGTAACAACGATACTGATGATCGGAGCGACCGCAGCAGCCGCCTTTTCCGAGTTGGTGATGGCGTAGGTCTTGGGCAGAACCTCGGCGAAGATCAGAACCAGCAACGTCATTACCAGTGTCGCCAGCGCCACGCCGCTTTCTCCGAACAGTCGGGTAAATAGCGCCGTCGCCAGCGAGGCCGCGAGGATGTTCACCAAGTTGTTGCCCAGCAGGACTGAGCCGATCAGCCGTTCATTGTCATCGGTAATATCCAGCGCCTTTTGCGCCCCGCGCGAGCCCTTGTCGGCCTGCGCCCGCAGTTTGCCGCGCGAAGATGCGGTCAAAGCAGTTTCAGAACCCGAGAAGAAGCCCGACAGAACAAGCAAAAGCAAAATGGCGCCTGTGGTAAACCAGAATGCGCCGTCGATCAGAGAAGGTGAGGGTTCCATCGGTCCTAAATTGTTGGTGTTGTTGCATCCGTTATGGGGGTGCGCCCCCCGCGGATCAAGGGGTTAGCCTTTGTCTTTGGGGTCTTTCGCCAGCGGGTGGTGCTCTAACACCAGTTCGGCCAGACGCTCATCCAAGACATGCGTATAGATTTCTGTGGTTGCGACATCCGCGTGCCCCAACAGTGTTTGGATCGACCGCAGATCAGCTCCGTTCGCCAAAAGATGCGTTGCAAAGGCATGGCGCAACGTGTGTGGAGTGACTTTTTCCGGGGACAAACCACCCTGAACCGCGAGTTCCTTGACCAACTGAAAGAACATATGCCGTGTCAGGTGACCTGATTTTCCGCGCGATGGGAAAAGGAACTTCGATCGCTGACCGCCATTTGCGACCAATTGCTCTTCGGCGTCATCCCGCACCATAAGCCACGCGGCCAGTGCATCGCGGGCAGGTGGGGACAGCGGAACCATCCGTTCCTTGCCACCTTTGCCCAACACCAATAGCATCCGCGGGTCGCCCCGCGCGGATGAAACCGGCAACGAGACCAGCTCGGTCACGCGCATACCGGTCGCGTACAGCACCTCCATCAGGCAGGTGTTGCGTACCCGGTCCGCCTTGGTGCGCCCCGTCTGACGGGCGGCCTGCAGCAGTCGGTCAACCTCGGGTACGTCCAGTGTTTTTGGCAGGCGCTTCTGGCGACCCGGTCCCTTGATCTGGATGGCGGGGTTGGTTTCGCGCCAGCCTTCCTCGAATGCGAAACGATAGATTTGCTTGATGGCAGAAAGGCGACGTGCACGAGTGGATTGTGCCAGCCCTTGCGCATCGCAGTCGATCAGATAGCGCTCAATCCGATCTCGGTCAGCGTCGTCAAATCCGACTTTGCGACGCTCAAGCCAGTCGGCAAAGTCTTTCAGATCACGCCCATAGGCCAACAGGGTGTTGTTGGCGGCCCCAAGCTCGGCAGCTTGCGCTTGCAGGAAAGTGGAAATCCACAGGTCCGATGTAGCCGGGGACGCCATGATCAGCTGTCCTGCAGGATCAAAAGGTTCAGCGCCGCACGGCGTGCAGTGTCCTCAAGACCCACCCGGCGCAGCGTTGCAATTGCAGCAGTCAGATCGACAAGATTGCCGCGCGCACCATGTGCGAACAACTCCATAGTTTCCAAAATGGCTTCGCCCAATTGGTCGTTTTCCAGCAATGACTCGATGTCCGAGGGGATTGGTGCAGCCCAGGCAAAACCCTGAGCTACCGCATCGGCTTGTGGGGACGGGGTGCGCGCGCGCCCTGGATCACCCTGCGCCAATGCGGCTAGAAACATCGTTTCGATGGACTGGTCTGGTGGCGACAGGGCAGCTGTTTCATAGAGTTCGGACAGCAGCAGGATGCGCCATCGCAGGCTTTCACTCTCAGCATCAGGCAGAGAGAACTGCGATAGTCGACCTGCGAACAACTCGGCAAATGGAACCTCAAGACCAACGTTGCGCATTTGGTCCCAGACAGACGGCAGAGTTTGCGAGATGGCTTCTGGCTCGCCGGTTTCCAAAGCACTTTCAAACTTCTGAATGGCGGACACCCGGTCCCACACTGCACCCGAGGCCGCTGGGTTACGTTCGGTATACAGGCCCAACAATTGGTTGGGGGTCAGTGCACCGATACGTGTCAGACGCTCGGCCGCTTCAATTTGCGCTTTCCAACCGGCCACATCGCGCAGATCGGCATTTGCAAAGGCTCGCGGCAGCGGGGCAGATGGCAGGCGCTCACCGATCGCTTCGAACAGACGAAATGTAAGTGGATCGGGATTGTCCGGTTGCGGCAGATATTCTGCATCTTCGAACAGTTCGGGGCTAAGGAACCGATCCAGCACATCCAGATCTTCGGGCGGCAGGACTTGCAGCGCATGGGCGGCCTCAAGCGTCAGCGCGGCCGAGCCCCAGTCGCCTCGCCGCGCCTTGCAGAATATTTGCGCCGCGTAATTCTGCGACAGATGTGGCTGAGCAATCAGCGCGGTGCAGCTGCGGTCTTCGTCGCCAGTCAGCAATGTCGCGTCGAACCAGCGTTGGAACCGTTTGCGGCTGTCGGTGGGGCCAGCCAGTTGCACCAATGATTGCATGGGGTCAGCTGCGCCCAGCTGCATCAGACGATCCAACCGTGCCAACAGAAGGATTTCCTGAGCATCAGGCCCAGCCGGTGCGCGCGCTTCGGACAGCAGCAGAGTGAACAGTAGCCGCTGCATGGCGGGGTTATACTTGACTGGCACCCGGGCGATCAGCTGCGCCAGCCGGTCGGGATCGCTATTCTGCCAAAGGCCAACGGGCAGGCCGGTCACGGATGAAGAAACCAGCCCAAGTGGCGGCGACAGGGCCTCAAGCGGGGTGACTTCGACGTCCGGCTGTACGCCAGTTTGTGTTACTGGCGGCTCCAACAGAACTGTTCCCGGCAGGTTTTCTGGCGGGTTGCTCAGCCAATCAATGACGGAAAGAGGTTCCTGCTGTGCCTGCGCCGATCCGGCCAGGAACAGCGCGACCACTGCGGCCTTATTCGACATTCAGGATTACCGGTTCTCGAATCTCTTCCTGAGGCGCTGAGAAATCTACACCGAAGAACGGCCCCAGATAGGCGTATGCTACCAGCCCGATGAAACTCAGGCAAATCAGGTATAATAAGAACTTGATCAGACGGCCCATTGTTCAACACTGCCTCAATTTTCTGTTTTGCCATAGTTATAGCTAGCATTTTTCCTAAGATCACGTCATTCACGGTGAAATGAGCGAAATTAAGCATAACACCCTCAGCTCGGACACGGATGCAGGCTTTGCACTGCACAAAACAGTCGTTCTTGTAGGCATGATGGGCGCAGGAAAGACTGCTGTGGGCCGTGCATTGGCCGCGCGGTTGGGGGTTCCTTTCCTTGACAGCGATGCCGAGATCGAATCGGCGGCCAACATGACCATCCCCGAGATCTTCGAACGTGACGGAGAGCCGTTTTTCCGCGCAAAGGAATCTCAGGTTATCGGGCGTCTGTTGGATGAGGAAAAAGGTATTCTGTCGACGGGTGGCGGTGCCTTTCTGGCCGTACAGAACCGAACGATGATTACCGAGCGCGGTGTCTCGGTCTGGCTGAGGGCAGATTTGGACGTTCTGTGGAATCGCGTCAAACACAAGGACACGCGCCCGTTGCTGCGCACGGCAGACCCGTATGCGACGTTGCGTGGCTTGTACGAACAGCGCGTGCCGGTTTATGCGCAGGCCGACCTGATCGCGGAGTCGGACGGCGAAACCTCGATCGAGAATATGGTGAACCGGGTGCTGGAAGCGCTAGCGACACGCCCCGATGTTTTGGAACGGAAGTAATGCACCAAACTGTACATGTAGAGCTGGGCGAACGCTCGTATGATGTGGAAATTGGCCCAGACCTGCTGGCGCAGGCTGGCACTCGGGTCGCGCCTTTGCTGCGGCGACCCAAGGTGGCAGTGGTGACCGACGAAAACGTGGGTGACTTACATCTGGATGCGCTACGCGAAGGTTTGGCCTCGGTCGGGATCGAGATGACGTCACTGACATTGCCAGCGGGTGAGAGCACCAAAAGCTGGCCGCATTTCGAACACACGGTCGAATGGCTGCTGGCGGAAAAGGTCGAGCGCCGCGATGTGGTCATCGCCTTTGGTGGCGGTGTCATCGGCGATCTGGTCGGCTTTGCCGCTGCGGTTCTGCGTCGTGGGGTGCGGTTCGTGCAGATCCCGACCTCTCTGCTGGCACAAGTCGACAGCTCTGTTGGTGGCAAGACCGGGATCAATGCACCGCAGGGCAAGAACCTGATCGGTGCGTTTCACCAACCATCGCTTGTTCTGGCCGATACTTCGGTTCTGGGCACCATGACACAGCGCGATTTCCTTTCAGGCTATGGCGAAGTGGTTAAATACGGCCTGCTGGGCGACGCCGATTTCTTTGAATGGCTGGAAACCAATGGAACCGATGTGTCGGGCGGAGATATGGCCGCACGTGTGCGTGCCGTGACACGTTCTGTGCAGATGAAAGCCGACATCGTAGCGCGGGACGAAACCGAGCAGGGCGACCGCGCGCTGCTGAACCTTGGCCATACGTTCTGTCACGCGCTTGAGGCCGCGACCGGGTACTCGGATCGTCTGTTGCATGGCGAAGGTGTGGCTATTGGTTGTGCGCTGGCGTTTGAATTGTCCTCGCGTCTAAGCATGTGTTCGCAGGAAGATCCTAGCCGCGTGCGGGCGCATTTGCGCGCGATGGGTATGAAAACTGATCTGGCTGATATCCCGGGCGACTTGCCAAGTGCCGAGGCTTTGGTCGATCTGATGGCGCAGGACAAAAAGGTCATCGACGGTCAATTGCGGTTCATCCTGGCACGGGGGATTGGCCAGGCATTTGTGACGTCGGACGTCCCGCGCGACGCGGTGATTTCTGTGTTGGAAGATGCCTTGGCAACCGTCTGATTAACGACTGCGGATCACCATCAGCTCACCGATGTTTTCGCGGGTGATGTAGCCAACCATGTTGCCAGCCTGAGTGCAGACCGCGATGGCAGGGGCACCTTTGTGCAGCGTATCCAGAACCATTTCGAGCCCGCTGGTCAGTTGCACCTGTGGTATATCCGTCACCATGATGGACGTGGCCGGGTCCGAGCGCGGATTGTCCCCGGCCAGCGCTGTGAACAGGCGGTCTCGGGTCACGAACCCCAGTAGAGCGCCAGCTGAGTCAAGTACCGGAAACTCGTGCTGTGTGGTGTGAATGACTGCTTGCGCTGCGGTCGCCAGCGTATCTGACGGGGACAGGGCGTGAAATTCTGTGATCATGGCATCACGAGCCAGCACCCGCCGCGCCACCGAGCGCATAGCAACATCCTGGCTTTCCGAGCTGGCCGCGACGAATACAAAGACCGCGATCAGAACCAATATGGGATTGCCTGTGCTCAAGCCCCAGAACCCAAATGCCAAGGCAACGAATTGACCGCCCATCGCGGCCACTTTTGTGGCCTTCACCCGGTCCATCTTCAGGCATAACAAGGCTCTGAACACTCGGCCTCCATCCATCGGAAAGGCCGGGATCATATTGAAAACAGCCAGAAGCAGGTTCACATACGCCAACCGGTTCAACAGACTTGGCCCAGTCGAGTCGATCTGAGCCAAGGTCTCCAACGGCATTCCGGCCCCAAACGCGACCAGTACGATCCAGATGACTATGTTTACGGCAGGTCCGGCAAGGGCGACCCAGACCTCTTGCATTGGTTGTTCCGGCATCCGTTCCAGCCGCGCCAACCCACCGATCGGTAGAAGAGTGATGTCGGGGGTTTTGATCCCATAACGCCGCGCCATAAGTGCGTGGCCGAATTCATGCGCGACGACGCAGGCAAACAGTGCCAGAACGAAGATCAGGTTTTCGATGGCTGCGGGCAGGCCACCGCTGGAATAGGCCGCGAAAGCGACCCATGCCAAAAGTAGGAAAAAGGTGACATGGATCCTCAGTTCCGACCCAAGTAACCGGCCGAGTGAGAAGGACCATGTCATGATACGTCTCCGTTTTGCTTAGAACGGAATCTCGTCGTCGTCGATTCCGCCAGATGCCGGGGCAGGGGCACTGGATTGGCCGCCATATGGGTCGCCATAACCGCCACCGGCCTGACCTCCGCCATAACCACTGGACTGGCCGCCACCGTAGCCACCACCGCCGCCTTCACCGCGAGCATCCAGCATCACAAGGGTAGAGCCAAAGCCCTGCAGGACCACCTCGGTCGAGTAACGGTCTTGCCCGGATTGATCCTGCCATTTGCGGGTCTGCAGTTGGCCCTCGAGGTAAACTTTGGATCCTTTCCGCAGGTATTGCTCTGCGACGCGAACAAGCCCCTCGTTGAAAATAGCGACCGAGTGCCATTCTGTGCGTTCGCGGCGCTCACCGGTGTTGCGGTCTTTCCATGTCTCGGATGTGGCAATGCGCAGGTTGCAAACCTTGCCGCCGTTCTGGAATGTCCGGACCTCGGGATCGCGGCCAAGATTTCCGACCAGAATGACCTTGTTGACTGAACCCGCCATGTATTTCCCCGTTCTGAATTGACGTATGCGCGCCCGAATCTGGCGCTGTGTTTCCAAGCGACCCTATACCTCCTGCGGCTTGGTTGAAACACAGATGATGGCTGCAACATAGAGCAAGAATTTACTAAGCTTCTCTTTACCAAGCTTTCATTTTTAACTGAGATATCTATACTCGATAAGGTCCTGAACGAGCGAGATCGGCTTTAATGCGTTTTCTGGTTGGTTGTTTTGTTGGTATTTGCATTGCTCTGGTTTCGGTTCCGGTAGCAGCGCAAACGTTGTCGACGAAAAGCCGGAAGGACATTTTTCTTAAACAGTCCAAGGTTTTGGATACACGCGCAGCAACACAGTACCGGGATTCTGAACGGCTCAAGCCCAAACCTGCTCAGCCCACGTTCAACAAGCGATATACAGGGAAGTATCGCGGTGAGTTCATAACACTGGCTCGTCAGGCGGCGCGTAAACATAAGGTGCCAGAAGACCTGTTCCTGCGTTTGGTGCAGCAGGAAAGCGGTTGGAACCCGCATGCGAAATCTCACAAGGGCGCATTGGGTCTGGCGCAATTGATGCCCGGCACAGCGCAGCTTTTGGGTGTGAACCCGCATGACCCCAAACAAAATCTGGAAGGCGGCGCGCGGTATCTTTCGTGGCAATATCGAAAGTTCAAATCCTGGCGCCTTGCGCTTGCGGCCTATAATGCGGGGCCAGAAGCGGTCGAAAAACACGGCGGTGTTCCACCATACAAAGAAACCCAGAACTATGTGAAAGTGATCTGGGGCGGCTAGAACAGCAACGCTGCGGCGCAGCGCGCCCGGTTCTTGCTTGCAGGCCGTTCGTCACCTTAACCTGTTCGGGTAACGCTCGGGATAGGGAACCTTGTCGATGGCAGTTGATCGCCCGCAGATACCCAAGGAAACCTTGGCCAATTGGCAGCGACTTGTAGACCTGGTCGCCCAGCTTGCCGATGTTCCTGCCAGCCTGATTATGAAAACAGATGCCCCTGATCACTCTGTGCTCATTACTTCGGATCATCCTGATAACCCATATCCAGTGGGGATGAATTTTCGCCTGAACCCCAAACTTTATTGTCAGGGGGTATTGCAACGCGACGAAGAGCTTGTGGTGGAAGACGCTGCATGCGAACCAGCGTGGTCCGATAATGAAGACTTAGAGCATGGCATGTCGTTCTACATAGGCTTGCCACTCAAATGGCCAGATGGCTCTGTCTTTGGAACAATTTGCGTGCTGGACCGGAAACGCAATCGTCGTGCATTGATATTTCGCGAAGGGCTGGCCCAGTTTGCCCGTATGGTCGAGTCGGATCTGGCTTTATTACAAGAGGTTTACCTGCGCCGGGCGCTTGAGGAAAAATTGAACATTACGCTAGCGCAACTGGAAACCCGCGTGCAGGAACGAACACGCGAACTACAGGAAACCAACACCGCTCTGCGCGTTTTGTTGTCCAGCTTGGATGATGATCGGAAAAACCGGGACCACCAGATTGTCGAACGGGTGCGCAGTATGGTTTTACCTTATCTTGACAAGCTACGGGACCAAATTGGACCGGATAAGGCTCAGCACGTTTACCTCGATCTGGCCGAACAGAACCTGCAAGAGATCACGTCATTGATGTCGGACAGGCTATCAGACGCTTTCGCAGTGATGACTCCGACCGAGATCGAAATTGCGCAATTGGTTATGTCCGGTAAGACAACAAAAGATATTGCCCGAGCATTATCACGTGAGACGTCGACGATAGATTTCCACCGCAATAATATAAGGCGCAAGCTTGGCCTGGAAGGGCGCGGCCAAAACCTGCGGAGTCATCTCCTCACGATTTCGTGATGCCCAACTATGGGGATTTCCCCCATATTTTCCCCGGAAATTTCCGATCTGAACCAATCTGGCCGACCTCGGTATCCTGTCGAAGATAGCGCGGAGATCACCGCGGCTGTCCAACAGAGAGGAAAAAACATGGATCGCAATGATCTTAAACCGACATTCCTGAAGGGTGAAAGAGATGACTTGGCACCGGGACTTTCGCGCCGGTCACTATTCATGGCGGCAGGCGCTGCTGGAGTTTGCGCCGGGGCTTCACTGATAGGCACTAAACCGGTTCAGGCGCAGTCGCAGGCGTGGCTGCAACCTGGCAACAACAATCACGTAATCGACCTGCAGGGTACAACTGGCCAGCCCAGCACTGGAACGGTCGGTATCGATTACTATGGCCATTGTGCGATCAAGATCACATCGCCAGGTGGGGCGACAGTTCTATTCGACCCGTGGCGCGATGATCCGTCAGGGGCGTGGGGGCTATGGTTCAGAAATGAGTTCCCGCAAATCCCGGTTGACATAACCATGTCCACGCATGCCCATTTCGATCACGATGCGATCGAACGGCCCAGTTCGACCATGGTACTGGATCGGATGGTCGGAAACTTCGAATTCGCCGATCTCAAGATTACAGGCTTTGCCGACAAACATGCCTGCGTCGCTCCGGGCTGGTACGATTGGACGAACGCTCTGGCCGAATTCGGCGCTGAAGCCTGTCCTCCGAACAATGTCGGGCATATGGATATGGTCGTCTACCTTGTAGAGACCGGAGGGATCCGCACGCTCATATGGGGAGACAACCGCCACAATCCCCCTGCGGAGTTTTGGGATGCGATCGGGCAGGTGGATGTTCTGACACTGCCGGTGGATGGATCGCAACATATCCTCAGCTATGACCAAGGCAATGACATCGTTGCCAAGCTTAAACCCAAGATTGTTATTCCGACGCACTACCTGAACGAAGTGACTTCCTATACCCTCACGACGTTGCAATCAGCGGATGAATGGGTGAAGGCACAGCCCAGTCACAAGATGCTAGACAGCGGTAGCCTACGGCTTGAAGCAGGAGAGATTGCAGGCATGAAACAGGAGTTCATGCATTTTGGGAATAATGTTCTGACGGGTTAAGTTTTGTCACCCCGAAACCTCAAGGCGCAAAAAAAGGCCGGTCAAAGACCGGCCTTTTTCGAGTTCGTTTCTCTATTCAGCAGCGATTTTGATCACGGGTTCCATGCGGGCCAGAATGTCTTCGGCAAGGTGGCATTTCACCTGGTGCCCATCGGCCAGAGTTTTTACTGGTGGCACGTCGCGTTCACACAATCCGCCGGGAACTTCGGACTTCCAACGGCACCGGGTCTGGAATGGGCAGCCCGGAGGTGGACTCATCGCTGACGGGATGTCTCCCTCAAGGACGATATGCTGCTTTTCGATAGACGTGTCCGCAATCGGCACAGCGCTCAGCAGAGCTTCGGTATAGGGATGATATGGCGGGGCAAAGACCTGATCGGTTGTGCCCAGTTCGACCACATGGCCCAGATACATCACCATCACCCGATCACTCAGATAGCGCACGATGGACAGGTCATGGCTGATGAACAACAGCGTCGTTTTGTGTTCGCGCTGAATTTCCATCAGCAGGTCGGTTACTGCCGCCTGCACCGATACATCCAGCGCCGAGACCGGTTCGTCCGCGACCACGATCCTCGCATCACCGGCAAAGGCCCGCGCTATACCAACACGCTGTTTCTGGCCGCCGGACAGTTGCCTTGGCATGCGGTCGGCAAAGGCCCGGGGCAGTTTTACCAAGTCCAGCAGTTCCAGCATGCGTTTCTTGCGCTCGGCCTCGGATTTGCCGACGCCAAATATCTCTAGCGCTCGGATGATCTGACGGCCCACCGTCATCGAGGGGTTCAGCGTGTCGAACGGGTTCTGGAAAACCATCTGAACTTCACCCACGGTCTTGGCATCGCGTTCTTCGATGGGCACGGCCTCGATATTGCGGTTGTCCAGTAGAATCTGACCATCGGTCGCTGTTTCCAGCCCCATCAGCACCTTGGCAAAGGTGGATTTGCCACAACCGGATTCACCTACAATGGCGAGTGTTTCGGATTCGTGCGCTTCGAAACTCAGCGTTTCGTTGGCCTTCACCACCTTCGTGTCACCACCGCCGAACAACGCGTTTGCGGCTACCTCATAGTATTTCTTGAGGTTGTCCATTTTCAGAACGGTGCGGCCAATCTCGGCCTTTTCCTTCTGTTCGCCCACTGTGATCGGCGCATTCCAGTCGATCTCTTGGAACTTCAGACAGCGCGTGTGATGGCGGTCATTGCCCGGCACTGGCTCCATCAGAATGTTCTGCGCGTCGCAGCGGCCTTTTTCGAAATAGTCGCAACGTGGACCAAAGTTACATCCCGGCGGGCGTTCGTGCGGCAAGGGAAAGTTCCCCGGAATGGCCACCAAAGGCCGCGCGTTCTTGTCTGCGCCGGGTAGGGGGATCGAACGGAACAGAGCCTGCGTATAGGGATGCTGCATCTCGTCGAACACATCGTGGATCGAGCCACGTTCAACAGCTTCACCAGAATACATCACGCACAGCCGGTCGCAGGTCTCAAGAACCAGCCCAAGGTTATGCGAAATAAATAGCATGGAGGTGCCGTATTTCTTACCCAAATCCTTGACCAGTTCGACCACGGCGGCCTCAACTGTTACGTCCAGAGCGGTCGTAGGCTCATCGAGAATTAGCAGCGATGGTTTTGACATCAGCGCCATCGCGATCACAATCCGCTGCTGCTGACCGCCCGACAACTGATGCGGGAAAGAGTTCAACATTCGCTCGGGGTCAGGCAGGCGCACATCGGTAACCACCTCCAACGCGCGGGCATATGCTTCTTCAGCACCGACGCCCTCGTGGATCATCGGCACTTCCATCAATTGCTTTCCGATCTTCATCGCCGGGTTCAGACTGGCCATGGGCTCCTGATAAATCATCGCGATCTCGTTGCCGCGAATGTCGCGCAATTCGTCCGAAGTCATCTCGGACAAATCGCGCCCTTTGAACTTGATCGTGCCGCCGACGATTCGACCATTCTTGCCGAGATCCTGCATGACCCCTAGCGCCACGGTGGATTTGCCGCAGCCCGATTCGCCAACAAGCCCGACGGCTTCGCCGGGCTGCACACTGACCGAAAAATCCATCACCGCAGGAATTTCCCGCAAGCGGGTGAAGAATGAAATCGACAGCTTGTCGATCTCCAGGATCGGGCCGTCATAATCCGCCATTTTGCTCATCTTGCTTACTCCTCGCCAAATGGGGGATCCCCTTCATCTGGCTAAAAATATCTCGGGGGTCCGGGGGCAGAGCCCCCGGCCTCAATCACATCAGTCCTTCAGACTTTCTTCGCGCAGACCGTCAGCCAGCAGGTTCAGACCAAGAACCAGTGACAGCAGCGCCAACGCTGGCGGCAGGGCAGGGTGCAAGTAGATCGACAGCAGCTTGCGCCCTTCGTTGATCGTCGAACCCCAGTCCGGGCTTTCCGGCGGAAGGCCCAGACCGAAGAAACCCAATGTCCCCAGAAGGATAGTGGTATAGCCAATCCGCAGGCAGAAATCGACGATCAGCGGACCGCGCGCATTGGGCAGGATTTCCCAAAGCATGATGTACCAAGGGCCTTCTCCCCGGGTTTGTGCGGCAGCTACGTAGTCACGGGTTTTGATGTCCAGTGCCAGCCCCCGCACGATGCGGAACACTGTGGGTGAATTCACGAAAACCACCGAGACGAACACCACGAGAATACCACCTGGAATGTTGAACAGGTCCAGATAGGTCGGCAGACCCCAGATGCGGTAGCTATCGGTATTGATGATATAGCCGCCAGTCGAGATCAGCGACAGGTACAGCCATATCGCAACACCCAGAACCCCGATCAACAGCGGTGTGCGAAATGTCGGTCGCGTGTAATAGCGCGAATTCAACAAAACGCCGATGAACAGGATCGGAAAGACAAAGAGCACTGCCGCCATATAGTTCGGCACGCCAGTCGCCACGATTTCCGGTGTGACCAGCAGATAGAACAGCAGGATCACCGGGAAAGCGAGGATCAGGTTGGCAAGGAAGGACAGGAACGTATCCAGACGACCGCCATAGTAACCGGCGGGCAGGCCCAGAGTGATCCCGACCATAAAGGCGAACAACGTGGCAAGTGGCGCAATCTGCACCACGATCCATGCGCCTTTGACCATACGGCTGAACACGTCGCGCGCAAGGTTATCACCCCCCAGCAGATACCAAGTGTACTCCCCTTCTTCCGGGCTGGGCAGCGGTGTCCCTGGAAGCTTGTTTTTCATCCCCGACACCTGCGACAGCGGGTCATGGGTGATGATCAGGTCCAGCGCACCAAAGACGCCTGTGAAAACCCAGAACATGACAAGACCAAAGCCGATCATGCCTATGGGGCTGTCGAACAGTTTGCCATACAATCCCAGACGCCGCTTGAAGGCGATGGACATGGCATACAGGATGATCATTGAGAGCAAGACAGGCAGAAACTGCCGCGAAATCGCACCGATGATCCCTGCGCCAGTGCCCAATAATATACCAAGCACGATATAGGCCAACGCGAGGGCGACAGTTGCGGTAAAGCTGTAGCGAAGCGCCTTTTGCGTCAGTCCACGCAGGCCTGAGCCTGAACTGAGGGTTCCATCCAGATTGACGCTCATCGGTGCCTCTGGCAGCACGATGCTTCCGACAATCCAGATCACGATGGACACCAGAAGGGCGGCGATTGCGACCATCAACAGCGGGTTCAGGAAGGCGATAGAGCCGGTCCAGGTAAGTGGTTCCATAATCTATCCCTCCTTAAGAAATGCGGATGCGCGGGTTGAGGTAGACATAGCCGATATCCGAGATCAGCTGCGTCACCAGCACCACAAAGACCGACACGACCGAAATCGCCAGCAACAGCTGTATGTCGTTGTTGCCCGCCGCCTGAACCAGTGCCCAGCCAAAGCCTTTGTAGTTGAACAGGGTCTCGACGATCACCACGCCGTTCAGCAGCCATGGGAACTGCAGCATGATGACGGTAAAGGGCGCGATCAGTGCATTTCGCAGCGCGTGTTTCATGACGATGTTCGGGAATGAAACACCCTTCAGGCGCGCGGTGCGGATATACTGTGCCGTCATCACCTCGGTCATCGAGGCGCGGGTCATCCGGGCGATATAGCCCATGCCATAAAGCGCGATGGTAAGCACCGGCAGGAAGAAGTTCTCGAATGTGGGGTTTTCCATCGCCTGCGTCGCGGTGCCCTTGAACCACTTTAGTCCAACAGCAGAAGAGGTGAAAATTGCGATGAAGATAACGCCGGACACATATTCGGGTGTCGCCGTCGTTGTGATGGCAAAAGTCGACAGTGTTCGGTCGGTGGCAGAGCCTTCTTTCATCCCCGCAAGAATGCCCAGTATCAGGGCTGAAGGGACCATCAGCAACATAACCCAGAACATCAGCCTGCCGGTCAGGGCTAAGCGATTGCCCACAACCTTCGATACTTCCTCTTTGAAAACAGTAGAGTAGCCCCAATAACCTTGTAGAATGCCACAGAAATTGGGGGCCTCTTCTGCCGATTGACCAGGCAAAATGCATCTGCCCTGAATAGTGCCATCTTCGTTCTCATATCGGAAGGAAGGCAGAATCCCCAGCCATTCACCGTATTTGATCGGCGTTGGCTGTAAGTATCCATTCTTTTCCAGAAAACTCTCGACCTGCTCATCCGACATCCGAAAGTTGCCCTGCGTTTTCGCGAGCTTTTCGAGGTTTGGATAAAGGTTGGTGAGGAAAAAGACTAAAAATGTAAGGCACAATGCTGTCATAAGCATGATGCCCACGCGTCTTAGGATAAATAGTCCCATGTTAGCCCCTGTTGGTAGGCTGGCGTGAATTTTGTTTGGCTTCACGCATAGCTGTTTTATGGTCGCCGCAGTCCGGACGAAAAGGCCGCGCCAATGCGGCGCGGCCTTGTGTTATAGTTGGCTCAGGACAAAATGCCGAACTTGTAAAGCTGCGGCAGGTCCGCGATGTGCTTTTCGACACCCACCATATTTTCGCGGTGATGACGCATCGCTGTCCGCCAGTAGGGCTGAATTGTAACGCCTTCTTCGATCATAATCGCTTGCAGTTTAGCCATCACCTCGCGGCGTTTGTCGACATCGGCGATCGAGTTTGCTTCGGCCAGCAGGGCGTCGAACTCTTCATTGGCAAAGCCCGATTCATTCCATGCGACACCTGACTTATAGGCCAGCGCCAGAACCTGTGTGCCCAATGGGCGGTGGTTCCAGTTGGTCGACGAGAACGCATATTTGGTCCAGTCATTCCAGAAAGTCGATCCTGGCAGTACGGTATGCCTGGCCTTGATGCCAGCGTCGTTCAACTGAGCAACCACAGCCGCCGTTGTGTTCCGACGCCAGTCGTCATCGATCGACTGAACTTCGTGCTCAAAGTCACCCATGCCCGCTTCGTCCATCAGCGCTTTGGCGCCTGCAGGATCGTACGGGATGCGTGTCACGGCCGAGTCATGCTCGGGGTGCATCGGGCCAACATGGCAGTTGTCCGCAGGAATGCCGTAGCCCGACATACCCAGCTCCAGACAAACTTCGTTGTCAACAGCCATAGCCAAGGCCTGACGGACCCGCTTGTCGCCATAGATCTTGTTGCCGTTGCCGTCTTCGGCCAGTTGGTTGGGACGGATGACAATGGTAAAGCCCGACGGGATTTCCGAACGGACAAGGCCGATGCCATCAAAGATGTCGACGAATTCGCCAACCGATTCCCAGTTCATGTCGATTTCTTCGGCCTCATACGCAGCCAGGAAGGCGGCTGGATCTGTGCCGTAGTCAATGAACTCGATCCGGTCGATGTAACCTCCTTTGCCGGCCTCGTAACCCCACCAATCGAAGCCTTCATTGCGGACCAGTACGCCTTTCACTCCAACTTCGTGGCTTTCTGGTATCATGAAACCGGTGCCGATCGGGTTGCCCAGCATGTCATTGGCATCAAAACTGCTGTGTACAATGGCTGCCGGGTAATCGGCCATACCAGGGATGATCGTGATGTCCGGGGCGTTACACTTTAGCTTCACGGTGTGACTGTCGACTACTGTGATCGCGCCATCGGATGCCTTTTGCGTTGTCGCATCCGCCAACGAGGCCATACGCGCAGCCATCGAGTTGCCTTCGACCGTTGCATCACACCAAGCGGTGATGTTGCGCGCAACGTCTTCGGCGGTGAAATCATCGCCGTTGTTCCACTTTACGCCCTTGCGCACGTTAAGTGTGTACTCGGTTGCGTTATCGTTGGCTTCCCAGCTTTCCAGCAGCATGGGCTTGAAGGAACCGTCATTGTTGTATTCGACCAGATATTCCAGCCAACCCGCCGTGAATGTGGCAATCTGGGTCCAGTCATAGGTGCGCGGATCCTTGAGGGCGCGAACCTCCATCTGATAGCGGATTGTGCCGCCGCGCGGAGGTTCTTGTGCTGCTGCAGGTGATTGCAGGCCGATCATGCTGTAGGCAGTCGGAACAGCAACACCCAACGCGGTTGCGCGAGCGATGAACTCGCGTCGGCTGAGCTTGCCGTCGCGACATTCCTGAGCGTGCATTTCTGCCGCCCAATGGACCGGTGCTCCGGTGAGTGTTTGATGTTTCATGAATGTCTCTCCCTGTGACACATTTTTTATGAAGAGTGGTAGAACCGCTCAGACCGTCTGACACCGGTCGGCAAGTTCGTGAAAGTCGAGCTGAATGCTAATCATCCCCATACAGCTATTCGGCCCCAGAAACTGGGTTAGGTCAATGCGTGAAATCGACATTCATGGCACAAAAGCGACATGCTTGGGGTGTGCTTAAAGCTTCAATAGGGTGTGTTGGGCTGATTTCGCCATTGTATACTGTCGTAAACAGGCCAAAAGGGTGTGATTGGGAATCGTCAGATGGTTTGCCAGTTTGGCAGAGACTCAAAGTGGCGTACGTATCACGCTGAGAAATCAATGCGATTCCATTTTTGCATTCGTGCGCGAAACCATGTTCGTTGCCGTTTGGCGAATTGCCGGGTGGCAATTGTCGCGCGCTCCTTGGCAGCATCAAGAGACAGGCGGCCGTCTAGATAGGCCATCAACTCGGGTACGCCGATGGCTTTGAATGCTGGTAGAGACGGGTCATAGAGGTCCCGCATTGCCTCAACCTCGTCCAACGCGCCGGTGTCCAACATCTGATCGAACCGGCGTGTGATGCGATCCAGAAGCCATTGTTTTTCCGTGTCAAAAACGATTGGAACCGCGTCCGCAATATCCAAAATAGGAGGAGGCGTCTCGGCCTGCCAATCGCGTAAGCTGCGCCCGGTGGCCTTCTGCACCTCCCATGCGCGCTGAACGCGGGCCCGGTTTTGAATGTCAATCCGGCTGAGTGTTTCCGCGTCAACGCCTTCGATCAGAGTGGGCAGTTCCAATTGATCCGCTTCGGCCCGGATTGCGGGCGGCGTGGCTGGGATATCAGCCATTCCCTCGGTCAGGGCCGAGAAATACAGGCCCGTGCCGCCAACGATGATGGGGCGCTTGTCACCTGACAACAGGGGGGTCACTTCGCGCAGCCAGTGTCCGGTGGAATAGTCCTGATCATAGGCGATATGGCCATAAAGAAGATGCGGCGCGCGTGCCTCTTCTTCGATCGAAGGCCTGGCAGAGATCATCCGCCAGCAATCATAGACCTGACTGGCATCGGCGTTGACGATCACGCCGCCGAAAGTCTCGGCGATTTGCAAAGCGAGCGCCGATTTGCCCGAGGCCGTCGGCCCAGCAATCAAAACTGGTTTGTCATCGGGGATGGGAGGCAGGCGGTCCCAAATCTGCGAACTGTCGTTATTAGCCATCCAGGGTGCCTCAATTCTCACCATCCGCATTGAACCCGCGGAGTTTTTGCTTCATTTTGCGCCGGAAAATAAACCCGTGCCAGCCCGGAGCGCAACATGAGCCTTTCCCCGACAGTCGAAACGATCGAAGCCCCCAAGACAAAGTACAGCCGAGTGATGCTGAAGATCTCGGGTGAGGCGTTGATGGGGGATCAGGGGTTTGGCCTGCATCCACCCACGGTTCAGCGCATCGCGCAAGAGGTCAAATCGGTGCACGATCTGGGCGTCGAGATCTGTATGGTCATTGGTGGCGGCAATATCTTCCGTGGTCTTAGTGGCTCGGCTCAGGGGATGGAACGGACGACCGCCGACTATATGGGCATGCTGGCCACGGTGATGAACGCGCTGGGGATGCAATCAGCTCTGGAAGAAGTCGGGGTGTTTACCCGTGTCATCTCGGCCATTCGTATGGATGAGGTGTGCGAGCCGTACATCCGTCGTCGTGCCGTGCGACACCTTGAAAAGAAACGGGTCTGCATTTTTGCCGCCGGGACCGGAAACCCTTATTTTACGACCGATACCGCGGCGACCTTGCGGGCTAATGAAATGGCGTGTGAGGCAATCTTTATGGGCAAGAACGGCGTGGATGGCGTCTATGACAAAGACCCAAAAGAGCACGCGGACGCGGTGCGTTATGACACGGTCACCTATGACGATGTGCTGGCCAAGCGGTTGCGTGTCATGGATGCCTCGGCCATCGCGCTGGCACGCGACAACAACCTGCCACTAATCGTCTTCGGGCTGGACGAACCCGGCGGTTTCCGCGGCATTCTGGCGGGCGAGGGGACCTATACCAAGGTTCAGGGCTAAGCCGACGTCCACGAGTTTGCAACGCCGGGCTATCGAGCCCGGCTTTTTTTATGTCAGGAACGGTTGTGTTCTTGACGAAACGAAGGGCTCTGGGCAATTTAGCGCCGTTCCTGCGCGACGCGGGGCTGCGGACACCCATAGGTGTCGGCTGGGCTGGAAGACCTGCCATGATTTCTGAGGGTTCCGAAATCATGCTCGGGCACCTCTTGGATTTACGAGCATGATCAAGGAGGCACGTGCCATGAGCACTCTGGATATCAATTTTGTTCGGTCGCAGTTCCCGGCTTTTTCCGAACCCAGTCTGCAAGGGCAGGCGTTTTTTGAGAACGCTGGTGGGTCTTATACCTGTCAGCCGGTGATAGATCGTCTGTCGCGCTATTACACCCAACGCAAAGTACAGCCCTATGCCCCCTATGATGCCAGCCGTCTGGCAGGCGAAGAGATGGACGAGGCCCGCTCCCGAATGGCCGCAATTCTAGGCGTTGATACCGATGAGCTGAGCTTTGGCCCATCGACCACGCAGAACACCTATGTTCTGGCGCAAGCGTTCCGGCAGTGGATGCAGCCGGGCGAGGCGATCATCGTTACCAATCAGGATCACGAAGCCAATTCCGGCCCGTGGCGGCGTCTGGCTGAGGACGGCATCGAAATCCGTGAATGGCAGATCGATCCGGAAACCGGATCACTGAACCCGGCGGATCTTGAGAATCTGTTGGACGAGAAGGTCCGTCTGGTCTGTTTTCCTCATTGCTCGAACGTGATCGGAGAGATCAATCCCGTCACGGAAATCACTGCCATTGCCCATGCGGCTGGGGCGTTTGTTTGCGTCGACGGCGTTTCATACGCGCCGCATGGCTTTCCGAATGTTGGTGATCTGGGACCTGATATCTATTTGTTTTCAGCCTACAAAACCTACGGCCCCCATCAGGGCTGCATGGTGATCCGTCGGGCTTTGGGAGAGCTGCTGCCGAACCAGGGTCATTTTTTTAATGGAGAAGATCTGTATAGACGCTTCACTCCTGCCGGACCGGATCACGCTCAGGTCGCGGCCTGCGCTGGAATGGCGGATTACGTCGATATGCTGTCGGATCACCATAACGGACCCCAAGGCGACCCGACTGCGCGCGGTGCATTTGTGCATGAGCTGATGCGTGGGCGAGAGATTGCTCTGCTGCAACCTGTGCTGGATGCAGTCAAAGACCGCAACGCAGTCCGTCTGATCGGCACGTCGGATGCTGCGCGGCGTGCGCCGACCGTGGCTCTCGCCTTGAACCGGAGCACCGCTGCGGTAGCTGCCGATCTTGTCGAACACGGGATTATGGCCGAAGGCGGAGATTTTTACGCCGTGCGCCCGTTGCAGGCGATGGGCGTTGATCTGAAACAGGGCGTTCTACGGGTCAGCTTTACGCACTATACCTCTCAGCAGGAAATTGATCAGTTATTGAACGCACTTGACGCCGTTTTGTGATCCAGTTTCCGCCCGGCTTCGTAATGCGAAGAAAACAACCGGGCGGTTATGGAAAACAACCAATCACCGATCATCATATGGTTCCGGCGGGATTTGCGCCTGTCGGACCATCCCGCGCTAAGTGCTGCGGCCCAAACGGGTCGTCCTATTTTGCCGGTTTTCATTCTGGACGATTTGGCTCAAGCGCTTGGTGCGGCGCCGAAATGGCGACTTGGGCTGGGACTTGAAGCTTTCGCGCAATCTCTGTCGCACATTGGCAGCCGGTTAATCCTGCGGCGCGGGGACGCGCTGACTGTTTTGCAGAACCTAATCGCAGAAACCGGAGCCAGCGGCGTCTATTGGACGCGAGCGTATGATCCTGATGCCATCGCCCGTGACACACGCATTAAGTCTGCTTTGGCAGAGCAGGGGGTAGAGGCCAAATCATTTTCGGGCCACCTGCTGTTCGAGCCATGGACCGTCGCCACTAAGGCGGGCCAACCTTTCCGGGTTTTTACTCCGATGTGGAGGGTGGTTCAGGGGCGTGAAGTTCCCGCGCCCGAACCAGAGCCGCCAATAAAGGCGCCGTCAACATGGCCATCTTCAGAAGATTTAAAGACGTGGAACCTGGGTGCGGCAATGAACCGGGGCGCGGCCGTGGTCGCACCTTTTGTCCGCCCCGGAGAGAATGCCGCCTTTGAGGCTTTGCACGAATTTCTGGACCGAATCCCAAACTATTCGCACGACCGGGACCGTCTGGATTTGAAGGGTACCTCGGATCTGTCCGAATACCTGTCGCTCGGCGAAATCGGCCCCCGCAGTGTCTGGCATGCGGTTCAGCGGGCCGCGATGAACGGTACGCAAGGGACAGACGCCTATTTGCGCCAATTGGTTTGGCGTGAGTTTGCGTACCACTTGATGTATCACACACCGCGTTTGCTCAGCGGGAACTGGAAACCGGAATGGGATGCGTTCCCGTGGCATAGCGATGCCAGTCGGCCCGAGGTGATCGCCTGGCGTCAGGCCCGCACCGGTATTCCTGTTGTCGATGCGGGGTTGCGTCAAATGTATGTGACCGGTCGTATGCACAACCGGGCGCGCATGATCGTCGCAAGCTACTTGACCAAGCATCTGATGACGCACTGGAAAATCGGAATGGATTGGTTTACTGAGTGCCTGATTGACTGGGACCCGGCTGCAAATGCGATGGGTTGGCAGTGGGTGGCAGGTTCCGGTCCGGATGCATCACCGTTCTTTCGGATATTTAACCCACTGACACAGCAGGAAAAATTTGATCCTGATGATGTTTATCTAAAACACTGGATCGCCGAAGAACAGGCCAAGCCTTCGGCTACGGCGTTGGCTTATTTTGGGGCTGTGCCGCATTCGTGGGCGCTTGATCCGGCGGAAAATTACCCTTCACCAGTGGTCGATCTGGCCGCTGGCCGAGCGTGCGCCTTGGCGGCTTATGAAGGCCGAAAAACCGGGTAAGGAACTGAAAACTTGCCAGAAACACAAACTCGGCCTAGCTTTTAACTGCGGCCGCACAGGGGAGAGCGGATGATCCTGACGACAACTGAAGGGCAAAAAGACCTGCCCAGATACTTTGCTCAAGTGTTCAAAATGTTGAACCGGATGGGTTCGGGGCGAATGGATATCGCTTTGCCCGATGGGCGCGTGTTCCGATCCGAAGGTGCCAAGCCGGGACCGGTGGCGCGCGTTGATATTCACGACCCCGACGTATTTGCGCGTTTGATCCGAGAGGGAGAACTGGGTTTTTCGGATTCTTATCTGGAGGGGGGGTGGAGCACGCCCGACCTGCGCTCATTCATGGATTTGGTGCATCTGGGCACCGAGACCGTGTATGACGATTTCACCGGCAAGTTTCTGGTTCAGGCCTACGAGCGTTTGCGCTTTTGGCTGCACCGCAATCACCGGCGTCAGGCCAAGAAGAACATCTCGTATCATTACGATTTAGGGAATGATTTCTACGGATTGTGGTTGGACGATACGATGACCTATTCCAGCGCTCTGTTCGAGACCGGGCAGGAAAGCCTGGAAAAGGCTCAAACTGCTAAATACGCGAGCCTTGTGGACGAGATGGGCGCAAAGCCCGGAGATCATATCCTTGAGATCGGTTGTGGCTGGGGTGGCTTCGCGGAATATGCCGCGAAAGAGCGTGGCCTTCGGGTCACAGGTCTTACTATCAGTCAAGAGCAGTTGAATTTTGCCAAGCAAAGGATTGAAAATGCGGGGCTTTCTGAACTGGTTGAGTTCAAATTGCAGGATTACCGTGACGAAAGGGGTCAATATGACGGCATTGCCTCGATTGAGATGTTCGAGGCCGTGGGCCAAAAGTACTGGCCTGTCTATTTCGAAACGGTCCGTGATCGTCTGAAACCGGGTGCTCAAGCCACGCTGCAAATTATCACCGTCGCAGATCATCGTTGGGACATCTACAAAAATGGCGTTGATTTCATTCAGAAATATATCTTTCCGGGCGGAATGCTTCCGGCGCCTTCGGTCCTGAAACAGCAGGTAACCGATGCAGGATTGAATGTGGTGAAATCACGCGAATTCGGCAAAAGTTACGATCTGACCCTGCGCCGTTGGTATGATACGTTCAACGACAAATGGGACGAAATTTCCGAACTGGGCTTTGATGAGCGTTTCCGCCGCATGTGGAACTATTATTTGACCGCATGCGGAGCAGCCTTTGACACTGGCAACTGCGATGTGACACAGATCACTATAGCAAAACCCAGTTAACAAACGGAAATACCGTATGCCTACTGCTCCGCGTCTCGTTGCTGCAATTTGTCTGCTGGTCGTGGCGTTTCTCGTCTCATCCATGATTATCAACAACGGGGAAGAGGGGAAGGACTATGGCTGGTTCACCTATGTAAACATGTTGATAGGGTTCGCATGTGGCTGGAAGGTTATGGGCAAGCGTGTTGGCCGCGGTTGGACCGCTGCGGTCAATAATGGTTTGACTGGCATGGCGGCGACCGTGTTCTGGTGCCTGTTCACACAAGGCTGCTATGAGATGTTCCGACTGGCCATGCGCCACCGTTATGACGGCCCGTTCGAGGCTCTTATTTCAATTTTCCAGCTCAGCGTGGAATACAGCAAACTTCTACTGACATCTGAAATTCTGTGGACTTTGGCGATAGGAGCTCTTATCGCAGGGCTTGCAGCCGAAGAGGCTAACCGCCGTTGGCGGTAAATCACCTGATTTAAATCGAGTTTCGCTCTAGTGTCCGATTTGTTCTTTTACGGCACCCTCCGGCATTTACCATTGCTGGAATGTGTGCTTGGCCGCACTCTATCAAATTTGGAGTTTTCTCGGGTCAGCCTGCCTGATCACGCGGTCTATGGCGTGAAGGCAGAGGCT
Source organism: Ruegeria sp. BB7 (assembly GCF_056539365.1). Taxonomy (NCBI): domain Bacteria; kingdom Pseudomonadati; phylum Pseudomonadota; class Alphaproteobacteria; order Rhodobacterales; family Roseobacteraceae; genus Ruegeria; species Ruegeria sp. BB7. The sequence continues at coordinate 261,443 of NZ_JBQFUV010000001.1, read as the reverse complement.
TTTCCGATGATAGTGGCGGAAAAGGGCAGCAACGCTGAAGGCGTGTTGGTGCAAGGTTTGGGCGCCGAAGATCTGAGGCGGCTGGCCTATTATGAGGGTGGATTTGAATACGACCTTAGTCCGCAGATTGTAGAGCTTGAAGACGGCACCCGCTCTGAGGCCCGTGTGTTTTACCCCGAACCCGGTCTTTGGTCTCCAGATAAGCTGTGGTCTTTGGGGGATTGGGTCCGCGAATGGGCTGAGGTGGTGGTCCTCGCTGCTCAGGAAGAGATGGCCTATTACGGTAAGGTCGACGCTGCCGATATTGTGCGAAACTTTGCACCGATCCGAACCCGTGCCTGGGCTAAGCTGGCCGCGCGCAAGCGCCGGACTGATGACCCGCGCGACACGGAAAAAGATGTCATCATCCAAAGCCACAAACGTGCTTATATCAACTATTTCGGCGTAGAAGAGCTTGAGGTGCAGCATCGTCAGCATGATGGCACTATGGGGCCGGTTCTAAACCGTAGTGGGTTGATGCAGGGGGCCGCTGTTGTCGTTCTGCCTTATGACCCTGTGCGCGATGCCGTGTTGTTGGTCGAGCAGTTCCGTGCGCCGATTTTTCTGATTGATGACCCTGAGCCCTGGATGTGGGAACCCGTGGCAGGCATGATCGACCCCGGTGAAACACCCGAGCAGACCGCCTATCGCGAAGCGCTGGAGGAGGCGCATGTGACGCTGGACTCTCTGGAATATGCGGGTGGGGCTTATTCCTCGAGCGGGTCGTCAACTGAGTATGTCTATCTCTATGTAGGTCTGGGTGATCTTGTGGGGACGATCGACAATGGGGGTTTGGCGTCCGAGGGAGAGGATATTCGAACCCAAATCATGCCTTTCGACACCTTCATGCAGAAGGCAGACAACAACGAATTCAAAGATTTGCCGCTGTTGTTGCTGGCCAATTGGCTGGCCCGACACCGTGATCGCTTGCGCGGTTAAGGATCGCCGCTTGTGGTTGTCGCACGGCATCTGTAAATCTTCGATGGGACGTAATGAAATGAGGGCGCCATGCGCATTGCACGAGACCTTGCCGACGCAGTCGGGAAAACACCGCTGATCCGGTTAAAGCGCATCAGTGAAGAGACCGGATGCGAGATTCTCGGCAAGGCCGAGTTCATGAACCCGGGGCAATCGGTCAAGGATCGCGCGGCGCTTTACATCATCCGCGACGCCATCGCACGCGGCGAGCTGAAACCCGGCGGCACCATTGTCGAGGGTACGGCTGGCAATACGGGGATTGGCCTTGCACTTGTTGGTGCGTCGATGGGGTTCAAAACCGTGATCGTGATCCCGGAAACCCAGTCGGAAGAAAAGAAGGACATGCTGCGCCTAGCTGGCGCTCAACTGGTGCAGGTGCCTGCGGCGCCGTATCGCAACCCGAACAACTTCGTGCATTACTCACGCCGTCTGGCCGAGGAGTTGGCGCAGACCGAACCCAATGGGGCGATCTGGGCGAACCAGTTTGACAACGTGGCTAACCGTCAGGCTCATGTCGAAACTACAGGCCCCGAGATTTGGGAGCAGACAGGCGGCAAGGTCGATGGCTTTGTCAGTGCCGTAGGTTCGGGCGGGACACTTGCCGGTGTGGCCGACGCTTTGCAGCCCAAAGGGGTAAAGATCGCACTGGTCGATCCGATGGGGGCGGGGCTTTATTCCTACTACACCACCGGTGAGATCGCGATGGAGGGAAGCTCGATCGCGGAGGGTATCGGTCAGGTGCGCATCACCAAGAACCTTGAAGGGTTCAAGCCTGATTACGCGTATCAGATGACCGACAACGAAGCGCTGCCCTACATCTTTGATCTGCTGCGCGAAGAGGGGCTGGTCATGGGCGGTTCGACCGCGATCAACATGGCGGGCGCTGTGCGTCTGGCCAAGGACCTTGGGCCGGGCCATACCATCGTCACCATCCTGTGCGACTATGGCACACGCTATCAGTCCAAGCTGTTCAACCCTGAATTCCTGCGCGAAAAGGAACTGCCGGTGCCGGATTGGATGACCGAGGCCCCGCGTAGCATTCCCGGCGTATTCGAGGACGTGTGATGCTGCGGCAGGTTCGCCTGTTTCTAGCGCTCTTATTGGTTTGTTTTGCCATGCTGGGCGGCCCTGCGGCCGCTCAGTTGACGGATAGGCAGAGCGAATACTATCAAGGCTGGCTCAGTACGGCGAGCAGAGCCGAGGCGGTTATCGAGGCGAACCGTGCCTCAAACGCTGCGTTGGAAAACCTGCGTTCCGAGATTAACGGCTACCGCGAGGACTTTAGTAAGGCCCGCGGTGCAAACACTGACCGAATTCAAACACTTGAAGGTCAGATCAAGGCGCTTGGCCCAAAGCCCGAAGGAGATGCGACAGAACCGGAAGACATTGCCAAAATCAGGACGCATCTAGAGGAACAGCTCAATAGCTTGCGTGTTCCTCGTATAATTTCGGAAGAAGCTTTCAGCCGCGCCAACGGTCTTATTAGTGAAATTGACCAAATCATCCGGCACCGCCAGACTAGGGAGCTGATGGAACGTGGACCCTCTCCGATCAATCCAGCCTATTGGAGACCGGCTTGGGTAGACGTGACGGAAGCCTTTCGCAGTCTGGTAAATGAGGTTGCGGAAAATCTACACACCGATGTTGTCCACGAGCGGATTCGCGATCGCGGATTGGGCATATTTGTTCTGGCTGTCATTTCCGCTGTTTTGCTGGTGTTTGGACGGCGCTGGTCAGAGCAGGGCGGCGACTACCTTCGGCTTTTAGGGGGCACCGGAACTGGAGTCTGGACGTTTGTAATATCGCTCTTGCGTATCATTCTGCCTTGGCTGGGTGTTTTGGCGGCAGTCGCGGCTATTCGTCTGACCGGGGTTCTGGGTTTGCGCGGCGCTTTGCTGTTGGAACAAGTCCCATATTGGGCGGCGATAATCTTTTTCTACGATTGGATCGGACGTCAGATATATTTGATTGGCAAGGCACAAGGCTTCAAACGGCTGTCTGCTTCCAAAATCAAAGAGTTACGCGTTTACATCGATCTTCTGGCCTTGATGCTGATTTTGCACGAGCTGGCGATCCTGTTCGAGCAAATCGAAAACATCTCGGATTCCACCCGCGCTGTTGTGAGTTTCCCTGTGATCCTCGTCACAGCGTTACTGCTGCTTCGGGTGCGGCATATCCGAACCAAAGAAATCCAGCAGGACGCGCCGGATCCAACTGGTACAACACGGGTGGCAGGTTTCAGTCAACTCGTTGAGTTTCTGCGCCGCGCCTTGTTTATTCTGGGTCTAACGACCCCCGCCCTGGCGTTATTTGGTTATACGAATGCTGCTGAGGCAATTGTATTTCCCGCTGTGAAAACGCTTGTCCTAATTGCAGGTTTGGTGATTTTCCAACGTTTCATCACACAGGTTTACGGGTGGATCACCGGGCAAGGTGAAGCTGTCTGGGACTCGTTGTTTTCTGTGCTGGTGGGCTTTGCCCTCGCAATATTGGTCTTGCCGATCCTTGCACTTTACTGGGGCGCGCGTGAGACGGACTTGCGCGAAGCCTGGTCACGGCTTTTGTTGGGATTTGATATTGGGGGCGTCACGATCTCGCCCAGCAACTTCTTCACTTTCGTGATTGTATTCCTGATTGGCTACGGCCTAACGCGCGTGCTGCAGAGCGGTTTACGGAACTCTTTGCTACCTAAAACCAGCATAGATCCGGGTGGGCAGAACGCGATTGCGGCGGGTACTGGTTATGTAGGGATATTCTTGGCCGCGCTGGTCGCCATTGTGGTGGCCGGGTTTGACCTTTCGTCGCTGGCCATTGTCGCTGGTGCGCTTTCGGTCGGTATCGGGTTTGGTCTGCAAACCATCGTGTCGAACTTCGTATCAGGCATCATTCTGTTGGTCGAGCGGCCGATCTCGAAGGGTGACTGGATCGATGTGAACGGGATGATGGGCTATGTGCGCGACATCTCGGTCCGATCTACGCGGATTGAAACGTTTGATCGGACAGATGTGATCGTACCCAATTCGGACCTGATCAGCGGTGTAGTGACGAACTATACGCGCGGCAACACTATTGGGCGGGTCATCGTGCCAGTGGGCGTTGCCTACGGTACTGATACACGTGTGGTAGAAAAGATTTTGGGCGAGGTTGCCAACGCCCATCCAATGGTTCTGGCCAACCCAGCCCCCAGCGTGGTGTTTCAGGGCTTTGGTGCGGATTCGCTGGATTTTGAGATCCGCGCCATCCTGCGCGATGTAAACTGGGTGCTGTCGGTGAAGTCCGACATGAACCACGAGATTAACCACCGGTTTGCTGACGCTGGGATTGAGATCCCGTTCGCGCAGCGCGATGTTTGGCTACGAAACCCCGAGGCATTGCAGGGACAAGCCCCCACACAGAAGTCAGAGCCGGAACCTTCTGAAAAGACAGAAAAACCTCCTTCTTCCAAACCTGTTGATATGACCGAGGCCGATCTGGGTGACGGGGGAGGAGATGAGTATTAACCGTGTTTGTAGCGCGGTTGAGGAAGGTTGAAAAATCGCTTTAATCGCCCCTTGCAAATCCTCCGGCGATGGTTCACATATCGCGCCTACGGAGAGGTGGCCGAGTGGTCGAAGGCGCACGCCTGGAAAGTGTGTAGGCGGGAAACCGTCTCCAGGGTTCGAATCCCTGTCTCTCCGCCATCCATCTCGGAAATTGTTGTTAGTACTGTTCGGGTTGACGCGGGCAGATCGTAAAACGAGCGCGGGTCCAAGTGTTCGACAAACACAACATTGCCGCTTGTTGCTTATTACAACTTAAGGATGTCCGATACTTCGCTAGCCAGTGCGCGGACTTCTTCCGAGGCGGAACCGGTCTTTTTGGCTTCCATCGCACCCAAACCTCGTCCCAAGGCTTCCGCGTAGACTACTCTGTTTGCCAATGACGATTGCAATGGCTTTGCCACAAGCTCGGAAACCGATTTCGCCACGTGTTCGCCCACGCGCGTGCCTGCACGTGTACGGTTCAGAACAATGTTTGTCGGTTTCCCAGCCCGGTCTGCCAAGTCCAAAATATCATGGGTCGCCCAGACATCAGCCTGACTGGCAGCAACAGGAACCAGTACCAAATCCGATTCACGTAAGACCCAGCGAACATCGCTGTCGGCTTTAGGTGGCGTATCGATCAGAATAATGTCGGCTTCACCACCAACACCGCGGAGTGCACGCGAAATCCCGTAGGCGGTCGAGGTAGAGAATTGTAGTTTCTCATTTTCTCCGACCGTCTCTTCGCGAATATCCAGCCATTTTCCAAGGCTGCCTTGGGGATCTGTATCCAGCAGAACAACGCTTTTGCCTTCCGCCAAATACGCGGTTGCCAAGTTGGTCACGAGAGTTGTCTTGCCCGCTCCGCCTTTCTGCTGCGCTACACAGATGATTCGACCGCTCATACGCCAAGCCTCCAAGGATTTTCTGCATCGCAGCATAGAGCCTGTGAAAGAGAAAGGCGAACTTCTTTTCATTGGCGCAGTCCAAGAATGCCTTTGTGCACCCTCAGACCTATTCTTCAGATTGGTCCGTCCGCCAAGCAATCTTTGAAAAATTCAAGAATTTTTATATAATCAGCCGAATTACACCGGACGATAGTCTCGTTCACGGGGCGTGTTATGGGGGGCATAAAATCAAAAACGACCCACGGTAATGGTGGCGAATGGCATGCCTCCATGTCTGTTGCTTTGGCCCTTGGTCTTGGATTTTTTGTTCTGACTTCGGTTGCAGGTGTATTAGGTGTTGGGTTGGTCGTTGGGTATCGCAATACCTCGGAATTGCTGACGCAAAAGGCGCAACTAATCATTGGCACACAGCGCCAACAGGTAGAACGCTACTTGATGGCAGCCTCGGATCAAATCGATTTTATCGCGGGCAGGATTGCCTCGGGTGAAGTTGAGCCGGACGGTTCTGAAGAGTTCGTCAGCTTGCTGCTTGGTGCTGTCTCAGCGACCCCTCAGATTCTGCGGATACAGTTTATCGACAGGCAGCAAATCTTGACTGGCGTAGAACGTGCTCAAGACGAGACGCTACCCATATTCTTGAAACTAGGAGACGATGTCGACCTGCGTCATCTCATTGACGAGGCAATCGAAACCGGGAAAGCCCGTTGGGGCAAAATTCTCTGGCGCGAAGAATACGGCCAGTCCGTGCTGAATTACCAAAGACCGGTCATTCGACACGGCAAGATAATCGGAGTCCTTTCAGCCTGGGTTTCGGTCGTAAAATTATCTGAGTTTCTGGCTGATCAGGAAATGGAATTCGGCGCAAATGTCTTCATGCTTTACGGTAGAAAAGCCGTATTGGCGCATCCGCTCATGGCGTTTGGTTACGCAGGTTTAAATCGCGCGGCGCCGCTTCCGCAGCAGGACCGCTTTTCTGATCCAATTGTTTCGGCAATGTGGCTGCCGAATGATCGTTTTAGCGTCGCGAAGTATTTTCTGACCGGCGCGAACACCCGTTTCGTTTCCTATGCCGATTGGGAATATGTTGTATTCTTCGAAGAGTTGTCCGACTACGGCGTTCAAACACTCACCGTAGCTACTTATTTCGAAGCCCACGACATTATCGCCGAAGCCGCCCGACTGAGATGGGCGATAATCTTCTGCTTGGTTATGGCGGTTATTTCGGCCGGAACGGCGGCTTTGATCGGTCAGAAAATTGCCAAGCCTGTGCGGCGACTGTCGGACAGCGCTAAGCGGGTTCATGATCTTGATATTTCGAATATCGCTGAAATCGAAGGATCCTTTTTCAGGGAACTGGACGAGGCAGCGCGTTCATATAATTTCATGCTCGAAGGCCTGCGCTGGTTTGAACTCTACGTGCCCAAGCGTTTGGTCCGCCAATTGATGCGCCACCACCCGGGCAAGCAAATCAATTCATCGCATAGGGATGTCGTCATAATGTTCACTGACATTGTGGAATTCACGACATTGTCGGAACATCTGACAGCCCATCAAACGGCATTGTTCCTGAATGACCACTTTGCTGGGTTGGCCGACTGCATCCAGAAGAACCGTGGCACGATCGACAAGTTCATCGGAGATTCGGTGATGGCTGTATGGGGGGCTTTGGAACATCAGGATGATGCCGCTGATCTGGCTTGCAACGCGGCGATTGAGATTGCGCAGTGGGTAACCGAATACAATCAGCTTAAACGAGTAGAGGCGGGTTTGCCTTATTCGGTCAGGCTGCGCATCGGGATCCATATCGGTCGTGTGGTCGTTGGGAATATCGGCAGCGAAGGGCGGCTTAGCTATACCGTGGTCGGAGATTCAGTGAACGTCGCACAACGTCTTGAAGAAGCCGGAAGAGTTTTGGGCGACACTCGCGCTGATGCGAATATTCTTGTGTCCAGCTCTGTGCGGAGTGCCTTGGTCAAGCCACTGGATTTCGAACGCATCGGTGCCCACAAACTTCGCGGCAGAGAGGAGTTGGTTGAGATTTATTTGCTTAAAATTAACTAGCCGCGAAGCCGGAATTGCAATGACGGGCAGGGGCTTCGGGCCGTCATTATTTAGGCATGGCCCGATTAGCCGCCATTAGAGTCGGCCAGCGTAGGTTGTGCAAAGGCGTAGGCGGGCGGTGTCAGGTCTTGTGCACCGGTGCCGGGCATCAGTTCAAAGCCCAGATCGAACTGATCCAGGGTCGAGGCCAACTGCGCAACCACGTCGACATTGCCTTCGGATTGTGCGGTGCCATCGGTCAGCATGTCGGTCAATTTGCGCTCACCGGTCATGATTTTTTCACGATCAGCGCGGTTCAGGCTGATCGACAGATCGGCCTTTAGCGAAGCGAACATGACCTCCGCCTCCTGCTCGAACTCATAAAGCGTGTTTCGCGTCACCACTCGAAATTCGGTGGTAAAGCACGGGCACGGTTTGCACTTGAGGTCAAAATGCACCTGTGCAGTGGACAGACCGACCTCATGGTCAATTGTATCAGGTTTAGGAACACATTAAGTAGTGCCGCAGAATTCATCACCCGCGCCTTTTTCGAGACGGGCTTTTAGTGAACTGGACCTGACAGATATGATCGACCTAAGTGGCCACACTCCTTTGCGCGACAGCAACAACTATAAAATATATCAACACCCCGAGATTGAAGGCGCATTGCTAAAAGTCCGCGTGGATGAACCCGTAAGAAACCATATTTTTCCACGCTATGCAGAGCGGCGTTATGGTAATCTTCGGCAGTGGAACCGCGAGGCGAACGAATACCTTGCTGCCCTGCATCGAGGTTGTCCTGAAATTGAGCGACTGGCCCGCTTCATGGGCTATGCGCCGACTTCTGAAGGGCCGGGTTTGGTGGTTGAAAAGCTGACCGGACCGGATGGTGATCTTGCTCCAACGCTGAGATCCGAGAGGGTGGCATTGGAAAAAGGTTCGGACGCGCTTAGAAAACTGAAGGAAGAGGTCATTGAATTGCTGAATGACCTGGAACACGGACGCATTATTGTCGGCGATATGGGCCCTGATAATATAGTACGAGCGCAGGAACGTGGCGGGAAGCTGGTCGTAATTGACGGTCTGGGCGAGCGGGTGTTGTTCCCGCTGACCCTGTTCAGCGATTGGGCCTTCCAGAAATCAAATGAACGCCGCCGGAAACGGATGACCAGGAGCTACTGACTAAGTCGGGTACCTTGCTCAGACTGCAGCCCGCAAGGGAACGGCGGACGCGACTTCTTTGCGGATCTCTTCAATCAACGCCGTCGCCGCCGGGTTCCGGCGTTTAAGTGATGAGCGCGCGACATAGGATATGTCAGGCGGATTGGGGAACAGATCGTTAATGATCTCCATATCCGAAGTAACATGCAGCCCGTTAAGCAGAGCAACCCCGAGGCCGGAGCGTACCGCTGACTGAATGCCGGCGGCGCTTGGGCATTCAAGTACGCTGTCGAACCTGTGCGTCCCATTGCCCATGCCCCACTGCCTGTAAAAGCATTGGCTGTCGAAGGACAGGAACGGTACAGGCGCTGAGACGTCAATCTGGAACTCGGGTGATTTCACCCAGTATAACCGGTCCTCAAACAGGATCAGGTCGTCGGACAAGATGTCCTTACGGAAAATCTGCATTACCGCCACGTCCAACTCTCCGGCCTTTAACCATGCTTGCACGTTCAGACTTTGGCTGGTGCGCGTTCGGACGCGGACGTCAGGGTAAAGCCGCGTGAAACGACCCAATACCCTTGCAATTCCGCTGGTGGTGGTATCTTCAGTCATGCCCAGCCGGATGGCACCGGTCAGAGGTTTCTTGCCCAACGCTGCCAGCGCCTCGTCGTGCAACTCTGTAATTCGGCGGGCATAGTCACACAAGCGCTGGCCAGCCTCTGTAAAAAGAGGGCCACCGGCGCGACGGGCCAGCAGGGTGCAGTCCAGGGTCTGTTCCAACCGCCGTATTTTGTGGCTTACTGCTGATTGCGACAATGCCAGATGTTCTGCCGCGCGGGTCACACCTCCATGAGCCGAAATGGCGAGCAGGGCACGCAGAGCGTCGATTTCCAGCCGTTCATTCATAATCCCCCGCATGACAAAGATAGATTGCGAAATGACAATCATTCATTTGAGTCACATCCTAGCGTTGGTCTAATCAAAGGGGAAGATAAACATCGGAGACCAACAATGGCCCAAGTTGAAACCCCGCGCCGCAGATTGACCACTGTGTTCGAGGTGACAGGTTCAGTGCTGGCAATGGCTTACGCCTTGCTGATCGCCTCGAATATTGGTGCGGAATTGCTTGGCTTTACGCTGCTTTTCGTGTCCGCTGCTTTATTTGCCGCTTGGGCCATGATCGACCGGCGATGGACCTTCTTGCTGTTGCAGGGGTTCTACGCAACCTCGGCAATCATCGGGTTGATCCGCTGGGCCTGAAACTTCGCATAGGGCTGTCGCGGGATTCCTGCTAGGACAACCTCATGCGCAGTGAAAACAGAATCGAGATCGGCTTTCTGCTGTTTGATGGCTTTCCGATGGCTTGCCTGACCTCGGTGATCGAGCCGTTGCGCGCAGCCAATGAAATTGCCGGACAAGAGGCATTCTGCTGGGTCCTGATCTCGGAGAACGGGCAAAAAGTGCAATCCAGCGCAGGTGTCGGGTTCGAGGCTGAACGATCTCTGGCTGCGTGCAAGGATGTCGACATATTGTTTCTGCTCAGCAGTCCGACCTCGGAGTTTGAAAACCCAAGTTTCGGCAACGGCGCGCTGCGCAGCCTTGGCCGCCACGGCACAATGCTAGGAGCGATAAGTGCGGGCGTTTTTCCATTGGTGCGGTCGGGCGTCATGCAGGGCCATCCGGTTTCGATTCACTGGTGCTATGAGGCCGCGTTCGAAGCTGAATTTCCGGACATGGACGCGCGCAGCGAAGTGATTGTTCGAAACACTAGTCGCACAACGGTTTCGGGCGCGGCGGCAGGGTTTGATCTGGCGCTGCACTTGATTCAGGATCGTCTGGGCGGTGATGTTGCGCATGAGGTTGCATGTTGGTTCCAACACCCGATGATGCGCGGGGCCGGGGTGCGGCAGCAGGTTCCCAGCGCCAATGCGCCGGGGACGGGAGATAGCCTGCCGCCTCTGGTATCTCGAAGTGTTGCTTTGTTCGGTGCACATATGAGCGAGCCAATCTCAATCGCCGACGTGGCGCAGCAAATGGGCGTGAGCCCACGGCAGATTGAGCGGGCGTTCAAGCAGGCCACTGGGCAAAGCCCCAGCCATTACTACCGCGCCATGCGCATGAAGGCGGCACGGCAGATGGTTGTCTATACCAAAGATCCGATATCTCAGATCGCGTCGGCCGTCGGGTACGGCTCGGTTACGCCTTTGGTCACGCATTACCGCGCTGCGTTTGGCCTGAGCCCCAGCGAAGATCGGCGTCGTATCAACCGCTTCCGAGTCGAAGATAACGCGCCGTTGCCGTCGGTCTGAGTACGCTTTACAACGCAGAGCGCATTGCCGTTACTATAGCATGATGTAAGGATCCGGCCGATGATCGCGGGCCATAGATGCTGAACTGTTCCAGGGTCCGACACAGCACAAAACAGCCGATATGATGGATCGAACAGCGTTCGGCACTGCCCGCGCTAATTTTGCGCAGATCAAGTTGGCATAGCAGTTCCAACACAGACGAAATATTGTCCCCGCTTAGATCGAACCGAGTCCAACCATCCGTCTGCTCTGTGACAGAGGCAGTACCTCCCATGGCGGCTTTTGCCTGACCGGGAAGGTCTTCGTGGCTCTCAAACGGGGCCTCGACCATCCATTGGTCGGGGCCAGCCCAGAACGCACTGATCATAGCGCCAGCCCACTGGCCCACCTCGGGTGTGGGTACTTCAATGAAGTCGCCCAAAGCCGTGGCGCAACTGACTTCCTGACCCGCACGCGCCGTGACCGACGCCAGCGCGACGCGAGGTACTTCTGTGCAGGTGACCCCGGCTATGGTGTCCACACGCGGCTCAGCTCCGCCCAGGGCGGTTATCGCAACAAGATCATGCACCTAGACGCTCTCCTTCAGGGTCGACGAAATGGGCCGAAACAAGTTCGACCTCGACGGTCAGGTCGGTCAGCGGCGAGACCAGGCGCATTTTTTCACCCAGCCGCTCGGCTCCGTTTTTCACAAGACCTAGACCGATATTGCTGTTCAGGATCGGCGAGTAGACCGCCGAGGTGACATACCCCTGATCATGGGCCGCATCCACCGGGCCATTTGTGTTCATCAAATGCCCGCCTGCGGTGATCTTATCCTCGGGTTTTAGCGGCTTGATCCCGACAAGTAGCAGGACATCCGGTGCGACGAGGGCTTCGCGCTCGGACAGGACCGAGCCGATGCTGTCTTTCTTCTTCGAAACCATCTTACCCAATCCAAGGTTCAGCGCCGTGGTAGTCCCGTTTAATTCATTTCCGGCGGCATGACCCTTTTCAACCCGCATCACGCCCAGTGCTTCGGTACCATAGGGGATGACGTCGTATTCCTTACCCTCCGCCATCAGCCGCCGCATCAGAGCGTCTCCATAGCGTGAGGGCACCGCGATTTCATAAGCAAGCTCGCCCGAGAACGAGATCCGGAATAGCCGCGCACGCAACCCACCGCAGACGGTGACGTTACCGCAGGCCATGAACGGGAAAGCTTCGTTCGAAATGTCGAATTCCGGGTCGATGATTTTTTGCAACAAATTGCGCGAGTTGGGCCCGGCCACTGCATACTGTGCCCACGCCTCGGTGGTCGAGATCAGTTGCACATCCATGTCCGGGTAAAAGCACTGACGCACAAACTCCATGTGGCGATAGACGCTTACGGCGTTTGCCGTGGTGGTGGTGACAACGAAATGATCCTCGGCCATCCGCGCGGCGGTGCCGTCATCCATGACCATACCGTCTTCGCGCAGCATCAATCCATAGCGGGTTTTACCCACGGCCAGCTTGGCAAAGCCGTTGGCGTAGATGCGGTTCAGAAATTCGGCTGCATCTGTGCCTTGAACATCGATCTTGCCCAGTGTCGTACAGTCACACACGCCGACAGACGCGCGGGTCTGGCGCACCTCACGGTCCACCGATTCCCGCCAGTGCGTCTCACCGGGCAGGGGGAACCATTGCGCGCGCAGCCAGTTGCCGACCTCAACAAACACCGCGCCGCGTTCCTTGGCCCAATAGTGCGAGGGCGTCAGGCGGGTCGGGTGAAACTCCTGCCCCTTCATACGGCCCGCGAAGGTTGCAATCGGAACAGGGGTATAGGGCGGGCGGAAGATCGTGGTGCCGACCTCGGGGATCGACTTGCCTGCCACTTCGGCCATGATCGCCAGTCCAGTGATATTCGAGGTCTTGCCCTGATCGGTCGCCATACCCAGCGTGGTATAGCGTTTCAGGTGCTCGACCGAGCGGAAACCCTCCTGATAGCTAAGCTTCACATCCTTGACGGTCACGTCGTTCTGCTGGTCGACCCAGGCGCGCTTGCACCCTTGCACGTACCAGAAGGGTTTCTGTGCGATCAGTGCGTCCTCAGCCTCGGGCAGGTCGGGCAGAGCCCCGGTCAGAGACAGTGCCTTGGCCGCACTGTCCGCGCCGGATTGCAGGGCACCATGAGTTGACAAGATCCCATTCGCCGCACCTGCGACCGACATGCCCACAGGCAGGTCGGTGCTGGGAACAAAGGCCGCCATCGCTTCGTTCCAGACCGGGCGACCACGCTGGTGGCAGGTCAGGTGGACATTCGGGTTCCAGCCCCCGGACACACCCAGCGCGCCGCAATCCAAGGTCCGGGCCGAACCATCAGGCAAGGAGACTTCGACGAAGCTCAGCCCGTGGTGGCCTTTGGTGTTCGTGACCTGAGCGCCTTTCAGCACTTCGTAGTCATAGCTGGAGGGCGCATCCTCGCGCACATCCACCACAGCGGCGATCCTGACTCCCTTGGCGTGCAGGTCAGCGGCGGTCCGGTGGCCGTCGTCGTTGTTGGTGAAAATCGCAACACGCTGCGACGCCGTGACCGCAAAGCGGTTGGCATAGGTCCGCAAAGCACTGGCCATCATGATGCCCGGACGGTCATTATTTTCGAAGGCAATCGGACGTTCCGTGGCCCCGGCGCAAAGCAGTGCCTTTTGCGTGTAGATGCGCCACAGGATTTGTCGCGGCTTGCCAGCGGTCAGGGTGGACAGGTGATCCCCGGTCCGTTCTACTGCGCCGTAGATGCCATGGTCGAACGCGCCGATCACGGTTGTGCGCGGCATCAGCCGGACATTGGGCAGAGATGACAGTTCCGCCACCGCCTGCGCCGCCCAGTCAGCGGCGCTGTGGTTGCCCAGCGCGAAGGTCTCGCTGTTCAGGCGTCCGCCAAGGGCGAAGTCCTCATCCGCCAGAATGACATCTGCGCCAGCACGCCCAGCGGTCAGTGCCGCCATCAGGCCCGCAGGTCCGGCACCGATGATCAGCAGATCGCAGTGGCGGAAACCCTTGTCATACTCGTCCGGATCGGCCTCCATCGACAGAGACCCCAAGCCAGCAGCGCGACGGATCATCGGCTCATAGAGTTTTTCCCAAAACGCAGCGGGCCACATAAACGTCTTGTAGTAGAATCCCGCTGACAGGAAGTTCGAGAACATGTCGTTCACGGCCAGCGCGTCGATTTTCAGGCTGGGCCAGCGGTTCTGCGACTTCGCCTCAAGCCCGTCGAACATCTCAATCGTTGTGGCACGGGTGTTGGGTTCCTTCCGTGCGCCGGTGCGCAGCTCGACCATTCCGTTGGGTTCTTCGGACCCGGCAGTCAGCAACCCGCGTGGGCGGTGGTATTTGAAGGACCGGCCGATCAGCCGCACGTCATTGGCCAGCAGAGCCGAAGCCAAAGTATCTCCGGGGTGGGCGGTATAGCTGCGCCCGTCGAAACGGAAGCTCAGAGAAGTGTTGCGATCGATCTGACCGCCTTCAAGCCTGTTTGTCTGTGTCATTTGGATCGCCCCCGAGCGCGGGCCACGTCGCGGGCCAGTTCCACTTTTGAAATCTCATGCGTCAGCGTGTTGCGCGTGACGACCAGCCACGATCGATCACCGGCCTCGTGATACCAAAGCTCCTGATGCACACCGGCGGGGTTGTCGCGCAGATAGCCGTATTCATAGAATGCATCGGCTGCGTTCTCGACCTGCCAGTCGGGACGATCGATCAGGGATGCGTCGCCCAGATAGGTGAATTCTGACGCGTCGCGCGGGCCCAGAAGGGGATGGTTGATAATCATGGAACGGTCCCCTCAGTGCAGGTTGGGCTGGTTGCCCACGCCTTTTTCGTCGATCATCCGACCCGTCTTGAACCGGTCGAGGCGATAGTCGGTAGCGACAGGATGTGGTTCGTCTTTCGCCAGAAGGTGCGCGAAGCAGTGACCCGAGGCCGGGGTCGCCTTGAACCCGCCGTAACACCAGCCGCCGTTGAAATAGAGTCCTTCGACCGGGGTGCGGTCGATAATGGGCGAGCCGTCCATCGACATGTCCATCACGCCGCCCCAAATCCGCAGCAGGCGCGCGCGCCCGATCATCGGCATCAGGGCGACACCGCCTTCGCAAACATCCTCGACCACGGGCAGGTTGCCGCGTTGGGCATAGGTGTTGTAGCCGTCGATATCGCCGCCAAAGACCAGCCCGCCCTTGTCGGACTGGCTGACATAGAAGTGACCCGCGCCAAAGGTGATGACGCTGGTCAGAACCGGCTTCAGCCCTTCGGATACAAAGGCCTGCAGGACGTGGCTTTCGATGGGCAGACGCATACCGGCCATTCCCATCACACGGCTGGAACTACCGGCAACCGCACAGCCCACTTTGTTCGCGCCGATGAAGCCCTTGGTCGTCTCGACGCCCAGACATTTGCCATTCTCGATCCGCAGACCGGTGACTTCGCAGTTCTGGATGATATCGACGCCGTGCATGTCCGCTGAACGGGCAAAGCCCCAGGCTACCGCATCATGGCGGGCAGTGCCTGCACGGCGCTGCACAAGGCCACCCTTGATAGGAAAACGGGCGTCGTCGAAGTTCAGATAGGGATGCTCCTTGCGCACCTGGTCAGCATCCAGCAACTCGGCATCCGCGCCGTTCAGGATCATCGCATTGCCGCGCCTTGTATAGGCATCGCGCTGACCATCGGTGTGGAACAAGTTGAGGATCCCGCGCTGGCTCATCATGGCGTTGTAGTTCAGGTCTTGCTCAAGCCCTTCCCACAGCTTCATCGAGAACTCGTAGAACGGCTCATTCCCGTCGAGCATGTAGTTCGAACGCACAATGGTGGTGTTCCGCCCCACATTGCCGCCGCCGATCCAGCCCTTTTCCACCACGGCCACGTTGCGCTGACCGTAGACCTTGGACAGGTAGTGCGCTGTAGCGAGGCCATGGCCTCCGCCACCGATCACGACGATGTCGTAATGCGCCTTGGGTTCGGGCTCGCTCCAGACCGGTTTCCACCCTTTGTGGCCGGTGAGCGCCTCTTTGATGACTCGAAAGCCGGAATATCGCATGAATCGGACCTTTTTTTACCAGAATTCACTATTT
This sequence comes from Ruegeria sp. BB7, assembly GCF_056539365.1. Classification (NCBI taxonomy): domain Bacteria; kingdom Pseudomonadati; phylum Pseudomonadota; class Alphaproteobacteria; order Rhodobacterales; family Roseobacteraceae; genus Ruegeria; species Ruegeria sp. BB7. The sequence continues at coordinate 245,397 of NZ_JBQFUV010000001.1, read as the reverse complement.
TGAGGTGTTTGAATATCCTCATATGCGACATCGACTTGTTTGAATCAGACTTGATTGTGCGTCTGTTCGCGCTGATTATCGGTAAACCACTGGACAAATGCGTCAACCTCGGGCGAGCGGCGCTGAACCGCCAGAAAATACCCCTCGCTGGCCGGGGCAGAGGCATCGGACGCAAGCACCACCTGACCGGATTGCAGGGCGTGATTGGCTATCAGAGCGTTGACCAAGGCAACGCCATTGCCGGTTGTGGCCAGTTGCAAGGCAAGCCCATAGGAGTCGACATAAAACACCGGGGTACCAATCGGCAGATTTGTCGCTTCGGCCCAAGATCCCCAATTGTCCGATGTACCAACGGTTCCGATCAGCGGCAGGTCTTGCAGGCCGCCCGAAAGCTGTGGTGCTTTCACTGCGATCAGGTGATTGGGCCGCAGTGCTGTCGCATCCCGACCAACCTGCTTTTCAGACCCGAACCGAATCTCGACATCCGCGCGAGAGGCGGCGAATTCATCGGGCCAGATTGTACTGACGAACCGCACAGAGGTATCGGGGTTCTGCTGCTGAAATTGGGGCAAGGCCGGGGATATCACCCATTCCAGCACGCTGACCGAGGCCGCAACAGTAATATGCCGCGCCCGTTCCTCGGCCAGATAGGGCGAGGCGGCGGAATGCAGCATCTCAAGCGCGGCTTCAACCTGTGGCAGCAGTTTGCGGCCTTCGTCGGTCAGGGACAGCCCGCGCGCATGGCGGTGAAACAGCACCACACCCAGTCGTGTTTCCAACGATCTGATTTGTTGGCTGACGGCGGATTGCGTCAGCCCGATTTCCTCGGCGGCGGCGGTCGAACTCAGGCGCCGGGCTGCGGCTTCGAACGATCTGAACCACGTCAGTGGTGGCAGGGATTTCGACATTGGTAACCTACATATTAGAGTCACTAATACCTAAGACCAAAGTTCTTTCGTTTGTCAAAGCGACCCCTGGGCGAGGATAGTTTGTCAACGACAGAAGAGGGGGCGCTCGTGGAGCCAAATATTCGGAAAATCGTGACCTATGACGAAGAGGTTCTGGTCGAAGGATTTCGCAAGGCCGAGCGCCCGTGGAGGATGTTCGCTGTGGCCGCAGTGGTGTCGAACCCGTGGGCGGGCCGCTATGTCGAAGATCTGCGGCCCGAGATTCTGAGCTTCGCCCCGATTCTGGGCGAAGAACTTACCCGCCGGATGATCGCTTTGGCGGGCAGCGGTGATGCCATTGAAGCCTATGGCAAGGCCGCCGTCGTTGGGCTGGATGGCGAGGTCGAGCACGCCTCGGGCTTGATCCACACGCTGCATTTCGGCAATCACTTCCGGCAGGCGGTGGCGGCGAAATCCTATCTGTCTTTTACCAACACTCGTGGTTCCGCAAACGCGCCGATCATGGTGCCGTTGATGGACAAGAACGACGCAGGCCGCCGGTCCCATTACCTGACGCTGCAATTCGCCATTCCCGATGCCCCGCGTTCGGATGAGGTGGTCATAGTACTGGGCGGTGCAACTTCGGGCCGGCCTCATCATCGCATCGGGGACCGGTATCAAGACTTGAAGGATCTGGGTCATGACGTGGACAACCCGGCGTCGGTCTGAGTTTGGCGGTTTGACCGCGATTGAAGCGGGCACAGGGCCTCTGGTTGTTCTGTTGCACGGTGTCGGTCTGCGGGCCGAGGCTTGGGGCGGGCAGACCGACGCGCTGGCGTCCGGAGGATACCGTGTTGTGTGTCCGGACATGAACGGACATGGCGAAGCATCGTTTTTTGTGCCGGATGGACTGGAAGGCTATACCGCACCAGTGACCGCGTGCTTGCAAGAGCCTGCCATTCTTGTCGGACATTCGATGGGCGCGCTGATTGCGTTGCGCATCGCGGCGTCGGGCAATCCAAATGTCAAAGGCGTTGCAGCCCTGAACGGAATTTTCAAGCGACCTGAAACCGCGCGCCAAGCCGTTTTAGCGCGTGCACACGCCTTGGATGAACAGCGCGCGAATGATCCCGCAGTTACGCTCCAACGGTGGTTCGCAGATCAGACGTCGGCTGAACGCGACGCCTGCGCCCTGTGGCTGCAACAGGTAGACCCGCGCGCATACAAGGCCGCCTATACAGTTTTTGCGGAAAGCGATGGCCCAACTAAGGCGCAACTGGCAGCGATCACATGCCCGGCCTTGTTCCTGACCGGTGCGGATGAGCCGAACTCGACCCCTCAAATGTCACGCGACATGGCCAAGCTAACGCCGAAGGGGCGGGCCGAGATCATCCCCGGTGCAGCACATATGATGCCGATGACTCACGCGGCTGAGGTCAACACTATCCTATTGCGCTTTCTGCAGGAGTGTTTGTCATGACCTTACTCGATCCACGAGCCCTGCGCGATGCCTTTGGCAGCTTCATGACCGGGGTGACCGTCGTGACTGCCCGTGACAAGACAGGCGCTCCTGTCGGTTTCACAGCCAATTCCTTTTCTTCGGTGTCCCTTGACCCCCCGATGTTGCTGGTATGCCCCGGTAGGTTTCTGTCCAGCTATGAAGTCTTTGCTGAATGCAGCCATTTTGCTGTGAATATCCTGGCGGAAGGACAGCAAGAAGTGTCGAACACCTTCGCCGGTTACAAGGGCAACCGGTTCGCTAAGGTGGCTCATAGCATCGGCGTGCATGACCTGCCGCTGATTGACGGAGCCCTCGCACAGTTCTGCTGTGAAACGCATCAAGCCATCCCGGCTGGCGACCACACGGTGCTGATCGGTCGTGTCTTGGAGTTCTCACACACCGCTGGCGACGGGTTGGGCTACGTCGGCGGTTCGTATTTCAGCCTGGGACTAGAGCGAGAAATGGACGCCAAGGTCCCGACCGTGTGCGGCGCGATCATATCATCCGGCGACAAGGTGCTGCTTGAGCGAGAAGGCGATGCCTTCCGCCCGGTCCAGATTTCCGGCGCAGAGCGCGGTGGCCAAAGGAACCGATTGGCGCAAGGGCTGGTCAAACGCGGGATTCTTGCCCGGATCGAACAGGTTTACTCGTCGTTCAATGATGCCGAGAGCAAGCAGCACTATACGTTCTTTCTTGCGCTTGCGGATCAGCACCCGGCACCTGAACAAGCCGAATGGGTATCCGTCGCTGACCTACCCGATCTCACCTTTGCCTCAAAAGGCATTCACCACATGATGTCCCGCTTTGCGCGCGAAGCCCAGACAGGGGATTTCGCCCTGTATCTGGGCGATGCCGAGCGCGGCGACATTCACAACTTTCGCTAAAGGAGCCGATTGATGGAGTTTTCTCTGTTTGCGCATATGGAGCGTTTGACGCCCGATCAGCCCCATGACGTGCTCTACGATGAGTTCGTCGGTCTGGTGAAAATGGTCGATGAGGGCGGTATGCGTGCTGTCTGGACAGGTGAGCATCACGGGATGGAGTTTACTATTGCTCCGAACCCGTTCCTGTCCCTTGTCGATCTGGCGCATCACACGAAGAATGTCCGTTTGGGCACCGGGACAGTGGTCGCGCCGTTCTGGCATCCCATTAAGCTGGCCGGAGAAGCCGCGGCGGCGGACCAGATTACCAAGGGCCGGATTGAACTGGGCATCGCACGTGGGGCCTATTCCTTTGAATACGAGCGCTTGGCGCCGGGCATGGACGCGTGGGAAGCGGGGCAAAAGATGCGCGAAACCACGCCTTTGCTGCCAAAGATTTGGCAGGGTGACTGTGCGCATGAAGGCGAGTTTTATGCGTTCCCGGCGACGACCTCGGCGCCGAAACCGCTGCAGGACGGTGGCCCGCCAATCTGGATCGCGGCGCGCGACCCCAACAGCCACGAATTCGGAGTGCATAACGGCTTTAACATTCAGGTCACGCCGCTGTGGCAGGGGATGGAAGAGATCGAGACGCTGATGGGCCGCTTCAACGATGCCTGCGCCAGCTATGCCGGGCCGCGCCCCAAGATCATGCTGCTGCACCACACCTATGTCGGCAAAGACGACGCCGATGTGGCGCAGGGGGTCGAAGATTTGCGGCGCTATTACAATTACTTCGGCGCTTGGTTCCTGAACAAGCGACCCATTCAGCAGGGGTTGATCGAACCGATCTCGCCCGAGGAAATGGACGCAAATCCGATGTACACCACCGAGAAGCTGGGCCGGGACCTGACTGTCGGGACGGCGCAGCAGGTGATTGACCGGATCAAACGCTACGAAGATCTGGGCTATGACGAGTTTTCGTTTTGGGTCGACAGCGGCATGACAAACGACCGCAAGCGCGCCTCACTGGCGCGGTTCATCGACGACGTTATGCCAGCCTTTCAGTGAGGATCACCATGGGAAACCTTCCGCATTTTCAACTGTTCATTGATGGAGAATGGTCCGAGGGGTCAAATGCTCAGATCATGACGTCAGAAAATCCTGCGACCGGGCAAGGGTGGGCTACCTTTGCTTGCGCGTCTGCCGGGGATGTCGATCGCGCCGTTGCGGCTGCCAAGCGCGTGCTGGATGACCCGGAGTGGCGGGATATGACGCAAACTGCGCGCGGTAAGCTATTGTACCGTCTGGCTGATCTGGTGGCTGAACATGCTGCTCGGCTTGGTGAGCTTGAAACCACGGACAGCGGCAAACTGCTTGCGGAAACATCGGCGCAAACAGGTTATGTGGCCGATTACTACCGCTATTTTGCCGGATTGGCGGATAAGGTCGAAGGAACGGTTCTACCCATCGACAAACCCGACATGCACGTGTTCACAGCCCGCGAACCTATCGGTGTCGTCGCCGCCATTGTGCCGTGGAATGCGCAGATGTTCCTGACGGCCACCAAGCTGGGCCCGGCGTTGGCGGCTGGGTGTTCCGTTGTGCTGAAAGCCTCGGAAATCGCGCCCGCACCGATGTTGGAATTTGCACGCCTGATCGAACAGGCCGGGTTTCCGCCCGGCGTCGTTTCGGTCATCACCGGGGATGCCGAGAACTGCGCCATTCCGTTGACCCGCCACCCGCATATCGACCGGATCGCCTTTACCGGAGGGCCAGAGACCGCGCGGCATGTGGTGCGAAACTCGGCCGAGAATTTTGCGGTTACCTCACTGGAGCTTGGCGGTAAGTCCCCAATCCTGGTGTTTGAGGACGCCGATCTGGACGGTGCAGCCAATGGCCTGATCGCAGGTAACTTTGGTGCGTCTGGCCAAAGCTGCGTGGCGGGGACGCGCGGTTTGGTGCATCGGTCGATCTTGAAGCCACTGATTGAGCGTATCGAGCAGAAAGCCAGCGCAATTCGTCTGGGCGACCCTCTGCAATCGGATACGCATGTTGGTCCGCTGTGCACGGCTGCCCAAGTGCGCAAGATCGAGACGACATTGGCGAAGGCACAAGGGCAGGGTGCGGTTATCCGTTTTGGCGGGGTGGCTGCGGATCGTCCGGGCAACTACATGACACCAACTCTGGTAGAATGCACCTCAGCCGATACTGAAACGCTGAAGGTCGAGATGTTTGGGCCGGTCATGTCGTTGCTGCCATTTGACACTGAGGACGAGGCAATCGCGCTTGCGAACAGCACACCTTATGGCTTGGGCTCGGGCATCTTCACGCAGAACCTGGCGCGCGCGCATCGGGTGTCGAAACGGATAAAGGCCGGGATTTGCTGGGTGAACACATATCGGGCGATTTCCCCGATAGCGCCCTTCGGTGGGTTCAATCAGTCCGGCTATGGGCGTGAGGCCGGGGTCGAGGCGATCCTGGACTATACCCGTACCAAAACCACCTGGATAAGCACCGCGCAAGAGCCGATGGCGAACCCGTTCATTATGCGCTAAGCCTGTGTAAAAGCAGGGGAGAGCGTTCATGAAACTGGAAAATCCGAACTTCGCGTCACCCACGGATGCCGGCGAACGCAAGGCTGTTGCGCCGGTAATCTGCTACCCACCCGAGACGTTGGTTCAGCCAGACCTGAGCGCGCTGGCGAAGCTGCGGCAGGGCGCGAAGAAGACCGCCGAAGCCGTGGCCGCTCCGCGGGATGCCGCTTGCATAGATGTGCCTGCGGGAGCGTTTGTTCGGGTGGTGTCGGTGGATGGTCCGCAGGTCGGCGATCTGAACATGTGGAACAAGCACGACCTGTCCGAGCGGTTTTATTCCGGCAAAACCCGCGCTCTGCACGGCACCCATCTGTCGACCGGGGATCGCATGTGGTCGAGCTTTCCCAACATGCGCCCCATGGCGACCGTCGTCGATGATACGCTGGACTGGTACGGGTTCGATGCCTTTGGGGGTTCAGTTCACGACGTGATCGGGACGCGCTGTGACCCCTATACGGGTCGACTGCTGTCCGGCGATGACTACCACTATTGCTGCCATTCCAACCTGACCCGCGCGTTGGCCAGCCATTGCAATCTGCCGCTGCACGAGGCCGAGATGTTGGTACATGACGTTTTGAACGTGTTCATGTGCACTGGTTTCACCCGCGACACCGGCCAGTATTTCATGAAGGCCAGCCCGGTGCGTCCGGGCGACTATCTTGAATTCTATGCCGAGATCGACCTGACCGTGGGTCTTTCTGCCTGTCCCGGTGGGGATTGTTCATCCGAGCATTCCTCGGACGTTGCCGCCTGTTATCCGCTGGTGATGGAGGTCTATGATCCGGGTGAGGACGCGCGCGCCGCGCATGTTCAACCGCCGCGCTCGGCTTATGATCGCACACATGGGACTGGCTAAGCGATCAGGCGGCGGCCTAGACGGTTCAGCATCCGGCAGCACAGATCGAGCTGTTCGATCTCGACATATTCATCCGCCTTGTGCGCCTGCGTGATCGAGCCTGGCCCGCAAACAATTGCATGTATGCCCAATTGCTGGAACAGCCCGGCTTCGGTGGCGAAGGCAACGACGCCGGTGCCATTGGCGCCGGTCAACTCAGCCACAAGCTCGCGCGCGGCGTTTTCGTCCATGGGTTCAAGGCCCTCGACCTCGGCCACCGCTTCCTGCGTGATGCTGGCCTCCGGGTGAACCGCCTGCATGTCGGGCAACAAGGTATGTTGCACGTAATCCGACAGGGTATTTCGGACCAGCTCAGCATCGCTCGATTGAACCGGGCGCATTTCCCACGCAACTTCGGCCTTGCTGGCGATGACATTATGGGCGACGCCGCCCGAGATGCGCCCGACATTGACCGTGGTCCAGGGCGGCTCAAACGGGCTGCCCTTTGGCGCGCGCGATTTCAGGATATGGCGTAATTCCAGCAGCTTGCCGATATAGCGCGCCGCGTATTCCGCAGCGTTAACACCATCGTCAGGGGCCGAGCTGTGCCCTTCGAGTCCCACGAAACTGGTGGTGTATTCGAAACAACCCTTGTGCCCTTCGATCACCCGCATTTCGGTCGGCTCGCCGATGATGGCGATGTCCGGCACGATGCCGCGTTCGGACAGATCGTTTACAAGGTTCTGAGCGCCCAAGCAGCCGGTTTCCTCGTCATAGGTAAAGGCAAAATGCAGAGGTTGGGTCAGCTTGCTGATATACAGTGTCTCGGCAAATGCCAGCGCGGCGGCGATGAACCCCTTCATGTCGCAGGTGCCGCGACCATACAGCCGACCATCCCGTTCAGTCATTTGAAACGGGTTTGTGGTCCAATCCTGATCGGCCACCGGAACCACATCCGTGTGGCCGGACAGCAGAATGCCGCCGGGCATGTCCGGCCCCAGCGTTGCAAATACATTCGCCTTTTTTCCGGTCGCATCCTGCGTTTCGATGCACCGCGCGCCCAGCGCCTCAAGCCGTTCGGTCAGATAACAGATGATTTCAAGGTTACTGTCGGCAGAGACTGTTTCAAAGGCGATCAGGTCCGCAAGGATTTCAGTCGTTTTGATTAGGGTCATGATTTTACGAATAAACTGCGGGGCCGATTGCAGAAACAATCGGCGGGTCCGGTTTCGGTGATCAGGATCGATTCGGTAATCTCGAGACCCCAGTCATCCATCCAGAGGCCGGGCATGAAATGAAAGGTCATGCCGGGTTCCAGAACGGTCTCATCCTCGGGTCGCAGGGATATGGTGCGCTCTCCCCAATCGGGTGGATAGCTGAGACCCACCGGATAACCGCACCGCGCGCCGCGTTCGATCCCGGCGCGCTCCAGCGGCGCAGCCAGCGCCAATGCGATGTCGCGCGCCTGATTGCCCGCGCGGGCTGCGTCCAGTCCGGCTTCTAGCCCTTCGACCAATGCGGCTTCGGCCCGGCGCAGATAATCGGGCGGCTGACCCAGAAAGACCGACCGGCAGAACGGTGCGTGATAGCGGCGGTAGCAACCGGACAGCTCAAAGAATGTGCATTCACCGGATTTCAAAGGCGCACCATTCCATGTCAGATGCGGCGCGGCTGCATCCGTCCCCGAAGGGAGCAGAGGAACGATAGCTGCATAGTCGCCCCAGTCATCGCCCAAGCCTGAAATCGCGTCATGGTAAATCTGTGCGACCAGTTCGTTTTTTCGCAGGCCAGGTTCAATCCTTTCCAACGCGCCGTCCATCATATGCTCTGAGATACGGGCAGCCCTTCGCATCAGGGCGATTTCCTCATCGGATTTCACCGCCCGCTGCCAGTTCACCAGTGCATTGGCATCAACCAAATCGGCCTGCGGTAGCTCTGCCAACAAAGTCAGGTGGGCTTTGGCCGAGTAATAATAGTTGTCCAATTCAACGCCGATCCGGCGCGAAGCCAACCCGCAATCGCGGATCAGGGCTGCTAGGTCTTGCATGGGATGGCGGACAGTAGATTGCACGAAGTGGTCTGCATAACCGTGAATTCGGTCATCTGACATCCAAACTGTGCGCCTTGCACCGTTGGCATCCTGGTTTCGGCCCCACCAGATTGGGTCCCGGTCATGTAGAACCAAAACACCCTGATGAACGTAAAACGACCAGCCCTCATACCCGGTCAACCATGCCATGTTGGAGGGATCTTCGATAAACAGTGCGTCCAAATCAGCAGCGGCCATGGCGGCGCGTGTCTTCGCGAGCCGCCTGTCGTATTCAGATCGGCTGAAGGCCGGGTCGGTGTGAGGCATGGCTGGCTCCTGTGGTGACCGAGATTTGTTGACAGAACTTGAGGAATACGATCACGTCAATGCGTAACTCAGGAAAGACGCTCACTTGAAGATAATATCCAACCCTCATCGCGGTGGCCAAAAGCTGATTGAGGCCGCGCCGTACCCTTCGACCGATGCAGGCCGTGTGGCCGATCTGTTAAATCAATGCCCGACTGCGGCTGAGACACCATTGCTGTCGGTCGATGGCTTGGCAGATGTCGCCGCGCTTTGGGTAAAGGATGAACGTGGCCGAATGAATCTTGGCTCGTTCAAGGCGCTGGGGGCAGCCTATGTCATTGCACGTCATGCAGCAGATATTTCCGAAAATCCGGACAGTGCGACTTTGTCAGGGCGCACTTATGTAACTGCCAGTGCGGGCAATCATGGGATGAGCGTCGCCGCAGGTGCGCGGATATTCGGTGCAGACGCGGTGGTCTACATTGCTGAAACTGTGCCTGAGAGCTTTGCCGACAGATTGCGGGCACAAAATGCGCAGGTTGTACGGTGCGGTACGGATTATGCAGCCAGCATGAACGGTGCCGAGAAAGCGGCGCAGGACAACGGATGGATTTTGTTATCGGACAGCTCGTGGGAAGGGTACTATGAGCTGCCGTATACACTGATGGAGGGGTATTTGCAGATGGCCGCTGAGGCCATTCGGCAATGCCCGGAAAAGCCAACCCATATCATGTTGCAGGCCGGTGTCGGCGGGCTGGCTGGTGCTGTCGCTGCCTATGTGCGCAAAATTTGGGGGGACGAGCCACAGATCGTCGTGGTTGAACCGGACGCAGCACCTGCCTTGCAGGCGAGCATAGAGGCTGGAGCCTGTGTTTTTGCCGATGGCCCCGACAGCGTCATGGGGCGGCTCGATTGCAAAGAGCCGTCTCTGATTGCCTTAAATGGGCTAGCACGAGATGCTGACAGCTTCCTGACCCTGACAGATCCGCAAGTGACCGAGCACCTTTCCGCGATGGCGTCAGCAGGCATTGCCACAACTGCGTCTGGTGGGGCAGGCGTCGCGGCGGTTATGAATTCGGAAGTACGTAAAACTCTGGGCATCGGTCCAGAATCCCGCGTTCTGTGTTTCCTTTCCGAGGTCGCGGAATGAGGGGTTTCGACGCCTCTGAGTTCAAGTCTCGGCTCGGCCGTGCGCAACGCCGTATGGGGCAGGCGGGGCTGTCCGCCCTATTGCTGACCACTGAACCCGAGGTTCGCTATTTTACCGGATATCTGACCCGGTTTTGGGAAAGCCCGACGCGTCCGTGGTTTCTGATTGTTCCGGCGACTGGAAAACCGATCGCAGTCATTCCCTCGATCGGATCAGCGCTGATGGCTCAAACCTGGGTCGATGACATCCGTACATGGAGTGCCCCGGATCTGACTGACGATGGAGTCAGCCTGCTGGCTGAAGCCTTGTGTGAAATCTGTCCTTCAGACGCGTTAATTGGTCTGCCTGATGGGCACGAGACCCATGTCCGCATGCCGTTGTCTGACCTTCAGCAGCTTCAAAAGCGCCTTGGAAACCGTCGGTTGGGAAGTGACGACGGTATTCTCCGCACGCTTCGGATGGTCAAATCCCCAGCTGAGATCGCCAAGATCGAAACTGCCTGCACCATTGCCGGGAGGGCTTTTCAACGCGTCCCTGAGATTGCCAATGAAGGTGCGAATCTGGACGAGATCTTTCGCCGATTTCAGATGTTGTGCCTTGAGGAAGGTGCCGACTGGGTGCCTTATCTTGCAGGAGGTGCAGAACAGGGCGGCTATACAGACGTCATTTCTCCGGCCCGCGCAACAGCGTTGAAACCGGGTGATGTGCTGATGCTGGACACTGGTCTGGTGTGGGATGGATATTTTTGTGACTATGATCGCAATTGGTCAGTCGGGCCCGCCAATGCCGAGGTCGGCGACGCCTACGCTACTCTTATCGAAGCATCAGACGCCGCATTTGACGCTGCATGCTCGGGAAAGACGGCGGCAGACCTGTTTCACGTCATGAACACGATCCTGTCGCGTAACAGCGAAGACACAGGTGCGGGCCGATTGGGGCATGGGTTGGGGATGTCGCTGACTGAATGGCCGTCGTTGATCCCAACTGACCATACGGTTTTGGAAGAAGGAATGGTTCTGACGCTTGAGCCGGGCATCGCGGTCGGAGATAAAATACTTGTTCACGAAGAAAACATAGTCATCACCAAAGGAGGGGCACGTTTTATCAGCCCTCGCGTGGGAACGGAGTTGCCCCAGATATGAGTTATCTGCCTTATACGCTGGACGAAGATGATCCTGCCGCGTCGCCTATGGGCCTGATTGTGTTGCAGACAGACGAAACCATTGAACCCGAATTCAACGCCTATTTTGCCGACCGGAGATGCCCGATCTATGTCTCGCGCATTCCAAGCGGAACAGAGGTTACGACGGATACGCTGACAGAAATGGAAAAAGCCCTGCCTGCGGCTGCGGATTTGTTGCCCAAGATACGCCCATACAAGGTTGTCGGCTACGGGTGTACTTCGGCCAGTTCGGTTATCGGCTCAACACAGGTTGAGCGGATGGTTCAAAAGACGTGCCAAGCCGCAGTGGTCACGAACCCGTTGCGTGCGGCCTCCGCTTGTGCCGCGCATCTGGGGGTGTCGAAATTTGCGCTGCTGTCGCCGTATATCGAGGAAGTGAACGAGCCGTTACGCCGGGCTTTTGCAGAAAACGGAGTGTCGATGGACGTTTTCGGCTCGTTCGGAGAGGCGGAAGAATCGAAAGTTGTGCGTATTTCTAAAAGCTCAATCGTTGAAGCAGCACTTAAACTTGGTGCTGATCCATTGGTTGAAGCTGTTTTTATAAGCTGCACTAATATAAGAACTTTTGATGCAATCCCCGAAATAAAAAAGCGCCTGAACAAGCCTGTTCTGTCAAGTAATCAAAGCCTTGCTTGGCACATGAGGAAGCTGAACCATACCTAAAGGTCGGGCCCTTGATTCAAAAATTGTCATCCAACCGACATATTTTGGTTGCGTGCTGCGCCTCGCGTGTCCTTAAATGGTGCCAATAGGTCGTTTAGATCCGGATAAACCGGACAAACAAAAGACCACAGGGAGCCAAGTCGGTATATGTCAAATGACGCAGCGTTCGTCGAGTTTCAGCGTGTCCAAAAGTCCTATGATGGCGAAGTACTCGTTGTAAAAGATTTAAACCTATCACTGCCCAAGGGTGAGTTTCTGACAATGCTGGGGCCGTCAGGTTCCGGTAAGACAACTTGCTTGATGATGCTGGCCGGCTTTGAAACCGCCACGCATGGAGAAATAATGTTGGACGGGCGTCCGATCAACAACATCCCACCGCATAAACGTGGAATTGGGATGGTGTTTCAAAACTACGCCCTATTTCCGCATATGACTGTGGCTGAGAACCTCTCATTCCCGCTGGAAGTGCGGAAGATGGGCAAAGATCAGCGCGAAGAGAAGGTCAAGCGTGCGTTGGACATGGTGCAGATGGGCGCGTTTGGTAGCCGCCGTCCGGCCCAGCTATCGGGTGGCCAGCAACAGCGGATCGCGCTGGCGCGGGCACTAGTGTTTGAACCCGAACTTGTTTTGATGGACGAACCGTTGGGCGCGCTGGACAAGCAACTGCGTGAACATATGCAGTTTGAAATCACCCGTCTGGCGCATGAGTTGGGGATTACCACGGTTTATGTAACCCACGACCAAACCGAAGCCCTGACAATGTCTGATCGGGTTGCTGTGTTCGATGATGGACGTATTCAGCAATTGGCACCACCTGATCTTCTGTACGAAGAACCCGAAAACAGTTTTGTTGCTCAATTCATCGGTGAAAACAACACACTGGAAGGCGTTGTTAAATCAATTGATGGAGATTCCTGTGTTGTGACGCTGGACGATGGGTCTGAGATCGACGCCAAGCCGGTCAACGTACACAACGCAGGTGAACGTACAAAGGTATCTATTCGCCCAGAGCGGGTGGAGTTCAACAAAGACCGGTTGCATGCTGATGCGCATACGCTGAAGGCAACGGTAAAAGAATTCATTTACATGGGCGACGTGTTCCGTTTCCGCCTGTCTGTGGCGGGGAACGATGACTTTATCATCAAAACTCGGAACGCGCCGGATGCGGTCAAACTGCGTCCAGGTCAGGAAGTCGAAATCGGCTGGCTGGCCCAAGACTGCCGGGCGCTGGACGCCTGAGCCATAGATTTCCCGTGCGGCCCGCCCGGGCACGCGGGACACTCAGATGATCGGGTTGCCCGTGATCCGGTCTCAAAATGCAAAAATAACGGGTTAAACAGGGAGTTAACTATGAAAGTGACTAAATCCACTCTGCTTGCCAGTGCAGTTGCTGCAATTGCTGGCGGTGCAATGGCCGAAGAGATGACGATCGTCTCTTGGGGCGGTGCATATTCCAAGTCGCAGCTCAAAGCGTATCACGAGCCCTATACTGAAAAGACAGGCGTCACCATCCTGAACGACGACAGCTCACCCGAAGGTGTTGCCAAGTTGCGGGCCATGAACGAAGCGGGCAACGTCACATGGGACGTTGTTGACCTTGAAGCGGCTGACAATATCCGTGCGTGCGACGAAGGTCTGATCATTGAAATTGACCCAGACGTGCATCTGGCCCCTGCGCCTGATGGTACACCGGCGTCTGAGGATTTTGGTGATCAGCTGGTCTCGCCCTGCTACATTCCCACTATCGTCTTTTCGACAACCTTCGGCTATCGCACTGATATGGTTCCGGAAGGCGTAGAGCCACCGACCGGCGCATGTGATGTGTTCGACCTTGAGACGTATCCGGGTAAGCGCGCACTGAACAAGCGCCCCGTTGCCAATATGGAATGGGCGCTGCTTTGCGATGGCGTGGCCTATGAAGATGTGTACGACACTCTGGAAACTGAAGAAGGGGTAGCGCGCGCTCTGGCCAAGCTGGACACGATCAAGGATCAGACGATCTGGTGGTCGGCAGCGGCCGAACCCGTGCAACTGCTGGCTGATGGCGAGATCTTCATGGGATCGACCTATAATGGCCGTCTGTTCTCGATGATTGCCGAGCAGAACCAGCCTGTTGGCATGGCCTGGGATTGGCAGATGTTCGATCTGGACGGCTGGGCAATTCCCGCTGGCCTCAGCCCCGAGCGTGAAGCCCGCGCTCTGGACTACATCCGGTTCTCGTCCGACACCCAGAGACTGGCGGATCAGGCCAAGTACATCTCGTACGGTCCGGCGCGTAAGTCCTCGGCTCCGCTGGTCGGACAGCATGCTGAATTGGGTATCGACATGGCGCCCCATATGCCGACCGATCCGAACAACGCAGAGAACACCTTTGTGAACAACTACGAATGGTGGGCTGACTACCGCGATGATCTGGACGCACAGTTCCAGGCTTGGCTGTCACAGTAACCGTTTGAGTTCCAAAACCAGTCAAGGGGCGGTCCGCTGCCCCTTGACCCGATAAAACCAAGGGGCACTGATGACTGACGCAAGCCAAAACGCAGGACCGATGCTGGCAGCGGATGGAACGCCGCTCAAGCAATCTCTGGCACGTTCACTACGACGGCAAAAGTTGCGCGCTCTGTTACTGATTGCGCCCCTTCTTCTGTTCGTCCTGTTCTCGTTCATTATTCCGATTGCGTCGATGCTGTTCCGTTCGGTGGAAAACGGCATCGTGGAAAAGACGCTGCCTCTGACGGTCGTGGCGCTGGAGACCTGGGATGAAAAAAGCGGCGAATTGCCGGACGAGGCCGTTTACGACGCCTTTGTCCGCGACATGATCGTTGCAGTATCCGAAAAGAAGCACACTCGGCTGGGATCGCGGTTGAACTACGAAGAACCGGGTATTTCGTCACTGTTCCGTAAAACCGGTCGCAAGATCAGGAAATGGGACCCCGAAGCGGATGCGCCGTTCAAGGAAAAACTTATTGATGCGGATAAAGGGTGGGGAGATGTCGAAAACTGGCGTGTGATCAAGACCCACTCCCGCAACGTGACGCCCGGTTATTTCCTGGCCGCAGTTGACCTGAGGCTGACGCCTGATGGTGTAGCTGCGCAACCAGAAGAAAAGCAGATTCTTGTAAAGCTGTTCGGCCGGACATTGTTTATGTCGCTGATTATAACCGCATCCTGTATTCTGCTGGCCTATCCGGTATCTTATTTGTTGGCGACATTGCCGATGCGAGTTTCGAACATGTTGATGATATTGGTGCTGTTGCCATTCTGGACTTCGCTTCTGGTGCGAACATCAGCTTGGAAAGTGATGTTGCAGCAACAAGGTGTTATCAACGAAACGCTGGTTTGGCTTGGGTTGGTCGCGGATGATGCCCGGCTTGTGATCATCAACAATCAGATCGGTACGATCGTTGCGATGACGCATATCCTGCTGCCATTCATGATCCTGCCGATGTATTCGGTGATGCAGACGATCCCGCAGTCCTATACCCGCGCGGCCAAGTCGATGGGGGCGACCAACTGGACAACCTTCTGGCGGATCTACTTCCCGCAATCTATCCCCGGTATCGGGGCGGGGTCGATCCTCGTGTTCATTCTGGCCATTGGTTACTACATCACGCCTGAAATCGTAGGCGGAACAAAGGGTGTCTTCATCTCGAACCGGATTGCGTACCACATCTCGTCCTCGCTGAATTGGGGGCTCGCCGCGGCGCTGGGGACGATCCTATTGGCAGTCGTTATGCTTCTGTACTGGTGTTACGACAAAATCGTGGGCATCGATAACGTGAAACTGGGATAAAGATCATGGCAGCACTTACACCAATTTCCCGCAAACCGTTGTCGATGGTTCTGCCCACTGTCGCAGCCGCGGGAGGATTCCTCGGCATGTTCGTAGGGGCCGGTCAGGGCAGTGTCCTGCTTGGCATCCTGGTAGGTGCAGCTTTGATGGCGGCGCTGGCGTGGGTCTATATCACGGTGCTTGATAATGAAGGCGTCGCGCGCTGGATCACCATTCTGGGCTTGGGAGCGGTCGGGTTTTTCTTTGCCGGGTTCACCGGGCTGATCGTGGGCTTACTGTCCGGTTGGTTCTTTGCGTTCTTCATCTTCTGGTTATACGAAGGACGCTACCGCCAAAAACTCTTGCCGTACCTGACGGGCAGCCAGGTGTTTGAGCACTATCTGTTCCGAGTGATTTGCGGAGCGATCTTCGTGTTCCTGATCACGCCCATCCTTGTGGTTCTGCCGCTTTCGTTCAACGCGCAGGACTTCTTTACCTTTACACCCGAGATGCTGCGTCTCGACCCCGAAGGCTATTCGCTGAAGCACTACCGTGACTTCTTTACCAACAATGAATGGCAGCGAAGCTTCAAGAACTCGTTGATCATCGCTCCAATTGCGACCGTTATCTCAGTCTCGCTGGGAACACTGGCCGCCATCGGGCTTAGCCAGTCTCATGTGCCAGGCCGTCGGGCGATCATGGGCATTCTGATCTCGCCGATGATTGTGCCGCTGATCATTTCCGCCACCGGTATGTTCTTTTTCTACAGTGACATCGGGCGCTTCCTTGAAGGAACCTTGGGCATGGACAAGAACTTTGTGGGCTATATCAAAGTTGTCCTTGCCCACGCGGTTCTGGGGATTCCATTTGTGATCATCACGGTGACGGCAACGCTGGTCGGGTTCGACCAGTCGCTGACGCGGGCTGCGGCGAATATGGGGGCAGGGCCAGTGCGGACCTTCTTCAAGATTCAGATGCCGCTTATCCTGCCGGGGGTGATCTCGGGCGGGCTGTTTGCCTTTATCACCTCGTTTGACGAGGTGGTGGTGGTTCTGTTCGTTGGCTCGGCCAGCCAGAAGACGCTGCCATGGCAGATGTTCACTGGCCTGCGGGAACAGATCAGCCCGACTATTCTGGCAGTTGCGACAATCCTTGTTGTGATCTCAATCGCGCTGCTGACGACGGTCGAACTGCTGCGGCGTCGGTCCGAACGCCTGCGGGGGCTCAGCCCGTCTTGACGCGACTCGAAAGCTGATTTAGCGATTTCACTATGCACCCCAGTCACGATGGCGTCGTGACGTAGCTTGGGGTGCATGGCTCTCGGTTCCCGAGGCCGCTTGTCCTGAACGCCGGGGCTTGTGGCCGGGCGATGCCTGTCCGGCATTGAGGAGAGACCGATATGACTGATCTAAATAACCGCCCCGAGTACTTCACCTGCCACAATGGTGACAAAGCGCCTTTGCCGTTCAGCAAGGCGGAATACGTCCGGCGTCTGTCTAGCCTGCGCGCGACCATGGCAGCGCGGGATATTCCGGCTGTGTTGCTTACGTCGATGCACAACATCGCCTACTACTCGGGTTTTCTGTATTGTTCGTTTGGCCGTCCGTATGGGTGTGTTGTGACGCAGGATGCCTGCACGACCGTTTCAGCCAATATCGATGCAGGTCAGCCCTGGCGGCGCTCGGTCGAAGAGAACGTCATCTACACCGACTGGAAACGGAACAATTACTGGCGCGCGGTTTCCAACCTTATTGGCTCGGCGGGACGGCTGGGAATCGAAGGTGATCACATGACACTAGCGATGCGTGACACCGCGCTGGATATGCTGGGTGGGCCGGAATTGGTGGATATCGCACCGGACACAATGGCCGCGCGCATGGTGAAATCTGCGGAAGAGATCGAGCTGATCAAGGGGGGTGCACGGACCGCCGATGTGGGTGGCGCGGCCATTCACGCCGCGATCCGAGAAGGCGCGACCGAGATCGATATCGCAATGGCCGGTCGCGACGCGATGGAGGCAGAGATCGCGCGCGCCTACCCAGACGCCGAATACCGTGACACGTGGGTCTGGTTCCAGTCTGGCCTAAACACCGACGGTGCACATAACCCGGTCACCAAGCGCGCGCTGCAAAAGGGCGATATCCTGTCGCTGAATACGTTCCCGATGATCTCGGGTTATTATACTGCGCTGGAACGAACCTTGTTCCTCGGTGAGCCAGACGCCGAAAGCCTTCGTATTTGGAAAGCCAACGTCGCCGCACACGAGTTAGGCTTGAACCTGATTAAACCTGGCACGACGTGCTCTGGCATTTGTGAAGAGATCAACCGCTTCTTCGCGGATGAGGGGCTGCTGCAGTACCGGTCGTTTGGGTATGGTCATTCGTTTGGCATTCTCAGTCACTATTACGGGCGCGAGGCTGGTCTGGAACTGCGCGAAGATATTGATACGGTTCTGGAGCCCGGCATGGTCGTCTCAATCGAGCCGATGCTGTGGATTCCGGAAGGTCAAAAGGGCGCCGGCGGCTATCGCGAGCATGATATTCTGGTAGTCAAAGAAGACGGTGCAGAAAACATTACAGGCTTCCCCTATGGACCTGAGCACAACACGATCAGCACCTGATCTAATCAGCAGGAGGGGTGACCACCCCTCCTGCCGCGACTGCGAAAGGCAGTTAGGAAGTGCCTACTACAAACTGGCACTTGGCGCCGGGCGCATTTGTTCTTAGTTCCATGCCCTTACAACGTAACTCTTTGGTACGTTTACTTCACTTTGGAAGGGCTCCTGTGGCCCGAGTCCTGCTAAACTACTTATAAGCGTTAACAAAACTGTCAGTTTGATATAAGCTCGCAGTGTTATTTGTAGTTAAAGCTTGGGTGCGCGGTGTGGGTCAGACAATTTACGAAAGATATGGTGGATTCAAAACGATAAGCCGGATCGTAATGACTTTCTACGAAATGGCTTTGGATTCCGATCAGATCGGTGGCCATTTTGAAGACATCGATATGCCGCGCCTGATCGATCATCAGACCAAATTTGTCTCTTCTCTGGTTGGTGGGCCAGCGTCTTTCAGTGATGAAAGAATTGAAGCTGTGCACCGCCATCTGAATATCTCTCATGCTGATTTCGATGAGATGGCGGAACTGTTCGCCGAAGCCTTGTCTATGCACGGGATGGAGGACGGCCACATAAAAATTGCCATGCAAGCCATTGAATCAAAGAGGGCAATCATTGTTACGAGAGATGCGGCATGAGTATTCTTGCGATAAATGAACAATTGCTGCGTGCGATCGGCGTCGGCGTGGCGGTTGTGCGGGCTTCGGACCTGACCTTCGTTTTCCACAACGGGCCTTTTGCCGAGTGGTTTGGTACTCCGACAGAAGGTCAGACGTTGTTGGATATTCTTCCCTCGCTGGACGCTCGCGAATTAGACGATGTCAAGCAATCGGGGCTTAGATACTCAGTCGAGTTACAGATTAAGCCGAAACGCAGAACGTTGATATTTGCGACGGCGGTATCGCTGGCGAACGGATTGACCGAACAGGTTCTGGTTGTTGAATGCCAGAACATCACCCGCATCCGTGAGCTTGAAAGTATGATCGACAGCTACTCGACTATGGTCGAGCGCAATACGCGAGAGTTGGAGCGTGAAAAAGAACGCGTCGAGCGGTTATTGCTGAATCTAATGCCGCGGGCCGTCTACGAAGAGTTCAAAAGCTTTGGCGTGGTCACGCCACAACTTTATGATCAAGTGTCGGTGGTGATGTTGGATTTTGTTGGTTTCACCGATTTTGCGGCAAAAACCGACCCAACCGTCACGCTGAGTGAATTGAACGACATCTTCACGGCTTTTGACCGCATTGTCGAACAATTCGGCTGCGAGCGGATCAAGACCATTGGCGATGCCTACTTGGCGGTGTCTGGTATGCCTGACCCAACACCGGATCACGCGACTGCGGTTGCCCATTGTGCGGTTCGCTTTCTGCGGTATCTGGAACGACGCAACGAAAGCCATCCACACAAATGGCAGGCTAGGATAGGGTTGGGCACAGGAGCAGCGGTTGGATCTGTGGTTGGAATACAGAAATACGTTTATGATGTGTTTGGCCCGGCGGTGAACATCGCTTCACGCTTGCAAGTATTTGCTAACCCAATGAAAATCGTTGCACCGGAAGAGATGAAATATGCTCTGATCGATGAATTTCAGGTTTCTGATCTTGGGCGTGTGGAAATCAAAGGAATGGGCGAGATGGAGCTTATCAATGTTACATCGGGTCTGAGCGCCCCGCAGCCCGTGTCCAGATTTTGAATATCAGTCGTCTTGTGGGACCAAACCCAACCCCCGCAGATAAATACCGATACCGGTCTCGAGCAAATCCTCTGGCGGAAATGGCGAGCTTGCGCCGGTATTTCTAGCGAATAGCTCAACAACACCGTGGCTCATTGCCCAGATATGGGCGCTGAACATCGAAGCGGGTGGGCGCTTCTCGGGCGGTATATGTTGTGACAAATCGGCTGCGGCCTTCTCCAGCACGCCCTTTGCGCGGCTAGCGGCCAGCGCCAATTCGGGTGTTCGGTTAACGGAGATGCCGCTTTCGAACATGGCGATGTAATGGCCTGGGTGCTTGCGGGCAAAGGCGAGATAGGCGCGGCCCGTTGCTTCGAACGCAGCCAGGGCCGAGGGCTGACCCTTGTCATAGGCGTATTGCATTAGGTCTGCGAACATCTCAAACCCTTGGCGCGCGGCTTCGGCGATCAGATCTTCGCGCCCATGGTAATGCCGGTAGACTGCGGCAGGGGTAACACCTGCGGTTTTTGCAGCTTCGGACAGGGTAAAACCAGTCGGGCCTTTTTTCTCGATCAAAGACAGGGCTGCTTCGATCAGAGCTTGTTTCAGGTTCCCGTGGTGATACCCGCGTTTCGTCATTCCTGTTTCAGTTGCCTTTGTTGTTTAAGTGTTCAGAATTCATGACATAATTCGCGCTGTGGTATTCGTCCACTGCTGATCATGATTCCCAGATTTCTGGCCCACCGCAGATATTTGGATCGTTGGGGCCAATCGCATTCTCGTCCTTTTCGTCATAGTCGAGCGCATGCAGAACCGTACGAATAGCTGCTAGGCGCGCTCGTTTCTTGTCATCTGACCGCACAATCGTCCATGGGCAGTGTTCCGAGTGGCTGCGGGTCAGGGTTTCCGAGATCGACTGGCTATATTCGTCCCATTTACTTAGACCAGCCACGTCGATTGGGCTGAGTTTCCAATGCTTTAATGGGTCACCTTCACGCGCCAGAAACCGTTTCAACTGCTCCGCCTGTCCGACGTTGAGCCAGAATTTGAAAAGTATGATCCCGTCGTTGACCAGACCAGTCTCGAGCGGCAGAACCTGCCGGAAAAAATGCTCACGTTGCTCGGCAGTGCAGAACCCGAATACGTTTTCGACAACGCCACGATTGTACCAACTCCGGTCAAAGAACACGATCTCGCCCGCGGCTGGAAGATGCGGGATGTACCTTTGAAAGTACCATTGGCTTCGCTCAGTATCCGAGGGTTTGCTAAGGGCCACGTTTCGTGCGCCGCGAGGGTTAAGGTTTTCACGGAAACGTTTGATCGTGCCGCCTTTTCCCGCCGCGTCTCGACCTTCGAAAATAAGCGCGATGCGCTGATCGGTTTCCTTGATCCAAGACTGCAGCTTGACCAGCTCTATCTGCAGCTTTTCCATCTCTTTTTCATAGTCCTTACGTTTCATGCGTTCGTCGTAAGGGTATGTTGGGTTCAGAATGTCGTCCTTATCCGACTTCTTGATGGCCGAACGCACCTCTTCCGGGGCGTCATTCCTGTAGTACTTTTCGATGGAACCTTTTTCGGTGCGGGCCATAGGTTACCTCGTCATAAAATCCATAACTTACTATGGATTAGCCGTGGGATTAACGCAAACCCGCTCGCTCCGCCGCACGTATAATGGCGGCAGAGACCTCAGGGGCGGCCACAACTTGCGGCATGTGCCCAATTCCGGGCAGTTCGATCAGTTCGGCACCGGGGATTTGTTCGACCAGCCGGTGGGAATGCCAGCCCAAGCCCACAGTGTCGTCATCGGTGCCGTGAACGATCTCAGTCGGAACGGTGATCTCTGCATAGCGCGGCTGCAAAGCGCGAACCTCTTCCAGCAGGTTTGCGCGTTGCTTGGCATTGGCGTGCATCGAGCTTCTTCGAATGGTCAGACCCGGACCGAAGTGATCGGCATAACCTTCGGGCGCGGTCTGAGGTGCAAACACCCGGTCCAGCGCCTTTTCAACATACCATTCGGGAACAAACGCAGTGACCAAGGGCAGGGCTGCGACCTTGCCCGCCGAGGTCGCAGCCATCTTGTTGAACCCGTCCAGAGGTGTCTCCCACGGGATCGCAGCAGCGGCGATCAGAACCAGGCCAGAGATATTGTCAGGCCGCGTTACAGCCCAGGCAAGCGAGACAGACCCGCCATAACTTTGCCCAGCTACGATGGGTTTTTCAGCGCCCAGTTTTTCGGCGGCTTTTTGCAGGATATCTGCTTGTTCTTCAATAGTTTCCCCATCGGGGTTAAAGCTGCCGCTGTAGCCTAGGCCGGGGCGATCGAACACGATTACACGGAAATTTTCGGCCAGGATCGGGGCCAGCGCAAAGGTCATGTCACGTGTATTCCCGCTGGATCCATGGATCAGAACAACGTCAGGGCCTTCGCCCATCACGACCGCATGCACCGGAATGCCATTGACATCGATGATCAGACCTTCGGGGGGAAAAGCAGC
The DNA here is from genome assembly GCF_056539365.1 of Ruegeria sp. BB7. Taxonomy (NCBI): domain Bacteria; kingdom Pseudomonadati; phylum Pseudomonadota; class Alphaproteobacteria; order Rhodobacterales; family Roseobacteraceae; genus Ruegeria; species Ruegeria sp. BB7. The sequence continues at coordinate 222,833 of NZ_JBQFUV010000001.1, read as the reverse complement.
CTCGGCGCGGGCCTCATTTCGACCGGCGCGCCAGATGGCGATGGCCCAGAGCAAAACCAGAAGGGTCAAAGCGATGAGGCCAGCGCGCATCACCAGTTCAGGCCCTCAGGTCGGTTTTTTCCATTCCGATCCGGCTAATGTCATAGGGCGTGGTGCCATATATCTCGCTGATCCAGTTTCCATAGAGAAGATGCGCATGGCTGCGCCAACGGTTCTGTGGTGTCTGGGTCGGATCGTCGTCCGGATAGTAGTTCATTGGTACGTTAATTGGCGTACCATTGGCTACGTCCCGATCGTATTCCTGCTTCAGCGTATCGCTGTCATATTCGAAATGGTTAAAAATATAGAGCGCACGATGCGCCGTATCTTCGACCAGACAGGGGCCAACATCCTCACTGCCCAGCAGAGTCACCAGACCGTCTGCGGCATCGATCTCAGTTTGTTTCATTTCGGTCCACCGGCTTACCGGGATGACACAATCATCCGAGAATCCACGCAGGAACGGCGAAGCCGGGTCCAGATTCACGTGACGAAAGCAGCCGAAAGCCTTGGCATCTAGGATGTGTTTCTTAACGCCGTGGAAATGGTTGATCATAGCCATTCCGCCCCAGCACACGCCAAACGTTGAATGTACGTTTGTCTGCGTCCATTCGAAGACTTCGCGCATTTCGTTCCAATAGGTAACGGCGTCGAATTCCAGATGCTCGATTGGCGCCCCGGTAATGATCAGGCCGTCAAACTTTTCGTCCTTCACCTCCTGAAAGGGACGATAGAACTCAGCCATATGTTCAGCAGCAGTGTTCTTGGTGCGATGTTCCGTCATGCGGATTAGTGACAGGTCGATCTGCAGTGGAGTCGCTCCGATCAGACGCGCGAACTGATTTTCAGTCTGAATCTTCTTGGGCATCAAGTTCAGCAAACCGATGCGCAGGGGGCGGATGTCCTGACGCATTGCCTGATCCTCGGCCATGACCGAGACGCCCTCTTTCGAGAGAACGTCAAATGCGGGCAGGTCGGAAGGAATCTTGATTGGCATCAGGTGCAAGCCTTTGGAGTTACAGTGTAGAGGCGGTAATTAAGCGCGCTTGGCGCTGGTCTCAAGGGTGCGTTCGATCAACTCATCGAAATCCCCAGCATCACGGACGTTGTGCATATCGTCCGCGGTTACAGTGACACCCCAGTTGTCCGCCATCGCCTGATAACGCGGCTGACGGTGTGCAAGAGCCTGCGCATAGGTCCAGCGGATAAAGGCGTTGGGGTCTACATCCTCGGCCCGGCAGGCATTCTGGGTTAGGTAGTCGTCCCAAACACGGGTCAGGAATTCGGGCTGATAGGACATCGGTTTGGGGGCTTTGTCGAACCGACGGACCAGTTCGGCGGTGTGGTCCTCATCCCCTTTGATCCAGATCATCAGCGTCCGACTGGACAGTTCGGACAGTACGTGATCGGTGGGATCATTCGGATCGACCCATTCGCAGATCGAACCGCCGGTATCGCAGATGAAGTGCGGGTACTGATACAGGTGCTGCGCGCGATCAATGAAGTACTCGGTGTCCAGCAGAGCATGAATTTCTGCCTGGCGGAACTGTTCCTGCCGGCGGCGGTATTCTGGCAGTTCCAGGCCGCCCATAGCCGGATTTCCGGGCTTGCCCAAATAGGAGGCAACGGGGGTCAGATTCTCGAACGAGATGTTTGATCCGATAAAGATCGAGTCAGACAGAAGAAGATCGCGCAGAAACGGGACTTTCATCGCCTCGGCCTTGGCATTATCGGCGATGTATTCACCCATGTAGCGGGTGCCGATGCGGTAATCGATAGAATAGTGGAACCAGTCACCCGAGTCGCGCAAGACGTTGGATACATAGGTCTTTCCCAGCCCCGACATGCCGAAGAACAGCACCTTTTTCCGCGCCGCATCGCGCCAGTCTTTTGCCGAGCCGTAGATCATCGTCCGCTATCCCTTTTTCCGACCTAGCTAAATCGGGCAGAGGTCCGCGTCAATCGCGTGTACCCGCGCGGTTAAGGATCAGCAGCCCCAGAGCGAGAATTGCGAAGCCCAGATAGGCTTGTGGGGGCAGGGTCTCATCTCGCAATACCGCGCCCAGTACGATGGCAACAGGAGGAATGACCAATGTGACAAGCAATAGGTTTCCTGCACCAGCCATGGCAAGAACCCGGTAGTACAGCAGATACGCTCCGGCTGTGGCGATCAGTGCGTAATAGCCGATTGCGGCCCATGTGATCATGGGCAAGTCCAACTGGGGTACACCATCGACCAGAAGTGTGATGGGCAGGATTTGCACGGTCGATGCCGTCAACATCCCGGCGGCGGCGACAACGGGTGGCATGTCGGAGAATTTCACACGCGCCCAAGCTCCGGCCAAGGCGTAAGAAATCGCACCGGCGATAATGGCCAGTTGAGCCGCGCTCTGCAGGTTGAATGTGGTGAAGTTTTTGATCCCAATGGCGATGGCGACGCCGAGAAACCCTAGTCCAACCCCTGCAGCGCGTAGAGGTGTCAGGCGTTCATCCTTGAACAAAATCGCGGCGGTGATAACGCCGAATATGGCCGTCATTGCGTTCAAGATCGAGGTCAGGCCGGTTTCTATGTAGAGCTGCCCCCAGGCCATTAAGGAAAATGGGACTACGTTGTTTAACAGGCCCATGATTCCGAACGCGAGCCACACACGGGGACTGGTCGGCACACGAAGCCCTTGAATCCAAACCACCAGCCAAAGCACCAGCATTGCCCAAAATACGCGGTGGAATACTGAGGTCATTACAGGGAGCGTATCCAGAGCTATCCGGATCGACACGAACGAAGCGCCCCAGATCAAGCCCAGCAAAAGAAGCTCGGCCCATGCTTTTGGGGAAAGATGTTTTTGTTTTGCCATGCCTCGTTCTCGCAACTTGGATAAATCCATTCGACCCGGAACTTGCGCAAAGAGAAACCCCGCCCAAAGGGGCGGGGTCTTAAGCCGTTCTTATAAAGTGCCCGAGCTTCAGAAGGCAGTATCTGTCAACGTTGTCAGAGCATTGTGACGCGGGGCCATGGCTGCACGCGCAACACTGTTGAGAGGTGTAGCCGCACTGCGATCCCCAAGCGGGAAGGTCAGGCCAACGCGGATTGTGTCGATATCACCGCTGGTACCGGCAACATCAATGTCGGTTCTAGCCAATTCCAAGGAAAATTGAGCTGGAATTGGGCTGATCTCAAGCAGGTTATAGTCAACGCCTAAGCCGAATGTGGTGAGGTCCGTGTCAAGATCGCTGAACGATTGATGGACGAGGCCAGCATAGGTGCCCCAGCCACTTGCAAACTGATAGTATCCACCCAGACCGATACTGTACAAATCAAGATCTGCGCCGCTCCCAGATATTTCGCTGCGAACATAATGCCCGCCGAATGCCGCACTATCCGATAGCTGATACCGAAACAGAGCGCCGATATCGGTCCAATCCGCGCCGCCGGGTAAACTGGGCGATGTCGTGCTTTCGCCGATCCATGCCTCGACCCCGACGCCTTCGGCGACGTAGCCGCCGGAAATACCATAAGAAGTAATGTCGGTGGATAGGTCGAAGCCCAGCCCCGTATCCAGTTCGGCATCTGCATAGTCAAGGTAACCGCCCAGAACACCGCCACTGTTGAACTGATAGTTCAATGTGGTTCCCAGATCCCAAACTGTCACGTCGCCGGACGCATCATCTGGGTCGACATAGTAGTACTTGGCGTCCAAACCCCAGTGCAGACCGTTGTCAAAGCTCAGAGTTCCGGTTGCGTCGCCAGTGAAAGTACCGGAGTCACCGCCGCCGTCGGAAACGGAAGAGTGTCCGTATCCCAAAGTCGCCGCCCCGCGAAAATCCTGGGCACTGGCAATTCCCGCCGTCATGGAAATGATTGCTACGATTGAAATTTTGCTCGTTTTCAACAGAGTCGTTCCTCGTTACATATTTGGTTGTTCGGCTCCCTTAACTGCACAAGTCCTGAGTCGATAGGCGAAATATCAAAGTGAGATATTTTGTCCTGAATTTCCCGTCAGATGTGTCGCAAACACAATGCGCCGGATGGTGAAGTATGTGTAATCGGCGGGCAAAGAAAAACCCCGCCAAAAAGGCGGGGCTTCAAGGTTTAAGGTATTTGTCGCTTAGCCCAGTGAGTAGGTGATCTGGAAGCCTACGCTCCAAGCGCTGTTGCCGCTAAAGTCTGCTGTTTGGCCAAATGCACCATCTGCGGTCGCGTCACCAATATCGGTATACCGAACACCAGCCGAGATCTTTGCTTTTTCCAATGAATAGGTGCCGCCAAGACCAACGCTCCAGAATCCGTCAGTTGGGCTCAGGTTGGACACCGGAATTCCGTCGTCAGATTCATATCCAGCGGTTATGGCACCAGCGAATTCGTCAGTGAACTGGTAGCCCAGGCCAAGAGAGAATGTGTATGTCGCGTTTTCATAATCTACGAGAGACGAGCCAACGGCACCAGTGTAGACAGGCGGGGCCAAATCCAGCTGTGGCCAGTCGACCCACCGCACCGAACCAAATAGCAAGGTTTTGGGGGCGACGCCTGTCTGGAAATCCAGATTGACCGATTGTGGTGTGTCAACTTCTGTCGTCGTGTCAGAAGGTACGCCGCCTATGATTTCTGTCTGCGACAGGTCATGTGTAATTTTGGAATTGTATGTCAGTGCAACACGGGCAGCAATTTCCGGTTTTTCCCATGCGACGCCGATTAGGTAGCCAAAGTCAACTTCACTGTCGGCATCAAACGAATAGTCCCCGACAATCGGAACACCAATCGACGCTTCTGAGACGCGCTGAACACGAACGCCACCCAACGCACTAAAACCGTTATTGAAATTATAACGCAACAAGGCCGTGAGGGCATCTATGTCTGCCTCGGCTCTCAGCGCATTGGGCTGAGTTGGATTGAGCGGATTGATCGACAGCGGGTAGGCGGATGAATAGGCAATATCAGCGCCAAACGGTTCATCGTAGATGATCGCCAGATCAAGTTGCTCGGTCAGCGCCGTTTTGAACCCCAGGTGCGGTGTAAAGAAATCATTGGCGATGTTGCCCGAGTCGACAGGTTCACCAACGGGGGGGAAAATATTGGGCATGGTGCCGCTTACTTCTGGGTCAGTATAGCTTAGGCCGAACTGAACAACAGTTCCTTCTTCGAAGATCAGGTTGATGCCCTGACCACTCCGGTCAATGCCCCCCGCATAGGCACCCGTTGCCCCAACGCACACCGCGCACGCCTGTAGAAGCGCTTTTTTCATTATGTCCTCCCTAAAGGTGTCCTGTTTGCCAGACCGGGCTACTGAGTGGTGAAAACCGATCCGCCTTGTGGTGCTCGATACTTTCTTAACCCTAGTTTAACCGTCAACTGGTGACGGTGCGTTACTACTGTCCAGTGTGGCGGGTATCTGTTGCCAAACTGTTACGTTTTTCGGTGTTTACGTTTAGAAAGATACCGAAAAAAATCACGACGGCCCCCAAAAGGGTCCAGTGATCCAAGGGTTCGTGGTACAGAATCATCCCAATCACGGCGATTGTGGGAAGGCGGACAAAGTCAAACGGCACAACCACGGTCGCAGGGGCAATGGCCAGCGCGTTGGTGATGCAGTAATGCGCCAGCAAGCCGGCCAAACCTACAAGTAATAGGAAAGGGACAGTAGCTGCCGTCGGTAAGGCAATATGGCCGTCAATCCCTGCTGCTAGAAACCCCAAGATTGCCTGCATAACTGTCAGCCAAAACATGATGCAACCGATGCTTGCAAAACGGGTCAGAGATTTGGTGGAAATCGTTGTAAACGCAAAGAATACCGCTGACATTGCCGCAGTAAGAATTCCAGTGCTCAGGGGGGCAGCACCTGGGCGGGTGATTATCAGAACTCCAACGAACCCAATCATGGCCGAAAGGGCACGCACAGGGGTCAGCCTCTCTTTCAGCAGCAACGGAGACAGGAGAATAACCCAGATCGGTTGGGTGAATTCCAGCGCGAAAACCTGTGCCAATGGGATAACTGAGACAGCATAAAACCAAAGGTTCTGACCGGTGAAATGCATCAGGTTTCGGATGCCGTGTAGGCCGAGCCGGTATGTCGAGACCTGATTCCACTTTCTTGTCAGTGTCAGAACCAATGACACAATGCAGATGCCGACGAGGCTTCGGTAAAACATGATCTCGAACGTATCATGGGTCACGCTCAGCTCGCGGCCAGCAATGGCCATTGACGAGAATGAGGCAATGGCGCCTGTCATCCAAAGCGCGGCCTTGCCGATCTGTGGTTTACTGCTGTCCATGCCTTTGCCTGCGGGAATCGCGGATTTCCTTATGAAAACCTATGGGTTTCTGGCAGGACTTAAACAAAAAAAGCCGGGGTGAAGCCCGGCTTTCTTGTCATTCCCACTCGATCGTTCCCGGAGGTTTCGAGGTAATGTCATAAGTGCATCGGTTGATGCCTTTGACCTCGTTGATAATCCGTGTGGCCGTTTCTCCGAGGAATTCATGGCTGAACGGATAATAATCTGCAGTCATACCGTCTACTGACGTCACGGCACGAAGGGCGCAGGCGTAGTCGTATGTGCGACCATCACCCATTACGCCAACCGTGCGGACGGGTAGAATCGCCACAAATGCCTGCCAGATGTCGTCATAGAGGCCGTGTTTGCGAATCTGGTCGATATAGATCGCATCCGCTTCGCGCAGGATTTCCAGTTTCTCGCGGGTAATTTCGCCGGGGCATCGGATCGCTAGACCCGGGCCGGGGAAGGGGTGACGGCCGATAAAGCTTTGCGGCAGGCCAAGTTCGCGGCCCAGAGCGCGAACCTCGTCCTTGAACAGTTCACGCAGGGGTTCAACCAGTTTGAGACCCATCTTTTCCGGCAGACCGCCCACATTGTGGTGCGATTTGATAGTGACCGAAGGCCCACCTGAAAACGAGACAGACTCGATTACGTCAGGATACAGCGTGCCCTGAGCCAGGAACTCGGCCCCTTCGATGGTGTCCGCGTGTTTCTGGAACACGTCGATGAACAGTTTACCAATGATCTTGCGTTTGGTTTCAGGGTCGGACTGGCCGTCCAGTTCACCCAGGAACAATTCGCTTTCATCTGCGTGGATCAGCTGAATGTTGTAGTTGTCGCGGAACATGCCAACGACTTCTTCGGCTTCGTTCTTACGCAACAGCCCATGGTCAACGAACACACAGGTCAACTGGTCACCGATCGCTTCGTGGATCAGGATCGCCGCGACCGAGCTGTCAACACCACCGGACAGGCCGCAGATGACCTTCTTGTCACCGACCTGTTCGCGGATCTTACGGATCATCTCGTCGCGATAAGCGCCCATGGTCCAATCGCCCTCGAACCCGGCCAGTTTCACAAAGTTCTCGTACAGCTTCGCGCCTTTGGGTGTATGGTGCACCTCGGGGTGGAATTGCACGGCATAGAAGTGACGGCTGGTGTCGGCAGTGATCGCAAAGGGCGCGTTGGGCGAGGTTCCGAAAACCTCAAACCCCCGTGCGATTTCGCTAACGTGGTCGCCGTGGCTCATCCAGACCTGTTCATCACCTTCGGCGAACCAGTCGTCCAGAATGTCCAGCTGACCCTTCGGAGTAACAAATGCGCGCCCGAACTCGGCGGTGCCATGGCCACTTTCAACCTTGCCCCCCAGTTGCTGCATCATCACTTGCTGACCATAGCAGATGCCAAGGATCGGCACGCCATAATCAAAAATCTCTTGCGGTGCGCGTGGTGACCCGTCACGGGTTACACTGTCTGGCCCACCCGAGAAGATCACGGCTTTGGGCGCCATCTCGCGCACAAAGTCCATCGTGACCTTTTGGTAGGGGTGGATTTCGCAATAGACATTCAACTCGCGCAGGCGGCGTGCGATCAGCTGCGTCACCTGGCTGCCGAAGTCTATGATCAGAAGGCGGTCATGGGATGTCTGGCTCATGACTGGCTCTTAGGTCGCGCGGCGGTTATGTGCAAGCGTTATGAGGACGTTTTCGAGCAGATGCAGAGGGAGATGCTAGCAATGGCGGATATTCGTTTCAGGGATGCAACGCTGGATGACGTCAATGCAGTCACTGACTGCATCCGGGCGGCTTATTCTAAAGCGCGCGAAACCATTGATGATCTGCCAGATGTAACGGGCGGATTGGCGCGGGAAATTGCGGATCATCGCGTGATTCTGGCCCTCGGCAATGACGAATTTGTCGGGGTGATCATCTTTGCGCAACAAGGTGATGTGATGAAGGTTATCAACCTGGCTGTATCACCGGCGGCACAGGGGCAGGGGGTTGCAGGTAAGTTGCTATCACTCGCCGAGGCCGACGCCCGCGACGCTGGCTGCACCCACATGGAACTGCGCACCCATCGGCTGATGCAGGATACGCGGGCGATTTACGCGCATCTTGGGTGGGTTGAAACTGAATTGGCAGGAAACTCGGTTGCGATGCGCAAAGACCTCTGAGGGTTGCCAGCCTATCGAATCCGGATTCTTACTGGAAAAAAATGCACCTCGAAACAGGTTTGCGACGGCACCGCTTTCTGTCGCATCCAAGGGTTCATTCTCAATCCTGGGGAAAGATGATTTTTGCGATTCAGGTACAACGCGCCTATCATGAACATGAGGAACTAGGGGCTAAAACAAGATCGAAAGGTCGATCATGTCGCTTTTACCCCTATAGCGCCGTAATCCACGTCTGGTGTGACTTGCGGTTCCGGTAACACGATTTGCAACGTGAACATGACTAACGGGATTATCTCATGGCAGAGGCAAACACCCGACGCAGAGCCAGAGGCGGCGGTGGTGCCGCCCGTAGGGCCGAGCGCACCGCAGTTCGTATCGAAACTGCAAAATATATCGAACGGAACATTCCGAATTTCGAGGTTCTCAACGAAGAAGCGTTGGAGATCATCGAGACCAATGCGGAAACTATTCTGGCCGAGGTCGGCGTTAACTTCGTTGACAATCCGGGCGCGCTACAGCGCTGGAAAGACGCCGGTGCCGATGTCGATGGTGAACGTGTTCGCATCCCCCGCGGTTTGGCGCGAGAGCTGATCAAAACCGCCCCCAGCGAATTCACACAACACGCTCGCAACCCCGAGAAATCGGTTGTCATCGGTGGCCGCAATTTGGTGCTTGCACCGGTCTATGGTCCTCCGTTCGTGCGCGACGCGCAGGGTGGTCGTCGCTATGCGACAATGGACGATTTCAATAAGTTCGTGAAACTGGCCTATATGTCCAAGTGGCTGCACCACTCGGGCGGGACCGTGTGCGAACCTACCGATGTGCCAGTGAATAAGCGCCACCTGGACATGCTGATGGCGCACATGACCCTGTCGGACAAGCCGTTCATGGGTTCGGTTACTGACCCCAGCCGCGCACAAGATTCGGTTGAAATGTGTGAGATTCTGTTCGGCAAAGAGTTCGTGCAGGAAAACACGGTCATGACCTCGCTGACCAACATCAACTCGCCGATGACGTTTGACGACGTGATGATGGGCTCGCTTGAAGTCTACGCCGCGAACAATCAGGCCTGCATCATTTCGCCCTTTATCGTGGGCGGTGCGATGGCTCCGGTTTCGGTGGCGGGGACGCTGACGCAGGTTCTGGCCGAGGTTCTGGCCGGTGTGGCTTACAGCCAGATCATCCGTCCGGGTGCCCCGGCGATCTTTGGGGCCTTCGTGTCGTCGATTGATATGAACTCGGGCGCGCCGACCTTTGGTACGCCTGAGGCGTCGATGGTCACCTATGGTGCGGGTCAGCTGGCGCGTCGCCTGAACCTGCCGTTCCGCTCGGCCGGGTCGTTCTGTGGGTCGAAATTGCCCGACGCACAAGCGGCTTACGAAACAGCAAACTCGTTGAACATGGGCCTGATGTCGGGCGTGAACTTCATGCTGCACTCCTGCGGTTGGCTTGAAGGCGGTCTGGTTGCGGATTTCGAGAAGTTCGTCATGGATGCCGATCAACTGGGCGTGCTGCATGGTCTGGCCAAAGGCGTGGCTTATGACGAGAACGCGCAGGCGATGGATGCGATCCGCGAGGTCGGACCGGGCGGCCACTATCTGGGCTGCGCCCATACGCAGGCGAACTTCAAGGACGCGTTCTGGAAGTCTGAAATGCTGGACTACAAACCGTTCGAAACCTGGGAAGATGAAGGCGGGCGTGACACGCGCCAACTGGCATCTGCCCGAGTCGAGCATCTGCTGGCCAACTACCAGCAACCACAACTCGACCCGGCGATCACCGCCGCGCTCAATGAATACATTGAGAAAAAGAAAGCATCCATGCCGGATGCATTCAGCTAATCACTGAATATTGCGAGGCGCGACTGGCCTGAAACAGTTGCGCCTCACCCAGTAGCGCGATCAACACGTCAAGATGCCGGACCAATGAATAGGCCGCATCTTCTTCCATTCGCTGTGAATTAAATTCTCTTTCCAATTCCATCAGTCGCATCAGTGCGGCGCCTGTGCCGGGCAATGATCCATAACCGAGGATGCGTTGCAGATGCCGGTCCCGGTCATAGTCCTGCGCCCCTAGTTTCGCGGCCCGTGCCAACAGGCGAGGGCGGCGTAGAGTAGTGATCAAGGTCATCAGATCCTGCATTCCAGCGGTCCTTCTTAACAGTGAATGTCCCTGAATGTGTCGCACAACCTAAGCGGGTGTTGCCTTGATCAGGGTCGCCCCGAACTCTGGCTTCATGAGTGTTTATATTTTTGAATCAAATCTGGTTCTTGTCTCTGCGGGTTAACGAACGAGTAACGAAAGCGACTCTAGTTAGAATTGGTTAACAAACTCATCGGGGGCGATTGGGAACAGATTGTTTTGTCGACGAGGTCAAGAAACTATGGAAAATAACATGGCTTTCACTATTCCGGCTTGGGTTCCAGAAGGGGCGCAAAGATACCTTGCCCACACTGAAACCGGCCAATCGATCCGCGACATCGCGCGATCTGCTGGGTGCCATGCTTCGACCATTCTCAGACAAATCCGGCGGATCGAAACTCGGCGGGACGATCCGTTGGTAGACGCAGCACTGCAATCGCTGGCCAAGACGCATTTCGCCGAGCCGGCGGCTCATGTGAATAACATGTTTGGTACGACACCTGAGGAAACCGCCGCCGCCGAAGATGAAGAGTTCAACCGCGAGGCCCTTCGGATTCTGCGTCGCTTGTGCGAAACGGGCTCGGTGCTTGCAGTCGCTGAAGAGATGGACAAGGCGGTCGTCGTGCGAGACTCTGGAGGTGGCGGCGCGACAAGGACTGCAGTGGTGGACTGCGCTATTGCTCAGGCGTTGGCTCTGAAAGATTGGATTTCTTGCGATAACCCGGGACGTATTTCGCGGTATCGCATTTCTTCGACGGGCCGGACAGCGCTTGGTCAATTGGTTGCCGATGCAGAAAACAAAGCCCGCACCCGAAATGAGTTTGGAATGGCCGATGCGCAGACACCGTTTCAGGCCAAGGTGGTACCGGGGCAGGGGGGTGCGAACAAGAATGACCGCCCAAAACGCATGCGCTACAGCGTGGCGGAAAGCCCGTTGATCGCTCTCGCTCGCAGACGGGATCGGGATGGAAAGCCTTTTCTGGATGAAACGCTGGTGGCGGCTGGCGAGCGCCTGCGAGAAGATTTCGAATTGGCGCAGATTGGGCCTCAGGTCACGCAGAATTGGGATCACTTTCTGACTGCAGGCGGGCGCGGCAGTTTTGGCAACGAAGCCCATGGCGGGCGCGGTTCTTCCGATGCGCGTGATCGCGTCGCCCTTGCCTTGTCAGACCTCGGTCCAGGGCTGAGTGATGTTGCCCTTCGCTGTTGTTGCTACCTTGAAGGGCTTGAATTGGCGGAAAAACGAATGGGGTGGTCCGCGCGTTCGGGCAAGATCGTGCTGAGGATCGCGCTGCAGAGACTCAAACGGCATTATGAGAGCCAGTCTGAGCGCAACCGAATGATCGGGTGATAATTTTAGGTTGCGCTGTTGGCGTCAAGTGATAATCACTGGTTATGCATTTTACCCTTAGACAGTTGCAATACTTGCGGGCAGTCGCCGAACAGCGAAATTTCGGCCGCGCGGCGCAAGTTTGCAATGTTTCTCAACCCGCCTTGTCAGTGCAGATCAAGACACTTGAGGAGAGCTTGGGAGGCCCGCTGTTCGAACGTCAGGCGCGTGATATCCTTCTAACGCCGCTGGGGCGTGATGTGTTGGACCATGCGCGTCAGATTCTGGGGGCTGCCGAACGGCTTGACCAGTTCGCAAAGGATCGTTCAGGTGGGCACCGTTCGCTATCAATCGGGATCATTCCGACCATTGCACCATATTTGCTTCCCGGCGTGTTGGCGGGGCTACGGTCTTCTGACGTGTCGCTGCGAGTGCAAATTCGCGAGGCCCGGACCGAGCGCCTATTGACCATGCTGCGCGCCGGAGAGATCGACGCCGGTGTCATGGCCCTGCCAGCCGGTGGAAGCGAACTCTTCGAACTGCCGTTGTTTCAGGATCACTTTTTATTAGCTGGCAGTGCACCCCGCCTAGAGACCATGGCGACAAATCCCGAGGCATTGCGGCCTCTGGATTTGCAGACCGCTCAGTTGATGTTGTTGGATGATGGCCATTGCCTGACTGATCAGGCGCTTGAGGTTTGCGGTCAGGATCGCAGCAGTGGCTTGATCAATATGGGTGCGTCATCTCTGGCAACTTTATCTCGACTGGTCGCGGAAGGGTTTGGTTTGACCCTGATGCCGGAGCTGGCCGCACGCGCCGAATCCGAGGCGGTTCCCGGCTTGAAACTGTTGCGTTTCACCGTACCCCAACCGGCAAGAACGGTTGGATTGGTGCGACGTGCATCTACTGGTGGCGAGGATTGGTTTGATGGTCTGGCCGAGGTCATCCGACAAGTCGGCGAGGAAATCGTTTCCCAAACAAGAGCCTGAAAAACGAAAAGACCCGCGAGAATGCGGGTCTTTTATATGCTATTGCACGTAAGCTTATGCCAGCGCTGGCTCTTTTGCTTCGTCCAGATGCTTTTTCAGATTTTCCGGGGAGGACACGCCATAGGGGTCCTCGGGGCAGTTGTCCATCAGGCCCGGTTCTTCGAACCAAGCTTCGACCACGCCATCGTTGACGATGGCCGCATAACGCCACGAACGCATGCCAAAGCCCAGGTTGTCCTTGTCGACCAGCATGCCCATCTTGCGGGTGAATTCACCCGATCCATCCGGGATAACCTTGACGTTTTCCAGACCCTGATCCAGCGCCCACTTGTTCATGACAAAGCTGTCGTTCACCGACATGCAGTAGATCCCATCGATGCCTTTTTCCTTAAACTCGCCATAGCCTTTTTCAAAGCCAGGAAGCTGGTAGGTCGAGCAGGTCGGGGTGAACGCGCCGGGCAGAGAGAACAGGATTACGCGTTTGCCGGCAAAGTAATCTGCGGTGGTCTTGTCTTCCCAGCGGAACGGGTTGGGGCCTTCAACAGCCTCATCACGGACACGGGTGTGAAAGGTTACGTCAGGCAGTTTGGTACCGGATTTCATATTCATGTTCCTGTGATTCATTTGTGAACTGTTTGCGATTTAAAACAGTTCTAAATTGGCTTCAACGTAATTTTTGCTGCGGTCGCGAATAAGGTTCAAGGTTATTGAACATACTATTGTTTAAAGGCTTTCTAGCTTTTAGGGGGGGGCTTTTTTCTGCACTTGCGCGGTGCGCTGTTATAGCAGGTATGCATGGGTGGTGTAGCTAAGTGCGGCGAATTATATTATGCCCAAGGAAATTGACCCCAAGTCAGGAAAGCCAGCTGTGCGTGATCTGAAGATCCCCGAACAACGTCATCCCGAAAAGGCGCATCGCCAAGACAATGCGCAGCCGAAAAAGCCAAAGTGGATCCGCGTCAAGGCACCCGGCGGTAAGGGGTATGCCGACACGCACAAGATCATGCGCGAGAACAATCTGGTCACTGTTTGCGAAGAGGCTGGGTGCCCCAATGTAGGCGAGTGCTGGAGCCAAGGCCACGCCACCATGATGATCATGGGTGAGATCTGTACCCGTGGCTGCACCTTCTGTAATATCGCCACAGGCCGTCCGGATGATCTGGACGCGTTCGAGCCCGGGCGTGTGGCGCACGCGGTGCAGAAACTGGGCCTTAACCATGTGGTTATCACGTCGGTTGACCGGGATGATCTGACGGACGGCGGCGCCGAGCATTTTGCGCAAACCATTCGTGCTGTTCGTCACCGCTCGCCCAAGACGACGATCGAAATTCTGACGCCGGACTTCCTAAAATGTGATCCTTCGGTTCTGGAAGTTGTGGTCGAGGCGAAACCGGACGTGTTCAACCACAACCTTGAAACCGTCCCCGGTCTGTATCCCGAAGTGCGCCCCGGTGCGCGCTATTTCCACTCGCTGCGGCTATTGCAGCGGGTCAAGGAAATGGACCCCTCGATCTTTACTAAATCGGGCATCATGGTCGGCTTGGGGGAGGAGGAGCAGCAGGTCCGGCAGGTCATGGACGACATGCGGGCTGCGGACATCGATTTCCTGACCATCGGCCAGTATCTGCAGCCCACGCCGAAACACCACGGAGTTGACCGATTTGTCACGCCCGAGGAATTCGCATCGTATGAAAAAGCTGCCTATGGCAAGGGCTTCCTGATGGTATCCGCAACACCGCTGACCCGGTCGTCCTATCATGCGGGTGACGACTTTGCCCGTCTGCGTGATGCCCGCCAGAAAAAGTTGGAACAAGGGTGACGCCTGACACAATCGCGCGGCTGACTCGTCTGCGTCACGCGCTTCATCAAGCCCCCGAACTTTCAGGGCAAGAGGAGCAAACGGCTGCTCGAATAGCAGACGAGTTGCGTGCTCGGGGTGCCGATACGGTCCTGACAGGAATTGGCGGTCACGGGGTGGCCGGGGTGTTCGACAGTGGGCTGGCAGGGCCAACAGTTGCCATTCGGTGCGAGTTGGACGGATTGCCGATTCAGGAACAATCCGACGCCGAATATGTGTCGCGCATTTCGGGCAAAGGTCACCTGTGTGGTCACGACGGTCACATGGTAATGGTTCTGGGCGTAGCGGACTATCTGAGGGACAACCGCCCGAAAAAGGGCCGCGTCGTTTTGATATTCCAACCGGCGGAAGAAACCGGACAGGGCGCAATCGCCTATCGGGCTGATCCGCAGTTTGCGAAAATTGCACCAGACTATGCGTTTTCGCTGCATAACCTTCCGGGGCTTGCACTGGGGGAAGTCGAGCTGTGTGAAGGCCCCGCAAATTGTGCCTCGCGTGGGATGAAGATTGTTCTGACGGGCAAAACCTCGCACGCGTCGGCACCGCAAGATGGGGTGTCACCGGCTGCGGCATTGGCAACTCTCATGCCGCAACTGGCAGGACTGGGGCGGGGCGGATCCTTGGACGCCGATTTTGCGCTGACCACTGTCACGCATGCCAACCTTGGTGAGCCGACTTTTGGCGTTGCGCCGGGTCAGGCCGAGCTTTGGGTGACACTACGCACTGTCGCGGATGAACGGATGCAGAGCCTGATCGTGGAAGCCGAGGCGCTGGTTGCCAAGGCTGCATCGGACCATGGGCTAGGCTTTGAGCTCAGTTATGAGGATGTTTTCGAAGCCTGCGTGAACGCGCCTGAAGCAGTCGATATCCTGAACCAATCTTGCGCCGAAGCGGGGGTGTCCTGCACCTTGACGGGCAACCCACAGAAGTTTTCCGAAGATTTCGGGCAGTTTGGTAAAGACGCAAAGGCGGCGATGTTCTGGCTGGGGGCAGGGACAGCCCACCCCCAATTGCACAATCCGGATTATGATTTTCCAGATGAACTCATCCCGGTGGGAACTGCCGTGTTTGTGGCATCACTTCGATCCTTGCTGTGGTGATAGATCAGTTTACAAGGTCGCCGACAATTCCGACCGCATCAATGACGGTTTTCGTGTCATCCGAAATCGAAAGAATTTCATCATCTACACGGATATAGCGTTGACCTTTGGGTAGAGGTTTGAGCTTCCATCCGTCCAGATCATCAAGGTAGTCGAAATCCAAATCGTCGGGCAATTTCTTGCCTCGCGTATATCTCTTAATCTGCCCGGGCGGAAAAGCGACGCCGTTATTGGACTTTATCGGTTTCTCGATTTTGCCTTTGTCTGCTCCTTTACCTTTGCCTTTATTGTCTTTCGCGTCGGCAAACCCGCTTAGTAGGACCACCGCGCTGGCGGCCAGAATACCTATAGGCAACAACTTCATGTGCATTAACCTCCTAAGATTTTTGAAGGTTAATCTGGGACCCGGCCAGTTGTCCATTGATATTCCAGTTTAGGAATTTGACTGGGTGTTGTTATGGAAGCCGAGTTTATTTGTTCTTACGTAGAACAATTACGAGTTTTGTTGAAAAACTTAGGGCTTTGTCTTCTTAGTCTTCGGTAAAGCGAACTTTCCCAATGAACGGCAAATTGCGGTTTCGCTGAGCGTAATCGATTCCATAGCCCACCACGAACTCGTCAGGGATATCAAAACCAATCCAGTCGGACCGGAAATCCACCTCGCGCCGGCTGGGTTTGTCCAGAAGGGCGATAGACTTCAAGCGCGCGGGTTTGCGGCTTTCCAGCAGTTTGGTCACGTGGTTCAGCGTGTGGCCTGTGTCGACAATATCTTCGACGACCAACACATCGCGCCCTTCAATTGCACCGCGCAAGTCTTTGAGAATGCGAACTTCCCGGCTGCTCTCCATCGAGTCTCCGTATGAAGAAGCCTCAAGGAAGTCCACCTCGATCGGCAGGTCCAGCTCACGCACCAGATCGGCGATAAAGACGAAACTGCCGCGCAGCAGGCCGACCACAACCAGCTTATCGGTATCAGAAAATTCTGTGCTGATTTCACGACACAGTTCTTCGATCCGAGCAGCGATAGCCTTGGCTGAGATCATCTCGTCGATTACATATGCACGGTCACTCATCGCTGCCCCCTTGATCTTTGGCGCGCAACATACGACATGACGCGCCATTGTCACCTGCTAATACCGGACGCTATGCCTACTCATTCGGAAACTCGCCCTCTGCCTTATACGGCTCAGCAGATGTATGACCTGATCGCGGATGTGGCGAAATACCCCGAGTTTCTGCCCTGGTGCGCCGCCTCCCGTATCCGCCGGACCTATGCCGCAGGCGAGGCGCAGGTGATGGAAGCGGATCTGATCATCTCGTTCAAGGTGTTCCGTGAACGCTTCGGCAGTCGGGTGACATTGTTCCCCGATCAGATGAAGATCGACACCGAATATCTGGACGGCCCGTTCAAATACATGAAGTCCGATTGGCATTTTGACGACACGCCTGACGGCGGATGTAACGTGTCTTTCCATGTGGATTTCGAATTCAAGAACGCCATTCTGCAGGGTATCATCGGCGTAGTGTTCAACGAAGCGATGCACCGGATCGTGCAGGCGTTCGAAGCCCGTGCCGAGGATTTGTACGGCTAGGTCTTTACCCGTGAATTCCGGGCGATAGACTGCGCCCATGAGCGATTTCTCCACATCTCTGGCTGGGTTTGCCGCAGGCCCCATTGAAACAACGCTGCAGACGCGAGTCGTCACCTCACTGTCTGTGCTCGATTGGCTCGCTGTTGGGCGCGCCGGACAAGATGAGCCGGTATCGATGGTCGTTCGCGATCTCGTGCTAGGCGAAAAAGGTGCCGCGCAAGCACATCTGTTTGGCGGCGGCGCGGCGCCAATGCGTGGGGCGGCATTGGTCAACGGGACTGTGTCTCACGCGTTGGATTATGATGACACGCATTTTGCCCATATTGGTCATCCTTCGGTTGCAGTCCTACCTGCCGCTTTGGCGCTGAGCGAATGGGATGATCGTATCCTGGTCGATTTCCTTGAGGCTGCGCTGGTAGGTATGGAGGTAACCATACGCGTCGGTTTGTGGCTGGGGCGCGATCACTATCAAGCAGGGTTTCACCAGACTGCGACGGCTGGCGCGTTTGGCGCTGCTGTAGCTGCCGGGCGCCTTTTGGAATTCGACGCGGATCAGATGCACAAAGTCTTGGGGCTTACGGCGACACGCGCGGCGGGGCTAAAATCTCAGTTCGGAACGATGGGCAAGCCGTATAATGCGGGGCTGGCAGCTACGGCCGGAGTAGAAGCCGCTTTGTTAATTTCAAAAGGGTTCGAACCAAACTCGGGTGCGCTTGAAGGCCCATTTGGATTTGGCGCGACCCATAAAGGTGAGGCTAACGCGGAAGCAGCGCTAGAGGGTTTGGGCGATGAATGGTTGTTCGAAAGCGTAAGCCACAAGTTTCATGCATGCTGTCATGGTCTGCATGCAGCGCTTGAGGCCGCGCGTGATCTGGACATTGCCGAACCCGAAGTAGCTGAGATCAAGATCAAGACCCATCCTCGTTGGATGAGCGTTTGTAACCAGATGAATCCGACAACGGGGTTGGGGGCGAAATTCTCATATCGGACCGTCATCGCCATGCAGGCGCTTGGGTATGATACAGCATTGCCGGGAAGTTATAGCGAAAGGAATTGCGCGGATTCGCGCCTGATATCCCTTCGGGACCGTATCTCGGTTGAGGCTGACGACACGCTTACGGAAACGCAGGCGCATCTGACTTTGTTGCGCCGGGATGGTGCACGTCGAGAGGCAAAACACGATCTGCTGGCGCCGATGTCCTTGTCTGAACGGGAAGACCGCGTACGCGGCAAGGTTGCCAAGCTGATTGGAGCCGATGAAGCGGACGCGATCTGGTCGATGCTGCGCACCGGTGGCCGCGCCCGCGATCTGGCAAAGAGGCTGGAGGGCTAAACCACGCGCCAGTGCAGAGGAAAACCTGGCTCGAACACCGTTACCGGGCCGTCTTCGGTTTCGATCTTGCTTGGATATTCAACGGGATCACCTTTGGTCAGAGTGATCGTGCTTTCGTTCACCGGCAGGCCGTAGAAGGCAGGGCCGTTCAGTGAGACGAAGCCTTCCAACTTGTCCAATGCGCCCTCACGCTCGAACATCTCGGCAACCAGAGACATTGTGTTCGTTGCAGTGAAGCACCCTGCACAACCGCAGGCCATTTCCTTATTGGCATCGGTGTGCGGCGCACTGTCGGTACCCAGGAAATACCGCTCATCGCCCGACGTTGCTGCGGCCAGCAGTGCCAGACGGTGCTCTTCGCGCTTTGCGACAGGCAGACAGTAGTAATGCGGTTTGATTCCACCCACTAGAATGTGGTTGCGGTTGATGATCAGGTGGTGCGCTGTAATGGTCGCGCCCAGATCGGTTTCGTTAGATTTGACATACTCAACACCGTCCTTTGTGGTGATGTGCTCCATCACCACGCGCAGGCCGGGAGTGGCCTTGCGGATCGGGTCCAGAACCCGGTCGATGAACACGGCCTCGCGGTCAAAGATGTCGATCTCGGCATCCGTGACCTCGCCATGAACGCACAAAGGCAGTCCGATCTCGGCCATCTTTTCCAGAACCGAACGAACATTGTTGAAGTTCTGCACGCCAGAAGCCGAGTTTGTCGTTGCGCCTGCCGGATACAGCTTGACGGCTTTGATCAGACCGCTGGCATGTGCGGCGGCTACGTCCTCTGCGTCAGTGTCTTCGGTTAGATAGAGCGTCATCAGCGGCTCGAACGTCATGTCGTCGGGCAGGGCGGCCATGATGCGGTCGCGATAGGCGGCGGCTTGATCGCCGCGCACGACGGGCGGAACGAGGTTCGGCATGATGATCGCACGGCCAAAATGGCGTGCGGTTTCGGGCAGGACGGCCTGCAACATCGCGCCATCGCGCAGGTGCAGGTGCCAGTCGTCGGGGCGGCGGATCGTGATGCTATCGGTCATGGCGCATCCGCTAGCACAGCAGTGATCCGCGCGAAAGCCCTTGTCAGCGGGTCGGATCGGTCCAAGTCCCCGACAGACAGTGGTCTTGACGCCCGCGCGTTGCCGTGACCTGTTGTGGCGAGGGAGAGATGAGAACATGAAACAGCCGGATACCATTGACGAAGTTCAAGAAATGCTGGGCGCGCAGGGCTATGTCTGCGGACGGGCGCTTGCTACGGTCGTGTTTCTGTCTTTGAAGCTGGGCCGCCCCTTGTTTCTGGAAGGTGAGGCTGGTGTTGGCAAAACCGAGATCGCCAAGGCGCTGGCCGCAGGGCTGAACCGGCGGCTGATCCGGTTGCAGTGCTACGAGGGATTGGATGCATCGTCGGCCGTGTACGAATGGAACTTTCCGGCGCAGATGGTGGCGATCCGTACGGCTGAGGCTGCAGGTGGTGCCGACCGGGGCGCGTTGCAGAATGAATTGTTCTCGGATGAATATTTGATCGAGCGGCCATTGCTGCAGGCCATGCGCCCCGACGAAAACGGCGCTCCGGTCCTGTTGATTGATGAACTGGATCGCACGGATGAGCCGTTCGAGGCATTCCTGCTGGAAGCGCTGAGCGACTTTCAGGTAACGATTCCTGAGTTGGGCACTGTCAAAGCGCCTGAATCACCCATTGTGATAGTGACGTCGAACCGCACGCGAGAAGTGCACGACGCGCTGAAACGCCGTTGCCTGTATCACTGGGTCGATTACCCGGATTTCGACCGTGAAATCGAAATTCTGCATGCCCGCGCGCCCGAAGCGGCCGAAGCGCTCAGTCGCGAGGTGGTTGCTTTTGTTCAGCGCTTGCGCACTGAGGATCTGTTCAAGAAACCTGGCGTGGCCGAAACCATTGACTGGGCGAAATGCCTGCTGGCCTTGGACGTGATCAACCTCAGCCCCGAGGTGATCGGCGATACGTTGGGTGCGATTCTGAAATATCAGGACGATATTCAGAAACTACAGGGGTCTGAGGCCAAGCGGATTTTGGATCAGGCCAAAGCCGATTTGGAACCGGTCTGATGGCAGAACAGCTTCCTCTTGCTGTTCCCGACGACCCAAAACTGGCGCAAAACATCACGCATTTTGCACGAGCATTGCGCAAGGCTGGATTGCCAATTGGAACAGGACGTGTTGTTGACGCAATCCGAGCTGTGCAAGCCGCAGGATTCACTGAAAAGAGAGATTTCTACTGGGCTTTGCACGCCTGTTTCGTCAGCCGCCCCGAGCACCGGACGGTGTTCGCACAGGTCTTTCGCATGTATTGGCGGGACCCGCGTTACATGGAGCACATGATGTCCATGATGCTGCCTGCAATCCGCGGCGTACAGGAAGAGCGCAAGGCCGACGCGGCTGAAAAGCGCGCGGCCGGGGCATTGTTGGATGGGGTAGAGCGCGATCTGCCTGAATCGTCAGATTCCGAAGAAGAGACCTTGCTTGAGATTGATGCCTCGCAAACCGCATCGACCGAGGAACGGCTACGTAGTCTGGATTTCGAACAGATGAGTACGGCCGAAATTTCGCAGGCCAAGCGTATGCTGGCGCGATTGACCTTGCCTGTTAAACCTATCGATTCCCGACGCGGGCAGGCCAGTCATTTGGGGTATCGGATTGACCGCGCCCGAACCTTGCGCGCGGCGATGCGACAGGGGGGTGAACTGCGTGACATCGCCCGTCTCAAGCCCAAGCCGCGCTGGCCCAACCTTGTGGTGCTCTGCGATATTTCAGGGTCGATGAGCCAATACAGTCGGATCGTCCTGCACTTTCTGCATACAGTCTCGAACGCCAAAGGGGCTGGGTGGGCCAAGGTCCATGCCTTCACCTTTGGAACGCGGCTGACCAATATCACCCGACACCTGCAACAGCGCGACGTGGACGCCGCACTCGCAGCTGCAGGGGCCGAGGCGCAGGATTGGGAGGGGGGAACCCGGATCGGAGAGTGCCTGCACATCTTCAATCGCGACTGGTCACGTCGGGTAATGGGGCAAGGGGCGGTGGTTTTGCTAATCTCGGACGGTCTAGATCGGGGTGACCCCGAGGCGTTGGGGAAAGAGATAGAGCGCCTGCATCTGTCGGCACGTCGTCTTATCTGGCTCAATCCATTGTTGCGCTGGGAAGGTTTCGCGCCCAAGGCGCAGGGCGTGGCCGCGATGCTGCCACATGTGGACAGTTTTCGCGCAGGGCACTCGATCGCGTCCTTAGAGGATCTGGCCGCTGTCATCTCGAAACCCGATGACGTGGGAGAGAAAGCGCGGTTGATGACCGCGCTTTCGGGCTGAGCCTTAACCCAGCTGTTCTTCGTTGCACTTGCGCGCCATTTCCATGGCTTTGAAAGTACCGGTCAGATCGACTGTGAAGCCAAACTCCTTCTCGGGGAATACGACCATTACTTTTTGCTTGGCGATATCTTCCGCGAATTGTGGATCATCTGACAGAACATATCCGCCGGAATACCCCTTTGTGATGTTGCCCTTCATACCAGTGGCTTCACCTACATAGATATTGTCCCCCAACAAGATCGCAACGCCTTCTTTCTCACCGCGTTTAATGTTGGTTTCCCCTTTGGTGAAAACACCGACATAGCCTACGCCGCGATCTTCGGTCAGCCCCATTTGAACAACGTTTTCAGCGTCATCCACGGCTTCGATCAGGCAGGATTTTTTGTTTTGATCAATGAAGACTTTCCACCCCTCTACTTCGCCGTAACGCAGAAACGTATCGGCGCTTACCGCAGTCGAGGTCAGTAGACCCATTGCCAGTCCGAATGTAAAAATGCGTTTCAAGTCTCTGACTCCCTTGTGTAAAAATAATATGCGCATTCTGGAATGCACCAGTTGCGCGTGTAGGCTAAATCCACGCATCATGACAATCAATCCTTTGCGCAAAGCGCGAAAATCCCGGCCAAATGGCGCTGAAATTACCAGTTTGTCCGCCGACCCATATACTTGAGAGCCCAGGTTCCTTTTCATCGAGCCAAACCTGCTTATGTTGGGTCAGAACACATTCGGAGAGTTCCATGGACAGATTCGATAACAGCCCTGAGACGGCACTTCGTTGGTATAGCGATGGTAAGCCGACGGCATTGGCCACTGTTGTCGAAACCTGGGGTAGTGCTCCGCGTCGCGTCGGCGCTCAGCTGGTGATTGGCGGGGACGGTCGCATCGAAGGCTCCGTCTCGGGTGGCTGTGTCGAAGGCGCGGTGGTGGTCGAGGCCCTTGAGGCAATCGACGAAGGCGAAGCGCGGCTATTGGAATTCGGTGTCAGTGATGAGGACGCTTTTGCCGTTGGGCTGGCCTGTGGCGGAACCATCCGCGTTTTGGTTGAGCCGGTGGGCAAGGTGCTGCACGAACCGATGTTACGCGAACTGGTCGACCGACGCGCGCGGCGCGAGCCTGTCGCCTATGAAGTAAACATCGAAACCGGCCACCGCGCCTTGCGTCGGAACGCATATCCGGATCGCCTGAGACTGGACCGTTCCGGATTCGAAGAAGATGGTCAGACGTTTGTCGCTGTCCATAACCCTCCGCTGAGGTTGATTGTCGTGGGGGCGGTGCATATTGCGCAGGCGCTGGTGCCGATGGCGCGGATTGCTGGGTACGACCCCGCCATTGTTGACCCACGTGATGCTTTCGCTTCGAGCACGCGTTTTCCCGGTGAGACGATCCTAACGGATTGGCCTGATGAAGCAGTGGCCAAGCTTGGGTTGGACGCGCGAACGGCGGTGGTGTTGTTGACGCATGACCCCAAGCTGGACGATCCAGCGTTGGAATCTGCGTTGAAGGCGGGTGTGTTCTACATCGGGGCGTTGGGATCCAAGCGAACCCATGCCAGACGGGTGGCGCGAATGAAAGAGGCAGGTTTCATCGACGCGCAGATTGCACGTATCCACGGACCGGTTGGATTGGATATTGGCGCTGCGGATCCGTCGGAAATAGCCGTGGCAATACTTGCACAGATGACTGCCGTGTTGCGAGGCAAAGCGTGAAGTTCGGCCCCGTTCCTGTTGATCAGGCCGCCGGGGCCATTCTGGCCCATTCCGTGCAGGCAGCAGGCATGAAACTGCGCAAAGGCATTGTTCTTACGACTGAACATCAGGAACAGTTGGTTTCCGCCGGATACAGTTCCGTCACGGTTGCCCGGTTGGAGCCCGGTGATTGCCATGAAGACAAAGCTGCCGGGATGTTGGCCGATGCTTTGGTACCCGATCCCGCTGCCGCAAATCTGCGGGTAACACAGCCCTTTACCGGTCGTGTGAATCTGCTTGCAGATGGGCCGGGTATTGCGGTTCTGGACATAGCCGCGCTTGAGGCGTTCAATCTGGTCAACCCGATGATTACCGTCGCCACCGTCCCACAGTATCAACAGATGAGTGCCGGGGGTATGGTCGCGACGATCAAGGTTATTTCCTATGCAGTTCCGGGTGGCGATGTTCTTGCAGCGTCGCGCGTTGCGCAAAACGCCATTCGCCTTGCGACGCCAGCTTACAGAAGCGCCGGGTTGGTCGTAACTGACATTCCAGGCGGGCCGCCAATCGAGAAGGGCATCGCCGCGATCCGTGGCCGTGTCGAGGCACTGGGAATGGAGATGAACGACGTGCGTATCGTACCGCACCGGACGGATGCACTTGCGACCGCGCTTTTGGAAACGCAAGGCGATGTGGTGATGATCCTGACCGGCTCGGCCACGTCGGATGTGATGGACATAGCCCCCGAAGCCGTGCGCGCCGCAGGCGGCCAGGTGGATCGTTTTGGCATGCCGGTTGATCCTGGCAACCTTTTGTTTCTGGGCTCGCTCAGCCCGCGACCGGTGATTGGGCTACCGGGATGCGCGCGGTCTCCGGCGTTGAATGGGGCCGACTGGGTTCTGTCTCGCGTCGCCTGCGGGATTGAACCGACAGGTGCTGACATTGCAGCGATGGGCGTTGGCGGACTGCTTAAAGAGATCCCGACGCGGCCCCAGCCACGGGCGTCACGGCGATAATTTGCCTTTCTGAGTCAACGCAATACTTATGGTAGTTACCCAAGCGGCCATAAAGGCAAGTCGCTAAATATTTTTGTTCTCAAACAAAAATTCCCGTGTTTAACTCGGGCTAGGGAGTTTCATTTTGGGAGGAGCCAATGACACAGGTCTCAATGACCGTGAACGGAAAATCCGTGAGCGGTGATGTCGAAGGCCGGACTTTGCTGTCCAGCTTTCTGCGCGACCATCTGCACCTGACCGGTACTCATGTGGGCTGCGACACGGCGCAATGCGGCGCGTGTGTGGTTCATGTGAATGGCGAGGCGGTCAAATCCTGCAACATGCTGGCGCTTGAAGCTGATGGAGCCGATGTGGGCACCATCGAGGGGCAGGCTAACGGCGACGGGTCGTTGAACGTGATTCAGCAGGCATTTCAGGATCACCACGGCCTGCAGTGCGGTTTTTGCACACCGGGCATGGTGATGAGCGCGGCGGCGCTGCTCAAGGACAATCCGCGCCCGACCGAGGCCGAAATTCGCAAGTACCTCGAAGGCAACCTGTGTCGTTGCACCGGCTACCACAACATCGTCAAGGCGATCATGGCCGCATCCGGTCAGGACGTCAGCAGCATCGCTGCCGAATGATGCCACTGCGGGCGTCGGAGGAGATGCCCGTGGGATGACACAGGGTGCATAGGCATCCGTTTATGGGAGGAGAACAAGCAATGCCCAAAGACAGTGGCATCGGAGCCAGTTCCAAGCGGCGCGAGGACGTCCGCTTTCTGACCGGAGCGGGCAATTATACTGACGACATTAACGTACATGGCCAGGCCTATGTGCATTTCTTGCGGTCCGACATCGCACATGGCCGTATCAAATCCGTGGACACTTCGGCGGCTGAAGGCATGCCTGGTGTGGTGAAAGTGTTCACCGGCAAGGATTTCGAAGGCGTGGGCGGTATACCCTGCGGCTGGGAGGTAACCGACAAGCACGGTGCGCCGATGCAAGAGCCACCGCACCCCATTCTGGCGCAGGGTAAAGTGCGTCATGTGGGCGATCCTATCGCGGCTGTTGTTGCGGATAGCCTGGAACAGGCCCGTGATGCGGCGGAAGCGATCGATGTAGATATCGAGGAACTGCCTGCTGTTCTCGACATGAAGGCTGCAGCGCAGGATGGCACTACGCTGGTCCATGACGATCTGAAAAACAACATTTGCTATGACTGGCAATTGGGTGAGGCGGATGATGCCAAGGTCAATGAGGTCTTTGCCAATGCGGCGCATGTGACCACTCTGGATCTGGTAAATAACCGACTGGTTGCCAATCCGATGGAACCGCGTGTGGCGGTGGCCGAATACGCGCGCGGGACCGAGGAGTATACCCTCTACACCACGTCCCAAAACCCGCACGTGATCCGACTGCTTATGTGTGCCTTCGTGCTGGGGCTGCCAGAACACAAGGTCCGTGTTGTTGCTCCGGACGTGGGCGGCGGCTTTGGCACCAAGATTTTCCACTACGCGGAAGAGGCATTCTGTACTTTTGCCGCCAAGGCGTGTGGACGTCCGGTCAAGTGGACCGCGAGCCGGTCCGAGGCGTTCATGTCGGACGCACAGGGCAGAGATCACGTCAGCACCATTGAACTGGCATTGGACGCGGACAACAACTTTGTCGGTCTGCGTACCAATACATACGCCAACTTGGGTGCTTATCTTTCCACGTTCTCCAGTTCAGTGCCGACATGGCTGCACGGCACGCTGATGGCGGGCAACTACAAGACGCCGGTCATTCAGGTGAACGTGAAGGCGATGTTCACAAACACGGTGCCGGTGGATGCCTATCGCGGTGCCGGTCGCCCCGAGGCGACGTTCCAATTGGAACGTGTCGTGGACAAAGCCGCGCGTGAATTGGGTGTCGATCCGATTGCGCTACGCCGCCAGAATTTCATCACTAAATTCCCGTACGATACGCCTGTCGCGCTGACTTATGACACCGGCAACTACAACGGTACGATGGATAAGCTGGAGGCTGCGGCTGATCTGGCAGGTTTTGCCGCGCGCCGTTCTGAAAGTGAGGCCAAGGGTAAGCTGCGTGGTCTGGGTATTAACTGCTATATCGAGGCTTGCGGTATTGCGCCCTCGAACATTGTTGGCATGTTGGGGGCTCGCGCGGGTTTGTATGATGCGGCGACCGTGCGGGTGAACGCAACCGGTTCGATCAGCGTCATGGTGGGGGCGCATAGCCACGGGCAAGGGCACGAGACCGCCTTCCCGCAGGTTGTGGCCGACATGATCGGCATCGACGAGTCGATGGTTGAGATCGTTCATGGCGATACGTCCAAGATCCCGTTTGGCATGGGCACCTATGGCTCGCGATCGCTGGCCGTCTGCGGATCGGCCATGGTCAAGGCGACCGAGAAGGTCATCGAAAAAGCCAAGCGGATCGCAGCGCATTTGTTGGAAGCGTCCGAGGCAGATATTGAGCTGAAGGACGGTCAGTTCAGTGTGGCTGGCACCGACAAGTCGGTGGCTTGGGGGGATGTGACCCTGACTGCGTACGTGCCTCATAACTATCCGTTGGAGGTCGAGCCGGGGTTAGAGGAGACTGCGTTCTACGACCCAGCGAACTTTACCTTCCCGGCAGGTGCCTACGCCTGTGAGGTCGAAGTTGATCCGGAAACTGGTCAGGTCAGCATCGAGAAGTTCACGGCAGCGGATGACTTTGGCAACATCGTCAATCCGATGATTGTGGATGGTCAGGTGCACGGTGGCATCGGTCAGGGCATTGGTCAGGCACTTTTGGAGAACTGTGCCTATGACGAGAACGGCCAGCTGCTGAGTGCGTCCTTCATGGATTATGCGATGCCGCGCGCCGACGATGTGCCGTTTTATGAGGTGGATCATTCCAGCCAGACACCCTGTACGCACAACCCGCTAGGCGTAAAGGGTTGTGGTGAGGCCGGGGCGATCGGCTCGCCGCCTGCGGTGGTAAATGGTGTGCTGGATGCGCTGAACTCGGGTGGCAAGGCTGTGGATCACATCGATATGCCGATGAGCCCGTCGCGCGTCTGGGCGGCGATGAACAGTTAAGTGGTTGGGGTGCGAGGGGCCAGCCCCTCGCGCTCCCCGGAGTATTTCCAAAAAGATGAAGGGCCAAGGAGCGCCTTTCGGAAAGGAAAAGCGAAATGTACAATTTCGAGTTTGAAAAACCCTCGACCATTGCTGACGCGGTCGCCGCTTTGGGAGATGAGGATGCGCAGGCTTTGGGGGGCGGACAGACCCTGATCCCGACTCTGAAGCAACGGTTGGCGGCGCCTTCGGTGTTGGTCTCTCTGAACGGGATTGCCGAGATGAAGGGGGTTTGTGTCGACGATGATGGTTCTGTGTCGATTGGTGGGGCGACGACCCACGCCACTGTGGCGAACGAGGCTGCAAGCAGCTATCCGGCCTTGGCGGCGTTAGCTGGTCAGATCGGTGATCCGGCAGTGCGCAACCGGGGAACTATTGGAGGCTCGATTGCCAACAATGATCCTGCGGCTTGCTATCCGGCAGGGGCACTTGGTTCGGGAGCGACGATCATAACCAACACGCGTCAGATTGCGGCGGATGATTTTTTTGACGGGATGTTCTCGACCGCGTTGGATGAGGGCGAGATTATCACCACGGTCCGGTTCCCGGTGCCTCAAGCCGCCAGCTATCAGAAGTTCCTGCAGCCAGCATCGCGTTTTGCTCTGGTTGGCGTGTATCTGGCGCGGTTTGCTGATGGGGTTCGTGTGGCCGTGACCGGGGCTGGTGAAGACGGTGTGTTCCGCTGGACCGAAGCGGAGGAGGCTTTGAACAAAGAGTTCCGGGCAGACGCCCTGATGGATCTGCGTATTAACCCGGCCAACATGATTGCTGATTTGCATGGCAGTAAAGAATACCGTGCCCATCTTGTTGGCGTCATGACAAAGCGGGCTGTTGAAACCTGTCTGTGATTTGTATTCTGTTATTAAAGCCCCGGTCGTGCGTCGGGGCTTTTTATTTTCGGCGCAGCCTTGGTGGTTTGGACGGTTGCCAGTAGGCACCAGTGTCCTCACGTGCCTTTTGATAGGCGTCGATCCGCTGTCGGGCAGTGTCACCCCCGGCGTCGAAAAGATGACCCAGCAGACATTCCAGAACGGCCATGGCCCCGGTAAAGCAGGAAAACGAGTGTAATGCCCGAGTGCTGACCTTAAATGCGACGTCAGGCTCGACCCCAGGTGCGATCACGTCACTGTCTGAGATCAGAATAAGGCGCAGGCCTTTTTGTTTCGCGAACCGCATCGACTGGATTGTGTCTGCTGAATATGGGTGAACGGTGATGACGAGAAGGCAATCCTGATGATCGGCGTCAAGCAGATCGTCGGTGGCGGAACCGATA
The DNA here is from genome assembly GCF_056539365.1 of Ruegeria sp. BB7. NCBI lineage: Bacteria > Pseudomonadati > Pseudomonadota > Alphaproteobacteria > Rhodobacterales > Roseobacteraceae > Ruegeria > Ruegeria sp. BB7. The sequence continues at coordinate 193,595 of NZ_JBQFUV010000001.1, read as the reverse complement.
TGGCGCGGTATTAATTGGATGCCTGGATGCGCCATGCGTCCGGTGTAAGAAAAGTAATAGGCCAACGCATAGCTGGCACGCGTCGCCGTAACGAAGCATCTACGGGATTCGGTCATATATGCGACAGCGTTGCGTACTTTATCGGGTTTCATCAGACGCAGTGATCGGGCGACCACGTTTTGCTCGTTCTGAGCCAGTCTTGCCTGGGTATTGCTGAAGGCATCTTCGTTCTGCAGGGTGGTTAGCCAATCCTGCCCCAATACGCTTTCTCGGTCCGTGACCAGGGCGTCACGAAAGGGGCTTCGGAAGGAGTCGAAGCTGTCGAAACCCATGCGTTGTGCTAGCCGAACCAGAACGTTCGAACTGACCCCGATTTTTTCAGCACTGGTGCGGATCGGGTTCAGTCCAAAATCACCAGGATGGTCGATGATATACTTGGCCGCCGCTTGCAGGGCAGACGGCATCTGGCCAATATCTTGGCGCAGTCGATCGATGAGTTGGTTGGGCGTAGCGTCCATAGAATTAAAAAAACAAATGTTATGGAAAAGACAACTAAAAAACATAGCGAAATGGATTAGGTGAGGCCGGGAGCTCAGAGGTATCTTAATGTCCGACATGCGATCCAAAATTAGACCTTATATTCTTGTCGCTCCGACTGGTGCTCGGCGCGGGCCGGTGGATCACCCGAATTTGCCGGTGTCCACTGATCAGATTGTGGAAGCCGCGAAAGCCAGCTTTGATGCAGGGGCGAATGGGCTGCATTTGCACGTTCGGGATTCGGATGGGCTGCATTCGTTGGACGACGGTCTCTATCTTGAGACAATGGCCGAACTTCGGGCGGCTGTACCTGGGATGGACATTCAGATCACGACCGAAGCCGCCGGAACTTTCGATGTACCTGCCCAGTTTGCATGTCTGGAACGGGTGCGCCCTGAGTGGGCGTCGATTTCTGTGCGCGAGATTGCGCGAGCACCGGAATGGGCGGAGCGGGTGTACGGCCTGTGTGCTGAGCAGGATACGCGTGTGCAGCATATTCTGTATGATTCCGAAGATGCCGTATTGCTGGCGCAGTGGCAGAAGGCTGGGACCGTACGAGATGGGCAGTCAGAACGTATTTTCGTATTGGGGCGGTATACCTCGGGCCAGCAGTCTGCACCGCAGGATTTGGACCATTTTTCCAAAACCAAATCGCCTTGGATGGTCTGCGCTTTTGGTGCTCAGGAGCATGCCTGTCTGACATACGCTGCTCGGCAAGGCGGAAATGTTCGCGTCGGGTTCGAAAACAGCCTGACGGATGAAAGCGGAAACCTTTGGAAAGACAATGCCGCGTCGGTTTCGGCGCTTGTTGCCACGCTGGAAAGGGCAGTCAAATGAGTCACGTATTTCCTCGCCACACTAAATCCGAATTGCCGGTCGCGGCAGGAGGAGATGGGTGTTACCTAATCGACGCGCAGGGCAATCGTTATCTGGATTGCGGCGATGCGGCGGTGTCGTGCCTGGGTCATTCCAACCAAGCAGTCATCCGGGCCGTGCAGGACCAGGTCGAACAGATTGCCTTTGCGCATACAGGTTTCATGACCTCAAAACCGGCCGAAGCCTTGGCGGACCTGCTGATTGAACACGCGCCGGGGGATATTGATCGGGTGTATTTTGTTTCGGGCGGGTCCGAGGCGACCGAGGCGGCGATCAAGCTGGCGCGACAGTACTTTCTGGAGATTGGTCAACCTGACCGGCGGCACGTGATTGCGCGGCGACAGAGTTACCATGGCAATACGCTTGGGGCGTTGTCTGCGGGTGGAAATGCGTGGCGGCGCGCGCAGTTCGCACCGATGCTGATCGACATGACTCATATCTCAGCTTGCTATGAATATGCTGAAAAACCTGAAGGTGAGAGCAGCTTTGACTACGGTCAGCGGGTCGCCAACGAGTTGGAGGCAGAAATCCTTAGGTTGGGTCCCGACACTGTGATGGCGTTCATGGCTGAACCAGTTGTTGGTGCGACATTGGGTGCAGTGCCTGCTGTTGATGGGTATTTTAAGCGCGTCCGCGAGATCTGTGATCAATATGGCGTGCTGTTGATCTTGGATGAAGTGATGTGCGGCATGGGCCGAACCGGACATCTGTTTGCCTGTGACCACGATGGGGTGGATCCAGATATTCTGTGTATCGCCAAAGGGTTGGGGGCGGGTTATCAGCCGATCGGTGCGATGATGTGCACAGGTCAGATATATGACGCGATCCGTGACGGGTCAGGGTTCTTCCAGCACGGCCATACTTATATTGGGCATCCGGTGGCGACGGCGGCGGCTTTGGCGGTCGTGCGTGAATTGACCGACCGCGAGCTGCCAGCGCGGGTGGGCGTTTTGGGCGAAAAACTTCAATCCTCGCTTGAAGCTGCACTGGGGCAGCACCCGAATGTTGGGGATATTCGAGGCCGAGGGTTGTTCCGGGGTATTGAGCTTGTTGCGGATCGGAATACGAAAACGCCGTTTGACCCTGCACTTGCGGTGTCGGGAAAGGTCAAAAAGGCGGCTCTGGCTGAGGGGCTGATTTGTTACCCGATGTCAGGCACCCGAGATGGTAGAAAGGGAGACCACGTTCTGCTGGCGCCACCGTTCATCATTGAAGACGCGCAGATTGACGAACTGGTTGGGAAACTGAGCAGGGCCATTTCTGCAGTGATCTGACAAAGCAGCGCGTAAAATAAAAAGCCTCCTCAAAATTGAGGAGGCTTTTTTGTTCTGATCAGTCAGAACCTTATTTCTGTGGCAGAGGCCCGATCATCATGATCATCTGACGGCCTTCCATCTTGGGCATGTTCTCGACCTTGCCCAGGTCCTTGATGTCCTCGGCCACACGTTCCAGCAGCTCGCGGCCCAGGTTCTGGTGTGCCATTTCACGGCCACGGAAACGCAGGGTGACTTTGACCTTGTCGCCCTTTTCCAAGAACTTGAAAACGTTCTTCATCTTGACGTCATAGTCATGAGTGTCGGTGTTGGGCCGGAACTTGACCTCTTTCACCTCGATGACTTTTTGCTTCTTGCGGGCTTCGCTCTCACGCTTTTGCTGTTCGTATTTGAACTTGCCAAAATCCATGATCTTACAGACCGGAGGGTTCGCGTTTGGCGAAATCTCGACGAGGTCAAGGCCGGCATCTGCGGCTAGTTGCATGGCTTTGGCGGGATGAACCACCCCGACATTTTCACCATCAGCGCCAATCAGGCGAATTTCGGGGGCACGGATTTTTTCATTGACGCGCGGTCCGGTGTCTCTCTGCGGCGGCGCGTTGTGGGGTCTGCGGGCTATGGGTTCATTCCTTTGATGATTGCAGAATTTCGAGCCCGAAATCTAGACCGCCCCGCGCCTTGATTCAAGCGCCATCCGCGTCGAAAAGGCTGAAATTCACAGGTTTTGCAGCGGGTTTATGCGCGGGCCACTGTCATTTCAGCGACCCGCACGAAAGGATCAGCCTACAAAGGCCTTTTCGATCACGAATTCCTTGGGCTCCGAGTTCGCACCTTCACGCAGGCCGAATTCTTCAAGGATTGCCTTGATATCCAGATTGAAGGCTAGCGAACCGCAGACCATCCCGCGGTCGGTTTCAGGCTTGATGCCACCTTCGATGCCCAGATCGGCAAACACGGTGCCGTCTTTCAGCAGGTTCGTGATACGGCCCATCTTGGGGCTCTCTTCCCGTGTGGTGGTCGGGTAATAGCGAATCTTGTCAGCAAATCCTTCGCCCATCAATTCGGCCAGCATTTCATCCTGACGGATGCTTTCGATCAACTGACGGCCATATTCCAGTTCCGCAACTTCGCGGCAGGTGTGGGTGATTATGACCTCGTCATAGTCCTCATAGGTTTGCGGCTCGCGCAGCAGCGATGCGAAAGGCGCAAAACCGGTGCCGGTGGCAAAGAACCACAGACGCTTGCCGGGCAGCAGGGCGTCGTGGACCAGTGTGCCGACGGGCTTGGGCCGCAGGATGATCTGGTCACCCGCTTTGATGTGCTGCAGTTTCGAGGTCAGCGGACCGTCCTGAACCTTGATCGAATAGAACTCCAGCTCTTCGTCCCAGGACGGCGAGGCAATCGAATAGGCGCGCAGCAGCGGTTTGCCGTTGTCGCCAAGCAGGCCGATCATCACGAATTCGCCCGAGCGGAACCGCAGCGAGGCAGGGCGCGACACCTTGAACGAGAACAGGCTGTCGGTCCAGTGTTTGACATCTGTTACGGTCTGCGCATCCGGCAGAACGGGGGCCTTCACGGCGGTTGCTTCGGTCACGGGCTTCATCTCTGTCATCGTTTCACTGCCGGTGGGGTAAACCGACATCTCCGTTTAATCTTTGATCCAAGTCAGGAAAAGGGGACAGATTGCCCCCTTCCACTCACAAGCTTGCGATGGCGGTCTTAGCCGCGCAGGCGGGCCTGGTAATTGTTGTCTTGCCAGTTGGCACGGGCCAACCATTGGTCTTCGGGCTGACGGGAGGCCAGTGCGTGGTCGATCTCGACCTCGTCAAAACCGCTGCGGCGAGCCATGGCATATTGATCGGCCAGCACGTGACCCTTGGCGCGCAGGCGACCGGTATAGCCTTTCAGGCGCAGAACGCGGGCAATGGTAAAGCCGCGGCCATCCGCCGAAGACGGGAAGTCCACGCGCACCATCCTTGCGTTGCCCAAACGGTCAATCAGGTCATCCGGGTCAGTGTCCGAGGCCACATCCAGCGCGACCACATCATTGGCCGCGTCTTCCAGCGTGACAAAGCCGTCGGTCCAGTCATCGGGGGCGAACCCCTCATCCGATACGATTACGTTCATGTTTTCTCTCCGGCGCGCACCATCTTGCCATCGACAAAATGGATGCCGCATTCTTCTTTGTTCTGATCGCGCCAGCGTCCGGCGCGGGGGTCTTCGCCCTCTTTGACCGGCGAGGTGCAGGGTGCACAGCCAATCGAAGGGTATCCTTTGGCCACCAGCGGGTGCCGAGGCAGGTTGTTTTCTTCCATATAGGCGCGCACATCTTCGGGCGCCCAATGGGCCAGCGGGTTGACCTTGATCCGGCCCGTGCCGTCCTCGACTTCGAAGAAATCAAGCGCTGCGCGGGTGCCCGACTGGAACCGCTTGCGCCCGGTAATCCAGCCGCAGTAGCCTGTCAATGCCTGCTGCAGCGGGAAGGTTTTGCGCAGATTGCAGCACGCATCCGTGTCCCGCAAACGCAGCGCACCATAAGGGTCTTCTCGTTGCACGTCCTCATCCTCGGCATGGATGATATGGACGTTTTTCAACCCCAGACGCTCGCTGACCTCCTGCTGGTATTCCAGGGTTTCGGTGAACAGCATCTGCGTGTCCACGAACAACACCGGGGTCATCTTGTCGACGACCGCCGCCATGTGCAGCAACACTACCGATTCCGCACCGAAGCTTGAGACCAGAGCAAGCTTGTCGACCTCTTCGATGGCACCATGCATGACATCATGCGCACTGTGGTGCCGGAACTGGGCGTTCAGCGCTTCGACCCTTTCGGTCAGTGCGCTTCGGTCTTTACCCAGTTCCGTTTGGATCAGGTCAAGCGGCATTGGCCTGCGCCTCGGGGTAGAGCGCCGCCTTGAACGGCGCCATGCCTACCCGACGATAGGTCTGCAGGAATGTTTCCTCGTTGCTTTCACGTTGCTCAAGATACGTGTCGACGATGCGCTCAACGGCTGGCACGATCTCATCGTAGGCAAAACCCGGACCGGTGCGATCGCCAATGGTCGCGGTCTCGGTTCCGTCACCACCCAGAGTAATCTGGTAGTTTTCGACGCCAGCGCGATCCAGACCAAGGATGCCGATGTGACCCACGTGGTGGTGACCACATGCGTTGATGCAGCCCGAGATCTTGATCTTCAGGTGGCCGATATCATGCTCAAGCTTCAGGTCGTCGAAACGTGTCGCGATTTCCTGCGCAACCGGAATTGCGCGGGCGGTTGCCAGTGCGCAGTAGTCCATGCCAGGGCAGGCGATGATGTCGCTGATCAGGCCGATATTGGCGGTCGCCAATTCGTATTCCTTCAGCTTCGCGTGGATTGCGGGCAGGTCCGACTTGTGGACATGCGGCAGGATCACGTTCTGCTCATGGCTGATACGCAGCTCGTCATAGGCGAACTCTTCGGCCAGATCGGCCATCACGCGCATTTGCTCAGCAGTTGCATCGCCCGGTGTTGCGCCATGCTTTTTGATCGAGATCGTGACGATCGCGTGGTCCGCATTCTTGTGCGGCGCGATGTTGGTGTCGACCCACGAGCGGAAGACAGGATCGTTGGTATAGGCGCTTTCGAACGAGGCAACCGAGCCCTCACGGAAAGCCGGGGCAGCGAAGTGGCCTTTGATCTCTTCCAGCAGGTTCATGTCGGCGCCTTTGAACTGCGGGCGAACCTGCAGGAAGCGCTCGTTGACCTTGGCGCGGATGGTGTCGATGCCGTTCTCGTGGACGGTGATCTTGATGCGCGCCTTATACTTGTTGTCGCGGCGGCCGATCTGGTTCCACACGGAAACAGTGGCTTCGAGGTAAGCCAGCAGGTCGTCAAAGGCGACGAATTCCGAGAGCTCTTTGCCGATCATCGGTGTACGGCCCAAACCGCCGCCCACGATAACACGGGCACCCAGAACGCCGTCGCGCTCGACCAGCTGCAGGCCGATGTCATGCGCCTTGATCACGGCGCGGTCGTTTTCCGAGCCGGTGATGGCGATCTTGAACTTACGCGGCATGAATTGGAACTCCGGGTGGTCGGTCGACCACTGGCGCAGCAGTTCGGCATAGGGGCGGGGATCAGCGATCTCATCCGCGGCGGCACCGGCGAAGTGGTCGGCGGTCACGTTGCGGATGGTGTTACCGCTGGTCTGGATGGCGTGCATGCCAACCTCGGCCAGCGCGTCCAGCATGTCCGGCACATCGTTCAGCTTGGGCCAGTTGTACTGGATGTTCTGACGGGTGGTGAAATGGCCATAACCCTTGTCCCACTTCTCGGCCAGCAGTGCCAGTTGGCGCATCTGTGCGCTGGACAGCGTACCATAGGGGATAGCAACCCGCAGCATGTATGCGTGTAGCTGCAGGTATAGGCCGTTCATCAGGCGGAACGGTTTGAATTCGTCTTCGGTCAGCGAGCCGTCGATACGGCGCTCAACCTGCGCGCGGAACTGCGCGTTACGTTCTGCCAAAAATGCTGTGTCGAACTCGGAGTAGCGATACATGATTAGCTGTCCTTAATTGCAGCCCCGAAACCCGGGGCCTTGAAGGGGAGAGAGAGGGCCAGATGTCAGGCCCGGGGCTGCGTTGCTGTTTCCTGCTTGCCGTGGGCATAGTTGGACGGTCCGGTGCGGCGGAAGTCCTCGCGGAAATGGGTGGGTTCGGGGCCGTTCGCGCCTGCTACGGCATCGGCGAGATAGGCGCCGACGATTTTGTTGGCCTGACGGGTGGCATCCAGCAGACGGACCTGAGCGTGGGCCTCATCCGTGATCAGCTCGGCCTCGGACAGGTCACGCGACCAGCGGTCGTCTTCGGTCAGATAGATAACGTCGCCTTCCAACAGATCGTTGGCGGTGACCACTTTGGGGGTAAAAGCGCGGGCCATCAGGCGTGCTCCTTCTTGAATTCGGTCAGGGCCTGGGCTGCTTGGCGCGGGGCGAGGCCATAAAAGGTCAGGGTGGGGCCGTCCATTTCGGCGGCGTTCAAATCGGTGGGCAGCTGGTCCAGCGTGGTGGCCAGAATACGTTGATCGGGGCGCGACGCGTTTTCGATCAGTGTGACCGGCGTTTCGCGGTCAGCGCCGTGCATAATCAGGCGGCCCTGAATGAAACGGGCGGATTTCTTGCCCATATAGATTGCGGCCACAGAGCCGGAGCGCGCCAGCGCGGTCCAGTCGTGATCGGCGAACCCTTTCATGTCGTGACCGGTGAGGAACCGCACGGACGAGTTGCGGCCGCGGCGGGTCAGGCTTTGACCAATTCCTGCAACGGCAGCAGAGGCCGCCGTAATGCCCGGTACGATCTGCCACGAGATACCTGCGGCCTCGACCGCCTCGATTTCTTCATCCAGACGTCCAAAGACAGTGGGATCACCCGATTTCAGGCGTACGACGTGGTGGCCCTTGACTGCGTAGTCGACCAGCAGCGCGTCGATGTCTTCCTGTTTCCAAGAGGGACCAAAGCCTGCCTTGCCGACGTCAACCAGAACGGCGGACTTGCCCGCCAGTTCCAGAACCTCGGCGCTGATCAGGCGGTCATGCAGCACGACGTCAGCACGCGCGAAGGCGTTCACCGCCTTGAGCGTCAGCAATTCCGGATCGCCCGGACCCGCGCCGACAAAGTCGACGTGTCCTGTGCCATCATATGAATGCGTAAGCTGCATGTTCCATTCCGCTTGGTTTGACTTGAACTGCAATATAGGAAATATTCCCTGTAATACGCTATATGGGCGTGTAAATAAGAACAAATGTTTGGCCAGCGCCTCTGTGCGGGACGTTGGTTTCGAAACAAAGGAAAAATTGGAATGTCAGTGCGAATTGATGACACGGATCGGAAAATTCTGGTCGAGCTACAGCGCGACGCCAGCCAATCGCTGGACGAAATAGCAGCCCGTGTTGGCAGTTCCAAGACCCCGGTCTGGAATCGAATCCGCAAGCTGAAAGGGGCCGGAGTCATCGGTCAGCAGACTGTTTTGCTGGATGCCGAAGCATTGGGGTTCGAAGCCACTTTTTTTGTTCTGATTCGCACCTCTGAACACGAGGCGGAATGGCAACGTAAGTTCCTAAAAGCGTTGCGCGACCGCCCCGAAGTGCAAGAGGCTCACCGGCTGGCGGGCGACATCGACTATATCCTCAAGGTTCGGGTCAAAAATGCACGGGCCTATGACGTGTTCTACCAGACCCTGATTTCAGAGGTGCGTGTGCATAACGTGACCGCTTTGCTGTCGATGGAGGAGATCAAGTCCACCACCATGCTGCCGCTGAATGCGTTGATCGATAACTGAGGTTGCTCAGGTCTGAACCATCAAGCGGGTCAGCCCGTGAAAGTGGTAGGTGTTTGAGTATTCCGGTTCGGCTGTCAGGCGCAGGTTCGGGCACCGCGCGAATAACGCCACCAACGCAATGCGCATCTCTAGCCGTGCCAGTGGGGCCCCGACGCAGAAATGCAGACCACCTCCGAAACTGGTGTTGGTGACAATCGGGCGAGTCGGATCAAAGCGGTTCGGCTCGCTCCAAACCGCAGGATCGCGGTTCGCCGCACCTAGCAGCAAGGCAACCTCATCCCCCCGTTTGAAACTATGGCCAAAGGCATCGACCTCTTCATAGGCGTAGCGCGTGAACATATGCAGTGGCGGGTCATAGCGAAGGATTTCCTCGACCAGCCCATCTGTCGTCTGGGCGCATGGGGCGATCCCCAGTTTCAGCAGCGTTTTTACCCCATTTCCAAGAGAGTGAACCGTCGCCTCATGTCCGGCATTCAACAGAAGGATACACGTAGCCACCAGCTCATCGCGTGAAAGCTTTTCACCATCTTCTTCTGCAGAGATCAGGCGGGTGATCAGGTCGTCTCGGGGATCGGTTCTGCGTTTTTCGATGTACTCACTCAGGAACGCAGTAAAATCCTTGGCGGCTTTGGCGGCTGCGTCCTCGGTCTTGTGCGTGCGGCTGGCCTGATACATCGCCACCATCGCATGAGACCAGCACAGTAGATCAGGCGACATTTCTTCGGGCACACCCAGCAGGCGGCAGATGGTGATCACCGGCACCCGCGTGCAAAAGGCATCCAACAGATCAAATGGTGTATCGGGAAATCGGTCGATCAAGGCGTGGCTGAGCGCGTGAACTGACGGTTCAAGTGCCGCAATCGCGCGTGACGTAAAGGCTCGCATCACCAGCGTGCGCAGACGGGTGTGGCGTGGTGGTTCCGCCTCAAGCAACGAGTGCGCTTCGATTTTCAGCCACGGGAGCAGATGCGCGGGGCCGGGCCTTTGCATCTCGGCGGGAACTTCTCGGCCAAAGCGTCTGTCTTTTAGCAGCGCCTGTACAGCACGGTGCGAGACCGCAGTCACCTTCTTGTAGTCATTCCAGTAGACAAGGTCCCCGTATGTGCGAGCCGTGTCATAAAAGGCATAAGGGTTTTGCACGAAACCCGGTTCCACCGGGGATTGGAATACGGTCTTCATGCGCGGCAGACTTGCCATGCGGCGCGTCGAATGCAAGACCCTATGTCATGCAACGGATTTGGATGATCCTTGGATTTCTGTTTGCCGTCGGGCTGTTGTCCGCCGGAGTTTGGTCTTATGGCTATCGACAGGCACTGTCGCAGCTTAGCGAAAAGGCCGAGGCCGATCTTGAACTGGCTGCCGATAGGCTTAGCACCCAGATGCAGGTGTATCAGGAATTGGCTGTGCTTATGGCCACCCACCCCACCTTGCGCACATTGGATAGCCCGGCCCGGCAACAGGCGGCGCAAGCGGTCTTGTTGGATGTGACTGACAAGACGGCTGCGGTGAACATGATGTATCTGGATCGTCGCGGACAGGTTCTGGCCTCGGCCCAACCCGTGGCGCAACAGGATATGGCGGATCACCCGGCATTTCGGCGGGCCTTGCAGGGGGCTTTGGGTAACGCGCATGGTGCGCTGGATAGCGGAGAGCGGACTTATTCTTACGCGGCACCTGCATTTGATTCCACGGGGCGCGTTGAGGGTGCGCTGATGGTCGTGGCCGATGTGCAGGATGTGGAGCAGACTTGGCGTGGCAGTACCGAGGCGGTGTTTTTCATCGACGGGGACGGGGTAGTCTTTATCTCGAACCGGTCTGACCTTCTGTTCTGGCAAAGAGCCGAAGGGCAGCAGGGCTTGCAACCACCAGACGGAGGCCCCGTCGATTTCGCGACGACCATCGTTGGCGGGCATGAGCTATGGACGCTGAACTGGGGCCGCTATCTTCCGCAACGCGCGTTGCACCTGATGCTGGACCTTCCGGTGATCGACATGACGGCAGAGGTGCTGGTTGATGTCGCCCCAGCCCAGCGTTTGGCTGGGCTGCAGGCGGCAACCGTCGCAGCGATCTGTTTGGCGTTCGGAGCGCTGCTGTTTCTGGCGACTGAACGGCGGCGAACCTTGGCCGAAACAAACGTGGTTTTGGAAAGCCGCGTTGCAGAGCGTACGCGCGCCTTGACGGTCGCCAACACGGCCCTGCGACGCGAGGTGCGTGAAAGACAAGAGGCCGAGACCGCACTGAAACACGCGCAGGAAGAACTAATACAGGCCGGCAAGCTTAGCGCTTTGGGTCAGATGTCAGCGGGGATCAGTCATGAATTGAATCAACCCCTGATGGCGATACGGCAATTCGCGGATAATGGCGCGGCGTTTCTGACAAAGGGGCGTTCAGAAAAGGCCTCAGAGAATCTGAGTCGCATTTCGGACATGGCCTCTCGGATGGCGCGTATCATCAAGAATCTTCGCGCCTTCGCGCGCAATGAAAGCGAACCGATGGGCAAGGTTGATTTGGTGCAGGTGATCAACACAGCCGTGGAACTAACCGATGCGCGTTTGCGTGCTGAAGGCGTTAAGTTGCATTGGCAGCCCCCGGATGGGCCAGTTTTCGCTTGGGGTGGAGAGGTACGGTTGGTGCAGGTCTTTGTGAACCTGATCAACAATGCTGCTGACGCGATGAGCCAGCAAGACGATCGGCTTATTAGCATTGAAATCGACAGCGAAGAGACACTTTCTGTCACTGTACACGACATCGGACCCGGCATTGAGAATACCGAGAAGCTGTTCGAACCCTTCTATTCCACCAAGGCGGTAGGGTCGTCCGAGGGGATGGGTCTTGGTCTGTCAATCTCGTATGGTTTGGTCCAAAGTTTTGGTGGCAATATCCGCGGGGCAAATACGCAAACAGGGGCGGTGTTCACTGTCGAGCTTGAAGCGTATCGGGAAGATGAAGTGGCATGACGCGTAAAGTTCTTTTGGTTGATGACGACGCCGCCGTGCGCGAGGCGCTGGCGCAAACGCTGGAACTTGCGGATTATCTTCCCGTGTCGGCTGGTTCTTTCGTGGCGGCGAAAGATCACATTCGCGCGGATTTTCCCGGTGTGATCGTATCTGATATTCGAATGCCAGGCCGGGATGGATTTCATCTGCTGACTTATGCGCTTGAAATCGACCCGGATTTGCCAGTCATTCTGTTGACCGGCGAAGGGGATATTCCGATGGCAGTGAGGGCCATGGGGCAGGGCGCATTTGATTTTCTTGAAAAGCCATGTGCTGCTGCTGATCTTTTGGATGTTTTGAGCAAGGCTTTTGCTGTGCGCACTCGGGTTCTGGAAGAGCGCGCGCTTAAGCATGAGCTGGAGCGTGGAGATCCGGCTGCTCGTATGCTGTTCGGCCTGTCTCCTCAGGCAGAAGCACTGCGAGAGCGCGTTCGGACCGTTGCGCCCACTGGGGCTGAGGTTCTGGTAACCGGTCCTGCTGGTAGTGGGATATCCAAGGTGGCCGAGGTAGTGCATCTAATGTCACCGCAGGGGCAGGGGCCGTTTGTAAAAAGGCCATCATCGGGTTTGACGCCGGACGCGCTGGTTCAGATTTGCGAGGACGCAGCCGGTGGATCGCTGTTTCTGGATGAGATTTCAGCCATGCCCGAGGCCACGCAATATGCCGCGTTGGAACTGGTTGAGCAGGGAACAGGCGCGCGTATCCTTGCGGGAACAACCGCGGATCTTGCGGTTCTGTCCTCCGACGGGCGGTTCCTTGCGGATTTGTTCTATCGGTTGGACGTAATGCGTGTGCGTATCCCGTCACTGGCTGAACGTCCCGAAGATATTCCTGTAATTTTTCGACACTATGTTGCGCAGGCGGCTGAGCAAGCGGGCATAGCTGAACCCGAGATTTCCTCGGATCATTTGGCGGCGCTGATGGCCGCTGATTGGCCGGGGAATGCACGATCTTTGATGTCGGCAGCGATGCGGTTCGTGCTTGGGATGCCGGAAGAGGTGGCGCAGGCCACCGATCTGGGGCTAAGCGAGCAGATGGCGCGGGTGGAACGTTCATTGCTGGTCGCGGCTTTGGGTCGGCACAATGGAAAGGCTTCGGATGCGGCAAAAGCATTGAAGCTGCCGCGCAAGACGTTTTACGACAAGCTGGCCCGTTATCAGATACGCCCCGAGGATTACCGAAGATAGAGAGAGGCGCCCACCTCCGAAAATCTCATTGCGATGCGCTTATCGGAGTTGAGCGGGGCAGCCCGCTGGCGCGTGCTGCGGTTGGCGTAGTCATTCAAGTTTGTGATTCTACCGAGATGATTCGTGAGGAGTGCGGATTTCCGCACAACGACTGATGTGGCCGTGCGGAATTTCGCACACTACATGCAAGAGCGTGAAACATACCGGTGAAAGGCATGTTTTAAAGATATGTTTTATAAGCGAAATTTCAGGAAAAACACGAATCGTAACAAACCGTTGAGCCGCGCCCGTTGATTCGGTTCACTTCCGGCATGCGGCGCTTGAAGGAGTGCCGAGTTGAAGATTTAGGAAGTTTGGGAGGAAAAGACTGATGAAGTTCCTGACAACGGCTGCAACAGCCATGGCACTTACCGTAACAGCGACCGCAGGCATGGCGGCCTGTGATGATGGCGAGATCGTCGTGAAGTTCGCTCATGTTACGAATACCGACAAACACCCCAAGGGCATCGCGGCATCGCTGCTGGAACAGCGCGTCAATGACGAGATGAATGGCGTGATGTGCGTGGAAGTTTATCCGAACTCCACCCTGTATAACGATGACAAGGTGCTTGAGGCGATGCTGCAAGGTGACGTTCAACTGGCCGCGCCTTCGCTGTCAAAGTTTGAAAAGTTCACCAAGCAATTCCGTCTGTTCGACCTGCCATTCATGTTCAAGAACATCGATGCTGTGGACGCATTCCAAGCCTCGGCCGAAGGTCAGGCGATGAAGGACAGTATGCAGCGTCGTGGACTGCAAGGTTTGGCCTTCTGGCACAACGGCATGAAACAGATGTCGGCCAACAAGCCGCTGGTTGACCCTTCGGATGCCAATGGCCTGAAGTTCCGTGTTCAGTCCTCGGACGTTCTGGTTGCGCAGATGGAAGCCATCGGTGGCAGCCCCCAGAAGATGGCGTTCTCGGAAGTGTATGGCGCGCTGCAGCAGGGTGTTGTGGACGGTCAGGAAAACACCTGGTCGAACATCTACGGCAAGAAGTTCTTTGAGGTGCAGGACGGCATCACCGAGACCAACCACGGCATCATTGACTATCTGGTTGTAACCTCGGTCGACTGGCTGGACAGCCTGGATCCGGAAGTGCGTGATCAGTTCATGACTATTCTGGACGAAGTCACCGCAACCCGGAACAAAGAAGCCTTTACGGTGAACGAAGCGGCCAAAGCCTCGATCACTGATGCGGGTGGGATCATTCGTGAACTAAGCCCTGAACAACGTCAGGCTTGGGTTGATGCGATGAAGCCCGTCTGGGATCAGTTCGCAGGTGACGTGGGTCAAGATAAGATCGACGCAGCGCAGGCCATCAACGCCGGGTTCTGATCCCGGTTCAGACCGCGCGTCCCAGGACTGGGGAGTTGGAGGGACGCGCTGGTCGGGCGGGCCATATCAGGCCCGCCACCTATTCACTCTCATCACAAAAATGCGGGGACAGAAAGATGTCTGGTGCGAAACCCGGCCAAGGCGGGCTGGTCGACCATATCGAAGAAACCCTGATCGCGTTGCTACTGGGCCTGATGACGGCCGTAACCTTTGCCAACGTGATTGCGCGGTTCGTATTTAACTCCAACATTCTGTGGGCGCTTGAGCTGACAGTGTTCACTTTTGGCTGGCTGGTACTGCTGGGTGCGTCTTATGCCGTGAAAAAGCACGCGCATCTGGGTGTGGATGCTATCCTGAACATGCTGGCCCCAGCGCCGCGCCGGATACTGGCGTTGATCGCTGTGGCATGCTGTCTGGTATTCTCGCTGCTGCTGTTGAAGGGCGCCTATGACTATTGGGCTGTGTTCGCGGATTTGCCGCCCACGTCGGGCCGCTGGTTCCCGACCGGCTTCAATGTCGATGCCCGTAGCCAGAGCTTTTACGAAGTTGATGACATCCCCATGGTCGCACCGTTGCGGTTTTTGGAAGACATGATCAACTACGGCGAAGCCTATGAAAAGCTGCCAAAGGTCGTTCCTTACTTCATCTTGCCATTGTCGATGCTGTTGCTGGTGATCCGTTTTTCTCAGGTCGCAGTTCAGATCTGGCGCGGCGAAACGGATCGTCTTGTCGCCAGTCATGAGGTTGAGGATGAGATCGAAGAAGTGCGCGCTCAGCAGGGGGAGCATGACTGATGGACGTAATTCTTCTATTCTCAATGGTCATTGGCCTGCTGCTGATCGGTGTTCCGATTGCGGTGGCGCTTGGCCTCAGCTCAACCCTGTTCCTGCTGATTTATTCTGACAGTTCGCTGGCTTCGGTCGCGGGGACGCTGTTCGAGGCGTTCGAGGGGCACTTTACCCTGCTGGCGATCCCGTTCTTCATCCTCGCGTCGTCCTTCATGACGACAGGCGGCGTGGCGCGGCGGATCATCCGGTTCTCGATTGCTTGTGTGGGGCATCTGCCTGGTGGTCTGGCAATTGCGGGTGTGTTTGCCTGTATGTTGTTCGCAGCGCTGTCCGGGTCTTCTCCGGCAACTGTGGTGGCTATCGGCTCGATTGTGATCGCGGGGATGCGGCAGGTCGGCTATTCCAAGGAATTCGCCGCGGGTGTGATCTGTAACGCCGGTACGCTGGGCATCCTGATCCCCCCTTCGATCGTGATGGTCGTGTACGCTGCGGCAGTTGAAGTCTCGGTCGGGCGCATGTTCCTGGCGGGGGTCATTCCGGGCTTGATGGCCGGTCTGATGCTGATGATCACCATCTACGTGATGGCCAAGGTCAAGAACCTGCCGAAAGGTGAATGGAAAGGTTGGGGTGAAGTCTTCACCTCGGCACGAGAGGCCGGTTGGGGTCTGTTCCTGATCGTCATTATCCTGGGCGGTATCTACGGCGGAATCTTCACGCCGACCGAGGCCGCTGCGGTTGCTGCCGTATATGCATTCTTGATCGCAAGCTTTGTCTACAAGGACATGGGGCCGCTCAGCACAGAAGAGGGACAGGCCAACCTGCCGCTGCTGAAAAAGCCCTATGCTTTGGTCACTGCTTTCTTCCATCCGGACACCAAGCATACTCTGTTCGAGGCCGGTAAGCTGACAGTTACGTTGCTGTTCGTCATCGCCAACGCGCTGATCCTGAAGCATGTACTGACGGACGAGCAGGTGCCGCAACATATCGCCAGCGCCATGCTGTCTGCGGGGCTGGGGCCGGTGACGTTCCTGATTGTGGTCAACGTGATCCTGCTGATTGGTGGTCAGTTCATGGAGCCATCGGGCCTGCTGGTGATCGTGGCACCTCTGGTATTCCCGATTGCGATCGAACTGGGCATCGACCCGATCCATCTGGGCATCATCATGGTGGTCAACATGGAGATCGGGATGATCACACCTCCGGTCGGGTTGAACCTGTTCGTGACTTCGGGCGTGGCTGGCATGCCAATGATGAGCGTGGTGAAGGCGGCGCTGCCGTTCTTGGCTGTGCTGTTCGTTTTCCTGATCATGGTGACATACATACCGTGGATTTCGACCTTCCTGCCGAACACCTTCATGGGGCCAGAGATCATAACGAACTAGCGATAGTAAGTTGTCGCTTGGGCCGGGCAGCGCAATCTGCCCGGCCTTTTTGTCTGCGGGCCACTTGAAGATATGCCTTGCAATCCCACATCTGAGGCAGAGGACGACCTCCCCATAACGGGTAAGTATTCGGGACGACCCGAAAATACATGAGGTGTCCTTATGCCCTGGATATATCTGCTGTTTGCTGGCTTGCTGGAAGTTGTTTGGGCGGTTGCCATGAAGCAATCCGCTGGTTTCACACGGCTTTGGCCGACCGCCATCATGGGCGTGTCAATGATTGGCTCATTCGGGTTGTTGGCGCTGGCGATGCGCACGCTGCCTCTGGGAACTGCCTATGTCATCTGGACCGGCATCGGTGCGGTAGGCGCGTTTCTGGTTGGAGTTATGCTGTTGGGGGAAACAGTGAACGCCGCGCGCGTAATCGCGGCGATTTTGATTGTGACCGGCTTGCTGACGATGAAACTGGCCTGAGCTTAAGCTCAGGCATTTTGCAGGGCGTCGATGATGCCCGAGAAATCCTGTGCCTTAAGACTGGCGCCGCCCACTAACGCACCATCCACATTTGAGACGCTAAAGATCTCTTCGGCATTGGATGGCTTGACTGACCCGCCATAAAGCAGGCGTACAGATCGGCCGACGCCTTCGCCAAACCGCCGCTCCAGCCGGGCGCGGATGAAGTCATGAACCTCTCCGATTTCGTTCAGCGTTGGGACTTTGCCAGTGCCGATGGCCCAGATGGGTTCATAAGCGACGATCAGGTTTTCACCGGTCGATTGATCCGGGATCGATCCGGACAACTGCCCGCCGATGATGTCCAGCGTATTTGCAGCTTCGCGTTGTTCCAGACTTTCGCCAACGCAAATGATTGCCTTTAGCCCGGCATCCATGGCCACGCGCGCCTTGGCACGCACGTCTTCGTTCTGTTCGCCGTGATCTTCACGGCGTTCGGAATGGCCCAGAATCACGGCGTTCGCTCCGGCGTCAACCAACATGTCCGCGCTGATGTCACCAGTATGTGCGCCCGAGGTCGCTGCGTGGCAATTTTGTCCACCTACTGAAATATCGGTATCACGCACGGCCTCCGCCGCGCGGTGCAGCAGCGTTGCTGGCGGGCAGATCAGAACATCTATGGACGGTGACGGGTGCGCTCGGGCCAGCGCCTCCAACTCGCTCAGCGCCGCCGTGGTTCCGTTCATCTTCCAATTACCAGCCGCCAGCTTGCGCCGCATGTCCCGATCTCCTTGAAATTCGTATTTGCTAGAACGGGATAACACCGCCAGTCCGGACTGACAATTCCGGTTGCAGGCAGGACTGAAATCAGGAGGATTGCAGGTAAGGGATTACGTCTTGGCCGAGAGGCCTTCGTCGAACTTGATCGACTCACCGCATCCACATGCGTCGACCACATTCGGGTTGCGGAATTTGAATCCCGCCTCCAGCAAGGAGACCTCATAATCAATCTCGGTCCCGAACAGGAACATTTGCGCCATAGGAGCGATCATAATACGCGCGCCATCCTGTTCGACGACTTCGTCGTTGGGGTCGGGCTGTTCGACATAGTCCATTGTGTATTCCATGCCAGCGCAGCCGCCTTTCTTAACGCCAATCCGCAGGCCGGCGTGACCACCTGATTTCATCAGGCGGGCAATCTGCTCTGCCGCTTTGGGCGTCATGGTCACGGCTTGTTTGCCGGGAATGCCGAACATTGTGATCTCCGTTGTCGCGCGTGAGTATTAATCTAGTGTCGACAGAGCGATGGCTCAAGACATAGCAGCCATGCTTACCTAACATTTCGCGCTTACGGTGAATGTTCTTGCCTTTTGAAATTTGCTGACTTTAGCTGATCACACTTGATCTTGGGCGAAAAATTAATTGATGAGGTTACATGGCTAAGCGTAATTTGTTGCTTGTTAACATAATGTTGGCGTCTGTACTTTCAGCGCTCTCAACGGCCGCGGCATCTGCCGACACCGCACAAAAAACACATCCAATCAATTGCGCCACAGCCGAGGGCGATTTGCGGGCGATTGCAGCCGAAAAGAAACATGCTCAGGACCAGCAGCTGGAAAGCGTGGTGGCGCTGACACCTGCAGGGGCGCTATTGGGAATGGTAACCGGAACCGAAAACAAAAGATTGACCATGTTATCAGGTGATTACGTGAAGGCGTTGGATAAAAGGGCAGCAGAAATCAAATCTACCTGCGGTGTGCAATAACCAGCCTGTTTGCACAAAAAAGACCGCCCTCGGGCAAGAGCGGTCTCATATTTGGGTCGTCAGGCCGGAGTTTATGGGGTTACAAGCTTTTCCAGCCTGTGCTGGGCCAGAAAGGATATAAGCGCAAGCACGCGAGCACTGTCTGCAATCTTGGTAACGGTTTTTAGAAACCTCAGTGACATAAAGATAAACTTTTTATGACAGAGGATTGTCGAGGAAAACTTACATAAACCCAAGCTCAAGACGCGCTTCGTCTGACATCATCTCCATGCCCCAGGGCGGTTCCCAAGTCAGTTCTACATCCACTTCCTTAACGCCTGCGACAGGCTCGACTGCTTCGACGATCCAGCCGGGCATTTCACCTGCAACAGGACATCCCGGAGCAGTCAGAGTCATAATAATCTTGACCGCGTTTTCGGCGTTGATGTCGATGGTGTAGATCAAACCCAGATCGTAGATATTCACGGGAATCTCAGGGTCAAACACCGTGCGGCAGGCTTCCACAACAGTGTCATAAAGGGGGTGCTCGATGCTTGAAGGTGCAATCAGCGGTGAGCCCTCAAATTGTTCACTCGGATGAGTCATTCGTGCCTCGGGTTTGTTACCTGAGCATTTATATAGGGAAAGCCAGTGGCAGCGTCCAGAGGCGCAATGACGCCCCAGAGGGGCGCCAGTGAAGTTTAGTCGTTGATGTCGTGCCGGAAGGTTTTGACCTGACCATGAGGCAGGGCGAAAACCCGACGCAAAATCAACCACGAGATCAGCGACAAAGCCGCGAAGATTAGCAGCAGAACTGGCAGAGAAGGCGCGACACCGGGAATAACCAGCATCAATCCGGTGACGGCAGCCCCAATCGCAAAGCCCAGAAAGATGAAGCCTGGCAGCACGATTTCGAGGATTCCGAGGGCAAGCGCTCCGGCTAGCCAAATCCACCAGGTCAGCCAGAAGGGATCAGCCATTACTTTCCTCCTTTCAGCATTTTGAACGCATCTCCGAAAGCTTCCAGCGCGTTGGCGGGAACGACGATGGTTTGCGAACCGCTACCGTTACCCAGCGCGTTCAGCGCTTCGACCTGTTTCAGGGCGACCTGATATTGCGCGGCCTCAATACCATTATCCTGAATGGCCTTGGCAACCACGCCGGTTGCATAGGCTTCGGCCTCGGCTTGAATGCGGCGTGCCTTGGCGGTTTGCTCGGCAGCGTACAGCTCGGCATCGGCGTTCAATTCGACGGCACGTTTCTGGCCTTCGGCCTCGGTCACCTGGGCACGACGGGCGCGTTCGGCGTTCAACTGCTGAAGCATCGCGTCACGTGTGGCCTGATCCAAGTTCACGTCCAGAATTTCCGCGCGGGTCACTTCAATACCCCAGTCGTCCACGGCGGTTTCTACGCTTTCCTGAATGCGGGTAATCAGTTGAGCACGGTTGGATTGAACTTCATCCAAATCCATTTTACCGATTTCCGCGCGCACAATACCGGCCACAGTTGTTGCAATAGCACCGTCTACATCGCGAATACGATACACAGTCTTTTCCGGTTCAAGAATGCGGTAAAAGACCGAGGTGTCGATTTGCACCAGAACGTTGTCCTTGGTAATCGCGTCTTGTGTCGCGTTGGGCAGCTGACGTTCCAAAATGGATATCTTATGGCGTGCAACATCCAGAAACGGAACAATAAAGTTGATTCCGGGGCCAAGCACCGAATGCAGGCGTCCAAACCGTTCGACCACGTATTTTTCGGATTGGGGGACGATTTTCACACCCTTGAATATGACGGTGATGATTAAAACAGCCGCCAGTACGTAAATAATATTCGACGTTAGCAATCCAATAATCTGGTCTTCGGTCATATCTGTCCTCTTATATTGTGTACGACGGTATACATATGGGTATCGAGTCGCGGAAATTCAACATCGGTATGAAGGGGTTGGGTGGGAAAGCAAATCTTAGAAGCGTTGGACGAAGGGCGGAATTTTCCGAATGTGACCGCTTTGCATCCTGCAATGTTTGCGGTATCGGATCGGAATGAAACTTATCATCGACACTGATCCCGGCATCGACGACGCCATGGCAATTGCATACGCCGCCGCAGCACCTGAGATCGACCTGATTGGGCTGACCACTGTGTTCGGAAACACGCATGTGCATCAGTCCAGCCGCAACGCGCGGTTCTTGCTGCACAAGCTGGGCGTAGATGCGCCAGTGGCGGAAGGTGCTGCATGTGCAACGGGGCAAGATACCCACGCACCGTCTGAACATGTCCACGGGCCTGAAGGTTTCGGCGATATCACCGACATTCCTGAGATTGGGGCAAACCATCCTCTGTCGGCTGCTGAGTTTCTTGTGGACATGGCGCGTCAGCATAAAGGCGAGCTTGTGGTTTGCGCGGTTGGCCCTCTAACCAACATCGCGCAGGCGATGCGTCTGGATCCCGCGTTTTCGGCCAATATCAAGCGCCTTGTGATAATGGGGGGCGCGGTCTACTGCCCGGGCAACGTCACACCGCATGCCGAAGCAAATATCTATCACGATGCCAATGCGGCGGATGAGGTTTTTGCGGCGCCACCGGAAACGGTTCTGGTCGGATTGGATGTGACGCTAAAAACCCTTTATGAAACTGCAGACTTCGAGGCATTGGCCGATCGGTCATTGGATATGGGCGGATTTCTTCGTGATATCTCTCGGTTCTATTTGAAATTCTACAAGGAAATCGGTGGGCTTGAGGGCTGTGGCCTTCATGATTCAACTGCGGTGATTGCCTGCACCCATGAGCCAATGTTTGACATGGTTGAAACCGGCCTACAGGTTTTGACCGCAGGCTCAGAGATCGGAGCGACGCGCCCTGATCCGTCCCGACCGCCGGTTCGTGTGTGTAGGGACGTAGACGGGGCAGGGGTTGTGCGGCTGTTTACCGAACGTGTTGCTTCACTGCCCTGACGGGTTGCAATGGCGCGGCAGATCAGGCACATCCCACCCGGTTCAGCGACCCCGAGGCGACCCCATGACCGAACGTTTTTCCTTTGACCTTAAGGCCACTGATGGCAAAGCCCGTACCGGAGTGATCAACACGCCGCGCGGTGAGGTGAGGACTCCTGCGTTCATGCCGGTTGGGACGGCGGCGACGGTCAAGGCAATGATGCCCGAAAGCGTCCGTGCGACCGGGGCTGACATCCTGCTGGGCAACACCTATCACCTGATGCTGCGCCCAACGGCGGAACGGATTGACCGGCTGGGCGGGTTGCACAAATTCATGAACTGGGAACGCCCCATTCTAACGGACTCGGGTGGGTTTCAGGTGATGTCGCTAGCCGGGCTACGCAAGCTGACTGAAAAGGGTGTGACGTTCAAATCCCATGTCGACGGTTCCAAGCATGAACTGACACCGGAGAGGTCGATGGAGATTCAGCGATTGCTGGGCTCGGATATCGTCATGTGTTTCGACGAATGCCCAGCCTTGCCTGCGGACCGCGATCGCATTGCCGAGTCGATGCGTCTTTCGATGCGATGGGCCGAACGGTCGCGCGAAGCTTTCGGGGACCGTCCGGGCCACGCGCTGTTTGGCATCATGCAGGGCGGGTTGGAGCAGGACCTGCGCGAGGAAAGTGCCGAAGCACTGAAGGCCATCGGGTTCGAAGGATATGCCGTTGGCGGTCTGGCCGTGGGCGAGGGGCAGGAGGCTATGTTTGGTTGCCTCGATTACGCGTCCGACTTCCTACCGGTCGACAAGCCGCGCTATCTGATGGGGGTTGGAAAACCAGATGACATCGTTGGCGCGGTAGCGCGTGGCATTGACATGATGGATTGTGTTTTGCCTTCGCGGTCCGGTCGTACTGGACAGGTCTTTACCCGCTATGGCGTTGTGAACATAAAAAATGCTCGCCACGCCGATGATCCACGGCCACTGGATGAAAACTGTTCATGCCCCGCCTGTTCGAATTATTCCCGGGCCTATTTGCATCATGTGTTCCGGTCCAACGAAATGATCTCGGGCATGCTGCTGACGTGGCACAACCTGCACTATTTCCAGGAAATTATGCAGGGTATGCGCGATGCTATTGCGGCAGGTGCGTTTGACGCATGGAAGGCGCAGTTTCACGCGCAGCGGGCTCAGGGCGATATCGAGCCTCTCTAACCGCGCAGCATTTGTCGACCTTGCAACGAGCCATCCCGCCGCCCGGAAAAGCGGCGTTTCATGCTGTGAACAGTGTCGCGAAAGTCGTTGGACAAATACAGAAAAAGCCGCTTACCGATAGGCACGTCAATCAGTTGACGTGTGTATTCCACCTGGCACTTTGTCCCATTTGGCGTGATCTTGACCTCAACAATCTGATTTGGGTCCGAACAGCCTAGCAGAGAGCGGGTGCTGAATCGAAACTCTGAAAAGGGTTGTGCGTATTCGATAAAAACTTTCTGGGTCATGTTCTCAAGGTCCCCGCGACGAGGGAGTGTCATCACAAAACTTGCTTTGCTGCCATTTGGAGGCGAAAGAAACTGTGTGTTCGGCCAATAATGCCGGTCTGGATTTTCGGGGTTCGGGAAAAACGCGTTCCAGATGTCCTCGGGGTCTCCGGCTAAATGGAAAGTCTTTGTGTGCTTTTTCATGTCTTTTTTCATAATTCCACCGAACCATGCACCGTACACCGCGAGATAAGTTAGGATGCTTAGGGCACCCAATGCTATGCAATCCACCCATCCGGGAATGGAGTCTGCCGGTAAAAGGGCGCGCATTGGGGTGAAGACCAGCATTAAAACGATCAAAGACACTAACCATATCTCCATCAACGGAAGCATAAAGGTTGCTAAAAGAGAAAATACTATGATGGGCGTGCCTATGCAGATCGCGATCGTGATAATGTATGCGAGCGGAGCAAGTGGTCCCCGGACCTCTTCTGGCCACTCACCGTAACCAAGCAAAGTAGCTAGGTAAAAAAAGACTGACAGGAGAATGCAGCAAAGAAAGAAGCGTCGGTACTGTAAGAAGATACGGGTTAGCATGATGAACTCGGCTTGAATGAAAATCCTTTAATCACAGCAACTATTGGTTGATCTCGAAGCGATCGTGACGTGTTTGTGGTCAAAATTTGGTAATACACCGGAAGGAGACGGAAATTCGCGGCATTGAGTTCGCGCCTGAATTGTTTTTCAGGAAAATTGCCAAAGCTTGTGGTTTGTCGCCTTGCCCTTGCCGAACACAACAGTCATTCTGAACCTCGATACATGGCGGTAAGGTTGAAAAAGGGCGATGAGGCCCCACCTTTATCGTCCAAGACAGGAGATGGCCAAGAGTTGCCTCAAGCAGGGACCGGAGCCGTCTTGCCAACGATAAGGATTGAGCATGCAAGAGCCCCTTAATTCCTCATACCCCGTACTTCCGCTGCGCGATATCGTGGTGTTTCCACATATGATCGTGCCGTTGTTCGTGGGTCGGGAAAAATCCGTCCGCGCATTGGAAGAAGTGATGCAGGACGACAAGCAGATTTTGCTGTCCAGCCAGATTGATCCCGGTGATGATGACCCGGCGCAGGACGGAATTTACCGTTCTGGCGTTCTGGCCAATGTTCTGCAATTGCTGAAGCTGCCCGATGGCACCGTAAAGGTGCTGGTCGAGGGGCAGGCGCGTGTGCAGATCACTGAATTTCTTGAAAACGAAGAGTTTTTCGAAGCTCGCGCCGAATATCTGACCGAAATTCCGGGCGATGTAACCACGACCGAAGCGCTTCTGCGAACGGTCGCGGACGAGTTTGAGCGTTATGCCAAAGTGCGCAAGAACATCCCCGAGGAAGCCTTGAACGCGGTTGGTGAGACCACGGAACCTGCCAAGCTGGCTGATCTGGTGTCGGGTCATCTGGGTATTGAAGTCGAGCAAAAGCAGGAACTGCTGGAAACCCTCAGCGTCAGCGAGCGGCTTGAGAAAGTCTATGGCCTGATGCAGGGCGAGATGTCAGTTCTGCAGGTCGAGAAAAAGATCAAGACCCGCGTCAAATCTCAGATGGAGAAAACCCAACGCGAGTACTATCTGAATGAGCAGATGAAAGCCATTCAGAAGGAGCTTGGCGATGGCGAGGACGGTAGCAACGAAGTCGCTGAGTTGGAAGCCAAAATCGCTGAAACCAAGCTGTCGAAAGAGGCGCTTGAAAAGGCCGAGGGTGAGCTGAAGAAGCTTCGGAACATGTCGCCCATGTCGGCTGAGGCGACCGTTGTGCGCAACTATCTGGATTGGATTCTATCGCTGCCGTGGGGCACCAAATCCCGCGTCAAAAAGGATCTGGGTCGGGCGCAGGAAATTCTGGATGACGACCACTATGGCCTTGAGAAGGTCAAGGAGCGGATCGTTGAATATCTGGCCGTTCAGCAGCGTTCGAAAAAGCTGAAGGGTCCGATCCTGTGCCTTGTTGGTCCTCCGGGTGTTGGTAAGACCTCGCTGGGTAAATCAGTTGCCAAAGCCACGGGGCGCGAATTCATTCGCATCTCGCTGGGCGGCGTGCGCGACGAATCCGAGATTCGCGGTCACCGCCGGACCTATATCGGTTCGATGCCCGGTAAGATCATTCAGGCGCTGAAAAAGGCGAAAACCACGAACCCGCTTATCCTGCTCGACGAGATCGACAAGATGGGTCAGGACTTCCGTGGTGACCCGGCGTCGGCGATGCTAGAAGTGTTGGATCCCGAACAGAACAACACGTTCATGGACCACTATCTTGAGGTCGAATATGACCTTTCAAACGTGATGTTCCTGACCACGTCGAACAGCTACAACATGCCTGGGCCGTTACTGGACCGGATGGAGATCATTCCTCTGGCCGGTTACACCGAAGAGGAAAAGAGTGAGATCGCCAAGCAGCATCTGATCGGAAAGCAGATCAAGAACCATGGTCTGAAAGACAAAGAGTTTGAGCTGACTGACGAGGCGCTGCAAAAGATGATCCGCACTTATACCCGCGAAGCAGGTGTACGGAATCTTGAGCGTGAAATCGCCAAGGTTGCTCGGAAATCGCTGACCAAGATCATCAAGAAAGAGGCCGAATCCGTCACGGTGACGCCAGATAATCTGGATGAGTTCCTGGGTGTGCCTAAATTCCGCTATGGTCTGGCCGAGCAGGACGATCAGGTTGGTGTTGTCACAGGTCTGGCTTGGACCTCGGTCGGCGGTGATCTGCTGCATATCGAAGCGCTAAAGCTGCCGGGCAAGGGCCGTATGAAGACCACGGGTAAGCTGGGCGATGTGATGAAGGAATCCATCGACGCGGCTTCGTCTTATGTGCGGTCGATTTCGCCCAAGATCGGTGTGAAGCCACCTCAATTCGACAAGCTGGACATCCACGTACATGTGCCTGATGGCGCCACACCCAAAGATGGCCCGTCGGCGGGGTTGGCGATGGTGACGTCGATCGTTTCGGTTTTGACAGGTATTCCGGTGCGCAAGGATATCGCGATGACTGGCGAGGTCTCGTTGCGTGGCAATGCGATGCCGATCGGTGGGCTTAAGGAAAAACTGCTTGCGGCGCTTCGCGGTGGGATCAAAACAGTTCTGATCCCGGAAGAAAACGAGAAGGACTTGGCAGATATTCCGGACAACGTGAAAGAAGGGCTAGAGATTATTCCGGTCAAACATGTGTCGGAAGTTCTGAAGCATTCTCTCGTGCGTCAGCCTGAGGCCATCGAGTGGGACGAAGCGGCAGAAGAAGCTGCTGCGGCGGCTGCTAAGGCGTCAGAAGGCGCTGTTCCTTCGGCAACAGCGCATTGATCTTAAAGGAAAAGGCGGGGCGATTGCCCCGTCAATCGCTGGTTGGCAAAGCAGCCTATTGTCTAAGTCATAAATTGCGAAACACGCAGGACCAAGTTTTCGAAAGGCTCGCCTGCAGCACCGTATTTTCAATATTTTTGTTGAAATGGGCGCACTATTTCCCAAGTTTTCTGACGCGACGTAAGGCCAATGAGAAAGCGGATGGAACTGTTTTGCCTTGTGGTAGAGATCTCAGCCAATCCTTGAGGGCAGGATTGAAGCTGCCGCGACTTTTCAGGAGAGAGTGTACCATCTGTTCTAGGCGATCTTCACCAACCTGTACGACGTCCTGAACCGCCCCACCAACCTGAGGCGTTTCGGCAAACTCGCCCCGTTCGAGGCGGCCATAGTCTAGTTTTGGGAAAACAACGCCATAGCGATCTCTTAATTCCAGAGGTCCAGTACCTGCGTAATCCGTGTAATCAGCGATTTCCGGGCGAAGCTTGGGGCGAGGGAAGTCCAGTTTCCTATCTATACTACGCAATTGTCTAACGAATTTCGAGGTAGGCCTGTTGAAAACGTCATCGGTGTCCGGGTAAAAGTGTTTGCGGAACTGCTGAATTAAAACCATGCCTTCTGCTGAAAGCGTTTCATTTTTCTTGTTAGATAGTGCTGCCTGCGAAACAACTTGCTGCAGTTCAGGCCTATGCAGCGACATAAAGTCTGAAACAATGTCGCCGCCCACCAGAGCTTCGCGGTCAAATAGCCGGACAGATATTTTTGAATGTGAAAAGTATTCTGAAAATGCGTTAAGTGCGTGCGTAAGGTGGTATTCTCCGGGCGGTTTAAATTTGGAGGATGCTTTTAACTGTTGCTGAATCTGTGACAAATAATAGCTTGAGGGGCTCCGTACGTACCCAACAAACTCTACATTTTCGACACCGATTTGTATCAGCAGGTCATGAAATTTTTCCAGCAGGGCTCTATTTTGACCCATTGCCCAAAAATATTCTGCAGATAGTAGCAAGAGATCAGGGTCGTATTTTGAGATTTGGTTACTCAACTGTTGAATAAATGTTGAAACACGTTGGCTATGCTCTTGTTCAGAGTATTTGCGAAAGGTTCTCGGACCAATTTCATAAGGACGAATTGCGCCAGCAAGTAACCCATGGTTCACGTTTTTGCCTACGGCTGGATAGAGCACGCCATGCGTAATTAGCTCTTTGTGTGCATTGAATAGGGCGTTTTGAAGAGCGGTGCTGCCCGTCTTGGGCGTTCCGATGTGAATAATAGTCTTCATATGGCCCTGCTCGTATAGCACATAGTGTATATTGAATACCCGTATCTAGGTATTAGAATAAGCGCAAGTTGGCGAGTTCGGTGATGAGTTAGCCTATGGCAGTGCGACACTTGTTTGCGCAAGAATTCACATTCCGGCTGGCAAGATCCTTGAGACACCCTGAGAGTGTACTTGAAATTGTTGAATTGATGGTGGGTGATAAGAGATTTGAACTCCTGACATCTTCGATGTGAACGAAGCGCTCTACCACTGAGCTAATCACCCGCCAGAGCGCTTCATAAAGTGACTTACGGCAGGCTGCAAGTACCACCAAGCAGGTTTCTGCAAGTAAGACCTGCTGTGGGGCTGACCCAAAATGGCTGGCAGCGCGGAAAAATTCGAAATCCTGAAAAAACTTCAAAACGCCGCTTGACGCTGCCCGACCGTAGCCATAATACACCCAAACGTTCAGCAACGAACGGGCAGCGGGCGGTTGTAGCTCAGTTGGTTAGAGTACCGGCCTGTCACGCCGGGGGTCGCGGGTTCGAGCCCCGTCAACCGCGCCATCGCTGCCAGCCTTTGATCCGGGTCAATGGATCATACATAGACCCTAAATGCGCGGTTGTAGCTCAGTTGGTTAGAGTACCGGCCTGTCACGCCGGGGGTCGCGGGTTCGAGCCCCGTCAACCGCGCCATTTCCCTTAGATACGATGAAATCTTAACCCCTTTCTAGGGGTGGCCATCGGATCGGGGTCTTTGTGTCAGGAGATGTCGGCAATAATCTGTTTGTTCCTTCTATGTTCTAACTTTTTTGTTGGAGACTCGGTGCCGCTAGCCTATTTCTGAGACACTTGTGTGTTGGGGGCCGAAAATGGCTGAGCTGAAGAATATCGAGGTGCGCGGCGCGCGCGAGCATAACCTCAAAAACATCGACGTGGACATCCCACGTGATCAGCTGGTGGTGATCACTGGGCTGTCAGGGTCAGGCAAATCATCTTTGGCATTTGACACCGTCTACGCCGAAGGTCAGCGTCGTTACGTCGAAAGCCTCTCGGCCTATGCGCGTCAGTTCCTCGACATGATGGAAAAGCCCGATGTGGATCACATCAGCGGCTTGTCCCCGGCAATTTCCATCGAGCAGAAAACCACGTCGAAAAACCCGCGTTCGACCGTTGGTACTGTCACTGAGATCTATGACTACCTGCGCCTTCTGTTCGCACGTGCGGGCACACCCTATAGCCCCGCCACTGGTCAACCCATCGAGGCGCAGCAGGTGCAGGACATGGTCGATAGGATCATGACTATGGAGGAGGGGACTCGGGGCTATCTGCTGGCCCCGATCGTGCGGGATCGAAAGGGCGAGTACAAAAAGGAATTCCTTGAGCTACGCAAGCAGGGGTTCCAGCGCGTTAAAGTCGATGGTGAGTTCTATGAACTGGACGAACCGCCCACGTTGGACAAGAAGTTCCGTCACGACATCGATGTGGTCGTTGACCGCCTTGTCGTACGTGAAGGGATGCAGACCCGGCTGGCCGATAGTTTGCGCACCGCTCTGGATCTTGCCGATGGAATTGCGATTCTAGAGACGGCACCGCGTGAGGGTGACCCAGAGCGCATCACGTTCAGCGAGAACTTCGCTTGTCCGGTCAGCGGATTTACGATTCCCGAGATTGAACCCCGCCTGTTTTCATTCAACGCGCCTTTTGGGGCTTGCCCGGACTGCGATGGTCTGGGAGTTGAACTGTTCTTTGACGAACGGCTGGTGGTGCCGGATCAGACGCTGAAGCTGTACGATGGCGCTTTGGCACCATGGCGCAAAGGCAAATCTCCGTATTTCCTGCAGACCATTGAGGCGATTGCACGCCATTTTGAATTTGACAAGAACACCCCTTGGAAAGATCTGCCGGCAAAAGTGCAGCAGGTGTTCCTGCGCGGTTCCGGCGATGAAGAAATTCAATTCCGTTATGATGAAGGCGGGCGGGTCTATCAGGTGACCCGCAGCTTTGAAGGTGTGATTCCCAACATGGAGCGCCGCTATCGCGAGACGGACAGCGCATGGATTCGTGAAGAATTCGAGCGGTATCAGAACAATCGGCCTTGCGGCACCTGTGAAGGGTACCGTCTGCGGCCCGAGGCATTGGCGGTCAAGATCGCTGGTCTGCATGTGGGCCAGGTGGTTCAGATGTCGATCAAAGAGGCTCTCGCTTGGGTCGAGGACGCGCCGAACCGTCTGAGCAATCAGAAGAATGAGATTGCTCGTGCTATCTTGAAGGAGATTCGCGAGCGTTTGGGATTCCTGAATAACGTTGGGCTGGAATACCTTACGCTATCCCGTTCAAGCGGCACCTTGTCCGGGGGCGAGAGCCAGCGGATTCGTCTGGCCAGCCAGATCGGTTCGGGCCTGACTGGCGTTCTGTATGTGTTGGACGAGCCCTCTATCGGCTTGCACCAACGGGATAATGACCGGTTGCTAGGCACGCTCAAAAACCTGCGCGATCAGGGCAACACGGTGATTGTCGTGGAGCATGATGAGGAAGCCATCCGTGAGGCCGACTATGTATTTGATATCGGCCCCGGTGCCGGAGTTCATGGTGGGCAGGTTGTAAGTCAGGGAACGCCAGATCAAATTGCGGCGGATGCCGCGTCTATGACCGGGCAATACCTTGCAGGCACCCGAGAGATCGCGGTTCCGACCGAGCGACGGATGGGGAACAAAAAGAAAGTTTCGGTTGTCAAAGCCACGGGTAACAACCTCAAGAATGTTACGGTCGACTTTCCGCTGGGTAAATTTGTCTGTGTGACCGGGGTGTCCGGTGGGGGTAAGTCTACGCTGACCATTGAAACACTTTTCAAGACCGCCTCAATGCGATTAAACGGGGCGCGGCAAACCCCAGCACCTTGTGAGACCATTAAGGGGTTGGAACATCTGGACAAGGTGATCGACATCGACCAGCGCCCCATTGGACGGACACCGCGCTCAAACCCAGCGACTTACACCGGGGCGTTCACCCCGATCCGCGACTGGTTTGCCGGTCTGCCCGAGGCTAAGGCACGAGGTTATAAGCCGGGTCGCTTCAGCTTTAACGTCAAAGGTGGCCGGTGCGAGGCCTGCCAGGGCGATGGTGTCATAAAGATTGAGATGCACTTTCTGCCCGACGTTTACGTAACCTGCGAAACCTGCAAAGGCGCGCGTTACAATCGCGAAACGCTCGAGATCAAATTCAAGGGCAAATCTATTGCGGATGTGCTTGATATGACAGTGGAAGACGCGCAGGAGTTCTTTAAGGCTGTTCCGTCGATCCGGGACAAGATGGATGCGTTGGCGCGTGTCGGGCTTGGCTATATCAAGGTTGGTCAGCAGGCCACGACCCTTTCGGGCGGTGAAGCGCAGCGCGTAAAGCTGTCAAAGGAACTGTCTAAACGCTCGACCGGGCGAACGTTGTATATTCTGGATGAGCCGACCACGGGGCTGCATTTCGAAGATGTTCGTAAGTTACTGGAAGTGCTTCATGAATTGGTCGATCAGGGTAATACGGTTGTGGTAATCGAGCACAATTTGGACGTCGTCAAAACCGCGGATCATATCATCGATATCGGCCCCGAAGGTGGCGATGGTGGTGGTGAGATCGTGGCGACCGGAACGCCCGAGGATGTGGCCGCGATTGAACGCAGCCATACTGGAAGATATCTGAAACAGATGCTTGAGGGCGCTCGTGTTGCTGCGGAATAGGGTGGCTGATCCTCAGTTGAGGATGTCAGCCACCGCGCCAATCAGGTTGAGCACTTTTCTGGTGTCAGGGTCGACGCGGTAAACGTAGTCGCCTGCTCGGACATAGCTGTCACCACGACGCAGCCCATAACGATAGGGATCGTCAATCCATCGATAGTCGCGGTTGATGTAATCACCCTTGTGGTAATAGTTTTTTACCTGACCTGGGGGCACACATGGAACGGATTTCTTTGCCAGACCGGGTGGGCAATGACCGGCTTTTCCTTTGCCGTTCCCGGCCATGGCTACGCCTGAACTGAGCGCAATTGCCAAAATTGCCGTCGTGATGGCCAAGCTGCGCTTCATCTTGCTTCCTTTCAACTAAATGCCCATTCTTAAGACAGATGGCCGTCGGTCACGGTATGGTCAACCCCATGCGCGGGAAGTCGCCCATGAGTTGCAATTAACTGCGTCCACGCTTTTCGAACCGTGGAAGTATGGCAGAAAAATCCTTGCCTAATCCGCCCTCGGCCTCGACGAATTGCTCATACAGCGCAGTCGCAGCCTGACCCATTGGTGTGTCCGCGTCCGAACTTTCGGCGGCTTGCTGACTTAACCGCAGGTCCTTCAGCATCAACTCGGCGGCGAATCCGGGTTGGTAGTCGTTGTCTGCCGGGCTTTCCGGGCCAACACCGGGGGCAGGGCAGTAGGCATTCATTGTCCAGCTATAGCCCGAGGAGGTGCTGACCACGTCAAACATCTTTTGCCTGTCGAGGCCAAGTTTGTCGGCCAGCGCAAAGGCTTCGCAGGTGGCGATCATTGTCACGCCAAGAATCATATTGTTGCAAATTTTTGCGGCCTGTCCGGCGCCGGACTCACCGCAATGAACGGCTTTCTGTCCCATGATGTCGAAAAGAGGCGCGGCTTTGGCGAAAGCAGAATCGCTACCGCCAGCCATGAAGGTCAGCGTGCCCGCCGCAGCGCCGCCTATTCCACCCGAAACCGGGGCGTCCACCGCGAGGATTCCAGCTTCCTTCGCCTGACTTGCGACGACGCGGGCACTGTCAACATCAACCGTTGAGCAGTCGATCCAGACGGCTCCGGATTGCATCGCCGGAAGGATCTCATCTGCAACCGATCGCAGGATGTGACCGTTCGGCAGCATCGTGATGACGATTTCCGCGCTGGCGGCGGCCTCTGCACCTGATCCGGCAATAGAGACGCCGTCAACGTCGACCTCGGCCATGTCAAAGCCCGTAACTTCATGTCCGGCCTTGGCCAAGTTCACCGCCATCGGATTGCCCATGTTGCCCAGACCGATAAACCCGATTTTCATCACTTATGTCTCCTCAAATGTCAGTGTATCTCTGCCCAACGGTTGCAGCATCTTTGACACTGCAATTGCAGGCACGGTCTGGTCGGCAAACTGCCAACGCGGGTTGCGATCCTTGTCGATGATCTGGGCGCGGATGCCCTCCAGAAAATCCCCATGCTCCATCGCGCGGAAAGTATAGCGGTACTCCAGCTCCAGCGCTTTGCGCTGTGTCAGGCTGGGGCCGCGCAGTCGGTGAAGAATTTCCACAGTGCAAGCCATCGAAAGCGGTGAGTTACGCCCCATAAGTTCAAGAGCTTTGCTTGTTAACTCTAGATCTGATTGGTTCAGCGAATTCAGGATGTCGCCCAGGCTTTCACCGGCAAAATGAGCGTCGATTTCCGCTTGTTGCTTGGCCAATTCGCTTTCCGGAGGTGTCGTGGAATGCGTCGCCAGCAATTCCGTATCGCCGGATGCTTCAAGCATTTCGATCAGGTCATGCCATTGCGAGATTGGGATATAGTGATCAGCAAATCCGGCAAAGATGGCGTCACCGGATTCCATGCGATGACCTGTGGTGCCCAGATATTCCCCAAGGCGTCCGGGGGCCAGTGCCAGCATAAGGGTACTGCCTACATCTGGTACCAATCCGATAGAACACTCAGGTAGGGCAATTTTTGAAGACTCTCCGACAATTCGGTGGCTACCGTGACAGCCGATGCCGACCCCGCCACCCATGGTAAAACCCTGCAGAAAGCTGACGACCGGTTTGGGGTATTCAAAGATAAGTGCGTTCAACCGATACTCGTCGCGCCAGAAGGTCCGGCCAAAGTCAAAATTGCCCTTGATGCCGGTCTCGTAGAGATCGGCGATATCACCGCCCGCGCAAAAGGCTTTATCGCCTTCGGCGTCCATGATTACCAGATCTACGGTGTCATCTTCACGCCAATTGCGCAGGGCCGTGTCGATGGCCATGCACATATCATAGGTCATCGCATTCAAAGCCTTTGGGCGGGTCAGGGTTATTCGTCCCGCGCGGCCTGTGATGCGGATGTCGATGTCAGGCATGGAATCCTCAGCGTTCTGCAAGCATTTGACGGGCCACGATAACCCGCATGATTTCATTGGTGCCTTCCAGAATCTGGTGTACACGCAGATCGCGGACCAATTTCTCGATGCCGTAATCCGCCAGATAGCCGTAACCACCGTGCAATTGCAGGCATTGATCAACCACTTTCGATCCAGTCTCGGTTACGAATTTCTTCGCCATAGCGCAGAACTTAGTCGCATCGGGCGCGCCCTGATCCAGTTTCCACGCCGCCTGTCGCAGGAAAGTTCGGGCAGCCTGCAGTTCGATCTCCATATCCGCCAACCGGAACTGCAGTGCCTGGAATTGATCAATGGATTGGCCGAAAGCTTTTCGTTCAGACATATACTGAAGTGTCATGTTCAACCCAGTCTGCGCGGCACCCAACGAGCAGGAGGAGATGTTCAAACGTCCGCCATCCAGACCCATCATCGCGTATTTGAACCCGTCGCCTTCGGTGCCTACAAGGTTGCCCGAAGGAATGTGGCAATCATCAAACTGCACTTGCGCTGTGGGTTGGCTTTTCCAACCCATCTTTTGTTCCAGCGCGCCAAAGCTTAGCCCCGGTGTGCCGTCCTCGACATAAACGGTCGAGATACCTTTGGGTCCATCCTGACCAGTGCGCACCATGCAGACATAAGCGTCAGAATAGCCACCGCCTGAGATGAAGGCTTTGGAGCCGTTCAACGTGTACCCTTCATTCGTTCGGTCCGCGCGGGTTTTCAGCGCGGCGGCGTCCGAACCTGATCCGGGCTCGGTCAGGCAGTAGCTGAGGACTGTGTTCATGCTCAGTACGTCGGGCATGATGCGTGATTTCAGTTCGTCGCTGGCAAAACTGTCCAGCATCTTGGCACACATGTTGTGGATCGAAAGGAATGCCGCAACTGAAGGACAGGCCATTGAAAGTGCTTCGAACACCAGCGTTGCATCCAGACGGCTGAGGCCGGACCCTCCGCTGCCTTCCGAGACATAGAGCCCCCCGAACCCCAATTCACCAATCTGCGGCCAAAGGGTTTTAGGGATGGTTCCGTCAGCCTCCCATTGGCGGGCGTTGGGGGCGATGTGGTCCTGCCCGAAACCATATGCCATATCGAAGATCGCGGTTTGCTCTTCTGTAAGTGCAAAATCCAAGGCTTGCCTCCCACGCTGCCGGATGAATTGAACAACTGTTCTATTTCGCAATCCTTACAGAAATTTTGCACGATCAGCAATCATCGGTATGAGGCATTCCAGAGAGTCAAAGATCGTGGTGATATTCTTCGATAAGATGCTGCACCACGGCCTTACCGGGATCATCACCGCGCGCTGCAGCCTCGGCATGGATGCGACGTTGGCGGGTGGCCGAGGTACCATTCTGGGCGATCTGTTGTAGGCGGGCGAGTTCGGTCATGGTTCCCAGTGCCTCGGCGTCTTCGGCAAGCATGCCCATAAGTTCTCCCATCAATTCGGGCATCGGTTTGATGGACCGATCTCCGAAATCAATAAGCCCTTCACCTACGCCGTAGCGCTGCGCGCGCCAGCGGTTTTCACCGATCAGGAACTGATCGTAGTTGCGCCAGCGCAGGTTTCGATCCTTCAGACGGCACAGCATTCGGGTCAAAGCCTGCACAAGAGCGGCCAGAGAGAGCGTGTGCTCTAGCCGTGGCTGCACATCCATAATCCGGGTTTCCAAAGTCGGAAATCGGTGCGACGGCCTTAGATCCCACCAGATTTTAGTCGTATCTTCGATCACGCCCAGCTCGACCAGAATCCCGGTGGTGCGCTCATAATCGGACCAACTGGCCAGAACCGGCGGCAGCCCCGTGCGCGGCAGGTTGTCGAATACGGTCAGTCGATAAGAGGACAGGCCGGTATCCTCGCCATTCCAATAGGGAGAGGAAGTAGACAGAGCCAGCAGATGCGGAAGGAAATACGAAAGCTGCGGCATCAGATCGGCGCGCAGGGCAGGGTCCTCGACCCCGACATGGACATGCATACCACAGATCAACATGCGCCGTGCAACGCCCCCCAAAGCATGCTGCAGCGCATCATAGCGATCCTTGCGGGTGTGGTGCTGCTTCTTCCAATCGGCAAAAGGGTGGCAGGACACGGCAATAGGTGCAAGGTTATACTCGGCCGCACGCTGCGCAACACAGGACCGCAACCGTTTCAGATCCTCACGGGCGGACTTGACCGTCGTATGAGGGCGGGTGCCGACTTCGATCTGACATTGGAGAAATTCGGGGCTGACCTGACCTTCGAAATCAGCCTGACAGGCCTCCATCAGTGCGGCGGGTGCTTCGGCGAGTTCAAGGCTGTCGCGGTCAACCAGCAAATATTCTTCTTCAATACCCAGCGTATATTCTTGCTGCATGGCGGCCCTCGCTTAACTGTTCGCACCAGTGAATACGGAATTTTCTGTTTTGCCAAGCGTTTGGCGCGGCTCTTCTTGCAGAGGCCCGCAAAGCAACGGTAAGGAACAAGCAAGAGGAAATTGGAGCGGCACCGTGAAACCCAGAAAATTCCCGAAGATCAACGAAGCCCTTGATGAGTTGGGGGCAAAGCTGGTCGACAAGACCATTGAACAGGACGAGCGTGCCAGACTTGAGGCGTTTGAACGCGCTGGCGGGTTGACCCGTCCGGCCTATGCCCTGTCACCGGGAATGGAAGATTTCGACATCGGCCAATTGGTCGCTGAGTATGGCCAGCATGCGGATGCGTTGGAAGCCCTGAAAGACTCTGCACGCAACCAGACTGGTTATCACATGGGCAACGGCTATTACGACAGCCCAGATGCCGAAGCGTTGTATCTGATGATCCGAAGGTTTGCACCCAAACGGGTGATCGAGGTCGGCTGTGGCAATTCCACCCGTATCTCAAGGCAGGCCGTCATTGACGGTGGATTGGATACGCAGATCACGGCGATCGACCCATACCCACGCGCTGATATCGCCCATGTTGTAAACCATTTCGAACAGAAGAGGTTGGAAGAGGTCGATCCATCATTGTTCGAACAGCTTGAGGCAGGTGATGTCCTTTTCATCGATTCTAGCCATGTAGTTCGGATGAGCAATGACGTCGCGCATTTGTTCTGTCGCATCATCCCCGCGCTCAAACCCGGCGTCGTTATCCATGTCCACGATGTTTTTCTTCCTTACGAATATCCCAAGCGGTTCTTCTACGATTGCCCGGGATGGGGCGAGCAGTACATTCTGCATGCGTTGCTGCAATCTGGTGGGTATTCAATGCTTTGGCCGGGATATTTCCTGCAACAAGACCGACCCGATGCAGTTGAAGCTTTGCCGTTTCTGAAAGACGGACGTGCGCAGAGCATCTGGGTTCAGATCAAAGAAAAATGATCTCAGAGTGATCCGCTGCGGAAAAATGCCCGTATCCCTTTCCGTAACAAGCTGGAGAGGAGACAACAGCCATGTTCCGTCGCACATTCATGGGAGCCGCCGCCGCACTTGCCCTTGCACTACCTGTCAAAGCGC
Organism: Ruegeria sp. BB7; assembly: GCF_056539365.1. NCBI lineage: Bacteria > Pseudomonadati > Pseudomonadota > Alphaproteobacteria > Rhodobacterales > Roseobacteraceae > Ruegeria > Ruegeria sp. BB7. Next base: position 156,067 of record NZ_JBQFUV010000001.1, on the reverse strand, counting down.
AAGCCGCGGATATCGTCGATACCGCCGTTTCGGCCGGATCCTTCAATACACTGGTTGCCGCCGTGCAGGCCGCCGGATTGGTCGACACTCTGAAGGGCGACGGCCCATTTACTGTGTTTGCACCAACAGATGAGGCTTTTGCCGCGCTGCCCGAGGGCACGGTGGAAACGTTGCTTTTACCAGAAAACAAAGACCAGTTGGTGGAGATTCTGACTTATCACGTGGTTCCGGCAAAGGTGATGTCCGGTGACATTGCTGGCAAACGGGCGAAAGTTCTAACCGTTCAGGGAGACCGCCTGAGCGTGAATGCCAAGAATGGTGTGAAGGTCAACGGCGCTGAAGTTGTTCAGGCTGACATCGTAACGAGCAACGGCGTAATTCATGTAGTCGATGCCGTAATTATTCCGGAATAAAATCAAAGCCCGCGAATAAAAAAGCCCCGGTGACAATCACCGGGGCTTTGTTCGTTAGACCAATCTGACCTGCGTTCCGATCTGGACCAGAGGATAAAGTTCCTCGACATGCTGATTGTACAGCCCGATGCAGCCCGAAGAGCTTTGACGTCCAATTTTGCGCGTATCATGGGTGCCGTGTACCAAATAGGCGGGCCAATCTAGGTACATGGCGCGGGTGCCCAGCGGGTTGCCGGGATCGCCACCTTCCATGCGTACAGGCAGGGTAGGGTCACGTTCGCGCATGGACGCAGTTGGCGTCCAAGTTGGATTCTCTGCTTTGCGAACAACCTTGGTATAGCCGCGTTTTGTGAGCTCCTCGCTCATAGGGACAGAGCTGGGATACAGTTTATACGATCCATCAGATCCCCAGTAATGCACCGCGCGGCTGGTGATATCGGCCAACAGGCAGCCAACGCTCAGCTCGTCAAAGTGATCCTGCCAGTTTTGTTGCGAAAATGAGGATACGTTACGGCGTACGGGCAGTTGCGTGCTGATGGCCTCTTCATCCTGCGGGAAAGCATCGATGCTTTGCGCGCGCACCAAGGCAGGCGTCGCAACAAGGGAAGCTGCGCCCAACAAAGCAGAGCGACGAGTCATTCGGGAATTTGACAAATTGGCCTCCAGTTCAGGATCTGCTCGAGTAATAATTTCCCAGTAAATTATTGGTCATTGCCCCGTATTTCTAGGGTCTGCCGAGTGAATTTGTTGTGAAGCTGTCAGTTTTGGCGATGCATTGCCTAAAAAAAACCCGGCCTGTGCAAGGCCGGGTTGACCTGTTTGGCTGAAGTTGTGGATCAGTCCATTGCTTTAAAGCTGAACTCGCCACCTTCCTTGATGCCCGACGGCCAGCGCGACGTGACCGTCTTAGTGCGTGTGTAGAACTTGAAGCTGTCCGGACCGTGCTGGTTCAGGTCACCAAACATCGACTTCTTCCATCCGCCGAAGGTGTGGTAGGCCAGCGGCACTGGGATCGGAACGTTGATGCCGATCATGCCGATGTTGACCCGGTTGGCGAAGTCACGTGCAGTGTCACCATCGCGCGTAAAGATCGCGGTGCCATTGCCGTATTCGTGATCCATCGCCAGCTTCAGCGCTTCTTCGTAGGTTTCGGCGCGCACAGTGGACAGAACCGGACCAAAGATTTCCTGCTTGTAGATGTCCATGTCGGTTGTGACATGGTCAAACAGATGCGGGCCAACAAAGAAGCCATCTTCGTAACCTTGCAGGCTGAAGTCACGGTTGTCGACAACCAGCTTGGCGCCTTGCTCAACGCCCGAGTTGATCAGGCCCATGATGCGCTCTTTGGCGGCACCTGTCACAACCGGGCCCATATCCACATCGTTCCCTGCGGTATAGGGGCCAACCTTCAGCTTTTCGACACGCGGGATCAGTTTTTCGATCAGTGCGTCAGCAGTTTCCTGACCAACGGGTACAGCCACCGAGATTGCCATGCAGCGTTCGCCTGCGGCACCGAAACCGGCCCCGACCAGCGCATCAGCTGCCTTGTCCATGTCGGCGTCGGGCATGATGATCATGTGGTTCTTGGCACCACCAAAGCATTGCGCGCGCTTGCCATTCGCTGTTGCCCGCGAATAGATGTACTGCGCAATCGGGGTCGAACCCACAAAGCCGACGCCCTGAATGATTTCGCTGTCCAGCAGGGTATCAACCGCCTCTTTGTCGCCATTGACGACCTGGAAGACGCCCTTGGGCAGACCAGCTTCGACAAACAATTCGGCCAGCATCAGCGGAACCGAAGGCGCGCGCTCGGACGGTTTCAGAATAACAGCGTTGCCACAGGCCAGTGCCGGACCCACGTGCCACAGCGGCATCATGGCCGGGAAGTTGAACGGCATGATTGCGGCTACAACGCCCAGCGGCTGGCGCATGGAATACATGTCGATGCCGGGGCCCGCGCTGTCGGTGAATTCACCTTTCAGCATCTGGGGTGCGCCGACGCAGTATTCGATCACTTCCAGGCCACGCTGCAGGTCGCCTTTTGCGTCTGGGATAGTCTTGCCATGCTCGCGGCTCAGCGCTTCGGCCAGTTTCTCCATGTCGCGGTTGATCAGGCCAACCATGGCCATCATCACGCGCGCACGTTTTTGCGGGTTGGTCTTACCCCAGGCAACCTGCGCTTCTGCTGCGCTTTCGATGGCAGCGGTTGTTTCGTCCGCGCTTGCCATTGGGCATTTATACTGCACTTCGCCGGTTGCCGGGTTGAATACATCGTCGAACCGACCAGATGTGCCAGCCACTTGTTCGCCGTTTAGGAAATGGGTCAGGTCTTGCATTGGAAACTCCTCCGATAAGTTGCGGCCAGAATAGGCTTGCAGAAATCCCACGAACAGAGGCAATGTCTCAAAAGAGTACTGCAAAAATGCAAAGGGTAGTCATGAGCCCAAATTGGGATGATATGCGGATTTTTCTGGCCGTCGCGCGTGAGGAAAGCCTGTCCTCGGCGGGACGTATCCTCAAGATCGACCCTGCAACCGTCGGACGGCGCGTTGCCCGGCTGGAGACAAACTTGGATACCTCGCTGTTTACGAAATCCCAGCAAGGGTATGTCCTTACTGCGGCGGGAGAACGCCTGATGGACCACGCCTTGCAGGCCGAAGAATCAATGCGTGCGGCTGAAGGTGCTGTGGCGGGGTCAACCAAGTCGCTGAGTGGTCAAATTCGGATCGGTGCGCCGGATGGCAGCGCGAATTACTTGCTTCCACAGATTTGTGCGAAAATCAGTGACGCAAATCCGGACCTGGACATACAGATTCTGGCTCTGCCCCGGATCATTAACCTGTCTCGGCGTGAGGCCGACATGGCCGTTACCGTTAGTGCACCCACTGCTGGTAAACTTCTGGTCAAGAGAGTCAGCGACTACAAATTGCATTTGGTCGCCACAAAAGAATATCTGGATCGTCATGGCCCCATTAAATCAACTTCCGATCTGAAGGGGCATCGGATGATTGGCTACATCCCCGACATGATTTTCGATCAGGAATTGGACTATCTTAGCGACATCGGCATTGACCGTGTCGCGCTTGCATCGAATTCGGTGTCGGTCCAACTGCGGCAAGTGTCCCTTGGCATAGGTGTATGTGTTGCCCATGACTTTACTTTGCCGTTCCACCCAAACCTCCGGAAAATACTGACGGATCAAGTGAGTTTGACGCGAAGTTTTTACCTTGTCCGGCATCAGGGTGACCAAAGGAATGAGCGCCTGAACCGCTTTGCCCAGGCGTTAACGCATGGAATCCGTGACGAAGTTGCGCGGCTTGAAGCCGATGCGAACGCTTGACAGGGTGATTTAATCGCGCAACGCTTTGGTTAAGTTTACTAATTCGGAGGTGTTCTTCATGCTCGTTCAGGCCATTCTGAAATCCAAGGCGGCTGAAGGCGTTGTGACGGTTGAACCTTCGGCGACGGTGTCCGAGGCCGCGAAGATCCTTGCTGAGAAACGGATCGGTACAGTAGTCGTTTCTGAGGATGGCGGCGGAACCGCAGCAGGTATACTGTCAGAGCGCGATATTGTTCGCGAACTTGCAGCCAGCGGTAGCGGTTGCTTAACCCATCCGGTGTCGGATTATATGACACGGGACTTGGTAACGGCTACGCGTCAGGAAACAGTTCAGGATATTATGGCCCGCATGACCGAAGGCCGGTTTCGCCATATGCCAATTGTTGAGGATGGAAAACTGATTGGTATTGTGACCATCGGCGACGTGGTTAAGGCGCAGCTAACCGAACTGGCCATGGAAAAAGATGCCCTAGAAGGCATGATAATGGGGCACTGAATAGGGTCGGCTGCTTAGCTGCCTCTTGCACCGATGGCAAAGTTATGTTTGCTGGCGCGGAAATTTCACGACGCAGGAGAGCGTAATGCGGGTTGGTCTTTACCCCGGAACCTTTGACCCGATTACTCTGGGCCATATAGACATCATTCGCCGCGCCTCGGCTTTGGTCGACAAGCTTGTGATTGGGGTTGCCATCAATCGTGACAAGGGGCCGCTGTTTTCCCTAGAGGAACGCGTCGCCATGATCGAAGCGGAATGTGCCCTTTTGTCCGAGCAGACCGGGACCGAGATTGTCGCACATCCATTCGAAAATCTGTTGATCGACTGCGCCAGAGATGTAGGTGCCCAGATTATCGTGCGCGGGCTGCGCGCGGTGGCCGATTTCGAGTATGAATTCCAGATGGTTGGAATGAACCGTGCTTTGGATGATTCCATTGAAACCGTGTTTCTGATGGCTGAGGCTCGGCATCAGGCCATCGCCTCGAAACTGGTGAAAGAAATAGCCCGATTGGACGGGGACGTGTCCAAATTCGTCACGCCCCGCGTCTACACTGCTCTGCGCGAACGGTTAGGTTAAGGCGCCCATCGCGGCAGCAGTGTCCAGCATCCGGTTCGAAAAGCCCCATTCATTGTCATACCAGGCCAGTACGCGCACCAGCGTGCCATCTGTAACTTTGGTCTCTGCTAGTGACACGGTTGAGCTGTGCGAGTCGTGGTTGAAATCTATAGACACCAGCGGGCGGTTTTCGGCAGCCAATACGGTTGGAATCTTGGCGGCCGCGCCTACGAACAGGGCATTGACCTCATCCTCGGTGGTCGGGCGCGATACTTCGACTACCAGATCAACGACTGATACGTTGGGCGTAGGAACACGGATGGCCTGACCGGTCAGCTTCCCTGCAAGTTGCGGCAGAACCAGACCAACGGCGGCGGCGGCTCCGGTAGTTGTCGGAATCATCGATAAAGCGGCTGCGCGCGACAGGTACGGATCTTTTCCTGCCGTGTCGTGGACAGGCTGGCTGGCGGTATAGGCATGAACGGTGGTCATGTTTCCGTGGACGATGCCAAGCCCTGCATCCAGCGCAGCGGCTACCGGCGAAAGGCAGTTGGTCGTGCAGGATGCGTTCGACACAACGGTATCCGCTTCGGTCAATTCGTTTTCGTTCACACCAAACACAATTGTTTTTACCGCTCCGTCACCGCGGGCAGGGGCCGAGATCAGCACTTTCTTGGAGCCGTTTTTTAAATGACGTTCAGCAGTTTCACGAGTTCTGAACACACCGGTGCATTCCAAAACCACGTCGACATCTGACCAGTTCAGCGCCTCGGGATCGCGCTCGCTGGTCAGACGGATCGGGCCAGTACCCACGTCCAGCCCAGCGTCGGATAGGGTTACTTTGTTGGGATAACGGCCATGCACACTGTCGAACTCGAACAGATGCGCATTCATCTCGGGTTTGGCCAGATCGTTGATGGCAACGATTTCCACATCTGTACGACCTGTTTCCATGACCGCACGCAGTACACCCCGCCCGATACGACCAAATCCGTTGATTGCCAGCTTGAGTGTCATGATGCGCTCCGTCCGAGTGTCGGTTTGAATAAAGTTAGCGCTAACAATGATAGATGAGCAGAAATGTCAAGCAAAACTTCATTCAGCGCCAGAAGGCGAGCCAATCCAGAAAGGCGTAAAGTTTTTTCCCGAGGAAGATCAAATGCTCCGGCCCAAAGATCGCATAGTCGATAACGACCGCGGCAAGGATCAGGAGGCCAAGCCAGATAGCGATTTGGTTGGTCATAGTGGCCCCGAACAAAATTGCCCGCCCAGATAACCTGAGCGGGCAAAGAGGTTCAATATTTCAAACAACTCTTAGTTAAGGCGGCCCATCGCAACGGCGACGTCTGCCATGCGAACCGAGAAGCCCCATTCGTTGTCGTACCACGCCAGAACACGAACCAGACGACCATCAACAACGCGAGTTTGTTCCGGCGCAAAGATCGAGCTTTCTTCGGTGTGGTTGAAATCGGTCGAAACCAGCGGTGCGGGCTCATATCCCAGAACACGCTGCATTGGGCCCTGTGCGGCTTCGCGTACAATCTCGTTGACCTCGTCTACGGTGACGTCGCGCGAGGCGCGGAAGGTCAGGTCAACAGCTGAAACATTTGGCGTTGGAACACGGATAGCAGAGCCGTCCAAACGACCCTTCAGGTTCGGCAGAACCTCACCCAGCGCTTTTGCTGCACCGGTTGAAGTCGGGATCATCGACATGGCTGCAGCGCGGGCGCGGTACAGATCACTGTGGCGACGGTCCAGTGTCGGCTGATCGCCGGTATAGGCGTGGATCGTAGTCATGATGCCGTTTTCGATGCCGATACCTTCGTCCAGAACCTTGGCAAGCGGAGCAAGGCAGTTGGTGGTGCAGGACCCGTTCGAAACCATATTGTCGTTTGCTGTCAGAGTGTTGTGGTTCACTCCGAACACAATAGTCTTGTCGACATTCTTGCCCGGTGCGGACAGAAGAACTTTACTGGCACCTCGCTCCAGGTGAGTTTTCGCCTTGATGCCGTCATTGAATTTACCGGTGCATTCCAGAACGACGTCGCAGCCTTCCCAGTCCAGTTCGTTCATGTCGTAGGTCGAGAACATCTCCATCGGGCCGCGGCCCAGATCCATGGTGTTGCCGTTAATGGTGACATCGCGCGGAAAACGACCGTGGACGCTGTCATATTTCAACAGGTGCGCCGAGGTCTCTAGCGGGCCGGTCGCGTTAACCTTGATCACTTCGATGTCGTTACGGCCTGACGCTGCGATGTGCGACAGGGTGCAGCGGCCAATGCGGCCAAAACCATTGATACCGACCTTGATGGTCATATGACGTCTCCAGATGCGCTTGCGTTGCAGGCCATATAGCGGTGAATCCGCAATCTCAAAAGAGCAAAAGCGGCATATTTTTAAGGTGTTAGCGCAAACCTAACGCGATTGCGCTAACGCTTGCGCTAGCCGTGAGATCGGGTAGGGTCCGGATGCGGCAGGTGACAGGAAAGGAAGCGCAATGAGCGGTCTTTTGGCCCTTTTGGATGATGTGGCGGGGATCGCCAAGGTCGCGGCGTCGTCGGTGGACGATGTCGTTGCGGCGGCAGGAAAGGCCGGGGCAAAAACGGCGGGTGTGATTATCGACGATGCGGCGGTTACTCCTAAATACGTTCAGGGCTTTGCGCCGGCGCGCGAACTGCCGATCATCTGGCGTATTGCGCGAGGTTCGGTGTTCAACAAGATTGTGTTGCTGCTGCCGGTGGCTTTGTTGCTGGCCAACTTTGCTCCGTGGCTGATCACGCCGCTGCTGATGTTGGGCGGGTCATACTTATGTTTTGAAGGGGCCGAGAAGATATTCCATGTCCTGTTTCCACATGGCAGCCACGCAATCGAAGAAGACATGAACGTGCGCGACCCTGGTCATCTGGAGGAGCAGAAGGTCAGGGGAGCGATCAAGACCGATTTCATCCTGTCGGCCGAGATCATGACCATTGCGCTGGCGGCCATTGAGGCCCCCAATCTGTGGATGCAGGCCGCGACGCTGGCGGTCGTGGGCATCGGTGTAACAGTTGCGGTTTATGGGTCGGTCGCGCTGATTGTGAAGATGGATGACGTGGGGCTGTATCTGGCACAAAACGCGCCAACACCCGTCGGGCGCGGTTTAGGGCGTGGATTGGTAAAGGCAATGCCAACGGTGATGAAGACCCTGTCCATTGTCGGCACAGCGGCGATGCTATGGGTTGGTGGGTCGATTGTCATTCATGGAATGGAAGTATTGGGCTTTGGCTGGTTGGGACACCACATCCACGACTGGGCCTATGCCATCGGTCATTCGGTGTCTGAGCAATGGGTCGGCGCTGTGGAATGGATCTCTAAGGCCACGATGGATGGGATCTTCGGCTTGGTATGGGGATTGGTACTGATCCCCGTTGGAACCAAAGTGATCCTACCGCTTTTCAACAAATCGGAAACACACTGAAATCAAAATGAAAAGGGCGACCAAAGCCGCCCTTTGCTTTATTCTTTGTGATCGGCTTACAGGCCCAGCAGTTCCTTGACCTTGGCAACTGTTGCCTCGGCGGTGATGCCGAAATGCTTGTAAAGCTCACCTGCCGGAGCGGACGCGCCAAAGCCGGACATGCCGATGAAGCCAGCTTTGGCTTCGCGGCCACGCTCACCCAGAAGCCAGCGATCCCAGCCACCGGCGCGCACGGCAGCTTCGATCCCGACGCGGACTGGGCCACCGGGAAGGACGCGTTTGCGGTAGGCTTCGTCCTGCTGTGCGAACAGTTCCATGCAGGGCATGGATACGACACGTGTACCGATGCCTTCGGCCTCGAGCATTGCCTTGGCTTCCATCGCCAGCGAAACTTCAGAGCCGGTGGCAATCAGGATGGCCTGACGTTTGCCTTCGGCATCAGCCAGCACATAAGCACCTTGCGCGGTTAGGTTCTTGGTTTTGTGTTCAGTTCGCACGGTCGGAACGCCCTGACGGGTCAGCGACAGGACCGAGGGGCTGTCTTTGAAGGTCAGCGCCAGTTCCCAGGCCTCGGCGGTCTCAACCGTGTCGGCGGGGCGGAACACATAGGTGTTCGGCGTTGCGCGCGAGATTGCCAGATGCTCGACCGGCTGGTGAGTCGGACCGTCTTCACCCAGACCGATCGAGTCGTGGGTCATCACGAAGACCGAGGGTACTTTCATCAGCGCAGCCAGACGCATCGATGGACGAGCATAGTCGGTGAAGGCCATGAACGTGCCGCCATAGGGGCGAATGCCACCATGCAGCGCCATGCCGTTCATCGCAGCGGCCATGCCATGTTCACGGATACCGTAGTGGATATAGCGACCTTTACGGTTTTCCGGCAGGAACACACCCATATCGGCCGATTTTGTGTTGTTCGAGCCGGTCAGGTCGGCCGAACCGCCAACGGTCTCGGTCATGATCGGGTTCACGACATTCAGAACCTTTTCAGACGAGGCGCGGGTGGCCAGTTTCGGTTGATCCTCCGAGGCCTGTTTCTTGAACGCGCGGATAGCACCGGCCAGTTTCTTGGGCGCTTCGAAGGCGTAGGCGCGGTTGAATTCGGCCTGTTTGCGTTCCGAGATTTGCGCGAAACGCTCTTCCCATGCTGCGCGCTCGGCTGCTCCACGGGTACCGATGGCTTCCCATGCGGATTTAACATTCGCGGGGATTTCAAACGCGTCATGCGGCCAGCCATAGCCTTCTTTTGCCGCCTTCAACTGCTCCTGATCGGTAAGAGCGCCGTGACCCTTCGAAGTGTCCTGCGCCGCGTGACCCAGGGCGATATGGCTCTCGCAAGCAATCATGGTTGGCTTGTTGGACTTTTTCGCCTGAACGATGGCAGCGTCGATGGCCTGGGGATCATGGCCATCGATTTCGATGACATGCCAGCCCGAGGCTGCAAAACGGCGCACCTGATCGGTGCGGTCAGCCATATCGACGGTGCCGTCGATGGTGATGTTGTTGTTGTCCCAGAAAACAATCAGTTTGCTCAGCTCATGACGGCCGGCTAGGGTGATCGCTTCTTGGCTGACGCCTTCCATCAGGCAGCCGTCGCCCGCGATCACGTAGGTGTAGTGATCCACAACCTTCTTGCCATAATGGGCGCGCTGAATTTCCTCGGCCATGGCAAAGCCCACAGCGTTCGAGATGCCCTGACCCAGCGGGCCGGTGGTGGTTTCAATCCCTTCGACCAGGAAATTTTCCGGGTGGCCTGCGGTTTTTGCGCCCAATTGACGGAAGTTCTTGATCTCGTCCAGCGTGACATCGGAGTGGCCGGTCAGATAGAGCAGAGAATAGATCAGCATCGAGCCGTGACCCGCCGACAGGATGAACCGGTCGCGGTCGGGCCAGTTCGGGGCCGAGGCGTCGAATTTCAGGTGCTTTTCGAACAGCACTGTTGCAACGTCGGCCATGCCCATCGGCATACCGGAATGGCCGGAATTGGCGGCGGCGACGGCGTCAAGGGTCAGGGTGCGGATGGCCGCAGCTTTGTCCCAGTGTTCGGGGTTGGCATTGCGCAGCGCAGTCAGGTCCACGGGCGTTGTTCCTTTGGATTACAAGCAGATTGCGGGCTCAATACCATCCACCCCCCAAAGTGCAAGCGGAACCGCGCGTATCAGCGGTTTACTGGATCAAGAAAACAGCCCAAGTTGTTGAAAGCAAACAGTGGGTATTTTCCGTCCCGTTGGGTTAGACTAGGCCAAGACCCGGGCTATGTTGATTCGGACAAAGCCGGGAAACGAACGAACCTTGATAAAGAGGTGGCAGGGGCATGAGCCAGATCGAAGAATTACAGCGCCGTATCGTTGCCGCAATGGATCGGATCGGGACCAGCGTGGAATCGCTGAGGGATACTGCTCCGGTCGGCGGCGGTGCAGACGACGCATTGCGTGCCGCGCTGGATGACGAACGCGTCGCCAATGCACAATTGGAAGAGCGCTTGAAAGCATTGAAGGATCGCCACGAACAGGAAGTCAGCGCAATGCGCATTGATATGGAAAGCCTGCGGACGGCGCCTGTGGACGATCCGGAAAAGGGTGCGCTGCGCGAACAATTAGCCGAAGCGAACGCCCGGCTAGCTTCCGTGGAAGCCGCGCGTGCCGAATTGGCAGCAGCCAAGGAAGCTCTGGAAAACCAGGACGAGCTTGAGGCACTAAAAGCCGAGAATGCCCGACTGTCGGCCGCCGTTAATTCAGCGCAGGACATTGAAGCGGAAAACATGCGTCTGCGATCAGAATTGGCTGACAGTGAGCGTGTGGCAGAGTTAAGTGCCGAACTGGATATGTTGCGGGCGGAACGCTCTAGCCACGGGGCTGCGATGTCACGTCTGGATGATGACTTGCAACGGATGCGCAAGGCTAATGAGCAGTTGCGTCAATCCGTGGATGAACTGCGGGCGGCTGCTGCAGAAGGTATTTCAGATGCCGAACTGCTGAACCGTGCCACGGTGGCAGAGCTTGAGGCGACACGCGCCGCTCAGGCAACGGACGCGGCCGAGGCGCATGCAGTGCTGGCTCGACTGGAACCCTTGCTATCCAAGGCGAAACTGGCGGAAGGAGAGGTTGAATAATGCCCGAAGTGACCATTCAAATCGGCGGGCGCGGGTTTGACGTCTCGTGCCAGGAGGGGGAAGAGACGTTCCTGCACTCGGCCGCCAAGATGCTGGATGACGAGGCGCAAGTGCTGTCCGATCAAATCGGTCGGATGCCGGAGTCGCGGATGCTGTTAATGGCCGGTCTGATGCTGGCCGACAAGGCGGCTGGAACCGAAGATCGGATCTTGGCGCTGGAGGCGAAACTCGCCGAGGTTGAAGCCGAACTGCATACCCTTAGAAATATGCCGCAGCCCGAGCCGGAGCGGATCGAAGTTGCCGTGGTGCCGCCTTCGGTTACAGATACCCTGGCGGAATTGGCTGCGCGGGCTGAGGCCTTGGCTTCTGTGGTTGAAGAAAGGTCTGCGCGATGAAGGCAGTGAAATCGCTTGCCTGTGCCGCAGTTCTGGCATTGGTCGGCGGTGCGGCGTTGGCCGAGATTGACATCCTGCCGGTTACTTTCATTTGCCAGAATGACGCGCCATTGCAAATCGCCTATTTTAATGGATCGGACGGATCCAGTGCTGCTGCGATGATAGTGGATAATCAGTTGGTCACGCTGCGTCAGGTCGAAAGTGGCTCTGGTATTCGCTATGAATCCAGTGGTGGGGAAGGGACGTATTTCCTACGCTCCAAAGGCTGGGACGCAACGGTAAGCTATCTGGCGGCAGGTGAAGATGCCGCCAGTGAGCAGGTTATTTTAGACAGCTGCGTCAGCCGCTGATCAGGCGTTCGCTTCGCGTATTTTCTCGGCTGCATCCTTGTTGTAGCCGACTTTGTTTTCGTCAAACAGTGTGTCCAGTTCGCCCGACAAGGTCATCTCGGTGATGATGTCGCAGCCGCCCACAAACTCGCCTTTGACGTAAAGCTGGGGAACAGTCGGCCAATCGGAATAGTCCTTGATGCCCTGGCGGATATCGTCATCGGCCAGAACATTCACATCAGTGTATTCGACACCCATATAGTTCAATACGCTGGCCACACGGGATGAAAACCCGCACTGCGGCATTTCCTTGGTGCCTTTCATATACAGCACCACGTCATTGGCTTTGACGGTTTCGTCGATCTGGGTCTTAACGTCGGTCATCTTGTTTGTCCTCTTCACCCGTATTTTGGGCAGTCGTTTCGTTTTGGGCCGAGGCTGGCCCCCATCCTTCCTCTTCGAGCCGCCGATGTTCGGCTTGCGCCAGAGATAATGGATCCAGCCCGTATCTTTCTATTCCGCCAACCTTGCTGATCTTGTCCGGGTCCGGACGCATGTCGGCAAGATTACGTTTTCGGTTGCGCTTCAGATAGGCTTCGATCAGGGCAGCGGCAACTATCAATGCTGCGAGTACACCTATCCAGAACAACCAACCACTCATTTCTTTGGCAACATGGTTTTTGCGTACTCTTGCGGATCACGAGGGATTGCCATGGCGCTTACTCCACCGCCTTTGCCGGTGTCTGTGGTTGATGCAACCAAACTTGAGTCCTGACTAGGGGTCGCACCTTTCGGGGTCCGGGTAACCCGTTTTCGTTCTGATCTGCTACGTCTGAAAATCGCCACAACATACACACCGATGATGGCTAATAGCACAATGCCCCAAATCGAGTATGCCCAAAATCCTGTACTCATTCAGGCGCTTTCGTGGTCAACGCCAATGCGTGCAGCTCGCCAGCAGGGCCGTCCATCTTGCCCTTCAGCGCCGCATAGACAGCGCGTTGCTGTTGCACCCGGTTTTTCCCGCGAAAGCTTTCGTCCACGACCATGGCGGACATATGCACGCCGTCATGCCCGCCGACCTGAATTTCCGCATCCGGAAAGGCTTCGCGCAGCAGGTGTTCGATTTCGTGGGCGCTCATCGGCATGTAGGTTACTCCTGAAGGTCTTTCCCAAGATGTAGAGCGCCCGGACGGGGCGTGCAAGGGTGTGATCGCAGGCTGGAAACGACAAAACCTGCGCCAGTGTTGACGCAGGTTTCGTAATTCGGTTTTGACCTGTAATCAGGCAAGGGCCTCGGCAAAGCTGTTGCGGAATGTTGCAGCCAGTTCTTCCAGCGAAGCCTCGGAATTGCCAACCTTCACTGTCTCGCCGGTGAAACGGCCAACGGAAACCAGAGGAACACCGGCCTGACCAGCTGCGATCATCAGCGCCTCAGCCTGATCGAAGTTGCAGGCCACCAAATAACGGGCCTGATCCTCGCCGAACAGGAACTCGGTTGATGCCTCGTCGAGGTGGACGCCCACGCCAGCGGCCTCGGCCAGTTCGAACGCGGCCAGCGCCAGACCGCCATCGCCCAGATCGGTGCAAGCTTTGATCATCTCACGGTTGGCGCGAATAAATTCACCATTGCGCTTTTCCGCGTCCAGATCGACATGCGGTGCGTCGCCGTCTTCGCGGTTGAAGACCTCGGCCAGCAGAGCGGATTGGCCCAGATGGCCGTTGGTTTCGCCGATGACCAGAGCCACGTGGCCCTCGCGGACTTCGTTGCCAATGATCTCATCGGTGTGAGACAGCAGGCCGACCGCGCCAATGGTCGGGGTCGGCAGGATTGCCTGTCCGTCGGTCTCGTTATACAGCGAGACGTTGCCCGACACGATCGGCATGTCCAGCGCGGCGACGGCCTCACCAATACCCTGAATGGCACCGACAAACTGGCCCATGATCTCAGGCTTTTCGGGGTTGCCGAAGTTCAGGTTGTCGGTGGTTGCCAGTGGCTTAGCCCCGACAGAGGTCAAGTTACGGTAGGCTTCGGCCACCGCCTGCTTGCCGCCCTCTACCGGGTTGGCACGCACATAGCGCGGGGTCACATCGCTGGTGAAAGCCAGTGCTTTTTCGGTACCGTGCACGCGGACCATGCCTGCGCCCAAACCCGGCGTGCGCGCGGTGTCTGCCATAACCATGGTGTCATACTGTTCATAGACCCACTGTTTACCCGCATAATTGGGTGAGGCGAGCAGAGCGCGCAGACCGTCGATCGGATCGATCTGAGGCACCTCGGCCAGCTCCTCGGCCTCGGGCGTTGCCACCCAAGGGCGGTCGTATTCCGGTGCGGTCGAAGACAGTTTCGACAGAACGAGGTCGGCTTTAACTTCGCCATTGTGGACGATCAGGAAACGGTCTTCGGCAATCGTTTCTCCGACGATGGCAAAGTCCAAGTCCCATTTTTCAAACACAGCACGCGCCTCAGCCTCAAGCTCGGGCTTGAGCACCATCAGCATACGTTCCTGAGATTCCGACAGCATCATCTCATAGGCGGTCATGTTCTCTTCGCGCTGCGGAACGTTTTCCAGATCAAGGCGGACACCCAGACCACCTTTGTCGCCCATTTCCACCGCGGAGCAGGTCAGGCCAGCAGCACCCATGTCCTGGATCGAGATCACGGCGCCGGTTTGCATCAGCTCCAGCGTTGCTTCCATCAGGCGCTTTTCGGTGAAGGGGTCGCCGACCTGAACGGTGGGGCGTTTTTCCTCGATGGTGTCGTCGAATTCAGCCGAGGCCATGGTCGCACCGCCGACGCCATCACGACCGGTTTTTGCGCCTAGGTAAACGACCGGCATCCCGACGCCCGAAGCCGCCGAGTAGAAAATCTTGTCGCTGTCGGCCAGGCCTGCAGCAAAAGCATTTACAAGGCAGTTGCCGTTATAGGCCGGGTGAAAACGAACCTCACCACCCACGCAAGGAACGCCGAAGCAGTTGCCATAGCCGCCAATGCCTTCGACCACACCATTGACCAGCTGACGGGTCTTGTGGTGTCCGGGTTCACCAAAGGACAGGGCATTCATTGAGGCAATGGGACGTGCGCCCATGGTGAAGACGTCGCGCAGGATACCCCCCACGCCGGTCGCCGCGCCCTGATAGGGTTCGATGTAGGACGGGTGGTTGTGGCTTTCCATCTTGAAGACCACGGCCTGACCGTCACCGATATCGACCACACCCGCGTTCTCACCCGGTCCGCAGATCACCTGAGGCCCCGAGGTGGGCAGGGTGCGAAGCCACTTCTTGGATGACTTGTAGGAACAGTGCTCGTTCCACATGGCCGAAAAGATGCCCAGTTCGGTGAAGGTCGGCTCACGCCCGATGATCTCGAGAATCATGTCGTATTCGTCGGGCTTGAGCCCGTGTGCGGCGATCAGATCGGGTGTGATTGCGGGCTCTTGCATCTTCTGTCCTGTGTCCAAGTGGGCCGAGATTGCGCGCCTTTTAGGGCAAGGGCGCGCTGGTGGAAAGGGTTAAGACCGGGGTCAGAGGCTTTCCTGTGGCCATCTGGCCAGAAAAAGGCCGCCCGACGGGTGTGACGGGCGGCCTGCAGTTGGTTTCGGTTGCGTCTTTTACTTCGGCGCGCCGTGTCCAGAGCTGGGTTTTTGCTCTTGCTGCTCGGCTTGCTGATTGGCGATCTCTCCAGCTGCCGCGCCGACTGCGGCTTTTTGCTCCTCGGTCAGATGTTCCGCTTCATCCAGGCCAGGGATCGCAACGCGAACCTCGCGGCGGGCAAAATCGATACCGTTGTCTTTGAACGCGGCCTTGACCCGGTTGAAGATTTCCTTGCGCAAGGTGAATTGCTTGCCCGGCTTTGCCATGAACTTGCCGCGGATGATCATGCCGACATCATCAAAGTCAAACACGCCTTGCGACTTGAAGGGCTGAAGGAAACCATCCTTGTGGGTTTCGTCCTCCATCATCTCGGCGCCGATCTTTTTGAAGATCTTCTTGACCTTGTTGGGGTCGGTGTCGAAGGGCACGGTGAACTTTAGCTTCATGATGACCCAGTCGCGGCTGTAGTTGGTCAGTTTCTGAATCTCACCATAGGGAATGGTGTGAACCGGGCCGCGATGATGGCGCAACTGCATCGAGCGGATCGAAATTTTCTCGACCGTGCCGGTGGTGCCCCCCACATCGACGTATTCTCCAACTCGGAAGGCGTCGTCGACAAGGAAGAAGATGCCGCCGACAATGTCCGCCACCAGTTTCTGAGCGCCAAAGCCGATGGCCAGACCCAGCACACCGGCACCGGCCAGAAGCGGAGTGATATTGATACCCAGCGCGCCCAGTGCCAGCAGGACAAAGATGACTGCGATGGCGACCTGCGCGGTCACACGAAGCAGGGGCAGGACCGTAGCCAAGCGCGAGCCACCCGAGCCGCCGCCTTCGCCGGCTTCCTCGTCAGGGCTTTGATCGGCCGCAGTCTGTTCTTTCGCGAGACGACGGTTGATCCAAAGCGAGACAAGCTCATTCAGGATGTAACCGACGGCGATGATGATGAAGAACTGAATCAATCTGCTGCCGGACTCTTCACCTCCGCCCGCGATTTCCTGCAGATCCAGGTCCCATGCGTTAGCAATCATCAGGATGACAAGAATACCTGCCAGAACCCTGCCGATACGAATATAGCTGCGTTTGGTTGATTTATATGCGCGCTCGGCGACTGGGCCTTCGCCCAGCATCGGCGGCTGCAGGTGACGCACCAAACCACGGATCAAAGTATCTAGCGCTGGCGCAATCAGCAGCCAGAACATCGTAGTGAAATGAGCACCTTGCAGCAGCAGGGCACGCAACACCGGATCACGTTGGGCGGCGAGGAACTCAACCAGCAGCCAAATCACCGCTGAGACGCCAATAGCGAAATAAGGGTAGTAGTACGCGACTTCTTCGTCGAACTTCGTGCGATCCGGGTCGGTGCCCAGCATCATCTGCGACAGCCCTTCGCGGGCTTTCCAGGCAATAACTCCGATATAGATGTGAATCGCACCATTGAGCCAGAAAGCAATCCGTGTTTCTCGACCGGTGATCCCGTTCAGTTGGTTGAAGTGAACGATGAACAGTGTCAATCCAATCAAGAGCAAGAGACCGATCAGATTGCGGTGCAGGAATTTTGCCCAATGATCGTCAATGTTGACAAGCCGATATCGAGGTTGGTTCGGGGCCAGAACGAAGCGCGAGGCAGCCGCGCCCAGACGTGGGACCCAGATCAGGTAGAGGACAAAAGGTGCGGCATAGGTCAGTTGTTCGGTCGTCAGCAACCCGCGCCCCAACGCGCGGATTACAACGTAAAACACCACCAACCCGGCAATTTCTCGACAGAAGCGGCGGAATAGGTATCTGGCGGCGCCCCAGAGGTCATTCTCTTCACTGCCACTACCCTGACTATGCCATCTGCGGGTGAATAGATAGAATAGCTTTTCCGCGATGAAGCCAACGACTAGAACACTCAGGACCAACCCCATGAGAACGAACGTTCCCTGCGTTCCAAAGGTACCTACAAAATTCTCGACCGCATGAGCCTGCGCGCTGAAGATATTCGGAACCGTGACTACGACGTGGGTCCATGAAGCCACCATCGCTTCCCAAATCGCATTGATTTCCTTGATGGGGTCTTCACGGTCGGCTGCTTCAGCAGCGCGCTGTTCGGCGACCGCGTCCAAACGCTCTAGCAGGATAGCGCGGACCTGATCGTCAGACATGCGGGCGACCAGATCGTCAACTTGTTCAGGGGTCAGGTCTTCGGGAATGGTGATTGCGCCCGTTGAACCGGTGGCGCCGCTTTCCTGCGCGAGCACGGGTCCTGAAAGGCAAATAACTGAAAGTATCGCCACCAAAAGGCGAAGGGGGTGAAACATCGAATCTGTCCTCGAGCACAAATCTTCGTGATTTTTACGTGATCATAGGTCTAAGTACCCGAGTTTCCCAGATGTTTTGCCAGTCTGGCACAATGCGCGTTGCCGATTGGCCAAAAAAAAGGCCGAGCACTAAGCTCGGCCATAGTCCAACAGGGAGGTATGAAGATGATGAGCGTTTCAGCATCACCGCCTTCGAGTGCTCATTTAGGGATCACTTGTTAAACGATCAAGATGTTTCAGGCCGATTGCAGGTCATGTCCGCTATGCTGGCTGTGCATAGCTACAGTTTTCCCATCTGCTTCAAGTGCTTGCGCTGCGCGATAATCTCGTCCTGAACAAAATCCCTGAACGCAGCGACGCGTTTGGAATGGCGCAGTTCCTCCGGGTAGGCGAGGTACACTGGAACGTCCGCTGTTTCGATATCCGACAGGATCGGGACCAAATGCGGGAAATCCCTGGTAACATAGTTCGGCAGGACCCCAATGCCCAGATTGTGCAGAACTCCTTGCAGAACACCGAAATAATTGTTCACGGTCAGCAAAGAACCTGGGTTAAACGTCATCAGATGCCGCACCATCGCCGCACTGGCACCCACTTGCGGTGCCGAAGGTGTCTGACAGATCAGCCTGTGTTCTGAAATCTCATCCAGTGATTTAAGCATGCCGCCATGTGTTTCGATGTATTCCTGCGTTGCATACAGCATCATCTGAACGGTCATCAGACGTTTGCGGACAAGGTCGGCCTGGCTGGGCTCTTTCATGCGGATGGCCACGTCAGCTTCGCGCATGGGTAGATCCAGCACGCGTTCTTCCAGCATTAGATCAATGTTTAGATCGGGGTATTGCTCATAAAGTTTTGGCAGGCGCGGGGCCAGCCATAGGGTCCCAAAGCCAAATGTGGTTGTGACGCGCAAGACGCCAAAGACTTCTTCTTCGCTGTCGCGGATACGCGCGGCGGCGGCATCCAGGCGTTTGGACATCGCGGATGTCGCGTCGAAAAGCAGCTCTCCCTGTTCGGTTAGGATCAGGCCGCGCGCGTGGCGGTGAAAAAGGGTCGAATCAAGCGACTCTTCCAGCGCTCTGATCTGGCGGCTAACAGCCGATTGCGACAAATTTAGCTTATCGCCCGCATGAGTCAGGCTGCCTGCGTCTGCCACTGCGTGAAATATCCTAAGCTTGTCCCAATCCATCGCCGCAACTTTCGTTATCTTTCGGACTGCCTATATGAAATAGGTGACAACTTCTACAATCAAACACCGAAATCCTTAGGATTCAGGGGATAAACACTATGCAGGTCAGAAGTTATGACCTAAAATGGAGCGTAAATAGCACACTAATCTGACGACGGGAGGCGTCTGATGAGTCAGCCATTAATATCTCTGAATGACCGTTTCGATTTGGAAAAGAGCCCCATTCTTTTGAATGGAACGCAAGCGCTCGTCCGCCTGATGCTAATGCAAAAGGCGCGGGACACGCAGGCAGGGCTAAACACTGCAGGATTGGTAACTGGCTATCGCGGGTCTCCGTTAGGTGCCGTGGATCTGCAGATGACGCGCGCACAAAAGCAGCTGACTGAAAGTGACGTGACATTTCAGTACGGTTTGAACGAGGACCTGGCCGCCACCGCGTTATGGGGCAGTCAGCAAGCCGGCTTGCGCGGGGACGGACGCTTTGATGGTGTGTTTGGCCTATGGTACGGCAAAGGGCCGGGGGTTGACCGGTCCGGCGACGTGATGCGCCACGCCAATATGGCTGGCACCGCCAAACATGGCGGGGTTCTGATGGCTATGGGCGACGACCATACCGGAGAAAGCTCCACCGTTTTGCATCAGTCTGAATGGTCTCTGGTCGATATGTATATGCCGGTTGTCAGTCCGGCCGGGGTGCAGGAGATTCTGGATTACGGCATCTACGGTTTTGCGCTCAGCCGGTTCTCGGGGCTTTGGGTCGGTCTGAAGACAATGAAGGACACGATCGAGGTCACATCGGTTGTGGACGGCAGTTTCGACCGCATGAAACTGATCACGCCGGAATTCGACATGCCTGAAGGGGGGCTTAATATCAGGCTAGGCGATACCCCGCACCTGCAGGAAGGGCGGATTATCGACTACAAGCGGTTCGCTGCAGAGACGTTTTCGCACGCTAATAAAATGGACAAACGCATTTGGGGTAAACCAGGTGCAAAGATCGGGTTTGTCGCCGCAGGTAAAAACTGGCTGGACCTGTCTCATGCGATGTCGCTGTTGAATATCGACGCTGAAGAGGCCGAGAGGTTGGGGATCACTACCTACAAAATCGGCCAGACTTTTCCGTTGGATATGACGGGTTTCCACGATTGGGCCGAGGGGTTGGACCTTATTGTGATCGTGGAAGAAAAACGAAAATTGATCGAGGTTCAGGTCAAAGAAGCCATCTTTGATGATCGCAGAGGTCGCCGTGTTTATGGTTGGTACAAGGGTGGAGCGGGGACTCTGCACCGCGAGGAACTGTTCCCAACCCGTGGTGCGCTGGATCCGAATATGATCGCCGAAAAACTGGGTGAAATCCTGATCGAAGAGGGTCGTGAGACCGATGGCATTCGCGCGGGTTTGCAAAAACTGTCCGAGGCGCGCCGAGCAGACAATGCCGAGGAAATCGCTACGCGCTTGCCGTATTTCTGTTCGGGTTGCCCTCATAACAGTTCGACCCGGTTGCCGGAAGGCAGCCGCGCCTACGCGGGGATTGGTTGCCACTACATGGTTCAGTGGATGGATCGTGAGACGACAGGCTTCACCCAGATGGGTGGCGAAGGCGTGAATTGGGTTGGAGAGGCGCCGTTTTCGACCACGAAGCACGTGTTCCAGAACCTTGGAGACGGGACATACAACCACTCGGGTGTGCAGGCAATTCGAGCCGCCTTGTCGGCGGGTACGAATATAACGTTCAAAATCCTGTTCAACGACGCGGTTGCCATGACCGGCGGGCAAGAAAATGAAGGCGGGCTGACGGCAGAGCGTATTGTGGCCGAAGTCACAGCCATGGGCGTACAGCATGTCGCCGTGGTTTATGACGAAAAGGAAGACGTAAACTTCAAGGATCTGCCCTGTGGTATCGAAACATTCGAACGCGCCGAGTTGATGCGAGTGCAAGAGCGGTTTCGTGAAATCGAGGGCGTCTCTGTAATTGTCTACATTCAGACCTGCGCAGCCGAGAAACGTCGGCGACGCAAACGTGGGACTTTTCCGGACCCCGATAAGCGCGTGTTCATTAACACTGACATCTGTGAGGGCTGCGGTGATTGCGGTGTGCAGTCGAATTGCGTCTCAATCGTGCCCAAGGAAACGGAACTTGGCCGCAAACGTGCGATTGATCAGTCTAGCTGCAACAAGGACTTCTCTTGCCTAAACGGGTTCTGCCCATCGTTTGTTACTTTGGAAAGTGCGCAAATCCGCAAGGAGGCTACGACAGATATTGATCTACCAGATCTGCCTGATCCTGTTCTGCCCGAAATCAAAGGCACCCATAACGTTGTCATCACCGGGGTTGGTGGCACAGGGGTGGTGACTTTGGGTGCAATTCTTGCGCAGGCGGCGCAGATCGACGGCAAAGGCGCCGGCATGATGGAAATGGCCGGGCTGGCCCAAAAGGGTGGTGCAGTGCACATCAATTGCCGTTTGGCAAACAAGCCAGAAGATATCAGTGCGATTCGAGTGGCTACAGGCGAGGCTCATGCTCTGATTGGTGGCGATTTGGTCGTCTCGGCTGGGGCTAAGACACTGGGTCTGACGCGCACCGGGCAAACCGGTGCAGTCGTCAACAACCATGAGATTGTCACCGGAGAGTTCACCCGCGATACCGAGTTCCGTATTCCGGGGGATCGACTTGAACTTGCCTTGCAGGCAAGATTGAAAGACGGATTGTCCATGTTCGATGCCACTGAACTGGCGCGCGCTGTGATGGGGGATTCGATCTATTCGAACATGATGGTTTTTGGCGCGGCGTGGCAACGGGGCCTGTTGCCGGTTAGTCATCAAGCAATTGTCGAGGCCATCGAGTTAAACGGAACCGCGATTGAGCGAAATAAGCGTGCCTTCGACATCGGACGCTGGGCGGTTCTGCATCCGCAGGAAGTCGCGACAATTCTTGAGCCTAATGTTTCCGACATGCCGAAAACGTTGGAACAAAAAATCGACTTCCGCGCGCAGCATCTGACCGCGTATCAAAGCGGCCGCTTGGCCAAACGCTATCGCAGGTTGGTGGAGACGTTCGAAGATGAAGCCATCCGCGAAGCCGTGGCAAAAGGGTATCATAAGCTGCTGTCCTATAAGGATGAATACGAAGTCGCCCGGTTGATGCTGGACAGCAGGGAAAAGGCGGCAACCGAGTTTGATGGGGATTTCAAAATGACGTTCCATCTGGCTCCGCCCATCCTTGGAGGGACCGGACCGGACGGGCGGCCACGTAAGCGCGCATTTGGGGAGTGGATGCTGAAGCCGATGAAGCTTTTGGCAAAGCTGAAAATCCTGCGCGGAACACCGCTGGATATTTTCGGTTACAGCCCAGAACGGCGGATGGAGCGTGCTTTGATCAAGCAATATGAGCATGATATCAAAGAGGTAACGCCTCTTGTTACACCGCATACGCGTGACGCGGTTATAGCGCTGGCGAAGTTGCCATTGGATATTCGCGGGTTCGGACCAGTGTTGCAGGCGAATGAGGCCAAAGCAGCCAAACGCCGTGAGGAATTGCTGGCAACCATAAGGGGCGGAGGGCCGGAATTGCGCGCCGCGGCGGAATAATTCGTCACGGGCTTGTCACTAAACCTAGGCAAAATTGCTGCCTGCACATAATTTGCAGGCAGCAAACCTCGGAGATTCGAATGCCCTCGCGCCGTCATGTCGCTCGTGACATTTCCTACGCCCATTCCGCCGAGACCAAAAGCGGGCGGATGGTGATCAAAGTGATGGAGAATGCCACGGGCCGCTTGCGTTTGATCAAGCGCGCGGATGGGTACGAAAAAGAGGTCGCCAAGGGGCAAGATTTCTGGTCGGTGATGGTTGGCAGATATGGTCTGTCGCTGGACGTGGTCGGCGGGTCGCTGTCGAACATACCAAGAGACGGGCCTCTGATTTTGATCGCCAATCATCCTTATGGCATTCTCGACGGGATGATGTTGGGGCACATGCTGTCTCAGACGCGTGGCGATTTCCGCATTCTCGCGAACCATGTATTCCGTAAAGCCGAGGATCTGGACCGGATTATTCTGCCGATCTCGTTTGATGACACGAAAGAGGCGGTGAAGTTGAACTTGGATACCCGTAAAACTGCGCTGAATTACCTGAGCGAGGGTGGGGCAATTGGTATTTTCCCCGGCGGTACGGTCAGCACGGGGGCAAGACCCTTCTCGCACCCGATGGATCCGGGCTGGAGGGGCTTTACCGCACGTATGGTGGCGAAGTCGGACGCGACGGTTATTCCGGTTTTCTTCGATGGCCATACTTCGCGTTTGTTCCAGATTGCCAGTCATTTGCACAGCACTCTGCGCATGGGGCTGTTGATAAAAGAGTTCAAAAAACGTGTGGATACGCCGGTCAATGTGGTGGTCGGAGAGCCCATTGGCCGTGACGTTCTGGACCCGCTGGCCAAGGATACACGTAAGATGATGGATTTCTTGCGCAAAGCCACGTATGAGCTGTCTCCGACGCCGTTGAAGTCTTATGACTACGGCTATGAATTCGAGGAACGGCATCGCGCCTAAAGGGGAAAATGGCAGTAGGCATTTTTGATTCTGGTTTGGGCGGTTTGACCGTTCTTGACGCCGCGCAGAAACGTCTGCCGGACGTGGATTTCCTGTATTATGCGGATAGCGCCCATGCGCCATACGGTGTGCGCGACTCCGAGAACATTTATGATCTGACACGGCGTGCGGTCTATGACCTGTGGAGCCGGGGATGTGATCTGGTGATTCTTGCCTGTAACACCGCGAGCGCTGCGGCGCTGCGTCGGATGCAAGAAGATGGCGTTCCGGAAGGCAAACGTGTTTTGGGTGTCTTTGTACCTCTTATCGAAGCACTGACCGAACGGCAGTGGGGTGATAACAGCCCACCGCGTGAGGTTGCTGTCAAACATGTGGCCCTGTTTGCAACGCCTGCCACGGTTTCTAGCCGCGCATTTCAGCGAGAGTTGGCGTTCCGCGCCATTGGCGTGGACGTTGAGGCGCAGGCATGCGGCGGTGTTGTAGACGCGATCGAAGACGGCGACATGATCCTCGCCGAGGCGCTCGTGCGCAGCCATGTGGATGCATTGAAACGCAAAATGCCCGAGCCTCAGGCCGCTATTCTTGGCTGTACGCATTACCCGCTTATGGCAGAAGAATTTCAGGCCGCATTGGGCGCGGATGTTCAGGTGTTCAGCCAGGGGGCCTTAGTTGCCGAAAGTCTGGCGGACTATCTGGAGCGCCACCCGAACATGCAGGGCAATGGTAAGGGTGGTTTTCTGACTACGGGAAAGCCGACCTTTGTCAGTGACCGGGCGACGCAGTTCCTCCGACGACAAATCACGTTCGAAGCTGCCTGACTTAGGTCAAGGACGCAGCCGCGCATTCTACTTTATTCGAAGACCGTCACATCGGCGGTCGTGACATGTGACACTATGAATGAAGAGGTCTGTCATGACCCATAAAATCGCAATTCTGGGTGCTTCCGGCTATACCGGCGCCGAACTGGTTCGGCTGATCGCCGAGCACCCGAACATGGAAATCACCGCTCTGGCCGCTGAGCGTAAGGCAGGCATGTCGATGGCGCAGGTCTTTCCGCATCTGCGCCATATGAAATTGCCTAACCTGTGCAAAATCTCCGCGATTGATTTTTCACAGATCGACCTGTGTTTCTGCGCCTTGCCGCATAAAACCAGCCAAGAGGTCATCCGCGACCTGCCGAAGGACCTGAAGATCATTGACTTGTCTGCAGACTTTCGGCTGCGTGACCCGGAAGAGTACGAAAAATGGTATGGCAACCCGCACAGCGCCTTGGAGCAGCAGGAAGAGGCTGTTTACGGCCTAACCGAGTTTTATCGGGATGACATCCGTACTGCGCGGCTGGTTGCTGGTACTGGATGTAACGCAGCGACCGGGCAGTATGTGCTGCGGCCTCTTATTTCAGCGGGTGTCATTGATCTGGATGATATCGTTCTCGATCTGAAATGTGCCGTGTCGGGCGCAGGTCGGGCGCTAAAGGAAAACTTGCTGCACGCAGAGCTTAGCGAAGGCTATAATGCTTATGCCGTGGGTGGCACGCATCGTCATCTGGGTGAGTTCGATCAGGAGTTCTCGGCGCTGGCAGGCCGGACTGTGCACGTGCAGTTCACGCCGCATCTGATTCCTGCCAACCGGGGCATTCTGGCGACCACCTATGTCAAAGGTGATCCGGCTAGTGTGTATGAAACGCTTGCCAATGCTTATGAAAATGAACCGTTTATACAGATGTTGCCGTTTGGAGAAACGCCATCGACCCACCATGTGCGCGGTTCGAACTTCTGCCATATCGGTGTTGTCGGCGACCGGATCGAGCGCCGCACCATCGTAATTGGCGCCTTGGATAACCTGACAAAAGGTAGCAGTGGGCAAGCATTGCAGAACGCTAACTTGATGTTAGGTGAGGATGAAACCGCGGGCCTGATGATGGCCCCGTTGTTCCCATGAGGATGAAATGAAAACGCTCAAGAAACGCCGTCGTGTCCAAGTCATTCTGCTGGCTGTCGTGGCCCTCGCTATGGCCACGGGGTTGATTGGATATGCGTTACAGGACGGCATCAACTTTTTCCGTTCGCCCAGTCAGGTAATCGCCGAACCGCCTAAGCCGACCGAAGTGTTCCGTATTGGCGGTCTGGTCGAAGAGGGTTCGATCATTCGGGGGCAGGGTGAGACTGTACACTTCACGGTGACCGATGGCGGAGAAAGCGTGAAGGTGGCGTTCACCGGAGTTCTGCCTGATTTGTTCGCAGAAAACCAGGGTATGGTTGGCACGGGTTCCTATGTGAATGGTGTGTTTGAGGCGACTGAAATCCTTGCAAAACACGATGAGACATATATGCCGAAAGAGGTTGTTGACGCTTTGAAAGAGCAAGGCGTTTACAAGGAAGGCGGCGAAAGCTGATCTTAGCTTTCTGAACGAGTTGATTGACAGGGCGTTGCGCAGGCGGCGCCCTTTCTCATGATCGGACATTAACTCAATTGCCCCAGCGTTTGCCGAAAGACAAGCGGGGGTGCGATGCAGACGGTACGACAGATTGCAACTGACATTGTTGCGCGTGAGGGTGGATTTGTAGACGACCCAGACGATCCCGGCGGCGCGACAAAGTACGGCGTAACCATTCACTCCATGCGAAAACTGGGGCTAGACCTAACGGGTGATGGCGCGATCGACAGTTCTGATGTCCGAATGTTGAGTAAGTCTCAGGCCGTCGAATTGTTCGTACGGCATTATTTTGAATGGCCCCGGTTGGACCTTTTGCCGGTTGAACTGCAAGCATCTGTCTTTGACATGTATGTGAATGCTGGCAACCAGGCAGTAAAAATCCTGCAACGCCTACTTGGCGAGATGGGGTTTGGTGTCGTCGTTGACGGGATTGTCGGCCCCAAGACAGCACTTGCCTGTCAAGGCGCAGCTAACCCTGAACCAATTGCCTTGCGCGATGCGTATAGTGTCGCGCGGCGAAACTACTATTTCAGGTTGGCCGATCATAGGCCCGCGTCCCGAAAATACGCTCGTACGCGGGCGGGGGGAAAGGGGGGCTGGATACTTCGTGCCGAAGAATTTGTTTCCCAGGAATATCACCTGAGTGACGCGGAATTTAAACGGAGGGTTGCTGGATGGGATTGATCTCAAGCGTATTTGCGTTTCTGTTTGGCGACGGTCGAAACGCCGTGCGGGAGACCGTTGAAATATTCCGAGAAAACTCGGAAAGCGGGGCGAAGCGCTCTCTAGCTTTGCAACAGCAGGCGATGTTCCAGTTCGGCGAAGAATTCAAAGCTCCGCAAAAGGGTGCGTTTGATCGTTTCATAGATGGTTTGAACCGTCTGCCCCGTCCAGCGATGGCGATTGGCACACTTGGCCTTTTTGTTGCGGCTATGGTTGATCCGATCTGGTTTGCCGCGCGGATGCAGGGTGTCGCGCTTGTGCCCGAACCTCTATGGTGGCTATTGGGGGTTATCGTATCGTTTTATTTTGGGGCGCGGCATCAAGCCAAAGTGCAGGAGTTGCAACGGGAGATAACCGCCACGATGCAACGCACGCCTCAGGTTCTCGAAAACTTGCAGGCTTTGAAAAACCTGCGCAGCAACATTGTTGGTGTTGCTGATCCGGGATCAGATGCGAAATTGCTTCAGCACCTTTCAAGTGCGGACGAAAACCCTGCTTTGGAGGATTGGCGCCGCTTGCGACGGGGTCAATAAGCGGGCTTGCTTAAGAACAATGGTGCCTGAAACGCATGTCGATACCGGCATTGGACCCTTTGCGAAAACGTTGCCTATCAAGGCCCATAACCCCTCACATCACAACACGACCCTGTGTGACCTGGTACACTTCAATATATTGAAAACACAAGTAACCCAGCATGGAAAAGCTGGCGACACTTACCGATTTCATAGACCTGAGTTCATTTGAGAAAATCGCAAATGGCAAGCAGCGCAACATATATCTGGTTCGGGGGAAAGACGTCGGTTTGCCCGACGGAAATCAGCGATTTGTCTTGAAAGTCCCCCGGCGGCAGGAACGTCTGCAGCGGCTTTCATCGGCGAAGCGCTTGCTCAGGAAAATCTACCCAGCAAGTTCATTGCGCGTCATTCGCAAGGAAGCAGAATATTGGAAAGCGGTCAGCTGCCGGTGGAACAGGGAATGGGGACCGTTTCCATTCCCGCAATTTGTAGGCTTCGTCGAAACGTCAGAAGGTACCGGGGCTTTGTGGAACGCGGTCTGCGACCATCAGGGAAATCTGGCACCTCAGCTAAAGGACTTTGTCGACAATAACGATGTCACCGGCATGTTGGATGCATTAAACCAATTTGTCAGACTGTGTATGACCCGGCACATTGTGGCGACAGACCTGCAATATCGGAACGTTGTTTTCGGAACAGAACTTGATCGGACTCAGCTGTTTCTGGTCGATGGGTTTGGTGATCATCGTATGGTCTCGTTCCGGAGGGTTTCAAAGTCGTATAACCGAAGCAAACTGGTTCATTCCTGCCAAAAACTGGCCCGGCAGACCAATCTGTGTTTTCAACCTGAAACAGGCGTGTTTTCACTAAGTGACTGACTGCGTGCTGTAAATTCTTCCCTTAAGCTGGCTGATTGGCTCGGGCGCGAGCGAAAGACTCGCAAAATGTGATGTCTATCATTTAACTGAGGCTTTATTTCGAGGCGCGACACTATGCTCGCCCCAAAGGGGCGAAAGTGATTAGCGCTGCCCTCGGAACAGGATTATACCCGGGGCCATGATTACAGAACTTGGCCATTTTGCCCTGATCCTCGCTTTCCTGGTCGCTATCGTACAGTCGGTGGTGCCGCTGATAGGTGCCGCCAAACGATGGCCCGGTTGGATGAGCTTTGCCGAACCCGCCGCGATAATCCAATTTTCGCTGGTGGCCTTTTCATTTGGCGCGCTTGTCTGGGCGTTTGTGACGTCGGATTTCTCATTGCGGGTGGTGGTTGAAAACAGCCATTCCGCCAAGCCGATGCTCTACAAAATCAGCGGCACTTGGGGAAACCATGAAGGGTCCATGTTGCTGTGGGTGTTGATCGTGGCTGTGTTTGGCGCGATGGCCGCATTCTTTGGCGGTGGCCTGCCGCCGACGCTGAAAGCACGGGTATTGGCCGTTCAGGCATCGATAGCCGTGGCGTTCTATGCATTCATCCTGTTCACATCCAATCCGTTTGAGCGGCTGGTCGTGGCGCCTTTCGATGGGCGAGACTTGAACCCGTTGTTGCAAGACCCCGGCTTGGCCTTCCATCCACCGTTTCTGTATCTGGGATATGTTGGTCTGAGCATGGCGTTCAGCTTTGCCGTGGCCGCCCTGATTGAAGGCCGTGTCGACGCGGCCTGGGGGCGCTGGGTGCGCCCGTGGACGTTGGCTGCCTGGATCTTCCTGACCATCGGGATCGCGTTGGGGTCGTGGTGGGCGTATTACGAACTTGGCTGGGGCGGTTTCTGGTTCTGGGATCCGGTTGAAAATGCCTCGTTCATGCCCTGGCTTCTGGCTGCTGCGTTGTTGCACTCGGCCATCGTGGTCGAAAAACGTGAGTCGTTGAAAAGCTGGACTATTCTGCTGGCGATCATTGCGTTCGGGTTCTCGCTTATTGGTACGTTTATCGTACGCTCGGGGTTGCTGACCTCGGTGCACGCCTTTGCCAATGACCCAGAACGTGGCGTCTTCATCCTTATCATTTTGATCTTCTTTATGGGCGGTGCGCTAACGTTGTTTGCGGCTCGCGCTCAGGCGATGGAAGCAAAGGGTGTATTCGGAATGGTCAGCCGCGAAAGTGGTTTGGTGCTGAACAATATTCTGTTGGCCGTCAGCTGTTTCGTCGTCTTTGTTGGTACGATGTGGCCAATGGTGGCCGAGATGGCGTTTGATCGCAAACTCTCGGTCGGGGCGCCGTTCTTTAACGCCGCGTTTACGCCATTCATGGTTGCCTTGGGTATCGCTTTGCCTGTGGGCGCGATGTTGCCGTGGAAGCGCGGGAAGATTGGCAAAACAGCTTATAAACTGCGCTATGCCTTTGTTCTGGCCGTCGCTCTGGCGCTCTTGGTTTGGGCAATGCAATCAGGCCGCAGTGCACTTGGGCCGGTCGGCCTGTTTCTTGGCGCATGGATCGCCTTCGGTGCCGCCATTGACTTGTGGAGCCGTACTGGTCGCAAGGGCAATTTCAAACGCCTATTCCGCCTGCCGGGTGCCGATTGGGGTAAGGCTATTGCACACACAGGTCTGGGTGTGACCATGTTCGCCATCGCCGGCCTGACAGCGTGGGAGGTCGAAGACATCCGCGTTGCCCAGCCCGGTCAGCCGTTCGAAGTAGGGCAATTTACACTAACGTTAAAAGACGTTCGGGACGTGGACGGGCCGAACTATTTCTCAACGACGGCGGATGTGCTGGTCGAGCAGGATGGACGGCTAATTGGGACTCTGCACCCCGAAAAACGCAACTATCCGGTGGCGCGTATGCCAACGACCGAGGCGGCGATCGATTATCGTTTCCTGCGCGACCTTTACGTCGTGATCGGCGATCAGCAGGCAGATGGTGGTTGGGTCATGCGTACGTATATCAAACCGTTTGCCAACTGGATCTGGGCCGGATGTATTCTGATGTCTTTGGGCGGTTTGCTCAGCCTGTCGGACCGCCGGTTCCGAGTTGCAGCCGGAGCGCGTAAGGCACCAACGGGAGGAGTGCCTGCGGAATGAAACGCCTAATTCTGATTTTTGCGCTTATCGCTTCGCCTTTGTTTGCAGTTCAGCCCGACGAAGTTCTGGATGATCCGGTGCTGGAACAGCGCGCCCGTGACCTCAGCACTGGTTTGCGCTGCCTTGTCTGCCGCAATGAAAGCATCGACGAAAGCAATGCGGAACTGGCCCGCGACCTGCGCCTGCTCTTGCGCGAGCGTCTGGTTGCTGGGGACACGGACCAAGAGGCGATTGCCTTCATCGTGGATCGCTATGGTGAATATGTTCTGCTGAAACCAACCACCTCCGGCTCAAACCTTATGCTGTGGTTGTCCGGCCCCATCATGCTTCTGATTGCTGCAGGCATGGGCTGGAGCTTTTTGCGGAAACGATCTCGGGTACAGGCCGAGGGCGAAAAGGATGCGCTCAGCGAGGCTGAAAAGGAACGCCTGCGTCAAATTCTCGAAGACTGACCCTGGGTTCAGCTTTTCCTTCCCCTCCATTTCCGTCAGGGTTCCGTAAAGCTTCGACTTGGGGAGGGGTTCATGGAATACAAAACGATCCTGTTGGGCATCACGGACGATTTGGCGGTTGTCACACTGAACCGGCCCGACAAGATGAATGCCATGACGGTGCAGATGCGCGCCGAAGTTACCCACGCTATGAAACAGGCGGCACGTCATGCGCGGGCGATCGTTTTGACCGGGGCTGGCTCTGCCTTCTGTTCAGGTCAGGACCTGGGTGACGCTTCTAGCACCGGCAAAGTTGATTTGGAGCGCACGCTGCGTGACGAGTACGAACCGATGCTCGAAACGATCTACGACTGTCCGGTGCCTACCATTGCAGCGGTAAACGGGGCCGCAGCCGGGGCGGGTGCAAGCCTTGCGTTATGTGCAGATGTGGTCATCGCGACTGAAAGCGCTTACTTTCTACAGGCTTTTGCCAGGATCGGCTTGTTGCCAGATGCAGGTGGCACATGGTTCATGCCGCGCCAGATGGGGTTTGCCAAGGCAATAGGGGCGGCCTTGTTTGCTGACAAGATTACTGCCCGACAGGCTGATAACTGGGGCTTGATTTGGGAGGCCATACCGGATGACGAATTTGACAGCCACTGGCGCGAGAGGGCGACCTATCTAGCCCAAGGTCCAACCGCCGGGTTTGGAGCAATTAAACAAGCGATACGTGGAACCTATGAGAAAACGCTGGCACAGCAATTGGCGCTAGAGGCTCATTTGCAGGGAGAGTGCGGGCGTAGCCGAGATTTTGCCGAAGGTGTCGTGGCCTTCATGCAAAAACGCCCCCCGAATTTCGAGGGGCGCTGAATGATTTATGCGCGGCGGCGGCGACGTGTACGCCGCTCGGGCGCTGCGGCATCGTCGCCTGTGCCATCTGAGGCCGACGAAAACGGCCCCAGAGCATCGGTGATCTGATCCAACGTTGGGCGTGACCCGCGCGGTGCAGTGTCTAGCGCTTTGCGCATTTCCCGAAGGTGGGCTGGCATGGTACCACAGCAACCGCCGATGATGGTGGCACCCGCGTCCCGAGCCATGGTTGCGTATTGGCCCATCAATTCTGGCGTTCCGTCGTAGTGAATGTGACCATCCACGTATTTCGGAATGCCGGCATTCCCTTTTGAAATCACCGGGCGCTCTGTCCCTTGCGCTGCAAAGCCGAGCACGGTGCGCAAAATGTCGGACGCGCCGGTGCCGCAGTTGGCCCCAAAGGCAACCGGCGGGTTGGGCAGGGTTTCGACCAGTTGTGCCAGATCGGCCGAGGTGACGCCCATCATGGTACGCCCGGCGGTGTCAAAGCTCATGGTGCCACACCAGGGCATATCAGCCAGGGCAAAGGCTTCGGCCGCTGCGCGAAATTCTTCTGGGGCGCTGATGGTTTCCAGCCACAGAACGTCGGCACCACCCGCTTTGAGCGCGTCAGCCTGTTCGTGGAACATTTCAACCGCGGCGGCGTGTGACAGCGCGCCGACTGGTTCCATGATCTCGCCTGTCGGGCCGACTGACCCGGCCACGACAACTGTACGTCCGGCTTTGTCTGCAACTTCCCGACCCAGTTCAGCACCGATACGGTTCAATTCGGCCACGCGGTTCTGGGCGTCATGCAGTTTCAGCCGTGCCGATGTGCCTCCGAAGGTGTTGGTCAGAAACAGATCGCTGCCCGAATCGACCGAGCCTTGATACAGAGCCCGAATTTTGTCAGGAGCGTCCACATTCCAAAGTTCCGGCGCGTCGCCCGATTGCAGGCCCATGTTGAACAGATTGGTTCCCGTAGCCCCGTCAGCCAGAATGGCGTCTTTGGCCTCCAGAAGGTTACTGAGCGCGTTTGTCATTGGGTGTTCCAAATTTTGACCCTTGGGGTCGATAAAAACAGAGACGCCCCGTGTCTCACGACCGGAGCGTCAAAGCAAACTCATAATTCTCATGAAGATCATGAGATATGCGGCTTATGCCTTAAATTTCGGCTTCGGCCATCACCTGTTCTTTGGCTTCAACCAAAAGCTCGGCCATCTTTTCACGAATTTTCGCTTCGTCAGCCAGGTCGCCCAAATAGCCCTTAACAGCTTCGACGACGTCATCTTCGCTGACATTTTGAAGGTCGGTATGCACAAGCTCCTGACCGTAAGCCCGGGCTTTTTCAACGGTTTCGCCTTTCAGCGTCGAGGCCCAGACGGCCATGAACCGGTTGCGGCGCATCCGTGCGATGAACTGCATCTTTTCGTCATGCGCGAATTTGTTTTCAAACGCGGCTTCACGCTCATCAAATGTGGTCATTGGTTGGGGACCCCTTGGATTACAACTTCTTTCCCGATGATATGACTATACGACAGCCGGTTCGCAAGGTATTTGCGCTGCGTCAAAGCCTCTCGGGTCAGCGAACTTGCGGGAAAGGGGGGCTTGCACTATGAGGACGCCAACGAGATGGGAGTCTTTCCCTCTCAGCAGACTGGAAGGGGCCCCGATGGCGCGTCGCAAGAAAATCTACGAAGGTAAGGCCAAGATTCTGTATGAAGGCCCCGAGCCGGGCACTATCGTGCAGTATTTCAAGGATGACGCCACTGCGTTCAACGCGGAAAAAAAGGACGTGATCGACGGTAAGGGCGTATTGAACAACCGTCTGAGCGAGTTCTTTATGAACGGCTTGACCCAAATCGGCGTTCCGACCCACTTTATCCGTCGCTTGAACATGCGCGAACAGCTTGTGCGTAGCTGTGAGATTGTGCCTTTGGAGGTCATCGTTCGCAATTATGCCGCCGGTTCTATGTCAAAGCGTCTTGGCATTGCTGAAGGCACGCAGTTGCCGCGTCCGATTGTCGAGTATTGCTACAAGGACGATGCTTTGGGTGATCCATTGGTCACCGAGGAGCACATCGCCGCCTTCGGTTGGGCCAGTCAGCAGGATATGGACGATATCCTGAGCCTGGCGCTGCGGGTGAATGATTTCATGAGCGGTGTGATGCTGGCCGTTGGTATCCGACTGGTCGACTTCAAGATCGAGATTGGTCGTGTTTACGAAGGCGACTTCCAGCGTCTGATCATTGCTGACGAAATCAGCCCCGATAGCTGCCGCCTGTGGGATATCGAAACCGGGCAGAAGCTGGACAAAGACGTGTTCCGTCGCGATTTGGGTAGCCTGACCGACGCGTATTCCGAGGTCGCGCGGCGCTTGGGCGTATTGCCCAAGAGCAACGTCAGTAAGCCGACGCTGATCAATTAACCAGCTTCGCTCACTATCAAGTTAGTCAAAAGCGCTGTTCCTCTGAGGCGGCGCTTTTTTCTTTTTTGGGGCGGGGAAGGGTTACCAGCATCATGGTCATAAATCTTGTGGCTCGGCGGTAAGATTGGGCCGCTGGGTACGTCCAGAACGTTCGCCGCCTAAGTAACTGAACTGATCGACGGTTATTGCGTGCTGCATTTGCCACAAACTCTTCGCAAACAGGGTTGTTCAAAGCACGTAAGCACGTTATCCCCCGCGCAACGGAACGGGCCGGTAACCGAGGCCCTCAGCTGGAGTTGCAGGAATGAAAGCACGGGTGCATGTGATGCTGAAGAATGGGGTCCTCGACCCGCAGGGTGAGGCCGTGCGGCACGCATTGGGTGCCATGGGCTTCGATCAGGTCGAAGGCGTGCGCCAGGGCAAGGTGATTGATCTGGAGCTAGCCGAGGGTGCGACCGAGGCGGACGTCACCAAGATGTGCGAAAAGCTGTTGGCCAACACGGTCATCGAACGCTACGAAATCGAACTGGTCTGAACCTAATTCCGGAGGGCCCGCCATGCGCGCAGCTGTCATCGTATTTCCAGGCTCTAACTGTGATCGGGATTTAGCCGTCGCGTTTGAACAGGCGGGATTTCAGGTCGATATGGTCTGGCACAAGGACGCCACGCTGCCTGAGGGCATCGACATCGTGGGCGTGCCGGGCGGATTTTCGTATGGTGACTACCTGCGCTGTGGCGCGATTGCTGCGCAGTCGCCGATCTGCAAGGCCGTGGTCGAGCATACAAACCGTGGTGGCTATACCGTGGGGATTTGCAACGGTTTTCAAATCCTAACCGAAACCGGAATTCTGCCCGGTGCGCTTTTGCGAAACGCAGGTTTGAAATACATCTGCAAAACCGTTGGCCTCAAAGTGGAAACCAGCGAAAGCGCCTTTACCCAAAGCTATAACGCTGGCGACGTGATCGATATTCCGATTGCCCATCATGATGGAAACTATTTCGCTGATGAGGGCACATTGTCCACGCTGCGTGAACAAGACAGAATCGCCTTTACCTATTCCGAGAATCCCAACGGGTCGGTCGGTGACATTGCCGGAATTCTGTCAGAAAACCGCAGAGTTCTTGGAATGATGCCGCACCCCGAGCGGGCAGCAGATGTTGGGCACGGCGGAACAGACGGGACGGCATTGTTCCGCGCATTGTCCGGTGTTCTCGCACCTGCGTGACTTGAGGTTGTACCAATCCCCGCGTAATTTCCGGGGATGAGTTCTAAAATTCGCTCTGGCTGGTCCATTCTGACAAAACCATTTCGCGGCGCTCCTCTGGGGTGGCGTTTGCGACTTGCGGTCATGGCCCTGTTAGTGGCGGCCGTTGCCACGGTATGGGTCACCAACCGATTGCTGACGGACAGGTTCACCGAGTCGACTCGCAACCGGGCCGAGGTGCGACTGGCGCTTTATTCTGGGAACCTGCTGAGTGAGCTGCGCCGAAACGCAATTGTGCCGCAGCTTCTTTCACGCGATCCCACGCTTATCTCGGCACTTCAGTCCAGCGATTATACTTTATCAACTCAGCGTCTGATTTCCTTTGTGGAAGAGATCGGAGCAGCCTCTTTGATGTTGCTGGATGGAGATGGGCGCACGGTTGCGTCCACTGATCGAAACCGGCTGGGCCAAGCACACAGAAGTTCACCATATTTTATCGATGCGGTCCGCTCGAACGCGACCATTTTTACGGTGATTCCCAAGGAATCAGGCGGTTATAGTTTTGTCTATTCGCGCCGGATGGAAGCCAACGCCGAGATACTCGGCGTGATTGTGGTTGAAGTTGACTTGCATAAATTCGAACTGGCCTGGGCTGGGGTTTCCGATGCCATTATGGTCACCGACAGCACCGGCACCATTATCCTGTCGACCGAGCCGCAATGGAGGGGGCTTGAAGAAACCGAAGCGATGCTGCGCCAGCCGCCTCAGGGGGCCATCCAGCGCGCGATCCGGGCGACCACCGACTGGACCGCCTTGCCGCCGGATGCTTATTTGCAGGGTGAGGCGGTGATGCGGATGGAGACGCGCGTTCTATTCCGCGGGTGGAAGATGGCATCTTTCACGACCTACGCCTCAATCCGCGAGAAAGTGAACAGCGTGCTCGCGCTTGAGATTATGGGTTTTGCGATTCTGTTGGCGCTGGCTTTCTATGCGCTCAGCCGTCGTGCGACGCTGCGAATGACATTGTTCCAGCGTGAGTCGGCAGAGCTTCGCGCATTGAACATGCGGCTACAGCGGGAAATCGCTGAGCGGGAACGGGTTGAAAAAACACTGGAAGTTGCCGAGCAGACGCTGGCGCAAAGCTCGAAACTGGCCGCATTGGGTGAGATGTCGGCCGCTGTCAGTCACGAGTTGAACCAACCGCTGGCTGCAATGAAGACCTATCTGGCGGGCGCGCGTTTACTATTGCGCAGAAACCGCCCCGAAGAGGCGCTGGCCAGCTTTGGCCGCATTGATGGACTGATCGAGCGGATGGGCGCCATCACACGGCAGCTCAAGTCTTATGCACGCAAAGGTGCGGACGCGTTTTCTCCTGTAAATCTTGGGGACGCGTTGGCTTCGAGCTTGTCGATGATGGAGCCACAACTGCGTCAGCGACATGTTAAAATAACTCAGATATTGCCTGAGGAACCCGTTATAGTGTCGGGGGATCGCATGCGGATCGAACAGGTTATGGTGAACCTCTTGCGAAATGCGCTGGACGCCACCAAATCTGTATCAGAGCCGGATGTGGAGATTATTCTGGCGGCGGGCGATACGGCGGTGCTGACAGTTCGTGACAATGGGCACGGGATCGAAAACATCGAGAGCCTGTTCGAGCCCTTCTACACGACCAAGCAGCCCGGAGATGGGGTCGGTTTGGGGCTTGCTATCTCATCCGGTATCGTGAACGACCATGGAGGACGGCTGACCGCACGCAACAGCCAACAGGGCGGCGCGGTGTTCGAGATGCAACTGCCGATACTGGGAAGCGACGGCCTTGAGGCCGCTGAATAACGAGGAATGACTATGGCACAGGCCATGAAAATTGCCATTGTGGATGACGAACAGGACATGCGCCAGTCGATCAGTCAATGGCTGGCGCTTTCGGGATATGACACTGAAACCTTCTCTAGCGCAGAGGATGCGCTTAAGGTGCTTGGTCCTGAATATCCGGGTATTGTGATCTCGGACATCAAGATGCCGGGCATGGATGGCATTCAGTTGCTAAAGAAATTGATGGGGGCCGACAGTACCCTGCCGGTCATAATGATTACCGGTCACGGGGATGTTCCTATGGCGGTTGAGGCGATGCGCGTTGGCGCGTTCGACTTCTTGGAAAAGCCTTTTAATCCGGATCGGATGTCTGAATTGGCCAAACGCGCCAGCAACGCGCGCCGTTTGACACTGGACAACCGGGCGCTGCGGCGTGAGTTGTCCGGCGGCACCCAGATCATGAACAAGCTGATCGGAGCCAGCCCCGTGATGGAGCGTTTGCGCGAGGATATTCTGGATCTTGGGCAGGCCGATGGTCACGTACTGATTGATGGTGAGACAGGAACCGGAAAGACGCTGGTGGCGCACGCCTTGCACGCTGTGGGCAGTCGGGCGGGCAAAAAGTTCGTTCTGGTATCCTGTGCGGCATTGGAAGAAGAGGCGCTGTCGAAGCGTCTATTTGGACCGATGATGCCAGAGGATTCACAATTGCCGGCGATCGAAGAGGCCCGGGGGGGCACTCTGGTTCTGGAAGATGTCGAAGCGCTGAGTGATACACTGCAGGCTCGATTGCTGAGTGTCATGAATGAACAGGGCACACCGGCCGAAACACGGATCGTTGCGATTTCGAACCTGCAAGAGGCGGGTAAGACCAGCGAGGACGTGCTGCGCCCGGACCTGTTTTATCGTTTGGCCGCCTTGCGGATCACAATGCCGCCACTGCGTCAGCGCGGAGAGGATATCTTGACGCTGTTCACCCGTCTCAGCGAGCAGTTTGCTGAGGAATATGGTTGTGATGCCCCGCAAGTCACGGCACAGGAGGCGGCGCAGCTATTACAAGCACCGTGGCCAGGCAATGTGCGCCAGTTGATCAACATTGCCGAACGGGCTGTGCTGCAATCGCGGCGTGGATCAGGGACGATTGCGTCCTTGCTGATGTCAGATCATGAGGAAATGCAGCCCGTGATGACGACTGAGGGCAAGCCGTTGAAAGAATACGTCGAAGCCTTTGAACGGATGCTGATCGACAACACGATGCGCCGTCATAAGGGCTCGATTGCGTCGGTGATGGAAGAGCTGTGCCTGCCGAGACGCACGTTGAATGAAAAAATGGCGAAGTACAGTCTGCAGCGTTCGGACTACCTGTAATCGCAGGCGAGGGGGCCAGCCCCCTCTCTTGACCCTTTGGGTCAATTCACTCCCCCGGGATATTTTTAGCCAGATGAAGATATACCCGAGCCCCTGACAGCATCGCGTTGCAGTTTGCCCATTGTCTTTTCCACAGGACTGCCTTTATGGTGTCAGGACGGGCCGGGCGGTTCCACGCCCCTAAGCCCCGAATTCTTGAGTTTCGCTGCTTTGCCGCAGATGGCGATGACCTCCACGAGGCAAAGCAGACCGATTGCGCCCCAGTTTGGGGCAGTTGAACGCCTGAGCCCGCAAGAGTGGGCGAAAGGAATAAATGGGCAGGCAGCGGCACTCCGCGCCTGTCGGAGAAGAACCGCGATGACGCGCGCGCAACGATTGACTATACGGGCAGGGGGCCACAGTGCCAGACCCTGCCGCGCGCCGTCTGAAATCGCCCTGACAAGACACCACCCCAAGAGCGCCTGTCCCCCCGGACGGGTAAGGACAACGCGTTTGGCGCGGTGCACCAAGGACACATGGCTAAGAAAATGCTTATCGATGCCACCCACGCGGAGGAAACCCGCGTCGTGGTGGTCGACGGAAACAAGGTCGAGGAGTTCGACTTTGAATCCGAAAACAAACGCCAGCTTGCTGGCAACATCTATCTTGCAAAAGTAACACGGGTTGAGCCGTCGCTGCAGGCGGCGTTTGTTGATTACGGCGGGAACCGGCACGGTTTCCTGGCGTTTTCAGAGATTCACCCGGACTATTACCAAATCCCCGTCGCCGACCGTGAGGCGTTGATGGAGGAAGAGCGCGCTTATGCTGAGGCGATGAAAGCGCGGGATGAAGTGGACGAGCCCAAGCCGAAAAAGCGCCGCTCGCGGTCTCGGACCAAGGCGGCGGATGTAAAGTCGGATGACGTTGTCGAATCCATCGAGGTATCGGCGGAGCCGACCGGCATGGAAACCATTGATCTGGATGAGGGCGAAGAGGGGGCCGATCTGTCGGTTCCGGAGGGCACCTCGCCGATGGATCATGTCGCCGAGACGCCGGTAGAAGAACCCGTCGATGAAGCGGATGGCGCGGCCGAGGCTGATACGCCCGTTGTGGAAGCAGAAGACGCTGTTGCAGAGCAAGAGACAGCCACTGATGACGCTGCAACGGCGGAAGCATCTGATGCCGAGGAGGCAGCACCCGAAGATGTACCGTCTGAAGGTGAGCCAGCAGAAGATACGGTCGCATCCGAGGAGGTCTCGGTAGAAACTCAGGCGGAGGCCGAAGAAGCACAGGCATCAGAGACTGAGGCCAATGAAGACGGCGCTGACGATACCGACGAGTCCGAGGAAGCCAAGCGGTCGGACGCCTCCGCCAAGGATGACAGCATCGAGTCGGTGGCCGATGAGGATGACAGCGAGGACATTCGTCCGCCGCGCAAACCGCGTCCACGTCGCTACAAGATTCAAGAAG
This sequence comes from Ruegeria sp. BB7, assembly GCF_056539365.1. Classification (NCBI taxonomy): domain Bacteria; kingdom Pseudomonadati; phylum Pseudomonadota; class Alphaproteobacteria; order Rhodobacterales; family Roseobacteraceae; genus Ruegeria; species Ruegeria sp. BB7. Next base: position 116,092 of record NZ_JBQFUV010000001.1, on the reverse strand, counting down.
TTATCAAGGTCCGTCAGGTCCTGTTGGTTCAGGTCGTCAAAGAAGAGCGCGGCAACAAGGGTGCGGCTCTGACCACGTACCTGTCGCTGGCGGGCCGTTACTGCGTTCTGATGCCAAACACCGCGCGCGGCGGCGGGATCAGCCGCAAGATCACCAACGCGCCCGACCGAAAAAAGCTAAAGGAAATCGCAGCAGAGATCGACGTGCCGTCCGGTGCCGGTCTGATCATTCGGACAGCGGGTGCCAAACGCACCAAGTCTGAGATCAAGCGCGACTATGAATATCTGCAGCGCATGTGGGAACAAATCCGCGAACTTACGCTAAAATCCATTGCGCCAGCGAAAATCTACGAAGAAGGCGACCTGATCAAACGCTCGATCCGCGATCTCTATAACCGCGACATCGACGAGGTTTTGGTCGAGGGCGATGGCGGTTATCGCATCGCCAAGGACTTCATGAAGATGATTATGCCGTCCCACGCCAAGAACGTGAAGCGGTACGAGGACGCGTTGCCTCTGTTTGCGCGCTATCAGGTGGAAAGCTACCTGACCGGCATGTTCAACCCGACGGTGCAGCTGAAATCCGGTGGTTATATCGTGATCGGCGTAACTGAGGCACTGGTGGCGATTGACGTGAACTCGGGGCGGGCGACCAAGGAAGGTTCGATCGAGGAAACCGCCCTCAAGACCAACCTTGAGGCCGCCGAGGAAGTGGCGCGCCAATTACGCCTGCGCGACCTGGCCGGTCTGATCGTCATCGACTTTATCGATATGGACGAGCGCAAAAACAATGCGGCTGTTGAAAAGCGTCTGAAGGACAAGCTGAAGACCGACCGAGCGCGCATCCAGATGGGCCGGATTTCCGGGTTTGGTTTGATGGAGATGAGCCGCCAGCGCCTGCGCCCCGGTATGCTCGAGGCGACGACGCAGCCTTGCCCGTCCTGTCATGGCACAGGTCTGATCCGCTCGGACGATAACATGGCGCTGACCATCTTGCGTCAGATCGAAGAGGAAGGCACCCGTCGCCGTTCGCGCGAGGTTCTGGTGCGCTGCCCGGTCAGCATCGCAAACTTCCTGATGAACCAGAAGCGCGAACATATCGCTCAGATCGAAGCACGCTATGGTCTGTCTGTTCGGGTCGAGGGTGACGTGCATCTGGTCAGCCCGGATTTCTCGATGGAGAAATTCAAAACCGCCAGCCGCATCGTGCCCGAGGCTAGCGCGCCAGTCGTATCCGTAGATGCCTCTCTAATGGATTTGGTGGACGCTGACGAGGATGAGGCCACCGAAGAAGAAACCGTTCAGGCGGAAGAGGAGGCCAAGCCCAAGCGCAAGCGTCGCCGCCGTCGCCGGAAGAAGAGCAACGGCTCAGGTGAGGCGACGGAAGGGAATACCGAAGAGGGTGAAGCTGAAGTTGAGGCGACGGAAGATACCCCATCTGAGGCCGAGTCCGAAGAGCCTGCAGCAGAAGAAAAACCCGAGAAGCCCAAGCGCCGCCGTGCGCCGCGCCGTCGTAAGAAGGACGTGGAACAGGTAGAAGCGGCAGAGGAAAACCCTGCCGAAAACGAGTCCTCGTCAGACGAACAACCAGCGGAAGAGGCCGCTGAAACGACCGAGGACGCCGTTGCCGAGGATGTTTCAGCAAAGCCTGCGCCGGAACCGGCTGAGGAACAGCTTGAAGTGGTTTCAGAAGAACCAGTTTCAGAAGAAGTTAAAACGACTGATGCTGAAAAGGTTTCTGTACCCGAGCCCGAAGGAGTTGCCGAAGCTGAGGAGGTTGAGGTGGCACCACAGGAGCCAATGGTAGAAATGCCCGAACCCGTTCTGGAAGTTGTGGCCGAAGAGCCCGAGAAACCAAGCGAACCGCCCAAGCCGAAACGGCGCGGTTGGTGGTCATTGGGACAGTAGAAACGAAAGGCGGGCTTTTTGCCCGCCTTTTTTTGACCACAGGTAATTCAGCCTCAGCCCGCCTTTTGTATCAGATAGACTTGATGGCCGTCCGCTTCCTCTTGGGACAAAAGTTGATGGCCACTTTCGACACAGAAATGCGGAACATCAATGATCGCGGCAGGGTCGTCAGCCAGCACGCGTAAAGTGGCCCCAGCGGGCATGGATTTAAGGCGTTTTCTGGCTTTCAGGACGGGCAAAGGACAGAGTAGTCCCAGCGCGTCGAGTGTTTCTGTGGGGTTCGACATAAAGCCCAGATATTTCCACTTTGATGCCGTGTCCAGCGTCCAAGCACGGGGATGTGACCGATTGGCCTCGTGACGTGGCCAGTGTGATACCATATGTGCTGAACTATGTTTGGAATTGACATCATAGACGCGGGCCTGCTGCCTGCCATGTTCATCGCGATGCTGGGTGGATTGATCAGCTTTCTGTCGCCCTGTGTGTTGCCTATCGTTCCGCCATATCTGGCGTATATGAGCGGCGTGACGATCAACGAAATGCAGGACGAGGCGCAGGCGCGGCGCAAGGCTACGCTTTCTGCGCTGTTTTTCGTTTTGGGTTTGTCGACGGTGTTCCTGTTGTTGGGGTTTACGGCCTCGGCCTTTGGGGCGTTTGTGCTGCAAAATCAGGTGTTGTTTGCCAAACTTTCTGGCGCGGTTGTTATTGTCTTTGGTCTGCACTTTCTGAACGTGTTCCGCATTCCGTTTCTGGACCGTGAGGCGCGGATTGAAACCGGAGATTCTGGCGGTTCGGTTTTTGGCGCCTATATTCTGGGCCTGGCCTTTGCCTTCGGCTGGACGCCATGCATAGGTCCGCAACTGGGCGCGATCCTGTCGCTGGCCGCATCAGAGGCTTCGGTGGCGCGGGGCACCCTGTTGCTTGGTGTCTATGCGGCTGGTCTGGGTATTCCATTCCTGCTGGCTGCAATGTTCCTGAACCGGTCGATGAAGGTGATGAACCGGATCAAGCCCCATATGGGCACAATCGAGAAGGTCATGGGCGGTCTGCTGTTGTTCGTCGGTATCATGCTGATCACCGGCCTTTTCACCGAATTCAGCTGGTGGCTGCTTGAGACATTCCCGGCACTGGCCAATTTCGGGTGATGTGTTGATCTGACTTACCTTGACGGTCAGGCTGCGTTAACCTGCGCCGCAGAAGGTAAGGCCATGAGCAGTCACACAAAACAGCCGCAGGTGCGAAGGCGTCGGGTATTTTATATTCCCGGCTATGATCCGATTCATCCGCGCCGCTATCGCGAGTTGTACCGTAAGGAAGGCCGGGCACAGGCAAATATCTCGGGCTATGAGATCGCCATTTCCAGTAAGTCGGGTGATGGGCCGTATGGTTGGCGCGTTCAATCCCGTCAGGATGGCATGGACGTCGAGACGGAATTCGACGTTTTAGTTTGGTCGGATATCGTTCGTGATAGCATGTCGAACACAATCCTCGGGACTTATGTGCAACTAGTAAGGACCGCATGGGCTTACATCGGGTCTGGTGCCCTATGGCGTATGATGAGTTTGCGAAAGGGGCCGGTAATTGCGGCGCTTTACCCAGTAAGTATGCTGGGTTTGCAGCTTCTTTTGGCTCTAGCGGCTGCGTGGGTGCTGACTGAGTTAATCTGGCCGTTTGCCGGGTATTTGGCGCTGATACCAGCCATTCTGGCTGCATGCGCCATTCTGCGCTGGTTTCGGACAATCGATAACCGCCTGTTCGTTTACTACCTGATGCATGACTACGCCTATTCGGCGGTTCAAAAGGGTGCCGTTCCGGTCGAGTTGAGTGGAAGGCTGAAAGAATTCACTGAGAGTATACGAACTGCCCTTGAGAGCGATGCGGACGAAGTGCTGGTGATAGGTCATTCCTCAGGTGCACATCTTGGCGTAATGGTATTGGCAGATCTGATACGCGCCCAAGACAATCTCTCGGATCAGCCAAAGTTGTCCTTCCTGACATTAGGGCAGGTGATGCCGATGGTCTCATTCTTGCCCGATGCGCAGAGGCTTCGCACTGATCTGAAATTCCTTTCGATCCAAGATGATCTCACTTGGATTGATGTTTCCGCGCCGGGCGACGGTTGCGCATTTGCGCTGTGTGATCCGGTTGGTGTCAGTGGTGTTGCGACAGAACGGAAACGCTGGCCTTTGGTGCTATCTGCGGCGTTCACGCAAACCCTGTCGCCGGACCGATGGCAAGAACTGCGCTGGAGGTTTTTTCGTCTGCATTTCCAATATCTCTGCGCGTTTGATCGTCCGGGTGACTACGATTATTTCCGCATTACGGCAGGGCCGATGACTTTGGGGCAAAGGTTCAATGGGCGCTTGCCATCAAAGTCTCGCATCGACGTGCCGGTTTCAAAATACAGATCGGTCCATCCATGAAGCCGCCAAAACCAACGCCCCGTCCAGATAAGGTGTCGCTGTGGCGCTATCTAAAACTGTTCCGCAAGGATCTGCTGTCGGCGCAGCCACAGCGGCTGTACCGGGCCTGGATGGCTGAGTTTCGCACGCCGTTCTTCCGATCCTTTATGATCAACCAGCCCGAGCTTGTGGATACAGTTCTCAAGAAGCGGCCGGATGACTTTCCAAAGTCTGGGCGTATTAGCGAGGGTTTGCGCCCTTTACTGGGGGGGGCAGTCTTTCTGACAAACGGTGAGACCTGGAAACGGCAGCGGCGTATTGTCGACCCAGCCTTCGAAGGGGGCAGGTTGAAGGACACCTTTCCCGCCATGTTGCAGGCCGCAGAGGCGTGTGTCGAAAGGGTGCGAGGGCAAGCGGGTACGGTGGTCGAATGCGAAGAACTCACCAGCCATGCCGCAGCGGACGTGATCTTCAGGACGTTGTTCTCGGTTCCGATCGAGCATGAAGTTGCCGCGCAGGTGTTCGAAAAATTCCGAGCCTATCAGCGGCAACAGCCCTTGTTGAACCTGGCAGCGTTTGTTCCTGTGCCGCGCTGGATGCCTAGAATGCATGCGCGCAATACGCGAAGGAACGCGCGGGATATCCGGCAATTGATCAAACGCCTGACAGCAGAGCGTGCTGAGCTGATTGCGGCGGGTCAGGCTCCGGATGATCTGGCTACGAAAATTATGACCACTCCTGATCCGGAAACCGGGCGCTGTTTTGATACACGGGAAATGGTGGACCAAGTGGCCATTTTCTTTCTGGCCGGGCATGAAACAAGCGCGTCGGCACTTGCCTGGACGTTGTATTTGATGGCTTTGTTTCCCGACTGGCAGGACAAGCTATGTGCCGAGGCAGAGATTCTGGAGAACCCAAGTTTCACCGCCATGTCCAAACTTAAACTCAGCCGGGATGTGTTCCGCGAAGCGCTGCGTCTCTATCCTCCGGTGCCGATGATGGTGCGCGAGGCGGCCTGCCCGGAACAGTTTCGCGGCAGAGAGATTCCCAAGGGCGCGCAAATCGTCATTAGCCCTTGGCACCTGCATCGGCAGGAAAGGCTGTGGGAAAGGCCTGATGATTTTGACCCAACACGTTGGGGCACTGAGAATGGAAAAAACTGTCAGCGTCACGCCTATATCCCGTTCTCGGCTGGGCCCCGCGTGTGTACCGGGGCCGGGTTTGCGATGATTGAGGGGCCTTTGCTGCTGTCGATGCTGTTGCGACACTTTCGGTTTGAATTGGTCGAAGGACAAACGCCGGTGCCAGTCGCACATCTGACTGTGCGATCGAAAGATGGAATTTGGTTGCGCGTGGTTGAGCGCTAACAACCTACCATCACCCGCCGCCTTGCTGTATGCGGTTGAAAAATGCGGAATCATTGGTGAACAGGAAAATCTTATGTCCAAAGCAGAACAGCGCGAGCAGATGTCCAACGGCGCGGGCTTCATTGCAGCCCTGGATCAAAGCGGCGGGTCGACGCCCAAGGCGCTGGCTCTTTATGGCGTAGAAGCCTCTGACTACGGTTCGGACGAAGAGATGTTTGGCGAAATCCAGAAAATGCGCGCGCGCATCATTCTGGCCAATGACTTCACCAAGAACAAAGTGATTGGTGCCATCCTGTTCGAACGCACTCTTAGCGAAGAAATAGATGGCCGCAAGGTCGCGGATTACCTTTGGTTGCAGAAAGGGATCGTACCTTTCCTGAAGATCGACAAAGGTCTGGAAGATCAAGCCAACGGTGTTCAGATGATGAAGCCGATCCCTGGTCTGGCTGACACCTTGGCAAAAGCCGATGGTGTTTTCGGTACCAAAGAGCGTTCGGTGATTCATGAGGCCAATGCCGAAGGTATCGCAGCCGTGGTGGCCCAGCAGTTCGACGTCGCTCGTGAAGTTGTGGCCGCCGGCATGGTTCCGATTGTCGAACCCGAAGTGAACATCAACTCTGCAACCAAGGCCGAAGCCGAGGATATCCTAAAGGTCGAAATCCTGAAAAACCTCGACCAACTGGATGAGGGGCAGGACATCATGTTGAAGTTGACCATCCCAACTCAGGCGAACCTGTTCGATGAGCTGGCTGATCACCCGCGTGTTGTTCGTGTTGTGGCGTTGTCCGGTGGCTATTCGACCGAGCAGGCATGTGATCTGCTAAGCCAGAACGGCAAGATGATTGCATCTTTCTCGCGTGCGCTGACTGAGGGCCTGTCCAAGCAGCAATCGGATGCCGAGTTTAACGCTGCTCTTGGTGGTAACATCGAAAAAATCTTCCGCGCCTCGATATAAGAGGCGCTATTGGGGTTTGGTGAATTCGCGGCGCAACTGCGCCGCTTTTTCGCGCATTGCGCATCCGACCGCGTGGTCATTCACCAAACCCATCGCCTGCATAAATGCAAATACGGTTGTTGGTCCGACGAACTTCCAACCTCGTTTCTTCAGATCCTTCGACACTGCAATAGACTCGGCTGAGGTCGACGCGGTTTGCGGTTCGGGCGGGGTTTCGGCCTCGTACCGCCAGACGTATGCTGCCAGAGACCCTTCGGCTTCAACAAGCTCCCTCGCGCGACAGGCGTTATTGATGACCGCTTCGATTTTGCCGCGATGACGAATGATGCCCGAATCTTGCAATAACCTCTCTACATCGGCTTCATCAAACGTTGCTACAGCTTTGAAATCAAACTGCTTAAAAGCTTTGCGGAAATTCTCTCGCTTGGCCAGTATTGTTCGCCAACTGAGGCCAGACTGAAAACTTTCCAAGCAAAGTTTTTCAAACAGACGTTGATCATCGCCGACCGGATAACCCCATTCCTTGTCGTGGTAGTCAAAGAATTCCGGGGCAGCTTGACACCACGCGCAGCGCGGCTGGCCATCGGGGCCGGGAACAGTCTGGCTCATGGGTGTACCCTTTTTGTTCTTCTGCAGCATAGGCCCATAAAAGCGATGCTGGCAAGGGGGATGTTAGGAACGGTACCAGTTCAGAATAAAAACACGAATAGCCGATGCCAGACCGATCTCAGGATCACGATTAACGTCAATATCCGCCGCCAAGGCATTGATCGGAGTATTTTTTTCCTTGGCAATTTCTCGAAAAGCCTGCCAGAATTCATCCTCAAGTGAAACCGAGGTGCGATGACCTTTCAGGGTCAAAGAGCGTTTGGCGGGACGACCAGTCATTCATCCAACTCGTGATTGTCTAACTCTCGGCGCTGTTTTTCCTGTTCGAGCCGATTTTCGTTTTTCTCGGCCTTACTACGTCCGAATTTGACTGCGTTCTGGTCAGCGCGGGCCTTCTTCTGAGCCCGCGCTTTTTCTTTTCTGTACCGGTTCAGGTTGACCGGCTTGCCCATCAGTCTTTTGGGCCGATCATCTGCTCGGGGCGGACGACAGCGTCAAACGTTTCTTCGTCCACAAAGCCCAGCGCGATGGCCTCTTCCTTGAGGGTGGTACCGTTCTTATGGGCGGTTTTGGCAACTGTTGTGGCGTTGTCATAACCGATGGTGGGCGCCAGTGCGGTGACCAACATCAGCGATTCCTTCATCAGTTTGTCGATGCGAGCCTCGTTTGCCTTGATGCCCAGCAACATCCGCTCGGTGAAGCTGTCGGTGGCGTCGCCCAGCAATTGGATCGATTGAAGCAGGTTGTAGGACATCATCGGGTTGTAAACGTTCAGCTCAAAATGGCCTTGTGACCCGGCAAAGTTCATGGCGGCGTTATTGCCCATAACATGGGCTGCAACCTGAGTCAGAGCTTCGGCTTGGGTCGGGTTGACCTTGCCCGGCATGATTGACGAGCCGGGTTCATTTTCCGGCAGGATCAGTTCGCCAAGTCCCGAACGAGGACCCGAACCCAGGAAACGGATGTCGTTGGCAATCTTGTAGCAGCTGCCCGCAATGGTGGCCAATGCACCCGACAGGAACACCATGGCGTCATGAGCGGCCAGAGCCTCGAACTTGTTCGGCGCAGTGACGAAGGGAAGACCGGTGATTTCAGCCATGTTTGCGGCAACAGCCTCGCCCCAGCCATGCTGGGTATTCAGGCCAGTACCCACGGCGGTACCACCCTGTGCCAGCTCATAGATTCCCGGCATAGCTGCCTGCACCCGCGCGATACCCTGACGGATTTGATGCGCATAACCCGAAAATTCCTGACCCAGAGTCAGAGGTGTGGCATCCTGAGTGTGTGTCCGGCCAATTTTGATGATGTCCTTGAACTCTTCGGACTTCTGCTCGAGCGCGGCAGCGAGTTTTTCAAGACCAGGCAGTAATACGTCACGAACGCTCATGGCCGTGGCGATGTGCATTGCCGTTGGGAAAGTGTCGTTCGAAGACTGAGCCATGTTGCAGTGATCGTTGGGGTGAACCGGATCCTTGGAACCGATGACGCCGCCCAGGATTTCAATTGCGCGGTTTGCGATGACCTCGTTGGAATTCATGTTGGACTGCGTGCCCGATCCAGTTTGCCAGACCACCAGCGGGAAATTGTCGTCAAACTTGCCCTCGAACACTTCGCCAGCAGCTTGAATAACCGCATCAGCGATCTTTTCGTCCAGTTTGCCAGTTGCTTTGTTCTGCATGGCGCAGGCTTTTTTGATCACGCCCAGTGCGCGCACGATGGCAACGGGCTGCTTCTCCCACCCGATGGGGAAGTTCATGATCGAGCGCTGCGTTTGAGCACCCCAATACTTGTCAGAAGGAACCTCCAACGGGCCAAAGCTGTCGGATTCGGTGCGGGTCTGAGACATCTGTCACTCCGTCGTGTATACAATTGCATGCCGTTTACCCACAACAGTGTTTGGGTGCAATCGGCCAGTTGCGCGCACCATAAACTTAAGCCTGCCAGAGGTATAGGCAGAAGGGTCAAGGAAATTTGTTGGAAAACACATTGTGCGTGCGTGCGGCTGAGCTACAATAAATGGATCACTACATCGGAGGCTCAGGTGGGTACAATGTTTCGAACTTTTCACCTGAAATCTATCGCTTATTTATTGGCTGTATTGTTTTGGGCCATGGCGGCCAGTCTTCCGGCCCATGCTGCGGATATCTCGGTATTTGTTGGTGACTATGTGGGATCTGCAAACGTTGTAGATGATGACGGAACCGAAACGCCGCGAGACATGAGCGTATCTATCGAAGAGTCGAAGCACGGCTTTAATGTCAGTTGGACGACCACGACCTACAAGGCTGATGGCCGTATCAAAGAGCAAAAGTTTTCGGTTGATTTCAAAGAGTCGAACCGCCCCGATGTCTTTTCCGCGGCCATGAAAAGAAATGTCTTTGGCCATGAGGTCCCATTGGATCCGATGCAGGGGGAACCTTTTGTTTGGGGGCGGATCGAAGGCGATACTCTGACCGTTTTCTCGCTGTTTATTGATGAGACCGGCGACTATGAGCTTCAGCAATACGACCGTACACTTGCAGAGGGCGGTCTTGATCTTTCATTTTCAAGGTTCCGAAATGGCAAGAAGTCGCGTTCAGTCGAGACATTCCTAAAAAGGAATTAAACCTGACGTTGGTTTCAACGCGTCATTTTCGGAAACTGTCCAATGATACGACCTCGGCATCTTGTTGATCGGGCTCTTCCTCGACTTCGATTGATTCCTCGATGATGGGTTCGAACTCTTCCTCATCCTCTGGGCTTTCGAAGCGCAACCCGAACTCGACCGACGGGTCTACGAAAGTTTTGATCGCAGAGTAGGGGATATATAACGGCTCGGGCGCATCGCCAAAGTTAAGTGTAATCGCAAAACCGGTGTCGCTAACCTCTAGATTCTCGAACCAGTGCTGCATGACGATGGTCATTTCTTCGGGGTACCGCTCACGTAACCAATCGGCCAGTTTGACACCGTCCTGACGGGTATCAAATGTGATAAAGAAATGATGTGAGCCGGGCAGGCCATTTTCTGAAACGCTGGTTAAAACCGTTTTGATGAGCCCCCGCATCGCGGTGTGCATCAGGTTTCCATAATCGATGTCTTGCGACATGTGTCATCCTCAAAAGTGATTTCCTCAGCATAAGGGATTTCGGCGGAAACGAAAGACCGGGAATGTGAGGATTGTTTAAAGAAAATGTAGTCCTGTTCCTATAGCGGCCATCATCAGTAGCGTGGTCGCCATCCCAAATTTGAACTTAAAAATCAATAGCCCTGCTAACAGTGTTAGGGCTACCGCCGCAGGATTCAGGCTGCTTGGTTCGGGCAGGGGAATGGTCACTGGTCCCCACGATTTCTCTGGTATATCACGAAAAAGGACATTCAGACTGAACCAAACAGACAAGTTGAGAATCACACCGACTACGGCAGCGGTGATTCCGTGCAAAGCAGCCGATAATTTTGGCCGGGTGGCCAGTTGGTCCAGGTAAGGCGCAGCTAGGAATATCCAAAGAAAGCAGGGGACAAAAGTTGCCCATAGCGCGACCAAACCAGCAGCAATAGCCAGCGGCGCGCCACCGCTGATTTGCCCGGTCAACATGGCAACGAACTGGGTCACCAGTATCAAGGGGCCGGGTGTCGTTTCCGCCAGCCCCAGCGCGTCGATCATTTGGTCGGTGCTGACCCATTGGTACTTATCCACGACGGTCTGGGTCATGTAGGCCAAAACGGCGTAGGCTCCGCCAAAAGCAACAACTGCCAGGCGTGCAAAGAACCAACCTAGGTCGCTCAGCAGTTTTTGCCCGGTTACGGTAAGCAGCAGAAGCGGGCCCAACCATAGCGTTAGCCACACCGCAGCAGTGCGGAAATAGTTCGTTACTTTGGGGGACGGTTCAGCTTTAAAGTCCTTAGCCCCACCGTCAAACGTGACATACCCCCAGATGGCGGCAGCCAAAATGATCAATGGGAATGGCATGTTGAAGGCGAAAATTGCCAAGAAACCCAAACCGGCAATTGCGTGGTGATGCGTGTCTGTCAGCGCCTTGCGGGACAGATTTCTAAGAGCTTGCAGAACGATGACAATCACCGTTGCCTTCACTCCCAAAAAACCAGCTTGCACGATTGGAAGGTTTCCGAAAGCCGCGTAAAGCCCAACCAGAGCGGCGATGACGCAGGCTCCGGGCAAGACAAACAAGGTACCAGCGATTAACCCTCCGGAGACGCCTCGTAATCGCCAGCCAGCGTAGGTGGCCAGTTGCATCGCCTCAGGCCCCGGCAATAGCATGCATAACGATAGGGCCCGCAAATAAGTTTGTTCATCCAGCCACGGGCGCCGTTCCACAAGTTCTTGATGCATTAATGAAATCTGTGCCGCTGGCCCTCCGAATGAGAGGAGGCCGATGCGGCCGAACACGCGAATAAGCTCGGCAACCGATGGGGTCATGGCTTTCGATCCGTGGGCCAATCGTGCTGTTCATCGAAGCCATCGCGGGCCCAACGGTACATCGCATCATACAGGTGCAGACCAGCCTCAAGGTTTTGGTGGTCATCGCGATATTGCCGCGACAGGCCAACAGAGATCGCAAGCAGCCCGGCGGCCTCGGGGGCAAGATCGTGGCGGTTTGTGTCTGCGGCGCGAACGACCGTGGCCAGACGGTCCAGGGCGGGTGTGTGTAGCTGAAATTCGTCCAGCATGATGTCAAAGGTACAGCGATCTTGCCTGTGGGACCAAAACGTATCCGGTACATCAAATGGCACCGCATCAAAGATGGAGGCGGTGGCTTCAACCTCGGACGGGGAAACGAACAAGAACTGCGCGTCAGGGTCTACAAAACGTCGGATCAGCCAGGGGCAGGCGATCCGGTCGATCTTTGGCCGGTGACGTGTGACCCAGACGGACCGGCCATCGCCGCGCCTCGGGGCGGCAGAGGCTGGAAACCGCGGTGCGTCCGGCGTATCCCGCCATCCATACATCCCGCCCTCAAGATATTCCGCCGCACAGCCGGTGCTGCGCAGCCACGAGACGAGACCTTGGCTGAGCTTCTTGCCTTTCTGGCAGATGATGATGGCCGCTCGGTCTCCGATACGATCGGCAATGCCATTTATGTCCTCGGCACTATGGCGAACTGAGCCGGGGATCAGAAAAGGATCAGCCTCAAAGTCGGCTTCCAAGCATATATCGACCAATGCCGGAGCTTGCGGCGTTCCAATCAAGCGCAGTAGCTGTTTTGGAGTGATTGAGTTGGGCGCAGGCATAGCATGTCTCCTGTTTTAAGCGGATACATGCGAAACTTGGGCTGGCGCCTCACGGGGCGTTCGCAATATTACCCCATGTGCTTTGCTTACGGCCAAGCACCACGAGGGTCAAGCTTACGTTAATGGGCTTACGACCAATCCAGTCGCTGACCGGTCATGCAGACGGGCAAAGTGTCTTGCGGAAACTGTCCAAGCTGTTCGAAAAGCGAAATAAAATCGAATTGGTTGTATGCTTCGACCATGCGACCTTCCTTGATCCGGGCGAAAACACTGCCAGTAGCCTGCAAGGGCGCACCGTTATCTGCCCGCGTTGTACTGACATGCAGGATTGCAGACACCCAGTCACCATTTTCAATGATCTTCGGTATTTCGACCTTGATGTCCCCCAGAACATGCCGAAAGGCCATAACCAGATCACGGAAATCATCTGCTCCGACCTGCATTTCGGGGATCAGACCCTCTGCCATCGTGTCGGAGGCAAAATATTGGTCTATTGCGTCCAGGTTTCCGTTTTCCCAGACCTCGGAATACCATCCTCTCACCAGATCTGCATGTGACATCCCGGCTCTCCTTTTTCTGTTGAAGTCAGCCTGAGACGAAAAGGTGAAAAAAACCTGAATATGTACAAGTTTAGGGGAAACAGCAGACATATAAGGAAGTGCAGGTTTCTGTTGCCAGGTACCTGCGAACCCCGCCTTACGCGGCTAGGCGCAAGGGCTTAAGTTTCGGTCTTGTTACTGCTTACGCAGCAACTGCAACCGGAGCACGATTGTCGTTTGCAATTGTACTAGTTTCGCCGATAACGGTGGCAGACAGCCGAGACAAAGCTAACCCCTTTAGACGTTCGTCGATCCTATTTCGGCCCCAGAATCCTCAAACGAAGGATGGTTGGTGGAGCCGCCGGGTACCGCCCCCGGGTCCGATCCGCTTATTACGAGCGCGTTTATGTCCATAGTCCCGAAGGACATACCCTATATAGGTGAGGGGACGCGTGGATGCAAACCGGGATTTTTGTGAAGCGTTATACAGAAAAACAAAGACTTATGAGGCTCTGTTTAAGTTTGCCAATATCAACCAAAGCGCCAGAGCCAACTCGATTCCTCCGAACGTTATCGCTTTTACTAGCGGCGGGTTGTCTAAAAAAACCGAGACAAAGCGGCCAAGGGCAGCACCGGCGTACACAACGCCCAGCATGGCGTAGGCCATTGGGTTGTTCAGCCACAACACAACAGCGCCGGTTACAACGAACAGACCACCAACCGAGGCGCGCATTTCGCTAAGGCCCATATTGCTGTCAGTTGGGGCCAGGTCCAGCGAGGCGGCGGTAAATGCCGGGGCCAGAAACCCAAACAGGCCGAAGCCAATGGTAAGAATTGCCGAGATAACGTTTAGCGCTGTTGTCATGCTTCCCTCGTCACGCGGGTTTGCGGCGCTGTTGTGCCACGTCACAGGCCAGTTTCCGTGTGTAATTTTCAAGTTCTACCAGTGTCGTATCTACTTTGTCGGCGTCTCGGGCTTCTAGCGCGTCGGCGATCTGGTTATGCAGGGCGATGATCTCTTCGCGGGATCGCGCGGTAAAAGTGATCATGTTCATAAGAGGCTGCATGGCTTCAACTGCTCCGGCGAGTTGATAGGACAGCACCGGGTTGCCTGCGCCATCGACCAGAGCTCGGTGAAAGGCCACATCAGAGGCGCAGAACGCCTCATCTGTCAGTCCGGGCTGCGCCTGACGGAAGATCTCGGCCCGCATAGTGGCCAGTTGATCTGCCGTTCGGCGTTGCGCCGACAGGGGCGCACAGGCGCGTTCCAGCGCAAAGCGAGCCTCGCACGCCGTATCGAAACTGACTGCATTCATCGATAGCAGCAGGGTCGAGGTGGTAACTTGCTGCGCATAGGCGTCCTCAAAACTGATGCGGTTGACGAATGCACCACCGCTTGCGCCGCGCTGGGTGCGGATCAATGACTGAGCAGCAAGGCGCTTCAGGGCTTCGCGTACTGTTGGCCTGGAAACCTGGAACTGGTCAGACAACTCTGCTTCGGACGGTAAACGTTCGTCGACGATCAATTCGCCGGAGATGATGGCGCTTCGAATGGCCTGCGCGATCTGCGCAGACAAATCGGCAGGTTTTTGGGGATCGATTTTCATATTTCGGGGTCGCCTGAGAAAAATTATTTGTCTGACATTTAAAAGTCTGACATTTGAAAAGCAAGGACTGAGTCGGGAGGGACACGTGAGTCGCGCAGTTCTACGCAGCGGAATGTGGCTGGGGTTTTATATCCTTATCCTGTGGGCATGGTGGATGATGTTCTCCATGAGCCGCAGTATGGATCTGGACTGGATCGGCCGCCCAGGTCCAATGGGGCAGGCCATGGCTGCCATGGATCCCCGCATGGACATGTATATGCCGATGGCCGAATTCAGTCCGCTGTTCTGGATGTGGGCAATCATGATGGCTGCCATGATGCTGCCGACTCTGGTGCCGACACTGCGCAGCTATGACGACCTGATCCGCAGTGCAAACGGTACTCGGGTAGGGTGGATCGGTGTGTTGGCCGGGTATTTCCTTGTCTGGGTCGGGTTTGCCGCGTTGATCACCGGGGTTCAGTTGAGTTTGCTGTTCGGTGGCGTCGTTGACATGCTGGGCATCGCCAAATCCGCGTGGTTCGCCGGTGGCCTGATGATCGCCGTCGGTGCATTCCAGTTCACCCGCGCTAAGGAAGTCTGCCACGGGGTTTGTCACGCCCCGATGACCTATTTTCTGGGCCATTGGAAGACCGGCTTCATTGGCGGTTTGCGTATGGGCCTAGGGCTCGGCGCGTTTTGCGTTGGCTGCTGCTGGGGCTTCATGGCACTTGGTTTTGTCGGCGGAGTTATGAGCCTTCTTTGGATGGGCCTCGCTACGCTGTTTATGGTTCTCGAAAAGCTGCCTCAGATTGGTCACACGGTGACTCGACCAATGGGGTTTGCTCTTATTGCAGGGGGTCTGGTCCTCCTGATCTACCCCTTTACGTTTGGAGGATAAGTATATGGCAAAAAATAGAAAACCTGAGGCAGATAGGCTGCCGATCAGCCAGCGCATCGACAGCCGTATGCCCAACCCCAAACGCCGTGAGATGAGCCCGACAGATTGGGCCATCAAGGGAGAGTTAATCCTCAACTGCTCTTGCGACGTGTTCTGCCCCTGTGTGGTGTCACTGGGTGCGCATCCTCCGACCGAGGGGCATTGTCACGCGTGGATGGGTGTCATCATCGACGAAGGCCATTATGAGGGCGAGGACTTATCGGGCCTGAATGTTGGTCTGTTGGTCGATATTCCCGGTCGCATGGGTGAGGGGCAATGGAAAGTCGCCGCCTATGTAGACGAACGCGCCAGCGGCAAAGCCTACAACGGAGTGTTGCAAATATTCAGCGGGCAGGCAGGTGGCACAACCGGCCTGTTCACCATGTTGGTCAGTGAGATCATTGGGGCCGAACGGGCTCCGGTTCAGATTGAGCGGGACGGTAATAAGCGCCGTATCGTAATTGGTCGCAAGATTCAGGGTGAGATTGAGATGTTGGCGGGCAAGGATCCCGAGCATCCGGTTATGGTGTCGAATTCAAAGTACTGGATGGGACCGGATATCATTGTGGCGCGTGGGACGAAATCCAAAGTTCGTGATTATGGACGGGTTTGGGATTTCAGCGGCAAGTCGGCCGAGATATGCCCAATCGATTGGCATGGACCCAAGTGATGATCATAGGTGCCTATGCGCAAGAGATGGCAAGATATAACCGCTGGCAAAACAAGCAGTTATCGGGTTTTCTGCAAGAGCTTTCCTTGGAGGATCTGACCAAAGAGCGTGGCGCGTTTTTCGGCTCGATCATGGGCACGGCTAATCATTTGCTGTGGGGAAGCTGGATTTGGGTCTCGCGCTTTGACAAAGGTGAAGGTCCGGGCGGTGGAATTCCCGAGAGTGTCTCTCTGTGTGCCGATCTGGCCGAATGGGGGCCTCTGTGTGAACAGATCGACAACCGGATATTAAAGTGGGCCGGATCACTGAGTGACGCACCGCTGACCGGCGAATTTACTTGGTTCTCAGCCGCGAAAGAAGCTGATGTTACATTGCCGTACGCACGGTGCCTGATCCACATGTTTAACCACCAAACCCATCATCGCGGGCAGTTGCACCAAATGCTGACCGAAACAGGTTCAGCCGCTCCGGTCAGTGATCTGGTGTTTATGCCTCAGGAGGTTTGAATGCCGCAAATTTCGTTTTCTCGCAGACTGCGTCGTACTCCGTTCTCGGAGGGGGTCGAAGCTGCAGGCGTCAAAGGATATACGGTGTATAACCGTATGTTATTACCTACGGTTTTCGAAAGTGTTGAGGCCGACTATCGACATCTGAAAAGCCATGTTCAGGTTTGGGATGTATCATGTGAGCGTCAGGTCGAACTGCGAGGGCCTGATGCGGCCAAGCTGATGCAGATGCTAACACCGCGCGATCTGCGTGGGATGCTGCCCGGGCAATGCTTCTATGTGCCTATCGTTGATGAAACCGGAGGAATGTTGAATGACCCGGTGGCGGTAAAACTCTCAGATGATTGTTGGTGGATATCGATCGCCGACAGCGACTTGTTGCTATGGGTGAAGGGTATCGCGAACGGATACCGACTGGATGTGCTGGTGGACGAACCAGACGTGTCACCATTGGCCGTTCAGGGACCAAAGGCTGATGATCTGATGGCGCGTGTTTTTGGCGATCGGGTTCGCGACATTCGGTTCTTCAAGTTCGATATGTTCGAATTCGAAGGTCGCGATTTGGCGGTGGCGCGATCCGGTTATTCCAAGCAGGGAGGTTTCGAGATTTATGTTGAAGGTTCCGAGATCGGAATGCCGCTGTGGAATGCTTTGTTTACCGCGGGTGAGGACCTGCAAGTGCGCGCAGGGTGTCCCAATCTAATCGAACGCATTGAAGGCGGACTGCTGTCGTATGGCAATGACATGACCGACGACAACACGCCGCATGAATGTGGCCTGGGCAAGTTCTGCAACACGCATACAGCCATTGGCTGCATTGGCAGAGACGCTTTGTTGCGAGTGGCCAAGGAAGGACCAGTCCAACAAATCCGACCGATTGCGATTGATGGTGAAGCCGTGCCGCCTTGTGACCGTCCTTGGCCAGTGTTTGCCAATGGCAAACGTGTGGGTCAGGTGACGTCGGCGGCTTGGTCTCCGGATTTTCAAACGAATGTGTCCATAGGCATGATACGGCTGAGCCATTGGGACGCCGGTACTGCCGTGGAAGTCGAAGCGCCGGACGGTATGCGCCGCGCAACAGTACAGGAACGATTTTGGATTTGAGAGCGGTAGGGGGCTTTGCCCCCGTCGCTTTGCGACTCCCCCGAAATATTTTTAGCCAGGTGAAGAACGGGGCCTGGGATAAAGGAAACGAAAGGAAATCACATGTTCAATGCGTTGGTCATGGAAAAGGATGAAGAGAGCGGGCTGGCGACCCCCTCGTTCAAGCAACTTTCGGTGGATGATCTACCGAATGGCGAAGTGACCGTGGCGGTCGAATATTCAACAGTGAACTACAAAGATGGTCTGTGTCTGTCCCCAAAAGGTGGCGGGCTGGTGAGGAATTTCCCCCATGTGCCGGGTATTGACTATGCTGGGACGGTCGAGACGTCGTCGGATGACCGATATAAACCGGGGGATAAGGTGGTTCTGACCGGTTGGCGCGTAGGTGAAGCGCATTGGGGTGGATATTCGCAAAAAGCTAGTGCTTTGGCGGACTGGCTTGTACCGTTGCCCGATGGTTTGGATGCGCGGCAGGCGATGGCGGTTGGGACAGCTGGGTTTACGGCCATGCTTGCGGTCATGGCGCTTGAGGACCATGGGATGAAAACAGATCACGGCCCGGTTTTGGTGACCGGAGCTGCGGGCGGTGTAGGTTCGGTAGCCACAGCTATTCTCGCCAATCTGGGGTATGAAGTCGCGGCCGTGACAGGGCGGCCAGAAGCTGGTGATTACCTGAAATCTCTGGGTGCCAGCACAATCGTTCCTCGGGAGGAACTGAACGAGACCACCAAGCGCCCGTTGGAAAGCGAGACATGGGCCGGGTGCGTTGATGCTGTTGGCGGAGAGATGCTGGCACGCGTGCTGGGGCAAATGAAATACGGTGCTTCGGTAGCTGCGGTTGGGCTTGCCGGTGGTGCAGGCTTGCCTGCCACGGTCATTCCCTTCCTGCTGCGTGGGGTTAACTTGTTGGGCATCGACAGCGTTATGCAACCTTATGACAACCGGGTAAGGGCCTGGCAGCGTATCGC
Source organism: Ruegeria sp. BB7 (assembly GCF_056539365.1). Taxonomy (NCBI): domain Bacteria; kingdom Pseudomonadati; phylum Pseudomonadota; class Alphaproteobacteria; order Rhodobacterales; family Roseobacteraceae; genus Ruegeria; species Ruegeria sp. BB7. Next base: position 97,315 of record NZ_JBQFUV010000001.1, on the reverse strand, counting down.
TACTGACCTGCCGATGGACAAGCTTGAAGCGATGGTGCAACCGGCAAACCTGAGTGACTTGCCACAATTGGGTGCGGATATCCTGAAAGGTCAAGTCAAGGGGCGCGTTGTCGTCGACGTAAACGCCTGATCTTTTTAAGTTGCTATGAGGTCGGTTGGCATACGTGCCAACCGAACTATTTGCCTTGGAAACATCCCGAAAATGCCGGAAACACCTCTGGTCATTGGCGCAATTCCGCATCATCATTGCTATACATCCCAATTGCGATGGCTTAATAGCCATGCAAACAGTACCTGAAGACGGGGAGTGAGCAGCATGTCTGACGATTTCGAACTGGATACCGACGATCTGAAACGGCGCATGGAAGGCGCCATGGCCAACCTCAGAACCGAATTTGCCTCGCTTCGGACCGGGCGGGCTTCGGCTTCGATGCTGGAACCAATTATGGTGGATGCTTATGGTTCCATGACCCCGATTAATCAGGTGGGAACGGTCAACGTGCCGGAACCTCGTATGGTTACAGTCAATGTCTGGGACAAGGGTCTGGTAGGCAAGGTTGAGAAAGCTATTCGCGAAAGCGGTTTGGGCATCAACCCACAGCTGAACGGCACAATCATCATGCTGCCGATCCCGGAATTGAATGAAGAACGTCGCCGCGAATTGGGCAAGGTCGCCGGGCAATACGCCGAACATGCCCGCGTCTCGATCCGGAATGTGCGTCGTGACGGGATGGATCAGATCAAAAAGGCCAAGGCGGACGGTATCTCTGAGGATGACCAGAAGTTCTGGGAAGCCGAGGTTCAGGACCTGACGGATGAGATGATCAAATCCGTGGATGCCGCGCTTGAAACCAAGCAGGCTGAGATCATGCAGGTCTGACCCGGATTATGCTAAACTCCCCTAATACTGCGCCCGAACAAGGGCCGCGCCATGTTGCAATTATCATGGACGGTAACGGTCGGTGGGCGCAGGCGCGCGGTCGGCCTAGGCTGTTCGGTCATCATGCCGGTGCGCGGCGGGTGCGCGAAGTGGTTGAGGCCTGCCCGAAGCTTGGGGTCAAATACCTTACGGTTTTTGCGTTCTCTACCGAGAATTGGAAACGAACGCAGGCTGAGGTGGCAGGGCTGATGAGCCTGTTTCGGCGGTATATCACCAAGGAAACCCGAACCCTGAAGGAAAACGGGATACGCGTGCGCTTCATCGGTGACCGCGTGCGTCTGGATTCCAAGCTCACGGCCCTTATGGATACGCTGGAAGAGGAAACCAAAAACAACGATCTGGTTCACCTTACGGTCGCTCTGAACTATGGCGGTCGGGACGAGGTTGCCCGCGCTACCAAACGTCTTGCACGAGATGTGGCCGAAGGTCGCTTGCGCGCCGAAGACGTGGATGAGGAAACCCTGCCCAAGTATCTGGATACGCACGTTCTTCCCGATCCTGATCTGGTCATCCGTACCAGTGGTGAGGCGCGCATTTCGAACTTCCTTCTTTGGCAGTCGGCCTATGCTGAGTACGAATTCATTGACACGCTTTGGCCTGACTTCACAGCGGCCGAACTGGAGCGGTTGTGCCGCAGCTATGGGTCGCGTGATCGCCGGTTCGGGGCAGTATCGGCATGAGCGACGGCAGATGGTCTGACCTGACTGCTCGGGTTCTGTCGGCGGGGGTTCTAGTCATAATTGGTTCGGTCGAGGTTTGGCTGGGCGGGTTGTGGTTCGAATCCTTCATTGCCATTGCGTGTGGTTTGATGACCTGGGAATTGGTGCGGATGATTGATCCGGACCGTTCCGGTGTGGCGATTCAGCTAGGTATTCTGACTGCCGTTGTGGTGTTGGCCAGTTATCACCTGCCTCCGCTCTTCAAGTTGCCGATCCTGCTGGCGCCGGCTTTGGTTGGGGCAGGGCAGATTGGTCGATCCAAAACGATATATGCGCTGTTCGCCATCTGGATCGCTGCGTCCGGTTTGGGCTTTATCTCAATTCGTGAAAACATGGGTTTTGGCTGGATGGTCTGGTTGATCTCGGTGGTGGTTGTGACCGATGTGGCCGGATACTTTGTTGGAAAAACCTTTGGAGGACCTAAGTTCTGGCCCAAGGTCAGTCCAAAGAAAACATGGTCTGGTACGGCCGGTGGCTGGGCTGCAGCCGGTCTTGTAGGGATTGTTTTCGCTGTCCACGCAGGTTTCGGTGTCATGTTTGTTCTGGTTTCGGTGCTTGCGTCCATGGCCAGCCAAGCCGGTGACATCTTGGAAAGTGCGGTCAAGCGAAAGTTTGGGGTTAAGGACAGCTCTAATCTGATACCGGGGCATGGTGGGTTTCTGGACCGGTTTGACGGAATGATGGGGGCGGCCCTGTTCGTACTGATCGCGGGGCTGATCTATGCCCCCGGAGGCATGTAATGCGCAAAGTTTCTGTGTTCGGTGCGACCGGTTCGGTTGGGCAGAACACCATTGATCTGATTGATCGCGACGCAACGGCTTATGACATAGTGGCACTGACTGGCGGTGCGAATATCGAAAAACTGGCCGAAGATGCCCGCCGACTGAATGCCGATATAGTGGTGACTGCGTATGACGACCGGCTTGATGACCTGCGCGCCGCACTGGCTGGTAGTGGTGTCGAGGCCGCCGCCGGTCAATCTGCGCTGACCGAGGCCGCTGCGCGACCGGCAGACTGGGTTATGTCCGCGATTGTCGGTGCTGCAGGGTTGCCACCTGGGCTTGAGGCGTTGAAGCAGGGCGCAACTTTGGCTTTGGCGAACAAGGAAACGCTGGTTTGCGCGGGCAAGTTGGTGATGGAAACAGCGCAGTCGCATGACGCCCGCCTGTTGCCGGTAGACAGCGAACATTCCGCTGTATTTCAGGCGCTGGTGGGCGAAGATATGGAGGCGGTCGAGCGGATCATCATCACCGCCAGCGGTGGCGCATTTCGCGACTGGCCGCTGAGTGATTTGGCAAATGCCACGGTCGAGCAAGCCTCAAACCACCCAAACTGGAACATGGGGCAGCGGATTACCATCGACAGTGCTTCTATGTTCAACAAGGCGTTAGAACTTATAGAAACAAAAGAATTCTTTGCGGTGTCTCCGGATCAAATAGAAGTGATCGTACACCCAGAATCCATTGTTCATTCACTGGTTGGGTTCAAGGATGGAGCGGTGATGGCCCATATGGGCGCGCCCGATATGCGTCATGCAATCGGTTACGCTCTGAACTGGCCGGAACGGCGGGATTTACCGGTCGAGCGTTTGAACCTTGCCAAATTGGGACAACTGCGATTTCACGAGCCGGACGAAGCACGCTATCCGGCCTTGCGGCTGGCGCGCAATGTGATGGAACGTGGCGGTTTGTCGGGCGCAGTTTTCAACGCCGCCAAAGAACGTGCGCTTGATCACTTTATCTCGCGTCGGATTGGCTTTCTTGAGATGGCCGATATTGTCGAAACCGTTCTGGACAGATTTGAGGCCACAGACAGCCTTCTTGATGCCCAGTTTGACCTTGATAACGTGCTGCAAACGGACCATTTGGCACGTAAGTGGGCCGATGAGGCCGTGACAAAGACAACAGGATAGAAACTTGGACGTACTTTCTCTGATCCCTCAATTCGGCAACCTGATTTATACCATCGTTGCCTTTGTGATCGCCTTGTCCGTCATTGTCGCGGTTCACGAGTACGGCCACTATATCGTTGGGCGTTGGTCCGGCATCCACGCCGAAGTGTTTTCGATTGGCTTCGGTCCGGTGCTTTGGAGCCGCTTCGACAAGCGTGGAACCAAGTGGCAGATCGCCGCCTTGCCCTTTGGAGGCTACGTCAAGTTTCTGGGTGATGCCAATGCCGCGTCTGGCAAGGACGAAGGGGCGATGCAGGAAATCACCGAGCAAAGCCCGGAAGAGTTGCGCCGAACCATGCATGGGGCACCACTATGGGCTCGATCCGCCACGGTTGCTGCGGGGCCGGTGTTTAATTTCGTGATGTCGATATTGGTTTTTGGCCTTATTTTTATGTCTCAAGGTGTCACGCGTGATCCATTGACAGTTGGCCAACTACACGGGCTGCCCGGTGCTTCGCAGGGGTTGCAGGATGGGGATGTGATTGTCGCCATTGCTGGTATCGAAGTTCCTGATTTCGATCAGCAAGGCGCATGGACTGATTTCACGGATGCGTTGCCGGTGGAACCAGAGTTGGACTATACCGTAATCCGCGACGGGCAGCAGGTGGATGTCACGGGTCCATGGCTTTTCCCGGCACTGATTCAACAGGTTGTGCCTCGCAGTGCTGCTAACGATATCGACTTGCAGGCCGGGGACGTTATCACCGAGGTCAATGGCGAACCGATATTTGCTTTTGAGCAGCTCAAAGACCATGTGGAAGGATCTGACGGCAAGGTTCTTCTTTTGAAGGTCTGGCGGGACGGAGCAGAGCTTGAATTCGCTTTGGCGCCGCGACGGACAGATGAGCCAAACCCCGACGGAGGGTTCGTAACACATTGGCGAATTGGAATTGTCGGCGGAATGGCCCTTGAGCCTGCCACTGAACCTGCAGGCTTTATTGCTTCGTTGTCCGGTGGGGTGCGGCAGACGGTTAGAATCATAGAAGGCTCACTTTCCGGTGTCTGGCACATGGTCACCGGTGCCATCAGCACCTGCAATATGTCAGGCCCCATCGGTATTGCCGAAACTTCGGGCGCTATGGCCAGTCAGGGCGCACAGAGTTTCATCTTCTTTATCGCCGTTTTGTCGACCGCAGTGGGTCTGCTGAACCTGTTCCCAATTCCGGCGCTGGATGGGGGGCACCTGGTTTTTTATGCTTACGAAGCAATAACGGGAAAACCTCCCAGCGATGGGGCTCTGAGGGTGCTTATGGGCATTGGTGTATCAATGATCCTCGGGCTGATGATTTTTTCGGTCACTAACGACCTATTCTGCTGATTGTGGCAAGAGGCGCATAGCGGTGCCGTATTGATGCCGCAATTCCAGCCTAGAGTGATATGCGCATATCAATCGATACCAGAGGTTGTGATGACAAATGTTCTGCGTAAATCCGCCCGAGGCCTAGGTTGCCTGTTCGTTTTGAACTGGGACATGTTGTTGTTCTTTGGTGCGACGGGTGTTGCGATGGGCGCATGGGCGTATTTAATCACAATGTGATTCCTGAAATCTGTTGTTAACACCTGACGAGGCGGCCCACGGGGCCGCTTTCTGTTTTGGTCTTTTGACAAGCAGGCATATTCTCGCTACTCAGCTTTAAAGTCCAAAAATATTGGGTAGTGAAAAATATGACTGACAGGCGAAACGCAGGCATATCCTGCGGGGGTCACGGGCCGGAAAACAAGATTTTGTGGCGGTCCCTAACGTTCATATTCCTTCTGACATTGGTAAGTTTTGTGCCTTTGCCGCAGGCGGCGTGGGCTCAGAGCTTTGTTGTTAATTCGTTTGATGTCGAAGGGAATCGTCGCATCGAAACGTCGACGATCATCGCGCGCACAGGTATCGAACCGGGCCAGTCTGTGAGCGGTGGAGAGTTGAACGACGCCTATCAGCGTTTGCTTGACAGTGGTGTTTTTGAAACAGTCGAATTGACACCGCGCGGCAATACTTTGGTGATTAAAGTCGAGGAATATCCGACCATCAATCAGATCAGCATCGAAGGAAACCGTCGTGTAAAGGATAATGTGCTGCTTGATGCAATCTCATCCGAACCGCGGCGTGTCTTTACGCCTCAGGTTGCGGAGGCAGACGCCGATTTGATCGCTGAGATATATTCATCGCAAGGGCGTGTTTCCGCGACTGTCATTCCGCGCATCATTCGCCGCAGCGATAACCGCGTTGATCTGGTTTTCGAGGTCGCGGAGGGTACAACAATAGAAGTCGAGCGCGTCAGCTTTGTTGGCAACCGGGCATTTTCTGATCGTCGTCTTCGGCGGGTTCTTGAAACCAAGCAGGCAAACTTTCTACGGACATTTATCAGCAGTGATACGTTCATTGCGGACCGGATTGAGTTTGACAAACAGGTCATACGGGATTTCTACCTGTCCCGTGGGTACGTGGACTTTCGCGTCAACAGTGCGAATGTTGAATTCACCCGAGAACGTGATGCTTTTTTCGTAGTGATGAACATCACTGAGGGGCAAAAATTCTCGTTTGGTCAAATCAGTACGGTCAGCGAAATCCCAGGTGTCGATCCTGCGCCGTATCAGGATGCGCTAAAAATCAAGCCGGGTGTGACATACACGCCCACTCTTGTTGAGAATTCGATCGCCCGGATGGAACGTCTTGGGATTAAACAAGGCGTGGACTTCCTGCGGGTTGAGCCTCGGGTGACTCGGAATGCTCGTGATCTGACGCTTGATATTCAATTCGTGCTTACAAAAGGGCCGCGGATTTTTGTCGAACGGATCGACATCGAGGGCAACACCACAACTCTGGATCGCGTTATTCGTCGGCAATTTGATACAGTTGAAGGTGACCCATTCAATCCGCGCGAAATTCGTCAGGCTGCTGAACGTATCCGCGCTTTGGGTTTCTTTGCTGTAGCTGACGTCGAGCCCCGCGAAGGTTCCTCGCCCAGCCAGGTGATTGTTGATGTGGATGTTGAAGAACAGCCTACCGGATCGCTGAGCCTTGGCGGTAGTTTCTCGGCTTCTGATGGCTTTGGTATTGCGATTGGACTGCGCGAATCAAACTTCTTGGGGCGCGGACAGACGTTGGGCGTCACCCTGTCAACGGCGCAGGACTCTGAACAATATGTATTGGACTTTACTGAGCCTTATCTTCTGGGGCGGAGACTGCAGTTCGACGTGGGCTTGGGGCTGTCTACCACTAACTCCAGTTTCGCCAGTTATGATACCGAGGCATTGTTTTTCCGACCTCAGCTGAGTTATTCCATCGGAGAGCTGTCAGCGCTGCGCGTTCGTTATAACTGGGAAGACAGCGAAATGACCCAGCAGGATAACGAAACCAATGGCGCGGTTATTTCTTCGGAAATCGATCAGGGTAGTCGTACAACCAGCTCGCTGGGAGTGTCCTATATTTATGATAGCCGTCTGGGCGGATTGAACCCGAATGCAGGTGTGTTGTTCGAAGTAGGTGTCGATGCCGCCGGATTGGGTGGTGATAATGAGTATTTCCAGACCACAGCGCGCGCTATTGCTCAGACCCGTGTTTGGAACGAAGAAGTTGTTCTTCGTGCCACCTTTGAAGCAGGTGCGCTGAACTGGACAGGCGATGATTTCAGCCGAACCATTGACCGTTTCGTTCTGGGACCCAGCGTATTCCGAGGGTTCGAACCTGCGGGTATTGGCCCTCGTGATCTTTCCAACGGTCAGGACGACGCCATCGGGGGTAACTACTATTGGGTTACTCGACTGGAATCGGATTTCCCATTGGGCCTGCCTGAAGAGTTCGGCCTGCGCGGCGGTTTGTTCTATGATTTTGGTAACCTGTACAACTTGAGTAATGTGAACACGGCCGGGGCCGATATAGTGGGTGAAGGTGGCTCGATCCGTCACGTAGTTGGCGTTTCGGTACTGTGGACGACGCCGTTTGGTCCATTGCGGTTCAACTTCTCGAAGGCACTGAAGAAAGAAGACTTCGACAATGAGCAGAACTTTGACCTGACGATTCAGGCCCAGTTCTGAACCTGAATGTTGAGACGCGCTTATATTAGGTTTCAGGGCCCTTTGGGGGCCCTGTGCATTTTTCTATCCTTGTCCCTAGTCGTTCCTGCCTTTTCTCAGCAGTTGGGTGTGCCGCAAAGCAGCGTTCTAACGTTGTCCAGTGACCGTCTTTTTGCAGATTCAGAATTTGGCATTCGAGTCCTTCGCGAGATTGAATTAGAAAGCACGTTGTTGGGGGAAGAAAACGAACGGATCGTTGCTGAACTTAGTCAAGAAGAACAGATACTCACTGATCAACGTGCGACTATGACTGCTGAAGAATTCCGCCCCTTGGCGGAAGCTTTCGACAGGAAGGTTCAATCACATCGGGAAGGACAACGCGCTAAACTGGATGCGCTGGCCCGCCGCAGTGAAGAGGCACGGCAGAATTTTTTTGAGTTGGTGCAACCGGTCTTGATTGATCTTTTACGAGAAACCGGCGCTTCTATTGTCATTGAACGATCCAGCGTTTTTCTCAGTTCCGACCGCACCGACATCACAGATGCAGCCATTGCCCGGATTGACGCGGCTATCGGAGATGGTAGCGCTGTTGAAAATGCGCCTAGGGAATAGGTTTACTTGCCCTTGGGGCGCTGTGTTGCTAACCACGCGCAAACAGAAATCCAGAACGGGACGACGACATTATGAGCACGGAAACCAAAAGCGCTGACATTCAGTTGATCCAACGGATATTGCCGCATCGTTACCCGTTTCTGCTGGTCGATAAGGTTGTCGATATCTCTGGCTATCAATCTGCGGTCGGCATCAAGAATGTCACCATGAACGAACCGCACTTCCAGGGCCATTTCCCGGGGACTCCGATCATGCCGGGCGTGACGATTGTCGAAGCGATGGCGCAGACCGCAGGTGTGATGCTGGGCGTCGGGATGGAAGTGATCGACAGCGAATTGCTGATTTATTTTATGAACATCGACAAGTGCAAATTCCGCCGCAAGGTGATCCCGGGTGACGTTCTTAATATGCACGTCGAAACCGTGCGCGGTAAAAAGGGCGGTAAGATTTTCAAGTTCAGTGGTCGTGCCACTGTCGATGGTGAGGTTGCCGCCGAAGCGGAATTCTCGGCCTATGTCGACTGGGACATGGAAAAAACGACATGAGCGGCATTCACCCAAGCGCAATCATTGAAGACGGCGCGCAGATCGGTGAGGGCTGCGTCATCGGACCGTTCTGCTACGTCGGAGCGCAGGTCAAGTTGGGTGACCGGGTCGAGTTGAAGTCCCACGTTGTGGTGACAGGCGATACCTCGATTGATGATGAAACCGTAGTCTTCAATTTCTCGGTGATTGGAGAGATCCCGCAGGACCTGAAATTCGGCGGAGAAAACACGCGGCTGGAAATCGGCAAGCGTAATCGTATCCGTGAGCATGTGACGATAAATACCGGCACTGAGGGCGGTGGTGGTCTGACCCGGATCGGCGACGATTGCCTGCTGATGGCCGGAGTGCATGTCGCGCACGACGTTCAGATTGGCAACCGAGTGATCATGGTGAACCATGCCGGTGCGGCAGGGCACTGTATCATCGAAGACGATGTGATTGTCGGCGGCATTTCAGGTTTGCACCAATGGGTCCGCGTTGGGCGTGGCGCGATCATTGGGGCGCTGACGATGGTGCCCAATGATGTGATCCCCTATGGGCTGGTTCAGGCGCCTCGTGGTGAGCTGGATGGTCTCAACCTGGTGGGCTTGAAACGCAAAGGCGTCTCGCGTGAGGATATCTCGGCGTTGCGTGCGGCGTTCCGCGAATTGTCGACGGGCGATGGCACCTTTATGGAGCGGGCTCATAGGGTTGGCGCGGACAATGAAAGCGAATACGTGCAGCGGATCGTCGATTTTGTCACCGGGCAATCGGATCGTTCCTTTTTGACACCGAGGAAATAAGCCGATGCTGGCGTTGATTGCCGGAACAGGTGCATTACCAAGCGAAGTGGTCGACCGTCTCGATGACCGCCCCCTGATTTGCGCTATGGAAGGGTTCACACCCGATACCGTAACCTGCGATATCGAGTTCCCACTCGAGCAACTCGGAAGTTTCATTGCTGAATTGAAGGCACGCGGCGTGACCGAGATTTGTATGGCCGGAGCGGTTCGACGCCCTGTCATTGACCCATCGCGGATCGACCCGGCGACGATGCCATTAGTTCCGATATTGCAGCAGGCGCTAATGTCAGGCGATGACGGAGCCTTGCGTGCGGTGATCGGGATATTTGAAGACGCTGGCCTGACAGTCCGCGCAGCTCATGAAATTGCACCGAGCTTGCTGCCGCAGCTTGGTTGCCTGACCGATGCGTGCCCGTCGAAAGAAGATCTGGGGGATGCGGATCGGGCCGCCGGAATCCTTCGGGCAATGGGTGCTGCCGACATTGGGCAGGCTTGCGCGGTGTCCAAGGGGCAAGCACTGGCAGTAGAAGGCATATTCGGCACCGATTGGATGCTTCAATCCCTAACGCAGCGCCCCGATGCGGGCGGAGGGATTTTGTTCAAGGCCCCGAAACCAGATCAGGACCGGCGTGCTGATTTACCGACGATCGGACCGGACACGGTCTCTGCTACGGTTGCCGCTGGGTTGACCGGTATCGTCATCGAAAAAGGCGGAGTCATAGTACTGCAGCAAGAGCGCGTCATCGCTGAGTGCAACCGGCTGGGCCTGTTCCTCTTTGTACGTGAGCGAGCCAGTTGATGCGGGTCTTCCTGGTCGCCGGTGAACCCTCGGGCGACCGCTTGGGAGGCGCGCTAATGGAGGGGCTTCGGAGCCTCATCCCCGATGTTCAATTCGAAGGTGTCGGGGGGCCATTAATGCAGGCCCAAGGGTTGGAAAGCCGTTTTCCGATGTCTGAACTATCGGTGATGGGGTTGGTTGAGGTTCTGCCCAAGTTCTTCCACCTGAAACGCCGTATTGCCGAGACCGCGCAGGCGGTTCTGGATATGCAGCCGGATGTTCTGATTACCATCGACAGTCCTGACTTTTCACTGCGCGTTGCCAAACTGGTGAAAGCTGGCAGCGATATTCGTACCGTACATTATGTCGCCCCCAGCGTCTGGGCGTGGCGACCGGGACGGGCAGACAAGATGGCCAAGGTTATTGACCATGTTCTGGCCCTGTTGCCGTTCGAGCCGCCTTATATGGAACGTGCAGGAATGGAGTGTGATTTCGTGGGGCATCCAGTGGCCAGCGAGCCGGAGGCCTCGGAAAAGGATATCCAAGAGTTTCGCGCGGCCTACAATCTTGGAGACGCGCCGATCATTCTAGCCCTTCCGGGTTCGCGCGGGGGTGAGATTGAACGTTTAGCCGCGGTCTTTGGTGAAGCGTTGCGTCTTTATCTGTCCGACATGCCGGACGCTCGCGTTGTGGTGCCCGCAGTCGCGCATATGGTGGATACCGTCACCGGACATGTGCAGAGCTGGCCGGGGAACCCGGTGGTCGTCGATCCGCGTGATATGCCGTCTGATCAGGCGCAGGCGCAGAAGCGGGCCGCATTTGCCGCTGCTGAATTGGCGTTGGCCGCTTCGGGCACGGTTTCACTGGAACTGGCCGCGCAAGCCACGCCAATGGTGATTGCCTACAATCTGAACTGGCTGACCACCCTGATCGCCAAGCGGATGGTCAAGCTGGATACGGTGACACTGGTCAATCTGGTTTCGGATACCCGGACAGTGCCGGAATGTCTGTTGGACGATTGCCAGCCAGAGCAGATTGCGGCTGCGCTGAAGCAGGTGTCGGATGCGCCGGATGCGCAGCGCGACGCCATGGCCACAACGATGGATCGGCTAGGACGCGGCGGCGAAGCCCCGGGCTTGCGCGCGGCCGAGGCGGTTCTGGCGCGGATGAAACGCTGATGCTGGATCTTTTGCTTTTTGGCCTGTCGACCTTTACGGCACAGGTGCTGACCAATCTGGATAATCTGGCCGCGCTATTGGCTTTGACACTGGTTTCTGGAACGAAGCGCTCGGTCACCGGATTCCTTTTGGCGCAGGTGATCGTAATCGGCACTGCGTTTATTCTTGCGGTGGGCGTCGATGGCGTCGTGCCGAATTGGGAAGGCTATCTTGGAGTTATCCCGCTGGGCTTGGGAATTCTAACGCTGATCAAACGCAAGCGCGGTGCAAAGGCCGAGACAAATCCCAATCTTGGCACCGGAGCTTCGATCATGATGGTAACATTGCTGTTCATCAGCCTTTCGATGGACACGTTTGCTGTACTTGCACCATTACTTGCAGACACGGCCCCCACATATCGAACTGCCGGAGGCATTGGTGCTCTGCTTGCTGCGTTCTCAATGGCTACTGTTGGGTTGCTTGGATCTAAAGCACCATTCATCAGCAGCGACGTGGCACGCCGTTTGGAACGCCTTGTGCCTTATGTGATGATCTGCGCCGGGCTGTATATTCTCAGCAACTCGTGGACTGACGCGATTTAGTAACCGCGCCAGATCCAACCGCCGCCAAAGATGCGGCTGCCTTCCGACGCATAGAACACGCAGGCTTGTCCGGGTGACACGCCTTCTTCGGGTGTCAGCAATTCAACCTCGGCCGTGGTGTCGGACAGGGGCCGTATGATCGCCTCGCGCGGGGGGCGGGTTGAACGGACTTTGACCGAGACGTGCCACTCTTTTTGTGAGGTGAACGGCGCATCGCCCAGCCAGTTAATTTCGCGTACGGGAATAGTGCGAGTGGCCAGCATTTCTTTTGGGCCCACGACAACCTGTTTTTTGTCGACATCAAGCTTGACTACATAGAGCGGCTCGCTGAGGCCACCAATCCCCAGACCACGGCGCTGACCGATCGTGTAGTGGATGACACCCTCGTGCTGCGCCAGAACGCGGCCATCGGCATGCACGATCCCACCCGGTTCGGCGGCACCAGGTCGAAGTTTCTCGATCACGCTAGCGTAATTGCCGTTGGGCACGAAGCAGATATCCTGACTGTCCGGTTTGTCAGCTACGGCCAGCCCATATTGCGCTGCCATCTCGCGCGTTGCGTCTTTCGAGGGCAAATGGCCAAGAGGGAAGCGCAGGAAGTCCAATTGTTCGGGCGTGGTCGAGAACAGAAAATAGGATTGATCGCGGTTCGCGTCCTCGGCGCTGTGCAGTTCCGGACCGTTGGCACCCATCTTGCGCTGGATATAGTGACCGGTTGCCATGCAGTCGGCCTCAAGATCCTTGGCAGTTTCCAACAAATCCTTGAACTTCACCCGTTCGTTGCAACGGATGCAGGGGACCGGGGTTGCGCCCGCAAGGTAGCTGTCGGCGAACTCGTCGATTACTGCGTCCTTGAAGATGTTCTCATAGTCCAGAACGTAGTGGGGAAACCCGCGTTCTTCGGCCACGCGACGCGCGTCGTGGATATCGATTCCTGCGCAGCACGCGCCTTTTTTGGCCAGCGCCGCACCGTGGTCGTAAAGCTGCAGAGTCACGCCCACAACGTCATAGCCCTCATCCGCCAGATGAGCCGCCACAACGGAACTGTCCACGCCGCCGGACATGGCCACAACCACCCGCGTTTCCGACGGGGGTTTGGCAAAGCCAAGCGAGTTCAGCGGTGTCTCGGTATCGAGGGCCATGACGATTCCAGTGCGGGTTAAGAAAGACCGGCAGAATATAGGAAAATTCTACACACTCTCAAGGGGCGGTTTCACCCGGCATTAAGTAGGCTGGTGTCAGCTTTGTCGCAGCACGAAGAGGATCAAAGAATGTTTTTGCACAAAGTAGAGGGGCCAAGATCCGTAACCCTTCCAGATGGAACAGTTTTATCGCGTTCTGATCTGCCGCCGAAGGATACGACACGCTGGGTTGCATCACGCAAAATAGTTGTGGTGCGGGGCGTTCTTTACGGACTGATCACGCTGTCTGATGCCAAAAAAAGGTATGGGTTAAGCGATGAAGAGTTCAATTCCTGGGTTTCTGCAGTGGCAGAACACGGAGCGGACGCCTTGAAGGTAACCGCATTAAAAAAATATCGACAACCTAAAGGAGAATGTGAATAAACGATTCAACGGTAACGTCAGATTAACCATTTTTGAGCAGGCTCAATTTGAAATTGGTAAATTGACCCGAATTGGAGCAGTAAATGCGTATACTTCTTGTCGAGGATGATCCGACCACGTCGAAAAGCATCGAGCTGATGCTGACGCACGCCAACCTAAATGTCTATGCGACGGATCTTGGCGAGGAAGGCATCGATCTGGCAAAGCTTTATGACTATGATCTGATCCTGCTTGACTTGAACTTGCCGGATATGAATGGGCACGAAGTTCTGCGCCAGCTGCGCATTGCGCGGGTGGAAACTCCCATCCTGATCCTGTCTGGTGCGGATGATACCGAAAGCAAGATCAAGGGTTTCGGTTTTGGCGCCGATGACTACATGACCAAGCCGTTCCATCGTGAAGAGTTGGTGGCACGCATTCATGCCATCATTCGCCGTTCAAAAGGGCATTCACAGTCCATCATCCATACCGGACGAGTGGCCGTGAACCTGGATGCCAAAACGGTCGAGGTTGAAGGTAAGGCGGTTCATTTGACCGGCAAGGAGTACCAGATGCTGGAATTGCTAAGCCTGCGCAAAGGAACGACTTTGACCAAGGAAATGTTTCTAAACCACCTATATGGCGGAATGGACGAGCCCGAGTTGAAGATTATCGACGTGTTCATTTGCAAACTGCGCAAAAAGCTCAGCAATGCCACCGGCGGCGAAAACTATATCGAAACCGTTTGGGGCAGGGGCTATGTCCTTCGCGAACCGCAAAGTGGCAACCTTGATGAAACGCGGATGGCAGTTGGCGCCTGATTAGAACTCGGTCGCCCGTGGTCCGGGGTGACCTTACTCACTCACGAAAAAGCACGTCTGGACCTAGCTAGGACCTCGCCCTATCACTGAGACCCAAGAATGCGTGACGGGGCGAGGCCATGAGCAAATTGATTCCAGTATCAGAGCTGACTGAAGACGCAGCACGAAAAGAACTGGCGCGATTGGCTGAACAGTTGTCTCGGGCTAACACGCTGTATCACGCGGATGACGCCCCAGAGATTTCGGACGCCGCGTACGATGCGCTAAAGCGCCGAAACACTGAAATCGAAACGCGTTTCCCAAACTTGAAACGAAAAGACAGCCCGTCCGAGCAGATAGGAGCGCGTCCGACGGATGGCTTTTCGAAGGTGACTCATGCGGTTCGTATGATGTCACTTGGCAATGCGTTTGATGATGAGGACGTTCAAGACTTTGACCGCTCGATCCGAAAGTACCTTGGGTTGGAAGCATCAAAACCGCTGTCGTACACTGCCGAACCTAAAATCGACGGCCTTTCTCTCTCCTTGCGCTATGAGAAAGGAAAATTGGTTCAGGCGGCCACCCGTGGCGATGGTGAAGTTGGTGAAAACGTAACTGCGAATGCCCGGACAATTTCGGACATTCCGCAGATATTGGAAAACGCGCCAAATGTTCTCGAAGTTCGGGGTGAAGTTTACATGTCGCATGCGGACTTTGAACAACTGAACGACCGTCAGGTGGAGGCTGGCGAAAAAGCTTTCGCAAACCCGCGAAATGCGGCTGCCGGATCACTGCGTCAATTGGATTCGACCGTCACGCGTGCGCGCCCACTGCGTTTTTTCGCATATGCGTGGGGCGAATTGTCTGAACCACTGGCCGATACGCAGATGGATGCGATTGAGCGGTTGCATGGCTTTGGGTTCGTCACCAATCCGTTGACAAGACGGTGTGAGACGACTGAACAGATGCTGGAACACTACCGCGATATCGAGGCTCAGCGATCGACCCTTGGCTATGATATTGATGGTGTCGTCTACAAAGTTAACGATCTTTCTTTGCAAACACGGCTGGGTTACCGCTCCACCACACCCCGCTGGGCGATTGCGCATAAATTTCCGGCAGAACTTGCCTGGACCCGATTAGTGGCGATCGACATTCAAGTCGGGCGAACAGGTGCGCTTAGTCCGGTTGCCCGGCTGCATCCGGTGACCGTTGGCGGAGTGGTTGTATCAAATGCCACACTTCACAACGAAGACTATATCGCTGGCCGCGATGCCAAGGGTGGCACAATCCGCGATGGTAAGGACATTCGCGTTGGTGATTGGGTGCAAGTCTATCGGGCGGGCGATGTGATCCCTAAAATCGCGGATGTAGATACCTCAAAACGTCCCGAAGGGGCGACACCCTTCGAATTCCCCGCCATCTGTCCGGAATGCAACAGCGATGCCGTTCGAGAAGAAGGTGACGCTGTGCGCCGTTGTACCGGAGGGGTGATCTGTCCAGCGCAGGCTGTTGAGAAGCTGAAACATTTCGTCTCTCGCAAAGCGTTCGATATCGAAGGTCTGGGCGCAAAACAGATCGAGATGTTCTACGACGACCCTGACCTGCCTGTCAGAACGCCGGTCGATATTTTTACACTGCAACAGCGGGACAGCGCGAACCTGAACAAATTTGCAAACCGCAAAGGTTGGGGTGCGCAAAGCGCTGGGAACTTGTGGGCGGCGATCGACGAAAAGCGGACCATTCCCTTCGGGCGGCTGCTGTTTGCTTTGGGCATTCGACATATGGGGGAGGCGGCCTCGAACTTGGTTGCCAATCATTATGGCACGTGGTCCGAATTCGAACGCGCTGTCACCTCGGCGGCTGATTTCGAAGGGCCGGAATGGGAAGACTTGTTAAGCGTTGACGGTGTTGGAGAGGTCATGGCGCGCGCTCTTGTCTCGGCGTTTGCGCAAGAGGCTGAGCGCTCTAGCATTGATGCACTGGTCGCGCAACTTGAGGTTCAGGAAGCGAAACGCCCGGACACCGAAGGCAGCCCAGTTGCAGGAAAAACCGTTGTTTTTACGGGCACACTCGAGAAGATGACACGCGCCGAAGCAAAGGCTAGGGCCGAGGCGCTGGGGGCCAAAGTCTCGGGGTCCGTCAGTAAAAAGACGGATTTGTTGGTTGCCGGTCCGGGGGCGGGCTCCAAAGCAAAAAAGGCCGCCGAATTGGGGATTGAAACGTTGGATGAGGATGGCTGGCTTCAGCTGATCGGAACTGCATGAGCGGCCGCCCGGAAAGTCTTTTCCCTCTGTTTGCGGGTCTGGAAACGTTAGAAGGTGTGGGCCCAAAGACGGCTCAGGTGTTGGCGCAGGCTGGCACGGAGTCACCTCGGGACGTTTTATTCAGCCTTCCGTACGCTGTCATTGACAGGCGTCGCCGCGACACCATTCAGGGCGTCGATCTGCCCGCGACACTGACCGTTGAAGTCACGGTTGGTGCACACCGCCCAGCGCGCAACAAAGGTGGTGCCTATCGGGTGCATGTCGAGGACAATCAGGCAGATTTTCAATTGGTTTTCTTCCACGCTCGTGGAGATTACCTGAAACGGGTTCTACCGGAAGGTTCTCGGCGAGTGATCTCGGGCAAGTTGGAACTGTTCGATGGAATGGCACAGATGGTTCATCCAGACCACATGTTGCCGGTGGACGAAGCCCATAGCATTCCCGACTTTGAGCCGGTGTATCATCTGACTCAGGGGATCACTCAAAAAACAGCCTATAGAGCCGCACGCAGTGCATTGACACGGGCGCCTGCGCTAGCGGAGTGGATTGATCCAGCATTGGCTGCGAAACACGGTTGGCCAGAGTGGACCACGGCCATCGCCGCTGCGCATAAACCGTTGGGTGCTGACGATGTGGCCGCTCATGCTCCGGCGCGGGAACGGCTGGCCTATGATGAACTGTTTGCGCACCAATTGACTCTGGCGCTGGCCCGGCAACGAGAGAGGAAGACCAGAGGCATAGTCAGCGTTGGTACCGGAGCTCTGCAATCCAAGGTTTTGGCCAACCTGCCATATCGGCCAACCGGTGCGCAGTTGCGTGCTATTGACGATATTAGCAGCGATATGGCCTCGGACGCACGAATGAACCGGCTTCTCCAGGGCGATGTTGGGGCGGGCAAAACGCTGGTGGCCTTCATGGCGTTGCTTGTTGCGGTTGAGGCTGGCGGGCAGGGGGTCATGATGGCACCTACCGAAATCTTAGCCCGTCAGCATCTGGAAGCTTTGCGCCCGCTCGCTGAAGAGGCTGGTGTCGTGCTGGAAATTCTAACTGGGCGGGATAAAGGCCCTGAACGTCGATCGAAACTGAGAGCGTTGAAGGACGGAGACATTCACATTCTGGTCGGCACCCATGCAGTGTTCCAAAATGACGTTGAGTTCAAAGCGTTGCGCCTGGCAATTGTCGATGAACAGCACCGCTTTGGTGTACGTCAGCGGATGGAACTGTCTGAAAAAGGGCAGGGCGCGGACGTCTTGGTGATGACCGCCACTCCGATCCCGCGCAGTTTGGCACTTGCGCAGTATGGCGACATGGATGTGTCAGTGCTGAACGAAAAGCCTCCGGGGCGGAAGCCGATAAAAACCGCCGTTGTCAGTACAGAACGAATGGATGAAGTTGTCTCGCATCTGCGTCGGGCTATTGATGAGGGGCGCCAGTGCTATTGGGTCTGTCCTCTGGTAGATGAATCCGAGGTTTCGGACCTGACAGCTGCAGAGGAACGGTTCAAACATTTGCGCGCCATTCTGGGCGAAGGCATTGTCGGGTTGGTGCATGGTCAGATGCCACCCGCAGATAAAGATGCGGCGATGAAGGCTTTTCAAGAAGGGCAAACCAAAGTTCTGGTTGCCACCACTGTCATTGAGGTTGGTGTCAACGTCCCAAACGCTTCGATCATGGTTATTGAACGTGCCGAGATTTTCGGACTGGCGCAGTTGCACCAATTGCGGGGCCGTGTGGGTCGAGGCGAGGCGGACTCGACCTGTTTGCTGATGTATCAACCACCGCTCAGCGAGGGCGGGCGCAAGCGGCTTGAGGTTCTACGCGAGACAGAAGATGGATTCCGTATCTCGGAAACCGACCTGCAGATGCGTGGTGCTGGTGATCTGATCGGGACAGCGCAATCAGGATTGCCAAAATTCCGGATTGCGGATTTGGAACGTCAGGCTGGTTTGATGGCCACAGCACAAACGGACGCGCGTGCCCTGTTATCTACCGATCCTCAGTTGCGCTCGGACAGGGGCCAAGCTGCCCGTGTTCTCCTGTGGCTTATGAAACAGGATCAGGCGATTCGTTTGATTTCAGTGGGTTAGGCGTGATGTTCCCATAAGTTCACTAATGTTCTCTAAAAGTTCTTTACCGACTCGCAAAAATATGAGAACAAAAGGTCAACAAAGGATTAAATCTCGACCGGAGGTGAGACCATGCTGACTCAGATCAAGACCGCCCTGAGCCGCTCGCAATCGACGATTTTGCAGGATGCTGCGGGGGCCGTGTCTTTGGTGGTCATGCTGATGGTGGCCCTGCATCTGCCGGGTACGTTCTAAGCCTTTCTGCCTGCGATCTCGTGCCGATGATACCGCGCTGTCATCCCCATTTCAGTCAAGGGTGACCTGCCTGTCCCAATTCCCTTGAGGGGCCTGCCTCGGCCCCGTGCGGCTATCCGGACCCCACGCGAGACACGCACAACCTACCGCCGCCCTTTCCGCCCGGAAGGTGCGGCGGTTTTTTCAAAGCTCGCCAGTTTTGATGATTTCAAGAATCGCTGACAGCACAGAATTAACCGCCACAGATGCAAGGATCATGCCCATCACGCGGCTGATAATGGCTGCACCTGAGTATCGGATCAGCCGGATAATCGGGTCTGCAAGCAGCATCAGGACAAATGAGATCAGAATGACTGACAGCATAACCAAGGCCGTGATACCTTGGTCTGCAGCGCTGTAGCGGTTGTTGTCGGTCAGTATGACAATGGCCAGCATCGCACCCGGCGACGCCAAAGATGGAACAGCCAGCGGGAATATCGCCGGATTGGGTCGGTTGGCAGGTCGTTCCAACTCTTCTTCCGCCTCATGCTGTTCGACGACCTGTTTGCTTTCGCCGAAGATCATTGTCAGGGCAAAAAGAAACAGGATGATGCCGCCTGCAACCTGAAATGAATTCAAGCCGATATCCAGTGCTTCGATCAATAATTGACCGAACACCAGGAAGAACAACAACACTCCGGCGCTAACGAGTGCAGCGAGGAGAGCAGTTTTACGACGTGCCGTTGCTGAAAGGGTCGCGGTTACGGCGATGAAAACCGGAATAGTACCAATTGGGTCAATGACGACCCAAAGAGTAACAAAATGTTCCAGCAGTTTTTCCAATCCAATCCCCCGACATCCTGCAGTGTGATTAAACCGGATCGCCTGAAAATTCCAATATTACGCGCAGTTCGCCTGTTCCGCCTGTTCCATCGCTTCGGCGGACGCCTCAAGCACCAGCATGATCGATGCGTGGCGATTCTTGTAGTCCCGAGCGGGGATCAGTACTTCAAGCCCGTCAAACGGCGCATCTGGCGCAGGACCGCCTTTCTTTAGCATTACAGACAACTGATCACGCGCGGTTTCAATCTGTGCCCGTGTGGCACCAATGATGGCGCTGCCGACAACCGAGGCCGATGCCTGACCCAGCGCACAGGCTTTGACGTCCTGACCAAATTCGGAAACCTTACCGTTCTGCATCTTCACATCCACAGTTACCGTGGACCCACACAAAGGCGAGCGCTTTTTCACCGTGGCATCAGGATTCTCAAGCCGGTCCAGATGCGGAATATCCGCGGCCAGCGCCAGAATGCGGCCGGAATATAGCTTTATCAGGTCGTTCTCGCCGGACATGGCTTTCCCTCGTTGTCTGTTCCCCATACATAGTGAGCATCCACCGGGATGCAAAAGGTTTTTCTTATGTCTACTACTGCCGCGTTTGACCCCTCATCATTGAAGTTTAATGACGCTGGCCTGATACCCGCCATCGCCCAGGATGAAAGTTCGGGTGAGGTGTTGATGATGGCGTGGATGAACGTTCAGGCCATTGAAAAAACGCTGGAATCCGGTCGCGTTACCTATTGGTCGCGTTCCCGTCAGTCGTTCTGGATCAAGGGTGAGACATCCGGACATGTGCAGGAGTTGGTTGATTTTCGGTTCGACTGCGATCGTGATTGCCTGCTGGTTTTGGTGCGTCAAACTGGTGCAGCCTGTCACACGAACCGCCGCACCTGTTTCTACACAGCCGTTCGAGAAGGCAATGAAGTTGAACTAATGTCCCCGATGGTTTGATGGCTTACAGGCCGACGATCGCCCGGATATCCGCTGGCGTTGCACCTTCGGCTCGGTATTTCGAAATTGCCCGAGCGTCGTCGCGTTTGGCCAATCGCTTACCTGTGTCGTCTCGGATCAGACGATGATGTATGTACTGCGGCGTAGGCAGGTCTAAGAGGGCCTGCAGAACAACATGGATTCGGGTCGCCTCGAACAAGTCTTGGCCGCGTACGACATGGGTGATGTCTTGCGCCGCGTCATCCAGAACCACCGATAAATGATAGGATGTACCCATGTCGCGCCGGGATAATACGACATCCCCAATAGTGTTGGTTATTTCGTCCAACGTGAACTCTATGGTGCCAGTTTCGCCGGCTGGTCCTGCGCCTGCCTCTTGAAATGTACCGACTGTTGCATTGGATTGGTCAGTTTCAAGAAGCGCGCGGCCAGCGGCAGTCATATCCAGACGCAGGGGAACCCCTAAGGGGCGTTCAGTCGTACGGTTGCTCCAATCGCGACAGGTTCCGGGGTAGATGATGCCATCGGGTCCGTGCAAAGGCGCCCCTTCCTGCGGCGCGCTGGCGGCAGCGGCGATATCCTTGCGATTGCAAGTGCAGGAGTAAAGCAATCCGCGTGCCCACAGATCATCTAGTGCCTTATCGTAAGCGGCCAAGCGATCTGATTGACGTATAACAGGTTCGGGCCATTGAAGGCCCAGCCAATGCAGATCATCACAGATCTGATCTTCCCAATGCGCGCGTGATCGTGACCGGTCGATATCTTCGATCCGCAGTAGAAACTGGCCCCCGTTAGACGCGGCAAGATCATGGGCCAGCATTACTGAGAAAGCATGCCCCAGATGCAGCGGACCGGTGGGAGATGGAGCGAAACGAGTTCTAAAATTCACGCTTTTTCAACAATATATACGTCAGACTTAAGGTCCATACCGGGCAGGTGTGGGCCGTATTCCCGAAATAGCAACCGCGCCGCCCCCATGTCCAGCCAATCATTCAGCCGCGAGGTATAGGAAGCATCGGCAAGCGTATGATCATTAAATGAAAAGGCTAGAAACCCACCCTTGGGCAATGCGTGCATCAGCATGTCGAATACCTCGGGCGGAGCAGCGCCGGTACCTATGACGCCAATTGCCGTAACTGCTTTGTAAGCCCCTTTCTCCAAAGGGTTCGGATCGGTGATTTCGAAGGTTGAAAGCTTGCGATAAACCTCCTTGGCCTCGGCTCCTTCCAGCATTTTCGGGGTCGGATCAATGCCGTCAATTACCTCAAATCCAGCGGCACGCAGCGCCACTCCGGACAAACCAGTGCCGCAACCATAGTCCAGGATCGGAGTTTGCGGCTCTGGGAGCTTCGACCACAACGCTTCTGCTACCCGACCAGGGGTAGCATAGCCATGCGCGCCAACCTCGGCATCATATGACGAGGCCCATTTCTGATAATGCGCATGTGTGGCTTGTGGTGTGTCCAGTTTGTAGGTGTCTTTGAGAAACTTGTCGCTCATACACCAATGGTAAGCCGCTTCACCCTAAAGCGTCCAGTCAACAGTGCTCCAACCACTTCTTCCATTCGGCCTTGGCCCGATCCGTGTAGGCCTTGTAGCGATCTTTTCGGCCACGACGTCCGCCTTTCAGCCCGTCAACGGGGCGGAACAGGCCGAAATTTACGTTCATGGGCTGGAATGTTTTAGCCTCGGCACCACCAGTAATGTGGTGGATCAGAGCTCCCATGGCACTATCCTGCGGCACTTCGGGCAATTCGCGCCCAAGAATTTCACC
Organism: Ruegeria sp. BB7; assembly: GCF_056539365.1. Lineage (NCBI taxonomy): Bacteria > Pseudomonadati > Pseudomonadota > Alphaproteobacteria > Rhodobacterales > Roseobacteraceae > Ruegeria > Ruegeria sp. BB7. The sequence goes on along the minus strand of NZ_JBQFUV010000001.1, from coordinate 74,748 downwards.
TGCTGCCAAACGACCGGCCAACAAACCCATGGCTGCGCTTTCGACATAACCTTCAACGCCGGTGATTTGACCGGCAAAACGGATATTCGGCTTGGATTTCAACCGCATCTGCGCGTCTAGCAACGTAGGCGAGTTGATGAACGTATTGCGATGAATGCCGCCCAGCCGAGCAAAGCTGGCATTCTCAAGCCCGGGGATCATTCGAAACACATCGGTTTGGGCGCCATATTTCATCTTGGTCTGAAAACCCACGATGTTGAACAGCGTGCCAAGTGCATTGTCCCGGCGCAATTGAACTACGGCATGAGGCTTGACGTCCGGCTGGTGAGGGTTGGTCAGGCCGACAGGTTTCATTGGGCCGTGGCGTAGGGTTTCGCGCCCCCGTTCCGACATTACCTCGATTGGTAGACAACCATCGAAATAACCCGCAGTTTCGCCCTCGTGGAACTCGGTCTTGTCGGCAGCCAGCAGGGCGTCGATGAACGCTTCGTATTGGTCGCGATCCATGGGGCAGTTCAGATAGGCGGTACGCTCTTCTTCGGTCTCACCCTTGTCATAGCGTGACTGCATCCAAGCTTTGCTCATGTCGATGCTGTCGGCATAAACGATCGGGGCAATGGCATCGAAAAAGGCCAGAGATTCTGCACCGGTTTCCTCACGAATGGCTTCACCAAGTGCTGATGACGTCAGAGGGCCAGTGGCAATGATCCAAAGCCCATCGTCGGGCAGGGTGGTGATCTCTTCTCCGGTAATTTCGACTCGGGGATGGTTGCGAAGTTTGGCAGTGACGGCTTCGGCGAACGGATCACGATCGACAGCCAGCGCACCACCGGCAGGCAGGCGATAGGCATCAGCAGTGGTCATGATCAAGCCGTCCGCTGCACGCATTTCCCAATGCAGCAAGCCTACAGCGTTCTGTTCATCGTCATCGGAGCGGAACGAATTCGAACACACCATCTCGGCCAGATTGCCAGTTTGGTGCGCAAAGGTACCCACCTTGGGCCGCATTTCATGGATAACTACATCCACGCCCATTTCCGCCGCCTGCCAGGCAGCCTCGGACCCGGCCATGCCGCCGCCCACGATATGCAATTTCTGTGTCATGCGCTGCCACATAGGACACGGCATCGCACAACGCAACATAGTGCGTAAGGATTATGAAATCAGGGAATTTTGGGGTCGCCGCTGCGGGAACGTCGATGCCGGTGAGAGAAACCAGCAGGAGGGACCTTCCGCCTACGGCGACCCAAAAGTGTCTGCAGAGCCTTAGCTCTGTCCCAGCTTTGCCATAGTGTTGCCGTTTTGAAAAGCGCTAAATTGAGAACAATCCCGAGAACTGTTTACAATAATTGACTTATTGACGCCAGTTTGGCGGTCGCTTTTCGATAAACGCGGATATTCCTTCTTCTGTATCCCGATGCAGCATGTTCTGCGCCATCACCGCGCCGGTATAGTCGTAGGCCTGCTCAATCGGCATTTCCAGTTGTTCATAAAATGCCTGCTTTCCGATTTTGACGGCCGACCCCAGCTTGGCTGCAAGTTGCTCTGCAAGCGCTGTAGTCTCATGTTCCAACAACATTTCCGGCACCACGCGATTGACCAGCCCGAGTTCCGCGGCATTTTCAGCCGAGATGAAATCCCCTGTTGTCAGCATCTCGAACGCGTGTTTTCTAGGAATGTTCCGGGTCAGAGCAACCATAGGGGTTGAGCAGAACAGGCCGATATTTACTCCGTTCACGCCGAAACGGGTGCCTTCCGCTGCAACAGCCAGATCACAGGTTGCGACAAGTTGGCATCCTGCGGCTGTCGCAATGCCATGTACCTGTGCGATGACGGGTTGGGGCAGGGACCTGATAGACAGCATCACTTGCGTACATCTCGCGAACAGATCCTGGAAATAGGCCTTTCCGCCGTCCTCGGCCTGTCGACCCGCCGTCATTTGCTTCAGGTCATGGCCGGCACAAAACGCCTTGCCCTCACCCCGCAGGATTACGGCCCTGATAGAGCTGTCTTTGCGCAAGACATCGAACTCGGTTTGAAGGGCGCCCAACATCTCATCGCTCAGCGCATTCAGGCGATCAGGCGCATTCATTTTTAGTATGGCTACCGCGCCCGTGTCGTTACGTTCCAGAATTGCCATCTTGCTCTCCGTTCCGATGTCAGGCCAACTCTAGGACGGTGAACCAAGGAGGGAAAGCATGTCATTGGCAATGAGCCGGGAAGAGCTGATGGAATACATGAAGCAGATCTTTCCGCAGGTTCATCAGGACTTTGTCGTCGAAGAGTTGACTGATGAAACGATCGTAATGCGATTGGTCGTTGAAGACAGGCATCTGCGCCCCGGAGGGACTGTGTCCGGTCCGTCTATTTTTGGATTGGCGGATGTAAGTGTCTACGCAATGGTCCTGGCGCGCAAAGGTCGCCAGTCCTTGGCTGTAACCACGAACAGTTCGCTGGATTTTCTCCGCAAACCAATTGGCGGACGGGACATGATTGCACGTTGTCGCTTGCTGAAACTTGGTCGCACGCTTGCGGTTGGGGATGTGCTCATGTTTTCCGAGGGGGCAAGCGAGCCCGTTGCACGGGCTACGATGACCTATTCCCTTCCACCAGAAGGTTCGGCTGCCGCAGCTTTCGGATAAAAAAGGCCGGGCTATGCCCGGCCAGGAAGAGGTCCCATCTAGGGACTGGGGAAATTAGCTCCGCCAAAATGGGCGGGTGAATTCTTGACGTGCCTGATATCGTGTCAGGCCGACATCCTTCAGAAGCCTGTCATCCAGTTTTGACAAATTGATACGGCTGCGGCGTTGGCGTTCCCACTTGGTGACTTTTGCCGCAAACTGCACGGCCAGCGCAGCGATCAGCGGCAGCCGTGGGCTGTCGTTCAGCAGCAAAAGGGCGGGTGTGTGCATTGCGCGTGTCATAGTGGGTATCCTTTCAAATTGTATTGACACAAAGCTAACATGTTCGGTACATAAGTTTGATACATTCCAAATTGTGTCAAAAGCAAAGGAAGAATTGTAATGGATACAATTTGGCCAGAGGCGCTGCCAAAGTCTAAGGGCCCCAAATACACTCTGGTTGCCGATACGATCCGAAAAGCAATTGAAAACAAGATGCTGGAGGTCGGTACCAAGCTGCCTCCGGTCCGAGAATTGGCATATCGGCTGCAAATTACTCCGGGTACCGTCGCCCGAGCGTACACGATTCTAACGGATGAGGGGTTGTTACAAGCCGAGGTTGGGCGTGGTACATTTGTCGCCCCCCCGAAATCGCCAATATTGGATGATGTTTGGGCCAGACAGCTTCACCTGCGCGATGACAAGTACAACGCGAATGTTAGCCTTTTCAGCCCACGTCTGGCGGATGTGGGGCAGGTGGCGTTGATCCGCGAGTGCTTGCAGAAGGTGTCGCAGGCTGATCCCGGGCTCTTTCTAAATTATCCGACCCGTGATGCGTATCAACCGATTCGGCAGGCCGTGGTTGATTGGTTGTCAGACCTGCCTTTGGGCGCGATTTCGCATGATGATATTGTACTCACACATGGCGGTCAGAATGGGCTGTGCCTAGTGTTTCAGACGATATTAAGCGGTGCCAAGCCCGTGGTTTTGGTCGAAGACTTGTCTTATGCGGGCTTTCGCAGGGCAGGTGAGCTGATGCGCGCCGACGTTGTTGGCGTCAAAATGGACAAATGGGGCATCGACCCAGACGCGATGGAGCATGTGCTGCGCCAAACTCAAGCGCAAGCTATCTGCGTTTCGCCTGAGGTTCAAAATCCCACCGGAGCGCATACCCCACTTGAACGTCGCAAAGAAGTCGTTGAAGTTGCTCGCCGCTTTGATCTGCAGATTGTCGAGGACGATTGCTATCGCATGGGAGACGCGCGCGAGCCCAGCTATCGCGCGCTAGCACCTGAACGAGGCTGGCATGTGTCCTCCATCTCAAAAACACTCACGCCTGCGTTGCGTGTCGGTTTCGCGATCGCACCACGAGAAAGAAGCGTCGATTTGCGGCGTTCGGCAGAATACGGGTATTTCGGGCTTGCCCAACCCCTGGCAGAGCTTACCCGGTTGCTTCTTTCCGATCCCAGAACACGTCAAATTGCCAAAGATGTTCGCATCAAAATGGGTGAGTACGTGCGGGTTGCAGTCAATGCTTTGGGCGGCTTTGATCTAAACTGGGCGCCCGACGTACCTTTCGTCTGGTTACACTTGCCGTCGGGTTGGCGTGCTGCGGCCTTTAGTAGAGCGGCTGAGCGTGAAGGAATACAATTACGGTCGGCCGATGAGTTCGCCTTGCGAGACGGGCGTGCGCCGAACGCTGTGCGCATAGCCATGAACGGGCATGTTTCACTGGAGCGGTTTGAGGACGCGATGCAGAGGTTGCGCTCTCTTTTGGATAATCCGCCCGAACAAATCAGCGTTTGATTGTGGGGTAAAATAATACCTATTTTTTAACCTCCTGAAATACAACAATTTAAAAGCGTTTAGAGTTATTGACCTGCGCATCGTGCCCCTCTAAATACGCTCCATCGAATTCGGGCCGCTCTGTCGTTGGGCGGTCTTTCACATCAAACAGGACTATCCTGCCATGAAAACCTTTTCTGCAACACCTGCAGACATCGACAAGAAATGGATCCTGATCGACGCCGAGGGCGTTGTTCTGGGCCGTCTTGCCTCGATCGTCGCCATGCGCCTGCGTGGCAAGCACAAAGCGTCGTTCACACCCAACATGGACATGGGCGACAACGTCATCGTGATCAACGCTGACAAAATCCAGATGACCGGCAAGAAGCGCGAAGAGAACTTCTACTGGCACACTGGTCACCCGGGCGGCATCAAGTCCCGCACCAAGCAGCAGATCCTCGAGGGTGCACACCCCGAGCGCGTCGTGACCCAGGCGGTCAAGCGCATGCTGCCGGGCAACCGTCTGGCGCGTCAGCAGATGACCAACCTGCGCGTTTACGCCGGTGCCGAGCATCCCCATGAGGCGCAAGCGCCCGAAGTTCTGGATGTTGCATCCATGAACAAGAAAAACACCCGGAGCTAATGACCGATGGCTGATCAGATCAATACTCTCGAAGAGCTGAGCGCCGTCGCAGGCGTTGAAACCGTGACCGAGGAAGTCATTGTACGTGAACCCGTACGTGACGAGCTGGGTCGCTCCTACGCCACCGGCAAGCGTAAAGACGCTGTTGCCCGTGTCTGGATCAAGCCGGGTTCCGGCAAGGTCACCGTGAACGGCAAGGATCAGGACAAGTATTTCGCGCGTCCCGTTCTGCAGCTGATCCTGCGCCAGCCGTTCCAGGTTGCCGGCGTTGAAGGCGAGTTCGATGTTGTCGCAACCGTCAAAGGCGGTGGCCTGACCGGTCAGGCCGGTGCGGTCAAGCACGGCATCTCGAAAGCGCTGCAGCTGTACGATCCCTCGCTGCGTGGCGCCCTGAAAGCCGCTGGTTTCCTGACCCGCGACAGCCGCGTTGTGGAACGTAAGAAATACGGTAAGCGCAAAGCGCGTCGTTCGTTCCAGTTCTCGAAACGCTAACGCAGAACGAGTTAAAAACTCAACTAAAAGCAAACGGTCGCAAGAAATTGCGACCGTTTTTTTTGACTTAAGCAACTTGAATTACGCTGAATTCATTGACCTCTTAATTTAGCAGAAATAGCGTGAACGTTGTATTTCAGCACACCAAAAGCGGGCAGCACATAATGCTTTACAAAAATTGGCAGCACATAGTTGAGGTTTTCTCATCGAAACTCATCTTGGCTCTGGTCATTGTTGTACCGGCTTTCAGTAGTCCCTCGAACGCTGGCGGTGTAAGATTTGAGCAGAGCGCATCAAACTTACCAAATTCATACAAGCGGTTGCGTAAATTCGAAGGAATCAAAGCAAAACGCATACATTCTTTTTCGATTTATGGGGGCGAGTGCGTAACATCAGCCTACGGCGACGGAACAGGCAAGGGTGACTGTTCATATGGATCCGTGCGTTCCATGCTTAGGGAATCAAAAAGCGATGGTCGATGGGTTTTTCCCCAGCCACCTGAAGCTTGGTACGGCTTTGATATGCTTGTTCCAGCAAACTTTCCTACACAAGGGGCGCAGACCAAGGGAAGTTACATCTTCACTCAATGGAAGGGCGGCGTGTGCCCTCACGCTTCAATCAACCACTCTACACGCAAGGGCCAAGGCGACATCATCTATTTGCGTCTTCAAGCACCTCGCGACGTTGCAAATCACGACTGCAGAGACATTGCACGCATCCCTTTGATGAAGATGCGCGACTTCAAAGGGCAATGGCGGAATTTTCAGGTCTACGCCAAATGGTCCCACAAGGCAGACGGGCAAATCATCGTCTACATAGATGGGCAGCAGGTTGGTAACTACAGCGGCCCCACGTTGAACGTGCCTCCAAACCATCCACATAAAAAAGCGAAAATGAACCACTTTGATATTGGTGTCTATTTGTGCTGCACGGCCGGGGTTAAGTATATCCGCCCAGGAACTATTTATTTCGCGAATGTTAATCGCGCAGGAAGCCAAAAGAAGCTTAGCAAATAGGTTACAATCTTTAAAATTCGTAGCGAATTAAAGTTCACTATTGTTACGAAAGGTTCAAACGCTGCAGACTACAAAGCTCAATCGAAATGCTTCTGCGAACCATTTTTCTTCAAATAGTGGCATCGTCTCGTTCGTCGGCAATGCCAGGGCGTGGCAAAAACCTTGCCGTCACTCTTTTTCAGCATAAGCAGCATCGAGAAATCGGATGTAACGTGAGTGGAGCTTGTGCCACATCAGAAAGAATGGGCCACCCCAAAAGGGCAGCCCAAAGATGTCACTGTCCCGACAGAAGGTCGCGGAGTTCTTGGATTTTTGCCGCAATCGTCTCCGGCGAAGCTTTGATGTCGTCCAGAATTTGAATGGCCTTGGCTTGCAGGTCCTGCGCCAGATCGCTTTCCTGAACGGATGCGACCATCGCGTCATAGTCAAAGTTCTCAAGGCTAAGCGCGCCTTCCTCGATCCATGAGTTCAGCAGGTCCTGGCCTTGGTTTGCCAGCGCCGCAACTTCCTCACCGGCTTGATTGGCTAAATCCGTGGCAGCTTCGGTAGCCTGATCCGCAGCTTCTGAGGCTTGGTCTGCGAGGGACGATGCAGCCTCGTTCGCCTGATCGGTGATCGAGCTCGCGGCCTCGCTGACCGCGTCACTGGCATCTTGCGCGGCGGATTTCAGTTGCTCGGCTGGTGTGGGTTCGGGTTGGGTGGCGTAATAGTAAATGCCTGCTCCGGCTGCGGCGATGACTACCGCTAATAGGATAGTGCGCGTCATGTGTCTCTCCTTTTAAAAATTGTGCCGCTGAGATGGGGTATATCTAGCTGGAATGAAAGGGGAATTCCCGGAAGTTCTTTTCAATACTGAAGTTTGAGCCATGCTACGCCCAAAACAACTGCCAAGACGGCAACAAAACGCCCAATTGTACACGGTATATCTTTATACAGCCTAGCGGTTGAGTTTCGACTGGGTATTCGGTGGCGACCAGCCTTGACGCAATAGTTCGTTAATAACCGCGTCGGCGTGTTTGTTGTTGCTGTGAATGTTCCTCAGCATCGACGCGACCGGTGCGTCCGGCCATGCGTTTTTTAGTTCGGCCAGCTTCGCCTGAGCTTGGGGGTCACGGCCCAGCGCGGAAAAGGCGGCGACTTGGTAGGCCAAGGATGCAGCGCTCAGCGGGTCGCCTAGGTTTTTCGCCTCATCGAAGCGCCGAATGGTTGTCTCATATTCGCCAAGATGGAAATGGGCCGCACCAGAGATGTTGCGGTTGGCGAACCTCTGATTGCTGGACTCTAACAGTGATTGCCGATCTGCGATCTCAACGGCATCGGAAAATGCGCCTGAGAACAATGTCACAGCACCGAGAAAATCCAATACGGCGCCGTCATTCGGATCGAGCTGAGCGGCACGTTTCCCGACCATCAGAGCCGTTTCGTACTCTCGATCTGCGAAATATGCCCAGCTTTTTGCAGACTGGCTCCAGGCGTTATCCGGAGCAAGCCGGACAGCTTCATTGGCGAATTTCATAGCAGCGACGGTATAGGTGTCTTTTGCGTCTGATGGTGGGGTGATGACCGACAGCGTCGCAAGCGCCTGCGCAGCTCCGGCGTAACCGCCAAAATAGTCAGGGTCCAATTCAATCACGCGTTCAAATACCGAGAGTACAAGCAGTTGCCTTGGGCGATCAAAGATCAAAAAAAAATCATCGCGCGCGCTTGTTGAGCCAGATTGAAAGCCTGCAGGGCGGCTGGTGATTTCTCATAAATTGCTGCCCGTTGCAGCAGGTTCGGATTCTCTGATGCGGACGCTGTATCGGAGTGACTGGGGGTAAATTTCACTTCTGGTGTAAGCAGGTTTGCTCCGATAATTGCACCTATCAATGATCCGGCCGCGAATACTCCTATGGGAACGCCAAAGCGTACAGGCCATCCGCTGTGCCGAAGACTGTGTGCCGGTCTAACGCTTTCGAACCGGGGCCGATAGCCGCCGCTATCCATATACAAGCGCACTGGGTCGTGTTTACCGGCAGTTTCGTAGTATAATTCCAATAACTGCCGAAGCCGCCTTGCGTCGACACGCACGACGTTTTCCGGATCTGTTCCTTCCGAAGTGTCACGGCCATAGACATCCTGCGCAATTGTTTTGCCCCGAATGTCTGCCCCGCGCCCCGCCAATTCTTCCTCGACAATATATCTTAGAAACGCGCGAAGACGGTCTGCCCCCTCAAGGTGACTGTCGTCAAGCAAACGCGAAAGAGCCTCACGTTTTTCGTTGTCTGTCGGGGAATTAGCGTGCCTCAACATATTCCTAAATTTGCAGTTATTTCGATGTGAGTCACGAAGTTTCAAACTGTGACTCACTTTTTTCATGGCCATTTGGCGCGCAGAATATTTTTTGAACCCCTCGCTTAAGTGACGATCCGAAGGGGGTTTGATCTGTTGCAGAAATCAAATTTCCAGAAAGGTGCCCAATGAAACAAAGTTCGGATTTCAGGAAGTTCAGCAAGCATTTCATGCTCGGGTTAACGTTTGGTGCTTGGGCTGTGGCTCCGCCATCTGTAACAAACGTTGTGGTGGACCTTGTGGGCCCATCAGCCGCCTATGCCCAAGAGGCCGAAGAGGTTTCCCCAACCGCAGTTCGGGATAGACCGCGAGAGGTCTATTATCCGAATACAGAGGACCTTGCCGAAGACGAGATGCGGGTCATTGCCTGCGGAACCGGCATGCCGACAACCCGCGCGAGTCAGGCGGCCGCCTGTTTTCTGGTCGAGCTAGGAAATGGAGACAAGTTCCTGTTCGATATTGGTTCTGGATCAGTAGAAAACATCAGCTCATTGCAAATCCCATACAACTATTTGGACAAAGTATTTATCGGTCACTTACACACCGATCATTTCGGTGCCCTGCACGAGTTGTTTGTTGGTGGGGCCCTTATGGGACGGAACGTGCCGCTGAATGTTTGGGGGCCAAGTGGCGAGGTCGAGGAGTTAGGAACGGCTTACGCGCTGGACCACATGAAGAAGATGCTGACCTGGGATTTGGCGGGACGCGCGGGCAATGTCGATTTCCGCGGCTACCAGATGAATGTCAACGAATTCGATTACCGGGGCGAAAATGAGATCATTTACGAAGAAAACGACGTTGTCATCCGTTCGTTCCCGGCAATCCATTCGATTGACGGTTCTGTCAGTTTCACTCTGGAATGGAACGGGTTCAAGTTCGTTTACGGCTCGGATACCTACCCAAACAAATGGTTCATTGAACACGCCAAAAACGCTGATATTGCAATTCATGAGTGCTTTATCGCAGTGCCGGACCTGGTTGCCAAAATGAAATTCAGTCCCGAATCCGCCCTGCTTGTAGGTACTCAAGTACACACCGCGCCCGAAGCTTTCGGCAAGGTAATGAGTGAGATTAAGCCTCGCATGGCGGTCGCCTATCACTTTTTCAATGACTGGGATACGGCAGGGGCCGTGGATGAACGCATCCGCTCGACCTATGACGGACCGCTCAGCTTGGCCAATGACTTGATGGTCTGGAATGTGACCAAGGACGACATCCGCGTCCGAATGGCAATTGTCGATGAAGACACTTGGTCGCCGCCCCTGGCTTCGCCCGCAGAGGCACCCGATCCTCAAGATCGCGCGGATTTTGCCGAGACTGTTGGAATGTCGGCCGATGTCATCGGTTTCACTGATTTCATCGAAAACGGCAAGTGGGACGTGGACGATGTTCTGCGCCCAATCTTTGAAGAAGCGTCTGAAGGGCTTGGGCAAGAGTTCCCGTATCCCGGAGACCAATGATCACTTGACCCATGAACGGCGCAGGTGAAAACTTGTGCCGTTCATTCTTTTCGATTTTTTTGACCGGAGACCTTGAATGCGATTTACCCCTAAGTGGAAACTATGGTTGCTGTCTCAGATTGGTCTGACACTAATCGCCTCATCATTCGCAAGTGCCCAAGCGCTGTCACGCGATCCGACCGATCCCGATGCTTGGCGGCATTCGATCACGCCGTATCTTTTTCTGCCTCTCAGCACTACCGGCACTTCCACAGTAGACGGAACCAGTGTCGATCTGGATCTAAACCTAAGCGAGGTTCTCGATATCCTTCAGGGCGCGGCGTCAGTTCGGTACGAAGGCTGGAACGGTGACTTCGGAATTATTTCCGAGGTCTACTATGTGAAGCTCGGTGAGGATGGGAACCTGCCGATCAGCAATGCAACAGTTGACGTGGATGTCAGACAAACATTTTTCAACGTACAGGGAGCTTATAGGTTCGCCGAAGGTGTTAATGCCTCAGGTCGTCGCTATGCCGCGGATGCAGCGATCGGCGTTCAATGGAACCGCCTAAAACAGGAAATCGATCTTGCTGGTCCGGGACCGGGTATGACCTTAGGCGGAACCGAAGAATGGTTCGAGCCCTTAGTTGCATTGCGCTATGCCGTCGAACTTAACGATAAGTGGAGCTTCGCGACCCGAGCCACATTAAGCGGCTTTGGCGTGAACGGGGATGATCTGCAATATGTTGCTCTGGCCGGGTTCGACTGGAAAGGTTGGGATAACACTTCACTGCGGTTCGGTTATCAGTTTTACGGAATTGACTACTCCACGGACCGGGATGGCGGGGAGTTTGCTTATGACATTGACCAGAATGGTATTTATGCGGCCGTTGCATTCCATTTCTAAGCCTTGGTGCAGGATTGCCTTTCTGGCCAGCCTGATACTGGGCTGGGGCACCGCAAAGGCTGATCTGGTTTCACCATACGGCGGTGAAACAGCGCCAAGTTTCGCCGAATTATCGGTCGAAAAGGATCATGTCCGCGTCATTCTGGAAATTGATCTGAATGCATATCCATTTTTTGTTGCAGCAGATGATGGATCGGGCGCGTCTTTGTCGCAACGCACAGGGCAGACATTTCAAGTTTCAGTTGATGGTAACCCGTTAGACCGCGTATTTCATACAATTGACGTGCGCCCTCGAACTCCGCGCCAGACAGCAGCCAGCAGTTTGGCCGCGCCCCGACCGCGTAGCGCAGACGTCGTCTTTGTGGATTTGGAATTTCCGTTTCAAGGTCAGCCCAGACAGATCACTTTCACGCCGCCACTGAACTCTGACGGCATCCCATTGGCGTCGATCGGAATGATGGCGTCACACGGTGGAGTGCCGGTGACAGATTACCGGTTCTTGTCCCAAGCAGAAACGATGCTGCCCAATTGGGAAGACCCTTGGTTCACCAAGTTCGAAAACCCAAATCTGACCCGCCATCACAAATCTCCACTTATGTCCTTTGTGTCGATCGAACCGCGCGAAGTGCGCCACGAGGTAATCTTTCGCCTGAAGGATTTGGAAGGCTGGATCGACCTAGACCTTGGCAACGCCGAAAGTCTTACTGCCGATCAGATCCTGCGGATTAAGGCAGAGGCTGAAGGCTTCTTCAAAAGTCAAAACCCTGTCACAATCGATGGGGTCGACGTGGCACCTAACAGCGTTCAAGTGTCCCGTATTGCGGTAGGTGCAGAGGGGTTGCGTGTGCTGCCGGACCAATCGCCTGCGACGCGCACAACGATGTTGTTGGGGGCCGTTTTATCCTATCCTCAAGAGGCGCTTGCAAATCAGGTCGACATGCTTTGGCAATTGTTCCCCGAGGGGGTTGATGTCGTTCCTGTCACTCTCAGCGATCCGGCAGGTGGGGTTCCCTCGCAGATATACAAATCGGACCCGACAATACGTTGGACCAATCATCTGACTTCTTGGGAGGAGCCGCGCACGCTGCCAGTGATCGTTAAAACAGCCGGGGTTCATCCGGCAGTGTTATTTTCCCTTGGGTTTGGCGTACTCTCAATGATTTGCGTGTTGAGCGCTTGGTATTGGAGAGCTGCGCCGCGGGGCCTGACGTTGGCAATGTCCGGTGCGTTTGCTGCAGCAGCCGTTTTGACAATCGCGTTGAAAGATTCATTTTCCCGGACTTCACCGGATGAGGTTGCTACCCACCGGGTCGTAGAAGGGATGTTGAGTAACTTTAATGCAGCCCTTTTGGAGCCGGATAAGAATGGGCTCCGCGCAGCTCTTGAGCCGTTTGTCGACGAACCGAACCGAGGCGACGTGAGTGCCGAGTTGCGCCGTGGCCTCTCTGTCACGTTACCCTCTGGGGCGTCAGCACGGGCAGAAGACACCGTGGATCTTTTGGTTGAAAGCCTATCCAGAGGCGAAGGACGGAATGACTTCCAGATCCTTGCAAACTGGACTGCTCGCGTCAGTGGGGGGCACTGGGGACATTTGCACCGGCAGAACGTGAACTTTCGCGGGCTGTTGGATGTATCGCGGCGCGGCGACCATTGGGTTTTGGATGGGCTGACCATACTGAACGCACAGAAAGAGGGCTAATATGCGAGCCTTAAAACTTGTTATCGTTCTTGGCTTACTCGTTTGCGCCGTCTTCACAGCAGACAGAGCGGCTGCTCATTTTAAGCTGAACCAGAATGTGCGGGTGCATCACGTTCTGCATTCAGATGAAGGTTTGGACGTCTTCCTGCGGATGCCTCTGTCCTATGTGGTGGCCGATTTAGTTGGTCCGGCAGGTGACGACGGGCTGCCAGCTCCTGCCCCTTATACCTACAATCAGATCGAAGATGGTGCGCTGATGCACTATGTCGATCAGGTTGCTCTGCAGACTGATCCGGACGGTCTGGCTGCGCTTGCAGTTGGCGGTCTGGATTTGTCCGCAGGCGGGCAGGCGCCATCTGCCTCGGTCATCGCCATGCGCCTGCACCGTTTGGGCTCCGAGCCCGGATTTGCAACTCTGGCCGAAGCGCAAAGCTCGCTGTCTGGCAAAGATGTTTATTCCGCAGATGACGAGACCTATGTAGGGGATGTGATGCTGGACCTGCATCTTCGCTACGCAACCGGTCCGGTCCAATACTATGAGCTGTCTTACTCCTCCGATCCCCGGTTGGTCGGACAGGAAGATACTGCGAACTTGATCCTCGACTACAATGACGATCAAGTCCGCACTTATCGCGCAACTGGATTGATGCATGAGCCGGTCACGGTGTCTGGATCAGCGACGTCCGCTGCTTCGACATTTGTCGTCGAAGGCATTCGACACATCATTGAAGGCCCAGATCACGTATTGTTCGTTCTATGTATGATTATCGGAGCGATAAACCTGCACAGCCTGCTGGCGCGCGTCACGGGATTTACTCTTGGCCATACCGTCACACTGATCCTCGGTTTTTTCGGCGTGGCCCCCAGCGGTGCCTGGTTCATTCCCACGGTTGAATTGGCGATTGCGCTGTCAATTATCTATGCCGCCCTGATGGCTGTTCGACCACCCGCGCAGAAACACGGAGACTTAAAGGCCTTTGGAATTACCTCAGGTATCGGCTTGCTCCACGGGTTTGGCTTTTCCTTCATGTTGCACCAGATTCTGCGCGTGGACGCACCCAATGTCTGGCATAGCTTGCTGGCCTTTAATGTTGGCGTAGAGATTGGGCAGTTGATAATCGTGTTATTAGTCTGGCCCTTGGTTGTGTTCTTGCGCAATCAACCGGGCCGTATCTGGGTCGGCTCACGAGCTGCCGTCGCTGCCTGTGCAAGTTTGATAGCTATGGCCTGGGTGGTTGAAAGGGTAGAGGTTTTCTTGTGAATCTCAAAACACGGCAATACAGATAATTCGATCAACGAACTCAAGAATTTTTGGAATTTAGCCAGTGAATGGCGGAGAGACAGGCAGCCATGCGGTGTTCCGAGACAATCCTTTGGATACCTGCAAGTTCAAATATATAAACAGTTATTTTCCACTATAGCAGCCAGAACGGTCTTGTTAGTTCCGGTGAAATCCAGCATCTAATGGGGGATAAAGTGACGGACATAAATACGGAACGAGCAGATTCATGGCAGCAGGCAAACCCCTGACAGCAACCTTTGTCAAAAACATCACCAAGCCTGGGAAATACTTCGACAACAGCCGCTATGGCTTGTTTCTAAGAATAGACAAACAGGGCCGCAAGTATTGGATTCAGCGGATCGTGATCTCTGGCAAGAGATGTGAGATCGGCCTTGGGAACTTCCCCCTGGTCACGTTGTCGATGGCGCGGGAACAAGCGGTAGAGAACAAACGCAAGGCTTATCTAGGCGGCGATCCTCTGGCCGACAAACGCAAAGCCAAAATGGACACAGACTTTGCCAGCGTTGTTGAAAAGTACTTGGAAGCCAAACTCGCGGAATTCCGCAGCGAAAAGCACAAAAAGCAATGGCGCGCGACTTTGGACACCTACGCGATACCAGTGATCGGCCATAGGTCAGTGGCAGCTATCGAGGTCACTGACATTGTCTCGGTTCTTAAACCGATCTGGGAAGAGAAGACTGAAACCGCCAGCCGATTGCGTGGGCGCATCGAAAAGGTCCTATCCTGGGCAACCGTGAACGAGTTGCGCATTGGTGACAATCCGGCGCGCTGGAAGGGCAACTTGTCAGAAGTCCTGCCTAAACCAAGCAAAGTTGCGACCGTTAAGCACCATCCAGCCCTGGCGCAGAATGACACCGGGCGCTGGTGGGCCGATCTTTCAAGCAGAGACGGTATGTCAATCAAGGCACTGCAATTTGCGGCCCTGACGGTCTCGCGATCAGGCGAAGTAAGAGGCATGGTCTGGGACGAAGTGGACTTTGAGGCGGGTCACTGGACCATACCGGCGGCGCGCATGAAAGCGAGGCGACAGCATCGCGTTCCGCTAACCCCTTCCATGATTGCTATGCTTAAAGAGCTTCCTCGGCTCGAAGGCTCGCCCTACGTGTTCTTTGGAGCCAAGGGCGGCATGCTCTCAGACATGGCATTGTCTTCCGTTATGCGGAAGATGCACAAAGCTGACTTGGATAAAGATGGCCCAGGCTATTTTGACGCTAAGAGTGGATCGCCTGCGGTTCCGCATGGGCTACGGTCTACCTTTCGCGATTGGGCGGCAGAAGAAGGTTACGATCACCACATGGCCGAGCTAGCACTCGCCCATAACGTCGATAGCATGGTCGTGCGCGCCTACCGCAGAACCGACGCCCTCGAGCGCCGCCGCAAAATGATGGTTGCCTGGGAAAAATTCTTGAAAAAAGAATAGTGTAAAATCAGCGGCTTAGGATTTCCGTCCAAAAAAACTGCATTTTCCTTGATTTTCCTACCTAGTCCCCCATGACATCGAACAAGTAATTGAAACAAAAAGGGTTTGCCCTCTCTTCGAGGGCCTGTTGGCAGGTGTTTTTTGCTGTGCTTATTCGGACTTACGCAGCGCTTACTGGCAGTTAGCGCTTCGTGTCGGCTCCGATGCGCCAACACCGGAACCGACGGGAAGTTAGGAATTTAGAGCAATCCCTGCCTTTCTCGATACTGCCGACAACAGTTCGCGTCAAAAGAAATGGCGCGACGCTCGAAGAGGCACATTGAAATGCAAGACAAAATCTATCGCAGGCCAGATGTGGAATCCCTGGTGGGTCTTTCCCGGTCTACCATCTACGCCATGATTGCGGACGGAACGTTCCCAAAGCCGATCAAGCTTGGGAAGCGCGCTGTGGGCTGGCGACAGTCTGATGTTTTGACCTGGCTGGAAAGCCGCTCAAACGTGGCGGTGTGATCCATGACAGAGCATCACGAAACATCGGCGAACTACGAACGCGTTTTGTTTACCGTCGGTCGCTATCGCGTCGCGGCTTGCAAAGATGACCTTCAATGGCTCTTTCAACAGCGCGTAACGGTTAAAACCTGTGCTGGAGCGCGGTGGCGCAACTTGGGCTACTGCACCACCCGAAATGCCCTTGCGCGGTTCCAGCACAAGTTTCTGGGCGTCTCGTCGCCAGAAATCAGTGCGCTCCCTGAAACCTTCAAAGCGGGGGGCTCGAATTGATGGATGCTGAAGCCATCACACGCGCCCTCGGTGGACGTTGGACCGGACGTTCTGGGACGGCTTGTTGCCCCGCACATGAAGATCGCTCACCAAGCTTGAGCATTGCAAACGGTCATTCTGGTCAGCTTTTGCTGACCTGCCATGCCGGTTGCAGCTTTGTGAGCGTTCTGGATGCACTCAAAGGCATGGGTTTGGCAGACGGTATCGTCGGTAATTCGCCAACCAGCCGCGATGTTTTGAACAAGCATCGTGAAAGTGAACGGCGTCACAATGAACGCCGTGCAGAAATTGCGCGCAATCTCTGGCAAGAAGCCAGGCCAGTTCAAGGAACACTGGCTGAAAACTATCTACGCAATCGGGGTATCACGTACGCGCTGCCCGCAAGCCTTCGCTTTCACGGCGATTGCTGGCATCCGGCGGCCAAAAGGCTCCCCGCGCTTGTCGGCAAAGTGACGGGCAGCGGATCGGATGCTATACACCGCACCTACCTAAACCAATACGGCACGAGCAAATCCAAGTATACCCCGGGTAAGGCTATGCTCGGGGCAACAAAAGGCGGTGTGGTTCGGCTTACCCATACCCCGGGTAGGCTTGTGGTAGCAGAAGGCATCGAAACCGGGTTGTCGCTGCTTTCCGGTCTGATGGATGGACCCATAGAGGTTTGGGCGGCGCTAAGCGCCAGCGGAATGAAATCCCTACACCTGCCGGATCATCCTGGCGAATTGGTGATTGCGCCGGATGGCGATGCGGTTGGCCGCGCAGCAGCGCAAGTACTGGCTCATCGCGCCTATGCCCTAGGATGGCGTGTCTCATTGCTGCCCGCACCCGACGGCTACGACTGGAACGACGTACTGACGGGAAAGGCAAAAGCGCAATGACAATCCACCCAAAAGAAGAGAGTTTTGCGCCGGATTGGCCGGAACCGGCATCGCGGTTCTTGCATGATGAACGCGCCGCAGCGCCCAGGCTGCCTCTGGAAAAGGTCTTTGGACCGAAATGGGCTCAATGGATCACCGTTGCGGCTGAGACGAAATCCGCGCCGCCGGACTACATTGTGGCGGCATTGTTGGCGGTGGCCGGGTCGTTGATTGGCAATACCCGGTGGGTGTCTCCCTGGGCGGGTTGGTCGGAACCCCCAATTCTGTGGACGATGGCAATTGGCCTGCCGTCCAGCGGTAAATCTCCTGGTTTGGATGCGGTCCTGACCCCGCTACGGAAGGCCGAGCGGGAGCTTCGCAAGACATCCGAAAGCGAACTTGCTCAATGGCGCGAGGCGGCAGAGATCGCCAAGATTGCAGAAAGCACTTGGAAGGAAGCCACCAAGGCCGCGATTAAGGACGGGTCCACGCCACCCGGGCGACCCGATGCGGCCAATCCTGGTCAAGAACCGTTCCTACCGCGTCTTTGCGTTGCTGACGGGACCGTCGAGCGGTTGGCCGTGATCCTGGAAAGGCAGGCGCGTGGGACTTTGGCAGCGCGGGATGAATTGGCCGGTTGGCTGCAAGGCATGACGCGCTATTCCGGCGGTGGATCGGATCGACCGTTCTGGCTCGAAGCTTATGGTGGTCGTGCGTATACGGTCGAACGTATGGGGCGTGATCCCGTATACATAGACCGGCTGTCCATTGGCGTGGTTGGTGGTATCCAGCCAGACAAATTGAACGGGTTGCTGATCAACTCTGACGATGATGGCTTGTTGGCGCGATTTATACCAATCTGGCCCGACCCCGTTCCGATACAGCGTCCACAATCCATTCCTGATGATGCGTTCATAGAACGGGCGCTCACCAGGCTCCTATCCCTACGTATGGTAACGGACGAATACGACGTCACACGGCCTTGGCTCATCCCCTTCACGGAAGAGGCCCGCGACCACCTCGATACGTTACGTAGCTATGTAAGGGAATTAGAGGCCAAAGCAGACTGGTTGTTGCTCTCGTATATAGGGAAACTCCCCGGAATGACCATTCGGCTTGCCCTGGTGTTGTCATACCTGGACTGGTCAACAGGGATCGAAGACGAAGCACACCAGGTCACGGCAGCGGACTTTGAGCGGGCAGCGTTGTTTGTCACATCCTACGCTTTGCCGATGGCGCAGCGCGCGTATGCAAGTGCGTCGCAGTCAAAAACTGAACGGGCTGCGCGCCGGTTGGTGGCTGTAATCCGGGAACAAGCCTGGGAACGCTTCACATCACGTGAGGTATTGCGCTTGGATCGGTCAGGGCTGGCAACTGCAAGCGAATTAAACCCAGTCCTCAAAGCGCTGGAAGAAGGCGATATTATCCGATTAGTGGACCAGTCGCCAGGCGCGGCAGGTGGGCGGCGGTCGCGCCTCTACATTGTCAATCCCACAGTTCACTAGCCAAACAGGTGAACAGCCTTCTGACAAAACCGACATAACTGACAGAACCCACACCAAAGCAGAATTTGTCGGTTTTGTCGGTTTTGTCAGACGAGTCGAAAAATGTCACAACAACAGCGTCAGGTCCCCCAAACGATTTTAACTCCAGTTGCTCCCTCTACCGGAGCAACTTCTCTAAATTTTAAGAAATCTAATATTTGAAGCCAAAAAAATAAAATTAGGCAGTACTAGGTTTGATGGAACTGCTCACTTTCAATGGATTACAATATGAATGAATCCTCTGCCCAAACTGACTCAAGCAAGGCTCCTAGATCGTTAAGTTCATCATCCTTTTCGGCTCTCAAGTCCTGGAAGTCCTGCGTTGAAGCTGATTCGCCCAGACCATAATAAAACTCAATGAAGTCATTATTCGTTTCTCGCTGGAATGTGTCGAATTCAAGTTCTGCAACCTCCAAAAGAATATCCCCGACATCAATTGCAGTCAGAACGTTGCCAACAATACCTGAGAGTTCCTTAACGTTTTTTGCAAGTTCTCCTGTGGCTCTTCCAATCGCTGGTTTTGAGCCGCTCGCCAACGCTTCTGTGAACGCGGCAAGATCAGAAATGGCAGCATTAACAAAAGATTCGTCAATGTCTGGCAGCTGCCCCGAAATGTATTGATCTACTAGCTCCACCAATAGAGCACCATATTTTAGCGGTAGCGTCACAAGACCTTTCGCGGTCTCTATCCCTGCAAGAAAGACAAATTCATCCACCAGCCTTTCATTCCTTGCAATTATTTTATCATTGTTAAAATACGCCGTGCGATCTCGCTCCAAATCGGTGATTTCTTCTTGTAGTTCATCAATCCTCGCCCCAATTAATTCGGCAACCGCCTCAGCAGATGGGTATTGAATTTGAACTTCTGCAGTGTCTTTGCCTCCAATCGTTTCAATTTCGTAGGTGAAAGTGTCTACGTCACCGAGTAGAGACAGCCCAGTTGTTTGATCAACTGTGTAGGTGAAGTAGTTGTCGTCAGGTGATTGCTCTGTCACACGTCCTTCGGCGTTCGACACAAGGCTTGCGTCAATTAGATCTTCTCCATTGAGTTCGTCGAACGGCACCACATTCAGAATTCCAAATAGCGAATTTACTTGAAATTGTAGGGAACTTTCACCTTCGAGGCGCGTAAGGCTCGCCGAAATAGAGAAAAAATCGTCTTTAGCGACAGGTGGCTCGGCGTCGTTTCCATCACCTTTAACCAGTACCCAAACATAGTCCGCAAACACGTACTCAATTGGCGGTGTATTATAGCCAGCTGGTAATACATACAGCTGATCATCACCTACAGTTTTTTCAGGAGTGAAATCCGAAGCCAATTCAAACTCAGTAACACTGAAAGACACCGAATAGTACGTCCGGCCTGTGAGTTGGTAGCAAGTACCGTCAAATACACATACGATACTTGGATCGCTTCCAGCATTTGGGTCATTAGTCACAAACCCCTGTGCAGAGAATGACCAGGGCAGTTCGCTGTTCAGGTATGGGTAGAATGGATTGATATTACCATAGACCGCAGGCTTCTCGATTGGTTCGCCCATAAAAAGTACTGGGCTAAAGTCGACGGTCGGTTGAGCAAAGTTCCACCCACCAGTTTCAACGAGAGGTTCATAGTCCACCTTCACCCAATAGTCAGCCATCGCTCAACTCCTGACTTAAAAAAATGACTTTTAGTGATTTAGGAAGCGACGCTCTCAAAAAGGAACTTTGAAGTATCCGATTCTAACTTTGGAAAATACTAAGCCGCGACAACACGGAATCCACGACGCTCCAAAACCAGCAATATCATGCCAGACAACGACCTGTGTTTCCTCCCCCAATCGGGGGATAGATAGTTCATCAATAACGTCAGGTTTTCGGAAACCAACTTCTGTTAGGTTCTAGATCGGCTTCAAAAATGACTACTTGACCAGTTGTGGAAACTTTCGCTCCATCAAGATGCAGCGGCCCCTACAGGCTTCCGTGCGTTCATAATATAGGTGGGGCAAATTGAAATAAACGCCAGACGAACGATATTCGATTTCTGCACCCGCTCTTCGAGTAAATCGAACTTAGGTGACTCTTTATCGTCTCTGGGCTCAACCCGAGCTCTTCTGAAAGCTCTTTTGTCGTTTTCCCTGATATCAAAAGGCTGCATAATCGTTTTTCAGCCTTAGTGAGACTGTATGCGAGAGCGATAGCTTCAGCCTGCACTTGCATCGGTTGCAAGGGGTCAATTAACGTCAGAAATGCACCGCGCAAACCTCTGTCTAGTTCGATTTCGCTATCTCGTAGCGGTGATATTGCAGCAAGCAAAGGTTGATCGAAGCCAAGCCTTTCAATTTTTACAAAGCGACCAGGGTCATCATTATCTCCGTTCGCTGTCCGGCTCACGCTGCGTATCGCGTGCAACAAGGCTTCTTGGGACTGGGATGATTGGCATAACAGTCGTTTGTTCTTTTGCAAAACCACTGCATCACCACAATCTAAAGCTTTATTGGCGGCACGGTTCTTTAAAATGACCTCCCCGTTCTCAAGCAGCAAGAAAATCCCCGTTTCAATTTTGTCCAAAACCGAAAGTGCGGCATTATACCGGATTCTAAGCTCAGCGGTAAATCTGTTGAGCTCTATGGCTTTTGCCAAATGAGGTGCTAACTGATTCCCAATGTTCCGCGTAAACATAGGTAGCTGTCTGTCATGTTCGCGCCCATACAGAAAGACCACTCCACGGAATGTGCTTGGATCATCCGATAGGTTCACGAGAGAACGGCGTAGAGCGCCAACTGCGTCCAAGACAAGTTCTACTTCCGGGCGCTTCAAGTATTCATCATCCAATTTCCAAATATCTTCATCCAAAATGACGTCGAAAGTAGGAATTTTATGGGTCGCACCCAAGCCCTCCCGATCGAAGTTTGAACCCTTGCCTGGTTCAACAAGTTCATTATATTTTTTTACCATCTCAGGAATCGAGAGAAAGAAAGAACTGGTTGCTTCTAAGGGGAAGTTTATTTTCCTCAGGCTCGAAAACTCGTAGAGTGCGCTTGCTTTTGCGCCCATCGCATCAGAGCAACTATCAAGAGCTCTGTGCCACTGTCTGTCGGAAAAAGATGCATCATAAATTGCTGTAATCGTATTCGCACTAATCATATATCGACCTCCCCCAAGCGCCAGTTTCAATGCATAGGCCCGGTTAGATCAAGAACTTTGAGTTTTTCGAAAGGACGCCTGTCGATGGTTAGGCAACCGTTTTCAGTCCGAAATATGGACAGAGTGGGGGATAACAACACCACCATGTCAGATGTTGTCAATAAAAACAAACACTTAGGCGATTTTAGTGGCGGAGAGACAGGGATTCGAACCCTGGGTGGGCTTGCACCCACAACGGTTTTCGAGACCGCCCCGTTCGACCACTCCGGCACCTCTCCGCGGGGGTCTGTGAGGGCGGGATTTAGTGAGGAACGCGCGGGGGTGCAAGCAGAAAATTCCTGATTTTCACCATTACCGTATTTTCCATTGCCAGAGAGCACAAAACGCCTAGGCTCTTTGGTATGACTTATCATCTACGCCGTATCGCAATTTCCTGTTTCACGCTGATTTTAGCCTTTGCCACACTGGCAGGTCCGTCCGCAGCTGCCGGGCGCGATCGTATAGAAGCCTTTTTAACGACCACAGGTTTCGATGTGGCGTTAGAGAGTATCGCACTATCGTCTGCTTCCGCGCCCCGGATGCTGGGCATCGACCCGGACGGATTTGGTGCGGATTGGACCCGCCTTACCGAAGAAGTCTTTGACACAGAGGATATGCATGAAATCGCCGTGTCGATTCTTGAGCAAACGCTCACCGACGAGGCGTTGAACCATGCGGTTGAGTTCTATGCCTCGGACCTCGGTCAACGGCTGGTTGAGGTCGAAAATGCTTCACACATGAATGATGATGATAGTAGGCAACAGCAAGGTCAGGAGATTGTCGCGGCGCTTATCAAAGAGGGATCAATGCGCGTTGAAGCCCTCAAGCGGATGAACGCAGCCATAGATTCCAGCGAGACTTCTTTGCGGGCATTGCAGGAAATCCAGCTTCGGTTTCTGCTCGCGGCAAGCGCTTCTGGTGTGATCGACCTACAACTCGATCCTGATGAGTTGCGCCAGATGATACAAAGGAATGAGGCTGGTGCGCGCCGGTCTCTGCATTTGTCTGCATTGGCAGGAGCAGCCTACACCTATCAGGATTTCTCGGACGCAGATATTGTTGCCTATGCCGAAGCGCTGGAACAGCCTTTGATGCAAGAGGTCTATGAACTGCTGAATGCCGTTCAGTACGAAATCATGGCGATGAAGTTTGAAACTCTGGCCGTCCGGATGGCTGATCTTCACCCGGCACAGGACATCTGATGCGTTTGACCGCGGCATTCCTGACCCTCGCTCTGTGGGCTATGCCTGTCCAGGCCGAAGAAAAGGTCGAACGCTTGATGGAGGCTCTGCAGGTCGATGAGGTCATCGATATTCTTCGCAATGAAGGGCACAATTTGGGGCAGGACCTGCAGCAGAGCTTTCTGGAAAATCAGGGAGGGCAAGTTTTTCTCGATCAGGTAGACCGGATTTACGATGCGAAAAGCATGCGTGGCCACATCGCGCAGGTGTTCGAGGAAACCCTTACAGACAGCCAGTTGGATCGCGCCATATTGGTTTTTGAAAGTGATCTGGGAAAGACCATCACTTCGCTTGAACTGTCCGCCCGCGTGGCATTGTCGGATGAGGCGATCGAAGAGATGGCGAATGACGCCTATGTAGGATGGGATCGTAACGCACAATTTTTTCGATTGGTTGAAGAATACATTGTGGTCAACAACCTGATTGACCAGAATGTTCAGAACGCTCTTAGCGCTGATTTCAATTTTTTTCGTGGAATGAGTTTGGGTACGGGAGATGACTCGGAACTTCTCGCGCAACTTCTGGAGCAACAGGACGACACGACCGAGTCAACGCGGACATGGTTATATTCGTTCTTTCTGCTTGCCTATAGACCACTGAGCGACAGCGAGATGCGCGAGAACATTGCGTTTTCGCGTACTGAAACGGGCAAGGCTGTAAACACAGCTTTATTTGAGAGCTTTGATCAGATGTTCGATTCCATCTATTACAAGCTGGGTCAGGCTGTCGCGCAGGTTCTGAAGGGGTCTGACCTTTAGTCCTGTATTTGATGTTGACTTTCTCCTGCAATCTTTGGATAAGCGCGCATCCCGGCCGGAATCTCCGCGCCGGGTCTCGTTATTATTGACCTACCGGGCGTATGCCCTTGGGTCGTCACACAGCCCGAAAAGGGCGCGCTGTTCGAGGTGGCCTAGGCCAGAAACACCCATTCGGGGACCACAGAACGCGGTTAGACAAAGGAAAGACGCATGTTTGCGGTCCTCAAGACTGGCGGCAAGCAGTACAAGGTTCAGGCGGGTGATATCCTCCGCGTTGAAAAGCTGGCTGCCGACGCAGGTGAAAAAGTTCAATTCAACGATGTTCTGATGCTGGGCGGCGACGCTCCGGTTGTTGGCGCACCTTTCGTTGAAGGCGCAGGCGTACAGGCCGAAGTGATCGAACAGATCAAAGGTGACAAGGTCATCAACTTCGTCAAGCGCCGTCGTAAGCACAGCTCGAAACGTACCGTTGGCCACCGTCAGAAACTGACTCTGGTCAAAATCACCGACATCCTGTCGTCGGGCGCTGACAAGTCGGGCATTAAAGCTGCAACCGGTTCGGTTCCGGCTGGCGAAGCTGCTCCGGCGGCGAAAAAGCCTGCCAAGAAAGCTGAAGCCAAAGAAGAGGCACTTGCCGCTGCGGCTGCCGCTGACGATCTGACCAAGCTGAACGGTGTCGGTCCCGCCGCTGCCAAAAAGCTGGCAGAAGCCGGTATCGAGAGCTTTGCCGCTCTGGCCGCCTTGTCGGACGAGCAGATTGCTGCTATCGACACCATCAAAGTGAAACCCGAATGGGTTGAGCAAGCCAAAGAGCTGGCTCAAGGCTAAGGAGAGAGAGAATGGCACATAAAAAAGCTGGCGGTTCCTCCCGTAACGGTCGCGACTCAGCTGGTCGCCGCCTTGGCGTGAAACTGTATGGTGGCCAGGCCGCTATCGCAGGCAACATCATCGTGCGTCAGCGCGGCACCAAGTTCTGGCCGGGCGAAGGCGTAGGCATGGGCAAAGATCACACCATCTTTGCAACTGTTGATGGCGCCGTGAAGTTCCACAAGGGACTCAAGAACCGCACCTTTATTTCGGTCCTGCCAGTGGCGGAGGCCGCAGAGTAAGCCGAAACCCATAAGGTTTTAAAATTCTTGGGGGACCGGCAGAAAATGCCGGTCCCTTTTGTCTTTTTAACACGAATTTGATCAATGGCCCCGATGACCAACCTTGCAAGCAATATGCCGAACCTGACTCTAGGTCGGATTGCCCACGTGGTTGAACATCGCCTGGCCAGAAAATATCTGATGTGGACGTTAATTGGATTCTCAGTTGTTTCCGCATTTTACGTGTTGTTCGGAGGAGGAACGAACTCATGAAACTTGAGACGATCATAAACCAGCCGGTCATAGAAACCGAGCGGTTCGACCTGCGCCCACTGCGCCGGTCGGATCTGGGTCTCATTGAACATTATGCAGGCGATGAACGCGTGGCTCGCATGACCACGTCTATCCCGCATCCGCTGCCGCCCGGCTCAATCGAGGCATTTGTTGCCCGTTCGATGGCCGAGGACCGTGATGAGGATGTGTGGGCGATGGACGCCACCAAAGACGGTGGTCCCGAGCTGATCGGCCTGATTTCGTTAACGCGGTTGGACCGCAACCAGTCTGAGGTCGGCTATTGGGTGGCGCCTGTTTACTGGAACACGGGTGTTGCGTCGCTGGCCGTTGAAACTCTGGTAAATGCCAATCCGCTTAAGAATGCCAACATGTTCGCCAGCGTGTTTCAGGACAATCCGGCTTCGGCCCGGGTGCTGACTCATTGTGGGTTTCAATACCTTGGCGATGCCGAAAGTTATTCGGTGGCTCGTGATGCAAACGTGCCCACCTGGACATACACCAAGAAACTCTGACTTGTGGCCGATGGGGCCTTTGCAGTAGGGGACACACATGAAATTTCTCGATCTTGCAAAGGTCTACATCCGGTCCGGGGCCGGAGGTGGCGGCTGCGTCAGCTTCCGGCGCGAAAAGTACATTGAATACGGCGGACCCGATGGCGGGGACGGTGGTAAGGGTGGGTCTGTCTGGGCCGAAGTGGTCGATGGGCTCAACACCCTGATCGATTTCCGCTATCAGCAGCATTTCTTTGCCAAGAACGGTCAGCCGGGCAGGGGCCAGCAGCGCACGGGCAAGGACGGTGATGATATTGTGCTACGTGTGCCTGTCGGTACCGAAATTCTGGATGAGGACGAAGAAACCGTCATCTGCGACCTGACAGAAGTCGGCCAGCGGGTTCTGCTGGCCAAGGGCGGCAATGGCGGCTTCGGCAACCTGCACTTCAAATCGGCCACAAATCAGGCTCCGCGTCGCGCCAATCCGGGGCAAGCTGGGATCGACCGCACCATCTGGCTGCGGCTAAAACTGATTGCAGATGTGGGCCTGCTGGGGATGCCAAATGCGGGGAAATCCACCTTTCTGGCCGCGACGTCCAACGCGCGGCCGAAAATTGCAGATTACCCATTCACCACGCTTCACCCCAATCTTGGCGTCGTAGGCGTCGACAATGTGGAATTCGTTGTTGCAGACATTCCCGGCCTGATTGAGGGCGCGCATGAGGGGCGGGGCATCGGCGACCGCTTTCTTGGTCATGTAGAACGCTGTGCCGTTCTTCTGCATTTGGTTGACGGCACTTCGGAAACCGTCGCGGACGACTACCGGACCATCATTCATGAACTTGAAGCTTACGGTGGCGAACTGGCTGAAAAACCTCGCATCACGGTGCTGAACAAGGTTGACGCGCTGGATGAGGAGGAGCGCGATCTGGCCAAGGCAGAATTAGAAGAGGCCGTCGGCGGCCCTGTCATGACCATGTCCGGCGTTGCCCATCTTGGCGTGACCGAAGTCCTGCGTGCGTTGCGCGCACAGATTGACGAAAACCGCCTGCGGCAAAAGCCCGTTGAGGAGGCTAAGACGTGGCAACCCTGACCTCGGCCAAACGACTTGTGGTCAAGATCGGGTCTGCGTTGCTGGTGGACCGGAAGACAGGGTTATTGCGATCGGACTGGCTGCATTCCTTGGCACAGGATGTCGCTTGGCTGAAAGGGCAGGGAACAGATGTCATTCTTGTTTCTTCAGGCTCTATCGCCCTAGGGCGCGGTGTGTTGGACCTGCCAATGGTTGACCTACCGCTCGAGCAATCTCAGGCCGCGGCTGCGGTAGGTCAAATCCGTCTGGCCCGCGCTTATGAAGAGGCACTGACACCACATAAAATCACCACTGCGCAGGTGCTGGTAACTCTCGAGGATAGCGCAGACCGTCGCCGTTATTTAAATTCCCGAGCAACGCTTGAGACATTGCTAAGTTTGGGTGTTGTCCCAATTGTCAACGAAAACGATACAATCGCAACTGATGAGATACGATATGGCGACAATGATCGTCTCGCCGCACAGATTGCCGTTACAGTGGGCGCAGATCAACTGATCCTGTTATCTGATGTTGATGGATTCTATACCGGCAACCCAACCGAGGATGCCTCGGCCACGCGATACGACGTGATCGACGAGATCACGCCGGAAATTGAAGAAATGGCGGGTGATGCGGGGTCGGGTCTTTCCAAGGGCGGCATGAAGACCAAATTGCTGGCAGCCAAGATGGCAATTGCGGCGGGTTGTGACATGGCTATTACAGAAGGTTCTCCCTTGAACCCTTTGAAAATGCTTCACAATGGCGCAAACAGCACATGGTTCACTGCGACACTGGATCCGCATGCGGCGCGAAAACGCTGGATCTCTGCCATGAAGCCACGTGGTGAAATCGTCGTCGATGCAGGTGCGGCCAAGGCCCTTGGCAATGGTAAAAGCCTTTTGCCCGCCGGCATTGTTGAAGTGACCGGAGATTTCGGCCGTGGCGATCCGGTTGCAATTCTGGATCCGACTGGCCGTCGTCTTGCTCAGGGTCTCAGTCGTTATACCGCACCAGAAGCGGATGCGATCAAGGGCCGGAAATCCTCAGAAATCGAGGCGACTTTGGGCTATCCAGGTCGGGCTGTATTGATCCACCGGGACGATTTGGCGCTTTAAAAGCGCGATGCTAGAACACCAAAAGACCGACCGAAAGGCACATGAGATGAAGGATTTCGACAGTATTCCCGCGCTGATGGCCGATATTGGGCAACGCGCCAAAGTTGCCTCGGCTGATCTGGCTCATGCCAGTGCCGAGCGGAAGCATGCCGCTCTGATCGCGGCAGCTGATGCGGTTTGGGCGAACCGGGCCGATATCATCGAAGCAAACAAGAAAGACTTGGAATTCGGTCGCGAGAAAGGTCTGAGCCCAGCAATGATGGACCGCCTGATGCTGGATGAGGGTCGCATTCAGGGCATGGTGGACGGGTTGCGCACCGTGGCAGACCAGGCTGATCCGGTGGGTGAGGCGCTGGCGGAATGGAATATGCCCTCGGGCCTGAACATTCAGCGCGTCCGAACGCCTCTGGGTGTGATCGGTGTAATCTATGAAAGCCGGCCGAACGTAACAGCGGACGCGGGCGCGCTGTGCCTGAAATCCGGCAATGCGGTGATATTGCGCGGCGGATCTGAAAGCTTTCATTCCTCTGGTGCCATCCACGCTTGCCTGGTCGAGGGGCTAAAGGCCGCGAACCTTCCCGAGGACGCCATCCAACTGGTGCCCACACGCGACCGTGCCGCCGTTCAGGAGCTGTTAACGCTCACGGATTATGTCGATGTCATTGTGCCCCGTGGCGGTAAAGGGCTGGTTGGTTTGGTTCAACGCGAGGCGCGCGTGCCGGTTTTTGCGCATCTCGAAGGAATCGTGCATATCTTTATCGACAAGAATGCCGACCCACAGAAAACGCTGGATGTCGTGCTGAATGCCAAGACCCGGCGCACCGGAATTTGCGGTGCGGCGGAGTGTCTGTTGATCCATCAGGACGTAGCAGAAACACTAGGACGAGACGTAATAGCCGCGCTTCAGGCTGCAGGCGTTGAGGTTCACGCCGAAGGGGTCCTGTCTAATGAACGCACCGTCGACGCCACGGACGAGGATTGGGGCAAGGAGTATCTGGACAGCATCATTGCCGCCAAACCTGTCGCTGACATCGACGCGGCGATTGCGCATATCCGTCAATACGGCTCCAACCACACAGACTGTATCATGACCGAAAACGCTGATAACGCCGCACGGTTCTTTGAACGCCTTGATAGCGCGATCTTGATGCACAATGCCTCGACCCAGTTCGCAGATGGTGGTGAGTTCGGAATGGGTGCCGAGATCGGTATTGCGACTGGCAAAATGCATGCGCGCGGCCCAGTGGGTGCGGCACAGCTAACCAGCTTCAAGTATCTTGTGCGCGGAAATGGGACGACCCGGTCTTAAAACCGGATCACTACGCGGGTTGAGGTGGTTTCCGCCGCGACCCGCCGCCCCATGGATAACGCGGTTTCCGGCAGCAAGGCGAATTGCACCTGTGCAGGTGTCACCTTGTTGGCAAAGCGGCCTCTAGGCAGGTTGCTCCAAAGATCATTGTCCATGCTCAGTTTGTCGGCCGTTCCGGTAACCGTCCAACTGCCTTCGGTGTGATCAATTGTAACCTCTCCACCAAACGGCATCGCGCTTTCGCAGCACATCAGGGCAAGAAACGCGAGTTTGACCTGATTACGTGGAATAGCCTCAGTTAGGTGCCAATTGACGCGAACGCGGCCTGCACGCTCCACATCTTTCAGAAGGTCCGCAACCTCGGCCCGCCCCAGGGGTTGATCGCTGGCTGAACCGAAAGCCACGCGAAAGAACCGGATTCGGGCACCGGCGCTGCCGACACTGCCCGAGATCAGCTCCATCTCGGGGCCTTGAACCGCGCCAACCATCTCGAGCAGTTCCAGGCCATTGGTGATTGCACCAATCGGGCTGATCAGATCATGACAGATCCGGGAACCGATCAACTCGGCCAGGTTGACTGTGGTGTCGCTCATGCGTACCTCCTGCTGTATCTGCCGACGGACCGGAGCCCCCAATGACAGACCTTAATGCCATTCTTGCACCGGGCATGTTTGTCCGCCACCCCGATTTCCCCGATTGGGGCGTTGGACAAGTGCAGTCCAATATCGGGGGCAAGATCACCGTAAACTTCCGCGAGCAGGGGAAAGTGGTGATTGACGGGACACGCATCGCCCTGATGCTGGTCTTTGATCCGTGAAACTGGTTTAGGAAAGGTTAACAACTACCGTTCATCCGCTCTTGTTGCCATCCCCTTGGAAACTGCGGTATCAGCGCGCAAACAAAAACGGAAACACCAATGCCGGATGCAGGCCCTTCCTTTACCGTCAAACTTGCAAAAACCGAGGACGAAATGCGTGCCGCCCAACGGCTACGCTATGACGTGTTTGTTCGCGAGCTAGGCGGCGGTGGTGAGATGGTGGACCATGAGGTCGGGCTGGAGCGGGACAAATTTGACCCATACTTTGACCACATGCTGGCGATAGACGACCTCACGGGCGAAGTTATTGGCGTTTACAGGCTGTTACCGGGCGAACGTGCAGCGGAATTGGGGCAGTTTTACTCCGAAGATGAATATGACCTGTCCGTTCTAAAGCAAAGCGGCCGCAAGCTGTTGGAGTTGGGCCGGTCTTGCCTGCACCCGGACTATCGCGGCGGCACCGCAATGTACCACCTGTGGAACGGATTAGCAGGCTATGTGAGCGAACGAGAAATCGAAGTTCTGTTTGGCGTCGCCAGTTTTCACGGAACGGATGTTCAGGAGTTGGCACAACCCTTGTCGATGCTGCACCATAACCATCTTGCGCCGCCCGATTTGCGTGTGAGAGCGCAGCCAGAAGTATATGAATCCATGGATCTTGTAGCCCCTGATGATCTGGATCGCCGTGCCGCGATGGTTCGGGTTCCGGCGCTGATCAAGGCCTATTTGCGCCTTGGCGGTTTTGTGGGTGAGGGTGCGTTTGTCGACCACGCCTTTAACACCACCGACGTCTGTCTGATCCTTGATACTGCTCGTATGAACGAACGGCAGAAACGCATCTATGGCGGGACATAAACCGTGAACGTATCTTCTTGGAATGGTCAGCAGGCACCTGATCCAGTTAAATTGGGTCTCATCGGCTGTATACTGGTGATCTTGCGGGGGTTGCCTTTGGCCATTCTGGTCTTTGGCGGCCTGATCGTTTTGCTAGCCGTTCGCCTGATCGAGCGCCCACTGTTCGGTGTTCAGCGTCCAGTCACGCCGTATATTTCTCAGTTCGTCTGCCGCAACGCATTTCGAATTCTAGGGATCGACTTTCGCACCTCAGGCGAGTTGATGCAGGAACGGGGTGCTGTAGTTGCAAACCATACCTCGTGGCTGGATATCTTTGCGCTGAACGCGCGAAAGCGGATTTATTTCGTGTCCAAGGCCGAAGTTGCCAAATGGCCCGGTATCGGTTGGCTCGCCCGAGCGACCGGAACGGTTTTCATCGAGCGGGATCGCAAAAAGGCCAAAGAACAGACCAAGGTATTTGAAACCCGCCTGAAGGCTGGGCACAAATTGCTGTTCTTCCCAGAGGGAACCTCAACCGACGGATTGCAGGTTTTACCATTTAAAACAACGCTCTTTGCGGCGTTCTTCGCGGATGAATTACGTGACTTTATGTATGTTCAGCCGGTATCGGTGGTATTCCATGCCCCCACAGGCCAGCCTGATCGGTTCTACGGCTGGTGGGGAGAGATGGAATTCGGGCCACATC
The DNA here is from genome assembly GCF_056539365.1 of Ruegeria sp. BB7. Lineage (NCBI taxonomy): Bacteria > Pseudomonadati > Pseudomonadota > Alphaproteobacteria > Rhodobacterales > Roseobacteraceae > Ruegeria > Ruegeria sp. BB7. The sequence goes on along the minus strand of NZ_JBQFUV010000001.1, from coordinate 43,021 downwards.
TGCTGAAAACATTGGGCGCGCGCAGGCAGGGGGCGGTCGAGTTGATCTATCACGCCCCAGCCAAGGTCAGTGACTTTGAGAACCGCAAGGCGCTGGCCGCGCATTGCGAAGAGGCCGTGCGTCATGCGCACAGCTTGGCGAGACTTGAAAAATAAGGGCGATTGGCCCTTGCACTGCTTCAAAACCTGCCGTATACGCGCGCCATTCAAACCCGCAGGCGGGGTTTGGCCTTTTTGAGGGAGACATCCTCATCAAGACCGCCGGTTGGAGCATTCGCTTCTTTCACCCCCGCCCAGGCGTAAACCGGAAAAGGAAAATAGCATGGCTCTTCCCGAGTTCACCATGCGTCAGCTGCTGGAAGCTGGCGTTCACTTTGGTCACCAGACACAGCGTTGGAATCCCCGCATGGGCCCGTTCATCTACGGCTCGCGCAATGGCATCCACATCATGGACCTGACCCAGACCGTTCCGATGCTGGATCAGGCTCTGCAGGCTGTTCGTGACACCGTCGCAAAAGGTGGCCGCGTTCTGTTCGTTGGTACCAAGCGTCAGGCAGCTCAGCCGATCGCAGACGCCGCTGAAAAATCGGCTCAGTACTACATGAACCACCGCTGGCTGGGCGGCACGCTCACCAACTGGAAAACCGTTTCCCAGTCGATCAACCGTCTGAACCAGATCGACGAAGCGATGGAAGCGGGCGCCGAAGGCCTGACCAAGAAAGAACGTCTGGGCATGGAACGTGACCAGGGCAAGCTGCAGGCTTCGCTGGGCGGTATTCGTGAGATGGGTGGCGTTCCCGATCTGCTGTTCGTCATCGACGTCAAAAAAGAAGCGCTGGCCATCGCCGAAGCCAACAAGCTGGGTATCCCGGTTGTGGCTGTTGTCGATACCAACTGCTCGCCCGATGGCGTTGACTACATCATACCCGGCAACGACGACGCAGCCCGCGCAATCGCTCTGTACTGCGATCTGGCCGCACGTGCCGCTCTGGACGGCATGACCGCTCAGATGGGTGCTGCAGGCGTGGACCTGGGCGCGTTCGAAGAAGCTCCGGTTGAAGAAGCCGTTGCGGAAGAAGCCCCCGCCGAAGCAGAAACACCTGCCGAAGCGTAAGCTGCCCGTCACGTAAATGACATATGGGGCAGGGTAGACCTGCCCCAATTCCGTTTGAATTGAGGAGAGCCAAGAGATGGCAATCACAGCAGCAATGGTTAAAGAACTGCGCGACGCAACCGGCGCAGGCATGATGGACGCAAAAAAGGCGTTGACCGAAACTGGCGGCAACATGGACGAAGCCGTTGACTGGCTGCGCACCAAGGGCCTGGCCAAAGCCGCCAAGAAGTCCGGCCGTACCGCAGCAGAAGGTCTGGTTGCTGTTCACGTAAACGGTGGCAACGGTGTTGCTGTCGAAGTAAACTCGGAAACCGATTTCGTAGCGAAAAACGCCGAGTTCCAAGAAATGGTTGGCAAGATCGCCTACGCAGCTGAAGGCGTGGACAATGTCGAGGCTCTGCTAGCTGCTGATCTGGGCGGCAAGAACGTTGCGGACACACTGACAGACAAGATCGCCACCATTGGTGAGAACATGTCGGTACGTCGTATGGCCAAGCTGTCGGGCGACACTGTTGTGTCCTACGTCCACAACGCGGCCACCAACGGCATGGGCAAAATCGGCGTTCTGGTTGCTCTGACCGGTGGTGACGAAGCCATCGGCAAGCAGGTTGCGATGCACATCGCGGCTGTGAACCCGGCGGCCCTGTCCGAAGCGGACATGGACCCGGCGGTTGTCGAGAAGGAAAAGCAGGTTCAGATGGACATCGCCCGCGAATCCGGTAAGCCGGAGCAGGTGATCGAGAAAATGATCGAAGGCCGCATGAAGAAATTCGTCGCGGAATCGACCCTGCTGAACCAGTCGTTCGTTGTGAACCCTGACCTGACCGTAGAAGCAGCTGCTAAAGAAGCAGGCGCAACCATCACTGGCTTCATCCGTCTGGAAGTTGGCGAAGGCATCGTTGTCGAAAAAGAAGACTTCGCTGCCGAAGTTGCTAAGGCCGCTCAAGGCTAATTAGACATTCCCGAACCCCCGTGGTTCGGGATACCATCGAAGGCCGGTCACGGGATACGTGGCCGGCTTTTTTTGTGCATTGCGTAAGGCTGAATCAAAAAAGGACGCTGACGCGTCCAGACTTCTCCTGAAAGGAGTATGAGGGGCCCCGCATGATGGGGATGGTCGAGGCCCCCCAATTTTCCAGCAACCAGACGCGTACAAATAGACGCCTAGATGTCAGAGCGGTTGGAGAGCCCTGATATTGCAAAGTTCCAACCAAATGTTCCCTGGCTAAAGCCACCACTCACGGAACAATCTCACTTTGCAACTACTACCCCGGATTCGAAAGTCATGATTTCCTTACCTAGGGTAAATTGACGCAACTTGGCGTCAATTTTCGGCAGCTATGCCTCCATAGTGAACATCTGGTTCTGCAAAGAGGCTTTCAGGACAGCCTGAGCCGTGGTTTCGACCGAAAGAGCCTCGCGCGCGAGTCGCAGATGCTTTTCTACCGTTGCTGCGGTTAGCCCCATCAGCAACGCGATATCCTGGGTGGTTTTCCCATCACCGACCCATTGCAGCGCCTCTCGTTGGCGTTTGGTCAACGCACGATGAGGGGCGTTGTAGGGCAGGGTGAGAATCTTGAGATGCGCCATGTTGTTCATCAGCAAAATATCTTCGCCATGCTCTGCCCAGATTGCATCAACTTCTGCCTGATTGGCTGCATTCCCGGCAGACAAGGAAATCGCACCCTTCGATCGCATTGAGACAGATGTGAAACTGACAGTGTAGCCGCAGGTAACGCCATGTGCCTTGTTGAACTCAAGGACTTCAAGTTCTTTGGCCGTTAGATCTCCGTTGGCCACAAGACTCTGAGCGATATTCCAGCTGGCCGCGCCTTCGTTATATAGCGCCCATCTCAGCATTGGGGCATGAAAGTAAAGACCATCTCGCAAGAAACCATCCAAGTACGGCTTTTCGTGGTTGGTTAGAATCAGGAAATCTTCAGGGTCTCCGAGGGATGTTTCAGTACGGAATTGAGTGTGCCCGTAGATCAGTCTGTCAAAACCAAACTTTTCCATCTGACGGCAATGGGCGTCCCAAAGCTCTTCCAGAGTTTTAGTGTAGCTCAGAAAATGCAGATATTCGATCAGCGTCATGCAGGGGACTCTGATTTCAGGTGCGCCGACAAAGCGTCTAATGCCAAGACATACCCTTGGGCGCCGAACCCGCAAATCTGGCCCACCGCGACCTTGGAAATATAAGAGACGTGCCGGAAAGCCTCACGCGCGTGAATGTTGGATAGGTGTACTTCCACTACGGGCAATTCAACGGATGCAATCGCGTCCATAAGGGCAATAGAAGTATGAGTGTACGCACCTGCGTTCAGAACGATACCGTCTTGCACGCCTTTGGCCACGTGAATGGCATCGATCAGGGTACCCTCATGGTTGGATTGTAAGCACGAGACTTCCATACCAATTGAGGACCCATGGCTGACACAAAGGTTTTCCACCATCTCTAACGTGGTGCCGCCGTAAACTTCGGGCTGACGTGTGCCCAGAAGATTTAGGTTTGGGCCGTTTAAAATCAGAGCTTTGTACATTATTCCACTATCCCCATAACAAGTTCATAAACGCGAATGGGTGGCATTGTCCACCGGCCAATGAACCCATAGGGTGAGCGATAACATTGCCGCTACCCTCAGCTTTTCTATGCAGGTATTTCCACAACGGTTTTGCCCAGAGCCGAGCGATTTGCCAAGTGGGTTAACGCATCACCTGCTCGATCAAGGGGAAAACGGGCATTGATCTGCGGTTTGATCTGAGAATTGCCATATAACGCAATTAAATCATTCATATTTTTCAGGTGCCCTTCTGGGTTGTGTAGGACTGATGCACCCCAGAAAACTCCGACTATCTGGCACCCTTTCAACAGCGGCAAGTTCAACGGTATTTTAGGAATGCCAGCAGGGAAACCGACGACGAGATAGCGACCATTCCAACCAACGCTGCGTAGTGCAGGCTCGGAATAGCCTCCTCCCACGGCATCGTAGACAACATTCACGCCGAGAGGAGCTGTGAGCCTCTTGATTTCATCTGTGAATGCTTTCTGGTTTGGTTTGTCCATGTCTTGCGCATAAAGCACTGTTTCATCTGCACCCAGGCGCTGACAGAAATCTGCTTTGTCTTGTGATGAAACCGCAGCGATTACCCGCGCTCCCATGGCTTTACCCAGCTCAACCGCAGCTGATCCGACCCCACCGGCCGCACCAAGCACCAACAAGGTTTCGTCGGGTTGCAATTCTGCGCGGTCCTTCAACGCGTGATAGGACGTGCCGTATGTAAAGATGAAACACGCCGCGTGTTCAAACGGCATTGTGGCTGGGAACTTGATGGCGGTCGCAGCGGGGATTGTAACGTGTGTGGCGAACCCTCCGTGCCCAGTAAGGGCCATAACACGATCGCCGATTTCGAAACCTGTTACGCCGTCTCCTATGGCAAGAACTTCACCAGCGATTTCACCACCCGGCGCAAAAGGACGAGGAGGTTTGATCTGATAGAGGTCCTGAATAATCAAGGTATCAGGAAAATTGACACCTGCCGCCTTGATACCAACCAGCAGTTCGCCCTTACCCGGTTTGGGGTCGGGCAGGGTGGTCAACTCCAGAGTTTCCGGGCCACCTGGCGCGACGCTGAGTAAAGCTTGCATGTCAGTCCCATTATCCTTGTTATTCAATAAAGAGGAGCTTTGGCGTAGCTTCGTGTGTTGTCAAGAATCCAGCGACCCAACGATTAGGGCGCGCCAAAGGCCACAGGGAGTGAGGAGCAAAACATGACCCCCGATACGCTGTTTTCATTGCAGGGTAAAACCGCGCTTGTAACAGGTGGTGCGACAGGTATCGGTCGCATGGCTGCCGAAGCGTTGGTGCGGGCCGGGGCGCACGTTCTGATCGCGTCACGCAAGGCCGAGGCATGTGAAGCTGTGGCGGCGGAGTTGAACGCCCTAGAGGCCTTAGGGATTGCAGAGGGTTTTGGTGGCAACGTTGCGAGCAGCGTAGGCATCATGGCCCTTGTGTCCGAGGTCAATAACCGCACAGACAAGCTTGATATACTTATGAATAATGCAGGCGTGTCTTGGGGTGCGCCGATGGGACAATTTCCCCACGATGCGTGGGATAAGGTCATGTCGGTCAATGTTGCCGGGCTATTTGACCTGACCCAGAAACTGCTTCCTATATTGATGAATTCCGGGTCAGCCGATGATCCGGCACGGGTAGTTAATGTCGGCTCAGTTATGGGCGAGGTTCCAATGGGTGACGGCGCATACAGCTATTCAGCATCCAAAGCGGCAGTGTTGCACCTTACCAAAATCATGGCCAAGGAATTCTCGCCATATCATATCACCGTTAACGCATTGGCGCCGGGGCCCTTCGTATCCCGCATGACGGCATTCGCCACTGCCGATGAAGAAACAAGGGAAAGGGTCGGTAAATCAGTCCCGCTGGGGCGCGTAGGTCGTGACGAGGATATTGCAGGGTGCATGCTGTTTTTGTGCGGCCGCGGTGGAAGCTATGTCACGGGCGCGGTCATTCCGGTTTCCGGTGGTATCAACGTGGTGACAGCCGGAAACATCTTTGCCGAAGCCATGTGAGTTCGCCGCATGACAACTTCGTTTTTAGATCTGGACGCCTTGGACGCGTATTTTCGAGAAAACTTGCCAGACTATCGCGGCCCCTTGAAGGCTGACAAGTTTGCTATAGGCCAATCCAACCCGACCTATCGGTTGCTAACACCTTATAAGACATACGTATTGCGTCGAAAACCAGCAGGCGTTCTTCTCAAATCCGCGCATGCTGTTGATCGGGAATTTCATGTCCAAACTGCGCTGGCCCATAGCAAGGTTCCGGTGCCTGAGATGTATTTGCTCTGCTCAGATGACAGCGTCATCGGCTCGGAATTTTATGTGATGGAACATCTCGACGGGCGGATCTTTCTTGAACCTACTATGGCCGGAGAAACCAACGCGACCCGCACGGCGGTTATTGATGAAATGAACAGGGTTTTGGCCACCTTGCACATGGTCGACATCGAGGCAGTTGGACTGTCGGACTACGGTCCAACCGGAAACTATTTCGAACGGCAAATTGCACGATGGACCAAACAATACCGAGCCTCTGAAACCAATCAAATCGCCGAGATGGACAAACTGATTGCTGAACTGCCACGAGCCATCCCTGAAGATGATGGCCAAAGAACGCTGGTGCACGGGGATTATCGCATCGATAATCTGATGTTCGCAAAAGGGGGCCCGCGTTGCATTGGCGTGTTGGATTGGGAACTGTCGACGATCGGGCATCCCTATGCTGATCTCGCCGCCGTAATCATGCAATGGAGGATGCCTTCGGGAACCGAGGGGCGCGGCCTGCAAGGCGTTGACCGAGACAGTCTGGGGTTGCCATCAGATCAGGCCTTTATCGACCAATATTGCCATCGGCGCGGCCTGCCGGAAATCGAGAATTTCGGGTTTTATCTGGCGTTTAATTTCTTCCGCATGGCCGGAATCTTGCAGGGGGTTTTCAAGCGCGCGCAGGAAGGTAATGCATCCGATCCCGAGCGTGCCGTTCTTTTAGGTTCGTACGTGCCGATGTTCGCAAAACATGGGCTGGCCGCATTGGATTCTTAGGTCTCTCTCTCCAGTTCCAGCCCCAGATTCCCCATGCTGTTTTTGCCAAAGAACATTTCGGTTCCTGAAAACATACTGGGAACCCCGAATACACCGCGCTTCACGGCGGCTTTGGTCTGTTCTTTGAGCTTCTGCTTGACCTCAGTATTGGTCATCGCGTCGCGGATCTTGCGAACCGGCAGTTCGTGTTCCTGCAGAATCTCGGTTAGTACGCCAAGTTCATCGACTTTTTGCCCATGCACCCAAATAGCATCAAAGATCGCATCTATATATATGCTTTCCCATGGTTTTTCCGCTGCGTAAAGGGCACCTCGCATGGCGAATTTAGTGTTGACCGGAAAGTGGGGGCTCATATGGAAACTGATCCCCCGAGCGCGTGCAAAACGGTGTAGATCATGTGTTAAATACGCCGATTTTTGACGGTTTTCCGAAAATGCCTGGAAAGGGCTTTGATTGTTTGTGGACTTGAAGATCGTGGACAACAACACAGGAAAATAACTTACGCGAACGCCGTGTTTTTCTGTCAGTGCCGGCAGAGTCTTGTACGCAAGGAATGCATTTGGACTGCAGAAATCATACACAAATTCAATGCGTTGTGTCATGGTGCTTCTCCTGAATTTGGACGTTCAAAACTGTACCAACTCGTGACAAGCGAATCCGTTACACCTGTATTGTAACAGCCAGACAGGTTGTTACGCAGTGCTCTGGTCGATTTCACTGTTAATTCAGTGCGCAAACTCGCAAAATCCGATTGATTTCCAAGGGGCTGACTACAGATGGCTAAGTTTGATCCTGCGCGCCTGAACCGCATTTCCGACTGGATGCAGCGATATGTCGATGAACGAAAATACGCGGGCAGCTCGTTATTGGTGAAACACCATGGGTCCGAGGTGTTTTTCCATTCCTGCGGTCAGAGAAGCATAGAAAACAATTTACCATTTCAGCGTGACACGATTGCGCGTATCTATTCGATGACCAAGCCTGTCACCACCGTCGCGTTGATGATGCTGGTCGAGCAAGGCTTGTTTCATCTCGACGCGCAACTATCAGAATTCCTTCCAGAGTTTGCCAATATACAGGCATTGGTTCCCGGCGCACAGCGTTTGGATCAAACCGAACCTGCACCGACGCCCACGCTGCATGAGTTACTGACACATACCAGCGGACTCAGCTATCCTTTCAATCCAGGGATTTTGCCTGCAGCGATGGACGAACAAGACCTGATCTTCAGACCAGACCAGGGCCTGTTGGAAAATCGAGTTTTGGATTTGTCGCGATTACCTCTGGCGTTTCAACCGGGCACACGGTGGGAATACTCAGTCGCAATAGATGTCCTTGGGCGTGTGATCGAAATCGTCTCAGGCAAGACACTGGAAGAGTTTTTCGCAAAGGAGATTTTCGAACCCCTCGGGATGCAGGAAACAGGGTTTTCTGTGCCGTCTGGGGCAGGGGATCGGCTCGCCTCTCTTTACACGCCTCTGGCAGGCGACGCGATGGCCCTGAATGCGGCAAAGACCGGGGGCGATACACTTCGGCTTGTTGATCAGGCCGGAAAGTCGCCCTTTGAAAAGGCCGCTACATTTTCGGGTGGTGGCGGATTGGTCAGCACCATCGATGACTTCTCTTGTTTTGCCGAGATGCTGCGGAACCGGGGGCAGGGCACAGGACACCGTTTATTAGGGTCTAAAACCATAGATTACATGCTTAGCAACCACTTACCCGGCGATATTGCTTCGATGGGACCTAATAGTTTCGCCGAACAACCGATGGAAGGCACAGGTTTCGGTTTGGGTGGCGCTGTCGTTATAAACCCGGGCAGAACCCGCGTTCCGGGCTCACTGGGAGATTTTAGTTGGGGCGGTATGGCGTCCACCTTTTTCTGGATCGACCGAGTAAATGATCTAACCGCGGTCTTTTTCACGCAATTATCCCCATCCAGTTCTTATCCTTCACGTGCGGAACTAAAAGCGCTTGTCCTTGGGGCCATGAATGAATGACGCGTTAAGTGCTGCTACCCCAACCCGAGAAGACAATTGGAGGCCGTCAATGACTGAAGCAGAACGTATCCTACTAGACCTTTTGGACATCGAAAGGCTTGAAGTGGACCTGTTTCGTGGTACGGGATCGGGGGGCGAAACCCCGACACGTATTTTTGGCGGCCAAGTTATCGCTCAGGCTTTGGCTGCGGCGTATCGAACTGTTGAAGGCCGTATGTGCCATTCATTGCACGCATACTTCATTCGAGCCGGAGATCCGGCTATTCCTGTGATTTATCAAGTTGATAGAGCACGTGATGGAGGGTCTCTGACAACTCGGCGCGTTGTTGCAATCCAGCATGGAAAGCAAATCCTCAATATGTCCGCATCATTTCATGTTCAGGATGAAGGCTGGGATCACCAGCACGCCATGCCACATTCAAAAGCTCCGGAGTCTTATCCGGCCCGTGAGGACTTAAGAAAGAAATACGTTGGTCTGGTCCCGAAAAAACTACGCGGCGAACTCTTGCGCGAACGGCCAATCGAAGTTCGTGAAGTTAGTCACTTAAATCCATTCAAGCCTGAAAAATCGAATGACCAAAACCAGATATGGTTTCGAATGAAAGCAGCCTCCGAAACCGACCCCGTGACGCAGCAACTGATTTTGGCTTACGCATCCGATATGTATCTGATGCTGTCGGGAATGCGACCGCATGGTCTTAGTTGGTTTACCGGAGAGGTAAATGGCGCCAGCCTAGACCACGCGCTGTGGTTTCACGAACCGGTAAACCTTGGAAACTGGCACCTTTACTCGATGGATTCTCCTTGGAGCGGACATGGACGCAACTTTAACCGAGGATCAATCTTCGCGGAAAACGGTACTCTGGTTGCGTCCGTAGCTCAAGAAGGTCTCATGCGAAAGGCGCGCCGTTTGACTTATACAATTAATGAAGATAACGGCACAAGATATTGGCAAAGCACAACATTTAAAGCTTCGCCAACACTCTTTATTTACCATAATACCAATTACACGAACATGAGTAGAAGCCGCAAAGTTAAAATGTCCCACATTAGCAAAGTAGAAGTGTCACACTGCTCTGTCGAGCAGGCAGGATTGGAGTGTGACGGTGGGATTGGTTGTCATGAGCGAACGCGAGCTTAATCGTATAGAAGTGCTGAGCCAGGTTTCCCAAGGCTGCATGACGGTGGTTTCCGCCGCAAATGTTCTGAACTTGAGCCGCAGACAAGTTCACCGTTTGCTCAGGGTTTTCCAGACTAATGGTCCGACTGCGCTGCGTCACAAGGCGCGCGGTCGTAAATCCAACAATCGTATTGATCCGGCCATTCGAGAGTTTGCCCTGGCACTCGTCAAAGAACGATACGCTGATTTTGGCCCGACACTGGCAGTTGAGATGTTGTTGGAACATCATGATCTGAAAGTCTCGCGCGAGACGCTGCGCAAGTGGATGCAGGCAGACGGAATCTGGTTATCTCGCAAACAGCGCAGGACGTTCCACCAGCCGCGCTTGCGTCGGGAATGCTTAGGCGAGCTCATCCAGATCGACGGATCTGACCACCGCTGGTTCGAAGATCGCGCCCCGCCCTGCACGCTGCTGGTCTTCATCGACGATGCGACCAGCACATTGATGCAGCTGCGGTTTGTGAAGTCGGAAAGCACCTTCAGCTATTTCGAAGCGCTTGAAGGCTACCTGGCTGATCACGGTCGCCCTGTTGCCTTCTATTCCGACAAGCACACCGTGTTTCGGGTGGCGCAGCAAGGCGCGAAGTCGGGCCATGGCATGACCCAGTTTGGCCGGGCTTTGAATGAGTTGAACATCGAGATCCTCTGCGCCAACAGCAGCCAGGCCAAGGGCCGTGTTGAGCGTGCCAACCGCACGCTCCAGGATCGGCTGGTGAAGGAATTGCGGCTTGCTGGGATCTCGGACATGGAAGCCGCAAACGCTTTCCTGCCGGGATTCATGCAACGTTACAACGCCAGGTTTGCCAAATCGCCGCGACGACCGGACAATCTGCACCGGGCCCTGAATGTCGAGCCCGACCGTCTGCAGGACATCCTGTGCTGGCGCGACGAGCGCTACGTCGACCGGAACCTGGTGCTGCGTTACGACCGCAAGCGGATCACGCTTGAAGAGAACGACCTCACCCGTGGTCTCGTTGGCAAATATGTGGACAGCTATCAATACCAGGACGGTACGCTGGAATTCCGGTCAAAGGGTGTTCCACTGCCCTACTCCGCTTACGACAAAGATCAACGTGTGAGCCACGCGGCGATCATCGGGAACAAGCGACTGAGCGCGGTGCTGGAGCACATCAAGCAAGAGCAGGATAAAGCACCCCCGAAGAAGCGCCGCGTCGGTACTCAGGCCACACGCTACAGCCCAACAGGTCTGCGCAACAACGGCTGGAACTCAAGGCTTGCGAAAGCAGCGAAAGAGAAGCGTGCAGCCAGCCAGGGCTCCGATGTTTGAGGTCTCCACCCTGTCAGGCTGCACTACCGTTCCGCGGCAACTGGGACATTTCTACTTTGCAGACCGAGTGACATTTCTACTTGGTTGCAACATGAGTTCATTTTAATAGAACGCCTGCAATCCGGTTTGCGCCCGCCCCAATATCAAGGCATGAACGTCATGCGTGCCTTCATAAGTGTTTACTGTCTCAAGGTTGATCATGTGACGAATGACGTGAAACTCCAGCGAAATTCCATTGCCGCCGTGCATGTCACGCGCCATCCGAGCAATGTCTAACGCCTTGCCACAGTTATTTCGTTTAACGAGCGAAATCATTTCAGGCGCGGCTTCAGCGTCGTCCATCAGCCGACCTACACGCAAGCTTGCCTGCAGTCCCAAGGCAATCTCAGTCTGCATATCCGCCAGTTTGCGCTGATAAAGCTGTGTCTGAGCCAGAGGCCGGTTGAACTGTTTCCGATCCAGCCCATACTGGCGCGCAGAATGCCAGCAGGACTCGGCCGCCCCCAATACGCCCCAGCTAATCCCGTACCGCGCCCGGTTTAGACAGCCAAATGGGCCTTTCAGGCCTTGAATATGCGGCAGCAAGGCGCTTTCATCAACTTCAACGCCGTCCAGAACGATTTCGCCGGTGATTGATGCCCTAAGGCTCAGTTTGTTCTGAATTTTCGGAGCGCTCAGCCCTTTGAGACCTTTGTCCAAAACAAAGCCGCGGATCTTTCCGTCATGTGCGTCGGATTTGGCCCAGATCACAAACACATCCGCTATTGGCGCGTTCGAAATCCACATCTTACTGCCGGTTAACTGGTAACCGCCGTCGATCTTCTCGGCGCGGGTTTTCATGCCGGCCGGATCCGAGCCCGCATCTGCTTCGGTCAGGCCAAAACAACCGATCCATTCACCACTAGCCAGTTTTGGCAGATATTTCCGACGTTGTTCTTCGGTTCCGTAAGCATAAATCGGATACATCACCAGAGAGCTTTGCACCGACATCATTGAACGATAACCGGAATCGACACGCTCTACTTCACGGGCCACCAGACCGTAGGACACGTACCCTGCCCCAAGCCCGCCGTATTCCTCGGGGATCGTGGTTCCCAGCAAACCCATTTCGCCCATTTCGCGGAAAATCTCGGGATCAGTTTCTTCGTTCTGAAACGCATCCGTTACACGAGTTTTCAACTTCTCCTGTGAATACGCGCGGGCGCTGGCCTCGATCATGCGTTCATCTTCAGTCAGCTGATCGGACAATCGGAACGGATCATCCCACGTGAAATTGCCCATGTCGGGCGCATCCTTGGCTCGCAGCGTTGGCTTGGCGTCAGGGGCGTTCATGGTGCTTCTCCGCGTAGTCTGTTTCGACGCAAATTAACCCGGTAAAATCACAAAAGACAGTAAGAGTTTTGCAACTTACTATGAGCAAAACTCATACCCATGCCCCGAAACTATCCCAATGCGTAACCCGCACCGCGCACTGTGCGAACCGGGTCTTCACCGCCGTGCTGAGTGAGCGCCTTGCGCAAGCGGCCGATATGAACATCTACCGTGCGCGTATCAACATAGATATCGCGCCCCCAGACCCGGTCAAGCAACTGCTCACGGCTCCAGACGCGGCCTGGTTTTTCCATGAATGTACTGAGAAGACGAAACTCGGTCGGCCCCAGCTTTAACGGTTTACTTCCCCTGCTGACCTTGTGCGTTTCCGAGTCCAGAATGATGTCGTCAAATTCCAGTTTCAACCCGACGGTCGCCGGGCGCACCCGGCGCAACTGAGCGCGGACCCGCGCCATCAATTCAACCACTGAATACGGCTTGACCACATAGTCATCGGCGCCGGTTTCTAGGCCACGCACCTTGTCGACTTCTTCGGTGCGAGCTGACAGCATGATGATCGGGATCGAGCGGGTATCCGGGCGAAGTTTCAGACGTCGGCAGACCTCGATACCGCTGAGGTTCGGCATCATCCAATCCAGAACGATTATGTCAGGGTGTTCTTCATCGACCAACAGCATGGCCTCATCACCGCTGCCGGCCTTGGACACGCGGAACCCTTCCGCTTCGAGGTTATAGGCCAGTACCTCGCGCTGTGCCGGTTCATCTTCAACGACCAGAACGGTGGGCTGATCCGCAGACATTGGTCAGATCTCCTGAGGGGTATGCGACGTAATATCCGCTTTCGGTCTAGCTTCGGTCGGGCGCTCTCCGGTCACAAGATAGACAACCTGCTCGGCAATCGCAGTGACGTGATCACCCATACGCTCGATGTTCTTGGCGATGAAATGCAGGTGCATACAAGACGAAATGTTGCGTGGATCCTCGGCCATAAAGGTCAGGAATTCACGGAACAGACCATTGTACATCTGGTCGACTTCTTCATCGCGGTCGATCACATCAGCGGCAAGTTCTGCGTCTCGCTGGATATAGGCGTCCAGAGCGTCGCGCAGCATCCGCTCAACTTCGCGCGCCATACGGCGCAGGGCGGCGGCGCTGCCATTGATCTCACCCGCGTTAACAAGAACGGTGGTGCGCTTGGCAATGTTCTTGGAATAGTCGCCAATCCGTTCGAGATTGGCCGAAACCTTCAGAACAGACAGAACCAAACGCAGGTCACCCGCAGTAGGCGAGCGCAAAGCGATCAGGCGGGCCGTTTCTTCGTTAATCACGTCTTCCAGCGCGTCGATTGCCTTGTCGCCCTGACGCACTTGTTGGGCCAGTTCTTCGTCGCGTGTTACCAGCGATTTGGCGGAGTTCGTGATTGCGGCTTCAACCAGCCCGCCCATCTTCATGATATGGGCTTGAATGGTCTCAAGGTCCCGGTCGAAAGCAGATGCAATATGTTGTTCGCTCATATCTATATACCTGTGCTCAGCCGATCCGGCCGGTAATGTAGCTTTCCGTGCGGGGATCTTCGGGGTTGGTAAAGATCTGCCCAGTCTCTCCAAATTCGACCAGATTCCCGAGGTGGAAGAAGGCGGTTTTCTGGCTTACGCGTGCCGCCTGCTGCATCGAGTGGGTCACGATCACCACCGAATAGCGCGAGCGCAACTCATCAATCAGCTCCTCAACTTGTGCTGTAGCAATCGGGTCGAGGGCCGAACATGGTTCGTCCATCAACAGAACCTCGGGCTCGGTCGCTACTGCGCGGGCGATGCACAGGCGCTGTTGCTGACCGCCCGACAATCCGGTGCCGGGCGCATCCAGACGATCCTTGACCTCATCCCAGATTGCGCCGCGGCGCAGGGATTTCTCAACGATCTCATCCAACTCTGCCTTGTTCTTGGCAAGACCGTGGATTCGCGGCCCGTAGGCAACGTTATCATAGATCGACTTGGGGAAAGGGTTCGGCTTCTGGAACACCATGCCCACCTTGGCGCGCAGCTGAACGGGATCAACCCGCTTGTCATAAATGTCTTCGCCATCCAGTTTGAACGACCCTTGAACACGTGCAATGTCGATGGTGTCATTCATCCGGTTTAAACAGCGCAGGAATGTCGACTTGCCACAACCGGACGGGCCGATGAAAGCAGTGACAGTCTTATCCTCAATGTCGACATTCACATCTTTGATGGCATGAGTGTCGCCGTAGTAAACTTGGCAGTCCCGACACTCCAATTTAATTTTCTTGGTGTCCACTTGTCTCTCCACTCGCGACATGTCGTTCATTGTAGTGCCCCTCATTACCAGCGACGTTCAAAGCGGCGACGCAGGATGATTGCGATGATATTCATGGTCAGCAGGAACATCAGAAGAATAATAATGCCGCCCCATGCTTTTTCATAGAAGCCGACATCCGCACGGGCAGCCCAGGTATAGATCTGCGCTGGCATCGCCGAATTCGGCTCGGTAAATCCAGCAATGAATCCGTCCGGGTAACCTCGGGCGACAAAGCCGACCATACCGATCAGAAGCAGTGGTGCCGTTTCACCCAGCGCCTGGGCCAGACCAATGATGGTTCCGGTCAAGATGCCCGGTGCAGCCAGCGGCAGAACATGGTGGAATACCGCCTGCATCTTCGAGGCCCCTACCCCCAGCGCAGCATCGCGGATCGACGGCGGAACCGCCTTTAGCGACGCACGGGTCGAGATGATGATCGTCGGCAGAGTCATCAGCGTCAGAACCAATCCACCAACCAGCGGCGCAGATTGCGGCAGATGCATGAACTGGATGAAAACGGCCAGACCTAGGATACCGAACACGATGGACGGCACAGCGGCTAGGTTCGATATGTTGACCTCGATCAGATCAGTAAACTTGTTCTGTGGCGCAAATTCTTCCAGATAGATCGATGCAGCCACGCCAATCGGCAATGACAGGCCCAGAACCACCAGCATCATGAAGAACGATCCAACAACCGATGCGCCGATACCAGCGCCGCCGGGGTTGTCCACACCCGAATCCGCACCTGTGATGAACGGCCAGTTAAAGGCCTGTTTGATAATGCCTGCCTCTTCCAAAGCATCCACGAGATCAAGATCGCTTAGCTGTAGAAAGCGGCTGTCTTGAAGAGTGTCACGAGATACACGGCCCTTGAAGTACCCGTCAACACGGCTGGACGCCGCCAGATCAAACTCGATCGGTTCCCCCAGTTTGCCCGGATTCTGGCTGTAGAACTCGCGGATCGTTCCGCCGACTTTACCCAGAAGGCGCTCGATCGCTGCGTTATCGACCTCAACCTCCAGACCGCGCTCATCCAGTTCATTTTTGAGCTCAGCTATGAACAGGTTTGCGTAGGCTTTGGTCTTGAACAACTCACCTTCGGCTGCCTCACGTTGTTGCTCGGTTAACGTGAAATCCACGCTCACCACAGTTCGCGTGAAAGCAGGGATTCCTTCTTTCAGGATTGATGCGAACAGCACCAACAGGAAAAACAGACCGGTTGCGATTGCGACTATTCCATACATCCGGAATCGTTTTTCGGCCTTGGCCCGCTTGCGCGTACGTTCATCCGACGCTGTAAGGGAGACTGTGTGACGGCCTGTTTCCGGGGCTTGCATGCTTGCGTCGGTCATTCGTACTGCTCCCGATACTTGCGCACGATGTAAAGGGCAAAGACATTAAGCCCCAGCGTGAGGATGAAAAGTGTCATGCCAAGCGCGAAGGCGACAAGCGCTTCGGGCGACGCAAAGTCAGCGTCACCCGTCAGTTGGCTGACGATTTTTGCTGTGACGGTCGTCATGGCTTCGAACGGGTTAAGGCTCAGACGTGCAGCGGCGCCCGCCCCCAGCACCACAATCATGGTTTCTCCGATGGCGCGCGAGGCCGCCAGAAGGATCGCACCAACGATCCCCGGCAGCGCCGCAGGTAGGACCACCTGACGGATAGTTTCGGACTGGGTAGCGCCCAAACCGTAGGACCCGTCTCGCATGGCTTGCGGCACGGCGTTGATAATGTCGTCTGACAGCGATGAGACAAACGGGATGAGCATGATGCCCATGACAAGGCCCGCGGTCATTACTGCCGTACCCGCCTTCATCCAACCCAGACCGCTGTCACCAAAGACGCCCAACAAAAGCGGCCCGACGGTCAGCAATGCAAACAGGCCATATACGATGGTCGGGATACCAGCGAGGATTTCCAGCAAAGGCTTGGCTACGGCACGCACGCGCGGCGACGCGTATTCACTCAGATAGATCGCCGCGAACAATCCGATTGGAACGGCCACCAGAAGGGCCACGATCGAGATGTAGAAGGTACCCCACAGCAATGGGATAATCCCAAGTTGGGAAGACCCACCACGACCAGAGAAACTGGGCGACCATGTGGTGCCAAAAAAGAAATCGGTTGCGGGATAGAGCTTGAAGAATTCCCACGTGTTGAAAACAAGCGAAAGAACAATGCCGACCGTGGTGAGAATGGCAATGGATGCGGCCGCAAACAAAAGTAGGCGGACGCCTTGCTCAACAACATTGCGCGCACGGTACTCTGCGTGGGTTTGCCACCAACTTATCGCGGCCCCCGCCAGCGCCAGCAAAATCACGGCAATGGACATCACGCTGTGGCCGGTGTCATTCATGCCAATATAGCTTTGTGAAGCATTTAGAATGGGTTGCGTAATCTCTGAGGTAACCACCTGACCGGCGTCCTTAAGGCCTTGCGTGACTGTGGCAATATCAGCATTCGCGTTGTGTGCGACCTGCTCAGGCAACTGCCCCTGCGCCACGGCTGCTTCCAACCCGGCAGCGGTGCGGCGCACCTCGGCCATAACCAGGCTGCGTGACGACCCATCCTTGATGGCAGTATCCGGGATCATGCCGGACACCTGCGAGTTTATATAAAACGGCTGCACCAGCAGCCAAAGGATCAAAAGACCAAATGCAGGCACCACGGTTTTCAGAGCAACATTCGCGCCATAAAAGTTTGGCAACGAATGCAAGCCACGGATGTCACCACCAGCGCTTTGCAGCGCACGTGACCGCCCCAACACATACCCCACCGCCGATATGGCAGCTACGATCAGAAAGAGCCAAAGAATTGGCATGACACCCTCGTGGTCTTGATTGAGAATTCAAACTAGCATGGGGGCGACCCCAAAAGGCCGCCCCCTCGCATTTCGGAACATGCCGGGCTTAGCTGCCGGAACCCATGGTTACTTCATTGGCAATTGCGTCCTGAGTATTTGCCAGCTCAGGATCGGCAACCAGACCATAGTTTGCCAGCGGACCCGAAGGACCGGCAATTTCATCATGGGTAAAGAACTGAGCGTATTCTTTCAGGCCAGGGATCACGCCGATATGAGCTTTCTTGATGTAGAAGAAAAGCGGGCGTGAAACAGGGTATTCACCGGTCGAGATGGTCTCGGTCGACGGAGCGATACCTGACATGGTCGCAACTTTCAGCTTGTCGGTGTTGTTCTCGTAGAACGCCAGACCAAAGACGCCGATACCGTTCGGGTTGGTGTCGATGCGCGCCAGTGTCTCGGTGTAGTCACCGTCAATATCGACCGATTTACCGTCCGTGCGAACGTTCAGGCAGGCATCTTCTGCATCGTCTTCGCTCATGCCGCCAGCAACCATCGCTTCCATGGCGCCGGTTGCTTCACATCCGATCAGCAGAACTTTTTCTTCGAATACTTCACGGGTACCGTGCTTGGTGCCCGGGATAAAGCCTGCGATTTCAACGTCAGGCAGATCAGCGTTGAACTCCGCCCAAGTGTTATATGGGTTGTCGACGATTGCGCCGTCTTTCAGAACCTTAGCACCCAGAGCATTGAAGATGTCCGAAGGCTCGAACGCGTTGAAGGCAGGACCCGACTGCTGGCTTGCGAAAACGATGCCGTCATAACCGATGCGGACTTCCATGATGTCAGTCACGCCGTTTTCGGCGCATGCTTTGATTTCTTTTTCACGGATCGCGCGGGATGCGTTTGCAACGTCGATGGTGTTTTCACCAACGCCTTGGCAGAAACGCTTCAGACCAGCCGACGAACCGCCTGATTCCACAACCGGTGTTGGGAAATCGGTATTTTCACCAAACAGTTCGGCAACAATCGAGGCATAAGGCAGAACGGTAGACGAACCGGCAACCTGAACGTTGTCACGAGCTGCAGCAGTCGTCGCCGAGATGGCAGTGATTGCCAGCGCAGCAGCCGACAGTTTTACAAAGGACATTTCAGTCTCCTTGAAAATTGTAATCTGTGATCATCCCCATGATGATCTTGCACGAACCTCTAAGAGCCGTGCGTAAGCCTTTTGTGACAGGCTTGTAACAGCTTTATGACAGTTGGCGAAAAATGGGGGTTACACGGCGAAAAGCAGACATGCAAAATTTACAACGGTCACGCTGGCTCACCTTCCGCCGAGTTTCAAAGCGGCAAAATCACCGTAAACGTCGTACCTTTGCCCAGTTCACTTTCAATCCGCAAACGACCGCGATGGCGATTGATGATATGTTTCACAATCGCAAGACCCAGCCCGGTACCGCCCAACTGCCGCGATCTGTGGCTGTCGGCCCGGTAAAAGCGCTCGGTCAGGCGCGGCAGATGCACTGAATCGATGCCCGCCCCCCTATCAATAACCTGAACCCGCACGGCCGGCCCCCTCATGGCAGAATCGCGTTCCGAGGACGTAACTCGCACCTCTACACTGCCGCCACTGCCACCATACTTGATCCCATTCTCGATCAAATTGGTGAACACCTGGCGCAGTTGATCGCTGTCACCAGCAAGTGAAACCGGATCTTCGGGCGCCGTCAGTGACAACTCAACATCCCCACCTTCAGCCAGAGGACGCAGTGAGTTCAGCGTGGATCGTAAAAGCCCGGTCAGTTCAACCTGCGCTTTCGGGCGCACGCGTTCTTCGCTTTCAACCCGGTTCAGCGACAGAAGATCCCCAACTAAGCGATTCATACGATTGGCTTCGTCGGTCATGATCTGAAGAAAACGCTCTCGGGCATTGACGTCATCGCGCGCCGGGCCGCGTAGCGTTTCGATAAACCCCATCAATGCAGTCAGGGGGGTGCGCAACTCATGGCTCACGTTCGCAACGAAATCCCGGCGCATCTGGCTGGCCTGTTCTAGATGCGTGACATCCTGAAAGGTCGCCAGCATCGCGCCACCGGACACAGCTCCGACACCGTTCATATACCGGCACTCGACCTCGAAAGTTGTGTCTTGTGCACCGTCATTTGAGAGATGGCGCGTTTTTGCTGTTCCTTTTGTGCGCAAACATTGCTCAATCGCTTCAATAACTTGCGGTTGTCGCAGGATAGTTGCGAAATGGCGACCTTCGATATTCTGAGCCAAAAGTGTTTTTGCGTCGGAATTGGCGGCGATGATCCGTTCTGTCTGATCGACCATCAACGCGGGCATTGGAATGGCCGCGACAAATTCGGATAGCAGATTCTCGGGCATTCTGTTGGTCTTTCGGAGCGCGTTAAGACACAGGCTTTAGCTCGTCGCGAAACCGGCGCATATTCTGTTGGTAATGAAGTGCACTAAGCGTAATCTTTTGAGCCCCGGCCTCATCCATTTGACGCACGACCTTACCCGGCGAGCCCATGACCAAAGAATTATCGGGGATTTCTTTACCCTCGGTGATCAAGGCCCCTGCTCCAATCAGGCAATTCTTTCCGATCTTTGCACCATTCAAAACGATAGCGCCCATGCCGATCAAAGTATTCTCGCCGATCGTGCATCCATGCAGCATCACTTTGTGCCCGATCGTACAGTTTTTACCGATGGTCAGAGGGTACCCGGCGTCGATATGCATGATGCAGTCTTCCTGCACGTTGCTGCCCTCGCCCACCCGAATCTCTTCGTGATCTGCACGAATGGTGCAGCCGAACCAAACCGAGGCCCCCTGCTCTAGCACTACCTTGCCGATCAGGTTGGCATCGGGCGCGACCCAGGTGTCTTCGTGGATTACAGGCGCGTGTTCTCCCAAGGCGTAGATGGTCATGACAGCCCCTCGAATTCGTTCTGCAGAGTTCGAACGTGGTTTTGCAGATTTGGTTGCTGAATGCGGCGCATCCGTTCGGCACTGACGATGGTTTTCAGCTTCTCTTCGGTTGAATCCAGATCGTCGTTTACCAGTACATAGTCGTAGTAGCCCCAATGGCTGATTTCATCCCAGCTTTTCAGCATCCGCCTGGCGATTACGTCCTCGCTATCCTGACCACGGGTTTCAAGCCGTCGGCGCAGCTCGGGGATCGAGGGCGGCAGGATGAAAATCGACAGCGCGTGCTTGCCCAGATCCGAGTTGCGAATCTGAACCTCGCCCTGCCAGTCGACGTCAAACAGGACATCGCGGCCTGCATTGATCGACTCTCGCACCGGTCCGGCCGGAGAACCGTAGAAATTGCCAAAGACGTGTGCGTGTTCCAGCATCTGCCCTTCGGCAACCTGTTGTTTAAAGTCTTCCTCGGACAGAAAATAATATTCCCGCCCATGTTCCTCGCCCGGACGGGGCGCACGGGTTGTGGCCGAGATCGAAAACTCCAGACCTTCATCCCAGGCCATCAACCGGCGTGCCAAGGTGGATTTCCCTGCACCGGAAGGCGAAGAAAGGATGATAAGTAGGCCGCGGCGATCTGCCATATCTGTTGTTCCCATAGTCATTCTACGTTTTGCACTTGCTCGCGCATCTGATCAATTATGGCCTTCAACTCAAGCCCCACCGAAGTCAGTTCTACGCTTTGCGCTTTGGAGCACAGTGTGTTGGCCTCGCGGTTGAATTCCTGCATCAGAAAATCCAGCTTGCGTCCCACGGCTGCGTCTTGCGAAAGCAGATCACGTGCGGCTGCGACATGGGCCTTCAGGCGGTCGATTTCCTCGGTAATGTCCGATTTCACGGCGATCAACGCCAATTCCTGTGCCACACGGTCTGGATCGGCACCCTGGGCATTTTCCAACACCCGCGCGAGGTTTTCGCGCAGTGTTTCAGCGGTCTTTTCCTTGCGCTGTTCGGCCAGTTCCGCGGCTTGCGCAGTCAGGGCAGAAACCTGCTTAAGCTGACCGCCGAGTATTTCCGCCAAAGCTTGCCCTTCGGATTCGCGCATCTCAATGAACGCAGCCAACAGATCGGCAAACTCATTCGTCAACTCACCGACCAGCGCCGCGGGATCATCCACGTCGCTGCCCGCTTCTAACATCCCCTTAAGGGCAATCATTTCGGATGCGGTCGAGGGTGCCAGCGTCACGCCGTGTACGGCGGCCAATTCCTGAGTTCTTGCAAGTGCAGTCAACGCAGCCGCCATCGCGGCCTCATTCAAAACCAGATCAGGTGCGGTCTCATCGCGGTTTAGCCTTAAGGACAAAGTGACATTGCCACGCGACAGCGCTTTGGACATCTGGCCGCGCAGTGCCGCTTCCAGCCCGGTCAGCCAATCCGGTACGCGCAGACGCATGTCCAACCCCTTACCGTTCACGCTGCGCAATTCCCACGTCCAGCTATGAGGTCCGAACGCCCCTTTGCCCGAGGCGAAACCGGTCATGGATCTGATCATGGTGGCTGTCCTTATCTGCTCGTCTGCTGCACCTAAAGCCATCGACAGGCGCAGGGCAAGAGTTTGCTGAGTTTGCGACCGCAACTCATAAGTTAACCATTCATTAAAGAATTCCTCCAAAATTGACTCAACCCGTGTCAATTTGAGCTTGGTCAGAACTGGTCGGTAAAGGATGGACCCGATATCTGGCATTTTAGACAAATCGCGATCAAGTGACGCTAGGGTGATGTAAATGAAAACCTTTTTCGGGAACGGTTCCGGGTCAAACATTGGAAAGATCGTCGCAATGGATCGTTTTGCCAGCGGGCGCAGCCTATCGCCCCTTCGTCAAGCCGAAGCGTATTGGACCGCTTTGCTCACAGGCGACAGCGTACCCATGCGTTCGCAAGTCGACCCCCGTGGGCTTGAGAATATATTGGAATATACCTTCATTTTAGAACGTATCGCTCCAGGTCTGGCGCGATTCCGTTTGGCCGGCAGCCATTTGAGCAAGTTGGCAGGCATGGAGGTGCGCGGTATGCCTTTGACGGCATTCTTTGAACCAAGCGCTCGCACACAAGTCTCTGACGTCTTGGAACAAGTGTTCTCGTGCCCTGCCGTTGCAGAACTTGGCATGATTTCCGCGGGTAAGCTGGGCCGGACCCGGTTGCAGGCTCGTATGATCCTATTGCCCTTGAAAAGTGACCTAGGGGACGTCAGCCGAGTGCTGGGTGTGCTGGTCAGTGATGGCGTGGTCGGCGCAACCCCGCGCCGGTTCACTGTTCCGGATACGCGGGTGCGTCCGGTATCTGATATTCAGGCCCCGCAGGAACAAAGCCTTCAGGTCTCAGCCGGATTTGCCGAAGATCAAAGCGAGTTCAAGCGGCCGAGATCTCATTTGCGTCTGGTCGCATCCCGCGATGACTGAGAAAGAAAAAGGCGGGTCATTTTAGCCCGCCTTGTTCCAATGCTATGTTTCTAAACCTTAGCTGGCGGCCCGCTTGTTGCGGTCACGGCGCAGATTGGTCAGCTCTTCGGCCACGAGGAAGGCCAATTCCAACGACTGCGATGCATTCAAACGCGGGTCGCAGGCAGTGTGGTAACGATCCGAAAGGTCTTCTTCGGTGACCGCCCGTACACCACCGGTGCATTCGGTGACGTCCAAACCGGTCATCTCGAAATGCACGCCGCCGGGAATGGTGCCTTCGGCCTGATGCACACCAAAGAAGTCACGCACCTCGCGCAGGACTGAATCAAACGGACGGGTTTTATACCCGGTCGCCGATTTGATCGTGTTACCGTGCATCGGGTCGCAGACCCATGTTACCTTGGCGCCCTCTTCCTTGACGGCCTTGACCAGACGCGGCAGATGCTCACCCGCCTTGCCCGCGCCGAAACGTGCGATCAGGGTCAGGCGCCCTTCTTCGTTCTCGGGGTTCAACTTGGACATCAGAACCTTGAGGTCTTCTGGCGTGGTCGTCGGACCACATTTCAGACCAATCGGGTTTAAAACGCCGCGGCAGAATTCTACATGCGCACCGTCCGGCTGACGGGTGCGGTCGCCGATCCAGATCATGTGGCCCGAACCGGCCAGCCAGTTGCCAGAAGTCGAATCAAGACGGGTCAGCGCCTCTTCGTATTCCAGCAGCAGGCTTTCATGGCTGGTGTAGAACTCCACGGTAGAGAATTCATGCGTTGTGTCCGCTGTGATTCCGGCCGCACCCATGAAATCGATGGTGTCCTGAATGCGATCTGCGATTTCTGAGTATTTCTGAACGTCCTGTTCATCGGTGAAGCCCAAAGTCCAGGAATGCACCATGCTCATATCGGCGAAACCACCAGTCGAGAAGGCGCGCAGAAGGTTTAGCGTTGCAGCCGCCTGAGTGTAGGCCTGCAGCATCTTACCAGGATTCGGAATCCGGGCTTCTGGCGTAAAGGCCAACTCGTTGATTATGTCACCACGGTAGCTGGGCAGCTCAACGCCATCCACCATCTCGGTCGGGGCGCTGCGCGGCTTGGCAAACTGTCCCGCCATACGGCCAACCTTGACCACCGGCACCTTGGCACCATAGGTCAGAACCATCGCCATTTGCAGCATCACCTTGAACGTATCGCGGATCGCATCCGCGCTGAATTGTTCAAAACTTTCAGCACAATCCCCGCCCTGCAACAGGAAGGCCTCGCCGCGACCGGCGGCACCCAGATGTTGCTTAAGACGCCGTGCTTCGCCCGCAAAGACCAGCGGGGGATACTGCGAAAGCTGCGCCTCGACTTTGGCCAGCGCGGCCGCGTCGGTATAGTCTGGCATCTGAACCCGTGGCTTGTTGCGCCAGTTCGTTTTTTGCCATTCAGTCATAGCTTTGATCTCCGCTGAAGTATTCAGGTTGCCTCTATACAAAATGCAATGAAGACTGACCATATACGATTTGCGCCCCTTGACGCCGCAAACAAGCTTTGAGCATGGTGTCTGCTACAATGCCCGCTGTGATCGTACAGCGGCCAACGAATCAAGGACAATTCGCCATGAAAGAGCAACGCCAAGTTGTCACGGTGGAAAACTCGGGGACCAACCCTCGCAATTTCGTATTTGTCCTATTGGACAAATTCTCATTGCTTTCGTTTGCATCCGCACTGGACAGTTTGCGGATCGCCAATCGCATGGCCGATAAAAAACTGTATTCCTGGACACTTATAGGCGAGGGCGGCGAAGCCGTCACCTGTTCAGCGGGAACAACATTCACACTGGATGCAGATTTGATCGAGCTCCAGCGAGACGATGTGATACTGATTTGTGGCGGTGTCGACGTTCAGACCGCGACAACTAAGAAAGTCCTGAACTGGGTTCGCCGCGAGGCGCGCCGGGGTCTTCGTATCGGCGGTTTGTGTACGGCTGCCTATACCCTTGCCAAAGCTGGATTGATGGATGGCAAGCGTGCGACGATTCACTGGGAAAACTCTGACAGCTTTATTGAAGAGTTTGACGAGGTTGAGCTGACCAAATCCGTGTTCCAGATCGACGGCAATCGAATGACTACGGCAGGCGGGACCTCATCCATCGACTTGATGCTGAAGATCATTGCTGATGACTATGGCGAAGACCTCGCGAATGCGGTGGCAGATCAGATGATCTA
Organism: Ruegeria sp. BB7; assembly: GCF_056539365.1. Taxonomy (NCBI): domain Bacteria; kingdom Pseudomonadati; phylum Pseudomonadota; class Alphaproteobacteria; order Rhodobacterales; family Roseobacteraceae; genus Ruegeria; species Ruegeria sp. BB7. The sequence goes on along the minus strand of NZ_JBQFUV010000001.1, from coordinate 17,775 downwards.
TTCCTCGATCCGCACCGATCAGGATACGCAACGCCTGTCGACCCCTACCCGGATTGGCGTGCGTCACCCCAAGCTAAGCCAAGTCATCCTAATGATGGAAAAGAACATCGAAGAGCCGATCTCGCCTTCGATCCTCGCCAAAGATGTCGGCATGTCGACGCGGCAGCTCGAACGGCTGTTCCGCCGTTATCTCAGCCGGTCGCCCAAGCGATATTACATGGAGTTACGCCTACACAAAGCGCGCAACTTGTTGATGCAAACAGATATGAGCGTGATCAACGTCGCCCTCGCCTGTGGATTTGCCAGCCCATCACATTTCTCGAAATGCTACCGTGCGCATTACAACACCACACCTTATCGTGAGCGCGGCGCACAGGGCGACCGGTTGTCTGTTTGAATTGGGCCTATCTGGCAGGGGTCATCCTATAAATCGCCCCCTGCCCGACTGATATGAACCAGATCGCCCCATCAGGAGCTTCGACAATGTCTCGAACCCGTTCGGTTTCTGGCCCCCTGATTTGTTCAATCTCACTCAGCGGTGAACCCTCAAGGCGTGCGATGTAATCGAATTTAAGCGATCCGACAAAGATGTCACCCTTCCACTTCGGCCACAGCTTGCCGGAATACACCAGTAGCCCCGAAGGCGCGATGGATGGGTCCCAATAATGCCTGGGCTGTTCCATTCCGAGTTTATGGGTGCCCTCACCGATCTTTTGACCCGAATAGTGCGTGCCATAGGAAATGATCGGCCAGCCATAGTTCCGGCCAGATAGAACCAGATTGACCTCATCCCCGCCTCGTGCCCCATGCTCTGAGACCCACAACCGACCGCGCGAATCCAATGCTGCCCCCTGAGGATTGCGGTGACCATAAGACCAGATTTCAGGGCGAACTCCATCTACCTGAACAAAGGGATTGTCGCTGGGAACCGAGCCGTCACGGTTAATGCGGATCACCGACCCCATGTGATTTGACCTGTCCTGCGCCATGGGTCGATCTCCTCGATCCCCGATTGTTAGAAACAGCGTTCCATCCACAGCCTCAACCACGCGCGAACCGAAATGCCGGCCGCCTGATCCACCCGGATTGGCCTCGAAGATCACTCTGAGATTTGTAAGTTTGTCACCAGTTTCAGACAACCGCGCAACCGCAAGCGCAGTCCCTGCGCCGCCCCGTTGTCGTTTCGAAAAAGTCAGGAAGATCTCTCGGCTACGATTGAAGTCTCGAGCAACAGTAACATCCAACAATCCACCCTGCCCTTTGGCCACGATCTGAGGGGTTCCAGAAACGTGCCTTACCCGCCCGTTTTCAACGTGCAGAAGCGATCCGTCGCGTTCGGTCACCAGAAACCCACCATCGGGCAAAATCCCCACAGCCCAAGGGGTATCAAGCCCGGCCACTATTTCGGTGACGTCGATTATGCCTTGCGAAGTCGTTAAATTTTCGGCCCACGCGGTGCCAGACCACGTAAAAACTACCATCAAAAATGCCCGGAACACTGTTATCCTCCGCGTTTTAAGGAACCTGCTCGGCAACTGCATCCAGCTATCAGACTAGATAGAGCGCCAACACGCAAAGACACTTTTTCGTTAGGACTTTTCATTTCTCGAAAGCTTGCCTAGGGTCGTGCCCAGATTGAAGACCACTTCAGGGAGTAACCTCATGAAAAAGCTGCTTACAGCAACCGCAGCAACCGCTTTGCTGGCCGGCACCGCCATGGCCGAAGATGTCAAGATGGGCATTATGTTCGGTTTTACCGGCCCGATTGAATCACTTTCGCCTGCAATGGCATCCGGTGCTGAACTGGCGATGAAAGAAGTCTCGGATTCGGGCAAACTGCTTGACGGGTCCACCGTTACACCCGTTCGCGCTGACACTGGCTGCGCCGACAACGCGCTGGCTACGGCAAACGCTGAACGCCTGGTTGCCGAAGGCATCAACGGCCTTGTCGGCGGCGACTGCTCGGGCGTTACCGGTGCGATTCTGCAAAACGTCGCCGTACCCAATGGCATGGTCATGATCTCGCCATCGGCAACCTCGCCGGGCCTGTCGGTGATGGAAGATAACGGCCTTTTCTTTCGCACTTCGCCATCGGACGCGCGTGAGGGTGAAATCATGGCTGAGATCCTGACAGAACGTGGGGTCAATTCCATCGCTCTGACGTACACCAACAACGACTATGGCAAAGGCTTGTCCGAGGCGATCAAGTCGTCCTTCGAAGCAAAGGGCGGTGAAGTGACCATCGTGGCCGCGCATGAAGACGGCAAGGCAGACTATTCGGCAGAGGTTGGTGCTTTGGCCTCGGCAGGAGGCGACATTCTGGTTGTTGCAGGCTATCTGGACCAAGGCGGTCTGGGCATCATCCAATCCTCGCTGGACAGCGGCGCGTTTGACACGTTCGGCCTGCCGGGTGGCATGATTGGCGACTCGCTGCCCCAAAACGTCGGCCCCGATCTGGACGGATCTTATGGCCAGGCTCCGGGTTCGAAAAGCGAAGCTGCGGACGCTTTCTATGCAATGGCCGAAGCAGAAGGATTTGATGGCTCGTCAATCTTTGTGCCTGAATCCTATGATGCCGCAGCGTTGTTCCTTTTGGCCATGCAGGCCGCCGGTTCCAGCAGCCCGGCTGACTATGGCAGCAAGATAATGGACGTTGCCAACGAACCCGGTGAAAAGATCTATCCGGGCGAGCTGGCAAAAGGTCTGGAACTGCTCGCCGCAGGTCAAGAGATCGACTATGTCGGTGCGTCCGGCGTTGAGCTGATCGGACCCGGTGAGAGCGCTGGCTCTTACCGCGAAATCGAGGTCATCGATGGCGAAATGAAAACGGTCAACTACCGTTAATTCATAGCCTCGCAAAGCAAAACCTGACAGCCCGGGCCTTGTGTCCGGGCTGTTTCGGTGACAAAAGGCTGCACCTCTGTTTTCGGGGATAAGGCAAGGGAAAACCATGATCGTCGTTGAGGACGTGCACAAGCATTTTAGCGGCTTCCACGCGGTGGATGGCGCCTCGCTGGAGATCCAGAAAGGCTCAATCACCGGCCTGATCGGTCCAAACGGGGCGGGCAAGACCACTCTATTCAACGTGATCGCGGGCGTTTTGCCACCGACAAGTGGCAAGGTCATCATGGATGGTGAGGATATCACCGGCCTGCCCCCGCATGAGTTGTTTCACAAGGGTCTGTTGCGCACCTTCCAGATCGCGCACGAGTTTTCCTCGATGACCTGTCGCGAGAATCTGATGATGGTACCCGGCGCGCAATCGGGTGAATCGCTTTGGAACACATGGTTTGGTCGCAAACGCATTGCTGATGAAGAACGCGCGTTGAAAGCTAAGGCCGACGAAGTTCTGGAGTTTCTGACCATCGAACATCTGGCTGACCACAAGGCGGGTCAGGTCTCTGGCGGGCAAAAGAAACTGTTGGAACTGGGCCGTACCATGATGGTCGACGCCAAGATCGTGTTTCTGGACGAGGTCGGCGCGGGCGTGAACCGCACCCTGCTGATGACCATCGCGGATACGATCCTACGCCTGAACAAGGAACGCGGCTATACCTTCGTGGTCATCGAACACGATATGGATTTCATTGGCAAAATTTGCGACCCGGTCATCTGTATGGCTGAAGGCAAGGTGTTAGCCGAAGGTACTCTGGACGAGATCAAAGCCAACGAGCACGTGATTGAGGCGTATTTGGGCACCGGGCTGAAGAACAAAGACAAGCTGGAGGCAGGGGCATGAGTGACAACCCCTACCAGGATGACCACGGCAACAAGGACGCTACGATCACCAACGCCCAAGGCGCTGGTACAATGACTCCTGCGCACCCTACCAGTGGTGAGACCCGCAAGGTCAGCGGTGGCCCCTTCCTGATCGGTGACACCATGACCGGTGGTTATGGCAAGGGGCCGGATATTTTGCATGACTGCACCATTGCGGTTGATGCCGGTGAGATTGCTGTCATTGTCGGCCCGAATGGTGCTGGCAAATCCACCGCGATGAAAGCCGTTTTCGGGATGCTGGACGTGCGCTCGGGCTCTGTGCGACTGGATGGCGAAGACATCACCAATCTTTCGCCGCAGGACCGTGTAATCAAAGGCATGGGCTTTGTGCCCCAAACCCACAATATTTTCACGTCGATGACGGTTGAGGAAAACCTTGAAATGGGTGCCTTCATCCGTCGAGACGACATCAGCCAGACGATGGAGCAGGTCTATGACCTGTTCCCCATCCTGCGTGACAAGCGCAATCAGGCGGCCGGAGAGCTGTCAGGCGGCCAACGCCAACAGGTCGCGGTGGGCCGCGCGCTGATGACTCAGCCCAAGGTTTTGATGCTGGACGAACCGACCGCAGGTGTCTCGCCCATCGTGATGGATGAGCTGTTCGATCGGATTATCGAGGTTTCGCGCACTGGGCTGCCGATCCTGATGGTCGAACAGAATGCCCGCCAGGCGCTGGAGATCGCGGACAAGGGTTATGTGTTGGTCCAGGGGCGAAATGCTTATACCGGAACAGGCAAGGAACTGCTGGCCGATCCCGAGGTTCGTAAGAGTTTCTTGGGAGGCTGACGCTCTCGATTTGCGGGCAAAGTTGCCATGACCTTCGGTCGAATTGCGACCGGACCACTTTCTTTGAGATATTCAAAGGGGGGTGTTGGAGCATGCTGTACGCACGCAATGGCTGTTATAGAATTCACATTTTGACAAAAACATTTCACCATTAGGTTGTGCATTTTCAATAGTTTGTGATTCCAATCGTCACATACTTCAGAACTCAGAAAATATGAGTAGCTTTATAGTCCCGGCGGGTTCTCTCACCGTGATCATCCAATAAATGGCCGTCAAACCTCGTCCGACCTTAGGGGCAGGCGCGCAAAACTGAATAAGGTACTCTCATGAAAAAACTGATCACTCTATCGCTTGCACTCGGCCTTCCCGCTGTTGCACAGGCAGCCGCTACTGGCCCGTTGGATGGTGCTGATTTCGTGGTCACCTGCACCTCGGAGCAGAGCGGTGAAACCGTTACTTTGGCGCGGTCCGGAGCAAGCGACGCGGGCTTTATCGACGCCGGTGAGATACGAGGCGAAGTAAAGATTCTGCCCGGGATCGATTCCCTGACCTTCCTGCATATTATGGGCCGCGATGTGATAACATTTGTAGTCGACTTTCAGGATTTGAGCTATGACATGACCATCAAAGGTGCGCACGCAACCAATGATTGGGGCAGTTGTGACGAACCTATAATCTAAGGTCGTCCGTACACTTATTTTCCGGGTGAAATATCTCAAAAAAATGGGGTGCATGATGTTGTGCGCCCCAACTTCGCCATGCCATAAAACCGCACCCGGACAGTGAGAAAATAAATGGACTTCCTGAACGCGCTTGTTGCGCTCTCCAACTTTGTACTTGTACCCGCAATCGCCTATGGTAGCCAGTTGGCGCTGGGCGCGTTGGGGGTGACGCTGATCTATGGCATCCTGCGTTTTTCGAACTTTGCCCATGGCGATACAATGGCCTTTGGCGCGATGATCGCCGTACTGGTCACCTGGGGCCTGCAGGCAGCGGGGATCAGTTTCGGGCCGTTGCCAACCGCACTGCTGGCCCTGCCCTTTGCTATTCTCGGCTGTATCGTTCTGGTGCTGATCACCGACCGACTGGTTTATCGTTTCTACCGAGAACAAAAGGCCAAACCGGTCATTCTGGTGATTGTTTCGATGGGCGTGATGTTCATTATGAACGGCTTGGTGCGTTTCGTCATCGGGCCGGATGATCAAAGGTTCTCGGATGGGGCACGGTTCATTGTCTCGGCGCGTGATTTCAAGGCCATGACGGGGCTGCGTGAGGGGCTGGCGATCAAGACTTCTCAGGGTATCACCGTGATCGTCGCCGTTGTGGCCGTGGCATTGCTGTTCTGGTTCCTGAACAAAACCCGTACCGGCAAGTCGATGCGCGCTTATTCAGATAATGAGGATTTGGCGCTGCTGTCCGGCATCAACCCTGAACGTGTGGTGATGATCACATGGATCATCGTGGCTGCGTTGGCGACTACTGCCGGCGTGCTGTACGGCCTCGACAAGAGCTTCAAGCCTTTCGTGTATTTCCAATTGCTGCTGCCGATCTTCGCCTCGGCCATTGTAGGCGGACTGGGTAGCCCACTGGGGGCAATCGCCGGTGGGTTCATTATCGCCTTTTCCGAAGTAACTATCACCTATGCCTGGAAAAAAGTTCTGACCTATCTGGCACCAGAAAACCTGGAACCGTCCAGCTTGGTTCAGTTCCTGTCCACAGATTACAAATTCGCCGTCAGCTTTGTCATCCTGCTGATCGTGCTTCTGTTCAAGCCTACGGGCCTGTTTAAGGGGAAAGCGGTATGACCGACTCCGTCAAAAACTCGCTTCTCTTTGCAGTGGTCGGTGGTCTGATCCTGTTGACCGGTTTCACTCAAAGCTGGAACGCCGCGATTTTGATCCTGAATATGGGGCTGATCTCGGCCATCATGGCGCTGGGGGTGAACCTTCAATGGGGTTTTGCAGGCCTGTTCAACGTTGGGGTCATGGGCTTTGTAGCGTTGGGTGGGCTGGCGGTTGTGCTGGTCTCGACCCCGATGACGCCTGGGGCATGGTCTGCCGGAGGGTACGGTATCGTTCTGGCCCTGCTTTTGGGGGCTGCGACCGTTGTCGCCACGGTTCTGGTGGCACAAAAGATGCCAAAGGGTCGTGTTCGCACGCTTTCGATCATTGCCATTCTGATTGCCGGGTTCTTTATCTATCGTGCGGTGTTTGACCCCAGCGTTGCAGCTGTTGAGGCAATCGAACCGGCAGTTGCGGGTAACCTTGGGGGCTTGAACTTGCCGGTTCTGCTGGCTTGGCCAGCAGGGGGGCTACTGGCTGCAGGCGCCGCGTGGTTGATCGGGAAAACTGCCTTGGGCTTGCGTTCAGACTATCTGGCGATTGCAACGCTGGGCATTGCCGAGATCATCATCGCGATCCTGAAAAACGAAGATTGGCTGGCCCGAGGCGTCAAGAACGTCTACGGCATCCCGCGCCCTGCTCCGGTCGTTGGCTATGAGGTCGACCTACAGAATGATCCGGGCTTTGTTGCACGCGCAGACTGGTTGGGGCTCGACCCGATCATCGCCTCGACCCTTGCCGTCAAACTGGGTTATTCGCTGCTGTTCCTGATTGTGCTGGTGGTGCTGCTGTGGATGGCCCAAAAAGCGCTACACAGTCCGTGGGGACGCATGATGCGCGCGATCCGCGACAACGAAGTTGCAGCCGAGGCAATGGGCAAGGACGTAACGCGCCGTCACCTGCAGATATTTGTTCTGGGCTCAGCCATCTGCGGCATTGCAGGCGCAATGATGACCACTCTGGATGGTCAGCTAACCCCCAGCGCGTATCAGCCATTGCGCTTTACCTTTCTTGTCTGGGTTATGGTGATCGTCGGCGGATCGGGCAATAATCTGGGCGCGGTTTTGGGTGCGTTTCTGATCTGGTTCCTGTGGGTACAGGTAGAGCCCATCGGACTTTGGCTGATGAGCCTGATTACCTTTGGCCTGCCTGATGGCAGCGCACTTAAGGCACATCTGATCGAAAGTGCCGCTCATATGCGACTGCTCACTATGGGCCTGATCCTGTTGATTGTTCTCAGATTCAGTCCAAGGGGGCTGATTCCCGAGAAATAACGCGGTTTCAGAGTGTTCCTTGAAGTCGCGCCGCATAATCGGGGCGGCTTCTTGATTTATGAACAGAACCTTAATAGAGGTCACAATCGTTAGGCACATCCTTGATCCGCGCCAGGTCGCCTTCACGTTAAATTAGTCAACCCATGGTGATACTAAAGGTCACCTCTCAAGAGTGAGAAGACGCTACATGAAAACTTCGCTCATCGCCAAGCTCGCTATGCTGCCGCTTGTCGCCGGTCTGACTGCATGTATCCCATCGCCCGAAGATCTGGAGACTGAGCCAGTCAAGGTTCAGACCCCAAAAGGTGAAGTTACGTGTCAGTTGTATCGCCACGACCGGGTGACGTGGGACCGCGCCATCAACTTCCCGGCCGATAAGATGTCTGTGCCCGAAGCAGACGGTTATTGCCGTCAGGAAGGCCAACGCCGACTAAAATAAGTGGTTTGGCGTTGGGCGGCATATCGACCGCGCAACGCCTTGCCTTTATCTGGCGCGAAACAGCCCGCCCAGAATGCCGCGGACAATCCTACGACCGGTGGTGCCTTTCAATTCCTTGATGACCGCCTCGCTCATTGCGGTCGCAAAAGTATCCTTTTTCCGGGTCATACGTGACGAGGATCTCCCGACCCGGCTACCGGAATATCGTCGGGCTGTGGCGAACTCTCGTTCGGCCACAGTTTGTGTTTCTTCCATTTCTTCCGCTTTGGCCGCGGCTTGCGCGGCTTGATCTGCACGAGCCTGTAGGATTTCGAAGGCAGATTTGCGATCCATCAACTTGTAGTATTTGACCTGCATCGGGGACGCGTCCAATACCTCCTGACGCTCAGCGTCGGAAATTGGCCCGAGTTGAGACGACGGTGGTCGGATCAGCGTCCTCTCAACGATTCCGGGAACGCCCTTCTTTTGAAGCATAGATGTCACCGCTTCACCTACGCCGACCTCGCGAATTGCAGTTTCCGTGTCAAACGCAGGGTTCTCACGATAGGTTTCTGCGGCGAGGCGCAAGTTCTTGCGGTCTCGGGCCGTAAATGCGCGTAACGCGTGCTGCACCCTGTTGCCGAGTTGACCAAGAATATCTTCGGGAATGTCAGCTGGGTTTTGCGAGATGAAGTAAACGCCAACCCCTTTTGACCGGATCAATCGGGCAACCTGTTCCACCTTGTTGACCAGAACCTTGGGAGCATCTTCGAAAAGCAAATGAGCCTCGTCGAAGAAAAATACCAGCTTGGGTTTGTCCGGGTCGCCGACCTCGGGCAGTTCTTCGAACAGCTCGCTTAATAGCCACAACAAGAACGTTGCATAAAGCCGCGGTGAGCCCATCAGCTTGTCCGAGGCAAGGATGTTCACAACCCCCTGCCCGTTCTCATCGGTACGCATGAGATCCGCCAACTCCAATGCGGGCTCACCAAACAGATTCGTTCCACCCTGGTTCTCCAAAACCAGAAGACGCCTTTGAATTGCGCCGATTGAAGCGGTTGAAACATTGCCATACCGCAGAGAAAATTTTGCCCGGTTTTCTCCGATCCAGACCAACAGCGCTTGCAAATCCTTGAGATCAAGCAGCGGCATCCCTTCTTCATCTGCTACTCGGAAAGCGATGTTCAGAATACCCTCCTGCGCCTCGCTCAGGTCCATCAGGCGAGACAACAGCAAAGGTCCCAATTCTGTTACCGTGGTTCTCACCGGATGCCCTTGTTGACCGAACAAATCCCAGAATGTCACCGGGCAAGAGGCATAGGTGTAGTCCAGAAATCCAATACGTTCGGCGCGATCCTGGAAGGCTTGGTGCAGCTTGTGACTGGCACTGCCAGCCTTGGCCAACCCGGACAAATCGCCTTTGACATCAGATAGAAAGACCGGAACCCCCGCCTCAGAAAACCCCTCGGCAAGAATTTGCAGGGTTACCGTTTTACCCGTACCGGTCGCCCCGGCGATCAACCCATGCCGGTTCGCATATTTCAGCGCTAGTGATTGAGGCTGAACGTACTCGTCGCCCGCGCCGCCCAAAAAGATATTTTTGTCCATGTATGTAAGGCCTTAATTTCCACCGATCTGCCCCCAGCATACAAAGTTAACTTTTGACTGCGATAGTTTAATCGCTGTCTTCGCGGTCAAACGTACAAGGCGGCAAACTTCCTCCCTGTCGACTGACCGCGCCTTCGGGCGCGGTTTTTTTAACGGGATACTTGATCTTCCATTAAAAGTTCAGGTTTGTAGTTGACCAGTGCGCTCCCCTCTCGTAACGTCTGCGCATAACTAAGTCGGCCAGTCCGACGGGGAGAAAATTATTTGGAAGGGAGCCGCTCTGCTGGCTCCCTTTCTTATTTTCAATTCGTAATATTGAACGGCAAAATTGGCGAAAATCTGAGTATGTCCTTTTATTTATTTTGCTTAGCGCCTGACAGCACGATCTAAGGGTGATAATACCGACCAAAAAGACCAACCACTTAGCCGAGGCATTCATGATTAAGAAACTTCTTCCCCTGACCGTAGTGACCGGCATGCTTGTGTCTGGCGCGGTCAGCGCTCAGGAAACGCAAAGCGATGAAACTCAGGCCTCGCCCACAGAAAACGGCTTGGATCTGGGCACGTCCGGCCCCCGTGTCGGTGAGCAGTACGTTAAGGAAAAGACCGGAGATTGGGACATTTCATGTCTCAAGGCGCAAGAGGGTGATGACCCCTGTGCCATGGTTCAAATCCTGAATGGACAGCAAGGCGAGCCCATCGCCGAAGTTACCATCGGCAAACTGCCGCAAGGCGGAGCGGCCGTAGCATGGGCCAACGTTATTGTTCCTTTGGAAACGTTGCTACAGGCACAACTTGCTCTGTCGATCGATGGTGCACCACGAAAGTTGTATAACTACCACCACTGCATTCCTGTGGGCTGCGTTGCTCAACTGGGCCTAAGCCAGGGAGACATCGACGCGATGAAGGCCGGCACCAAAGCGGTATTTTCACTTGTCCCTGCCCGATTCCCCGATCAGGTCGTGAATATGGATATGTCCCTGTCGGGTTTTACCGCAGGTTTTGACGGTCTCGGCATTAATCAGAACTAATCGAAGATTTAGATAACGCCGCCGGTAAATTTCGGCGGCGTTTTTGTAAAAATCCTTGGGCTTCAGACCCGCTTTAGGGCAAGAACCGCGTTCAATCCGCCGAAAGCAAAGGCATTGCTAAGCACCACATCCACCTTAGCTTCGCGCGCTTCATTTGGCACCACGTCCAGAGCGCACTCAGGGTCAGGTTCTTGATAGCCAATAGTCGGCGCGATCACACCATCCCGCAGCGCCATGATACAAGCCAGCAGCTCAACCGCCCCTGTGCCACCGATCAAGTGACCATGCATGGATTTTGTGGACGAGATCATCAGATCATCCGCGTGCGGACCGAAAACATCTGCAACAGCCGCGCATTCTGTTTTGTCGTTCGCGGCTGTGCCGGTTCCGTGCGCGTTAATATAACCGACCTGATCAGCATTCAAACGCGCATCCGCTAATGCTCCGGACATGGCCCGTGCCGCGCCTTGTTTGCTGGGCATCACAATGTCTGACGCATCCGACGACATGGCGAAACCTACAACCTCGCAAAGGATATCCGCCCCTCGGGACTTAGCGTGTTCGTATTCTTCGAACACGAATATCCCGGCGCCTTCGCCTTGCACCATGCCGTTGCGGTTGGCGCTGAACGGACGGCAAGCATCCTTGGACATAACGCGCAGACCTTCCCAAGCCTTCACGCCACCAAAGCATAGCATGGATTCGGACCCGCCGGTCACCATCGCCGGAGCCGCCCCGCTGCGTACCATCTGAAAGGCTTGAGCCATTGCATGGTTGGAAGAAGCGCAGGCTGTCGAAACCGTGAAACTTGGGCCTTTTAGATTGTGCTCCATCGAAACATGACTGGCCGCCGCATTGTTCATCAATTTCGGCACCACGAATGGATGAACGCGGTTTTTGCCGTCTTCGTAGACCGAACGGTAATTGTCATCCCAAGTTGAAACACCGCCTCCGGCGGTGCCAAGCACTACACCGGAACGGGCAGCCAATTCGCCGTGGAACTCGATTCCCGATTGGTCAATCGCTTCTTTCGCGGCCGTCAGCGTGAATTGAGTGAACCGATCATAGAGGCTCATTTGCTGGCGGTTAAAACGCCCTTCAGCCTCAAATCCGCGAACCTGGCCACCGATTTTGATGGATAGCCGTTCAACATCGCGGAATTCCAGATCAGAGATACCACAGCGCCCTTCACGCATGGCCTCTAGCGTATCAGGGACGGAATGGCCCAACGAGTTGATCGTACCGGCCCCTGTAATGACAACGCGTTTCATATCTTTGCGTCAGACCTTTTCCGACACAAGTTTCTCGATCCCGGCGATGATTGCCGCCACGTTCGAGATGTCAAAATCGTTGTTTTCAGGCTCATTGGCGTTGAAGGGAACCGAGATGTCGAACTCTTCTTCGATAGCGAAGATGCTTTCCACCAGGCCCAGACTGTCGATGCCAAGATCCTCAAGCGTACTTTCGGGCGTGACGTCCGAAGGCTCCAGCACGGCCTGTTCAGCAATGATTGCGATGACGCGATCGGTGATGCTCATGTCGGTCCTCTGATTATCCCGTTGAGGATGATTTAATCGCTCGAGGGCTGTTTGAAAACAGCCTTTTTCAAAGCCTCTACGTCACGCGCCATTCGTGGCAAACGGCGTTGTGCTTTATAGATGTCAGTATGCGTTTCCATTTTAATACCCGGATAGCCCATAATCACGCGGCCTGCGGGTATGTTGGACAGAATTTTGGTTCCGCCCCCTGCTATAACGCCATCGCCGATAAAAATATTGTCGACCACACCTGTCTGACCACCCAATACGACGTTGTTGCCAATTTCAACTGATCCAGATACGCCGGTTTGCCCGCAAAGCAGACAGTCCTGGCCCACCCGAGTGTTGTGGCCAACATGCACCAGGTTATCCAGTTTGGAGCCGCTGCCGATGCAGGTGTTGCGTATCGTTCCGTTATCAACGGTGCAATTTGCCCCAACCTCAACGTCATCGCCGAGCTCAACAGCACCCAGTGAATGGATACGGAGCCAGCTTTGCGCTCGGGCATCGCCCTGATCGCCCATGGTCTTGCGGACGTTTTCGACGCCCGATACCTCTGGAGTGACAAAGCTGAACCCGTCGCCACCAATCCGCGCGCCCGGCTGGGCAATAAAGCGATCCCCGATTTGCGCCCTGGCACCAATGCTAACCATCTCTCGCAGGGTGGCGTTGTCGCCAATTGATGCGTCCATCCCGATCACACAATGCGACCCGATCACAGCGCCCTTGCCAATACGCGCACGCGCGCCAATAACCGCAAGCGGTCCGATCGCTGCGCCCTCGCCAACTTCTGCTGTAGGATCAATCACGGCCGAGGGATGAATACCGGGCTCGACGCCCTGCCCCCGATCCAACATCGCGGTGATCCCAGCCATTGCCATTCGCGGCCTAGGCACAAAGATTGCAGCTGCAAGACCCAGCGCTTGCCAATCTGCACCCTCCCACAGCACGGCAGTCCTTGCGGCCCCTCCACTCAACGCTTCAGCATATTTCGGAGACATCGCCATCGCCAAATCACTAGCTTTGGCGTCCGCTGGTTCAGCCGCACGTTCGATGACAAGGCTGGTGTCACCCTGGCATTCCGCCCCAAGAGCGTCGGCAATTTGCTGAATGGTATAGTGCATGTCGGGCTTCCGGAATTAAGGACTTGCCCTGTTGATTACCCTTGAACGTCCGGCAGGGCCACCCCTGCTTTCTGAAGGGCCTCCCAGATTTTTCCGTCCCGCTCATAGACATCGCGGCGGTATTGAACCTTTCCCTTCGGTCCAACATACGCGGTACGATAGATCAGGTGGACAGGTACGTGTTGCTTTAGCTGCACAGTAGTTTCCTTGCCCGTAGCCAGAATGCGATGGAAAAACGCCTTGGGGTCTTCTTCTTGCTTGGCCAGCAACGCATAGGCAAAGTCAAACGGATCTGCCAGACGGATACATCCATGTGAGAACGCCCGCACCTCACGCGCGAACAGGCTTTTCTGAGGCGTGTCATGAAGATAGATGTTGTACTGGTTGGGGAACATGAATTTCACCAACCCCAGCGCGTTACTTTTGCTGGGCGGTTGGCGCATAGCAAACGGAAAGTTTCGTGCGTTGAATTGGGCAAAATCCACCGCCCCGCGATCGACTTGCAGCCCCCTTCGATCAGTAATTTGGATGTGCCCAACAGCGTTTGGATCGGATTGCAGCTTTGGCAGGTATTCCTTGGTGATGATTGAGCGCGGGACATACCAACTTGGATTGATAACCATATGTTCCATCTCGTCCGAAAACTCAGGGCTGCGTCGGTCATGCGTGTTTTTACCGATCACCGCGCGCGTTTCGAACGTCACCAACCCGTCATCGACAATCTTGGCAGAGAAATCGGCCTGATTCACCAGAATATGTCGTTCACCGCGTTCGCGCGGCAACCAGCGTTCGCGCTCCAACGCAACGTAAACTGCTTTGAGGCGATCTGACGCACTGCGGTTCAGTTCGGATATCGTGCCCTGCCCGGCCACACCGTCCGGTGCCAGACCGTGGTCAGCTTGAAATGCCTGAACGGCAGTCAGAAGCTTTTCATCGAATTCGGGGCTGGCTGTTGGCCGTATATACCCCATCGAGACCAAGCGGTTCCTTAGTTTAATGACATTTGGGCCGGTATCTCCAAGCTCCAATTTATCTGCTGGAACAGTTGGCCCCCAGCCGCCTTGATGAATCAATTGCTCGAGAACCAGCTTCTGCTTCATAAGCGATCGGTACTGGGTGGTTTGCGGCGCAAGTTGATCGAAATAGGTGCCGTTTTCCGCTGATATAAGCCCCTCAAGGTGATCTTTGGTAGAACGGCGTTCGACCTTCCGAACCAACCCATCGTCGATATCCGACGGTTGCAAGGTGCCGGATTGCAGGTTCCGTGCGTATTCGACAAATGCACGGCTCAACTGTATCTCAATTGCACCAAGATCTCGGGTCGTCCGGGCGTCTTGCATCTGGCCCAGTAAGAGCTGAACGCTGTAGGTTCCCTGAGGCAAACCGTGCATATCAACTGAAGATAATGCTCTGATCAAACGCGCACGTCGCGCAGTGTGCTGAGGTGTTTTACCGACCCAGACAGGCGCAAATCCGTTCTCGCGATAAAATTCAGCAATCCCGGACCCGGTCGGTGCGAACTCTGCAACTGCCATCTGAAATGCTGTTGCTGGTCTAGTGTCGTTGTCAGCCATAGCTGCTGATGCCAGAAAACATGCAGTGAAGAGTATACCAGTACGTGTCCGGAAACCTGAGAACATAGGATGGCCTTGATCAATCGTTATTTTACACCAGCGGGGTGCGCATCGATAACTATGATTGCACCGTAAAAAGATTGTCTATTCACAAATGTATCAATACCGCGCATCTCTTGATGGTTGATGCTTGTTTGCATCGCCAGGCGGAAGCGCGCCGCCAAGCGCCCTAAGATTATACATATTTGCGTCATCTGCGCAAAAAACTGCCGAAAATTCCCCCTTGAAAAGGTGAATTTGAAAGACTTCTTGGCTGACTTTTGCGTCTGTGTCATAAATCCCGCATCTGGGATGGGAAAAAAATTAAGAACGCGCGCGTAACATCGTGCGCAGGCAGGAACAGTACGGGACGAAACAAAAATGACGAAGAGCAGTACCTCGGGTTTGACCCGTCGTGCCCTATTGGGCGCATTTGCAGCTACGGCAGTCGTCGCAGCACCTACTTATTCCAATGCAGCAGGCTTTCTTCGCGGTGGTGGAGATGTGCGTCGTATTCGCATGTATTCCGGCCGCACCGGCGAACGGATCGACATGATCTATTGGGTCGACGGCAAATACATCAAAGACGCCGTGAAGGAAGTAAATCACTTCATGCGCGATTGGCGCACCGATCAGGTCAAGGACATGGACCTGCGCACCATCGACATCATGGCTGCGTCGCATAACCTGCTGGACGTCAATGAACCTTATATGCTGCTGTCCGGCTATCGTTCTCCGCAAACCAACGCAATGTTACGCTCTCGTTCGCGCCGGGTTGCCAAGAATTCGCTTCACATGAAAGGTCAGGCCGCCGATCTTCGCCTGTCATCGCGTTCCGTATCGCAGATGGCCAAGGCGGCTGTGTCCTGCCGCGCCGGCGGTGTTGGCAAATACTCCCGTTCGAACTTCGTTCACATGGATTGCGGTGAAGTCCGCACCTGGGGCGGTTAAGTCGTCAGAACTGTTCCGCTTCGATGAGCGCCCCTTGGGGCGCTCTTTGTTTTTTGGTGGGTATGCCGGACCTGACTGAATTTATGTGTCGAGCCGTACAGCTTAAAGTCTCTTAGATTAGAGGATTATGGCGCACCTGAGAGGATTTTTTACCAATTTTCACATCGTATTACTATTATTTTACAGATACTTACGTCAACGCCAAAATCACATGTGTCACTCTTTGTGTCACCTTTTTTCAAATTCTGAACCGGAATAGTCCTACCCACAACATTACCATCGAAAACACAGGGGATTAAAACCTTTCGATCACTTCAACACACACACTAACCTTCGACAAACAGCATGGGCCAGTGTTGGAAGTACACAAGCTCATTGATTGAGTTTCGGCACTATCGGGAAGATGGCTCCATTAACTCCAGCTTACGGGAGTAACGCACAGGTGCCGCGAACACTTACGGTCTAATTATGTGGAAAAGTTAAGCTTTTTCCCCAGTCTTCTTTGCGATACGGCTAGTCAACATACTTAACTATCTTCTGAGGACATTATGCCCTACCGCAACAAGGTATTTGTTTCATTCGATGGCGATAGCGACATGAACTACTATCGGCTCATGCTTGCGTGGAAACAAAGCGATCATACGTCGTTTAACTTCTTCAATGCACATGACGTGACAACAGCAAGAGACACTAGTTCCGAACTCTCTATCAAGTCCAGTTTGCAGGAACGTATGAGACATAGCAAAACCTTTGTCTTGCTTATCGGAAACAGCACGAAATTCTTATATAAGTTTGTGCGCTGGGAGATTGAACAAGCTTTGAAGCGAGATATGCCCATCATTGGTGTCAATCTCAACGGGCTTAGGTATCAAGACACCAACAACTGCCCTCCACTTCTGCGCGACAAGTTGGCTGTGCATGTCAGCTTTAACGCCAAGATAATCGAACACGCTCTCGGTGATTGGCCGCATAATCACTCGGCCTTAAAAGCGCGAGGAGAAACTGGACCTTACTATTACAAAGACAGCATTTATCAATCTCTGGGTTTGCAATGAAAATTTTTAGATGGCAGATCAAACAGTTACTCAAGTCACCAAATTTTTGGAGCATGACCTTTGCACCACTTGGCGTCGGTTGGACAGCTTTTAGCATTGGGCTTCTGACTAAATTCAGGACCGATATTGAACCCTATGCATGGTTGTTATGGTTTCTAATACCAGTTGGCTTGGTAGTTGGGGCAATAGTTAATTGGCCTAAACGGAGCGTTACTCGTACTTTACCCAACATGGATACTGAGATCGAAGTCCGAATAGGCAACATCTTCGCATCTACTTCGCCAATAGTGGTTACTATTCCTACCACCTTAGAAACTGAATTCGATAGTCACGCGATTGACCGGAACAGCATTCAGGGGCAGTTCACAATCCGATACTGTGGCGATCCTTCGAGGTTATCGGAAGCTCTGACTAAAGCCGCTAACAATATTGAACATGAGAACGAAGTAACGAATTTTTATTCAGAAGGCGTAGTGCGACGACGCTACTCACAAGGCGAAGTTTTCATCTGTCGTGACTTCTCCAGAGTGGGATATCTGACAACTTTCACAAACTTTAATGAACATGGGAACGCGGTTATCCATGAGCATGAGTTCGATGATTTCTTACTCAAGCTTTGGCTAGGAATCCGGGAGCGTGGGATTATCGGAGACTGTCCGTCGTCAGGGATTTTGGGACAGATGGCCGCCTGAGCTAAGAGAGGATCTGGCTCATCTGGTTTTTGTGATTATGCGGCGGATTTGCGGTGAAGCAAGC